>DATFFM010000213.1:0-2089 GCA_035250005.1 Vicinamibacterales bacterium | reverse complement strand
TTCGCATCACTGGGACTGTGAGATGTCAACCATCAGAACGACGGTCGTCGGGAGTTATCCGGTGCCGACCTGGCTGCGCGTGTTCAGCACGCGCGAGAGCCTCCGCGACGCGATGCTCGCCGTGATCAAGACCCAGGAACTGGCGGGGATCGACGTCGTCGCCGACGGCGAGCTGTATCGCTGGGACATCAACCACGGCGAAACGAACGGCATGATCGATTACTTCCTGAGGCCGATGGACGGCATCGCGACTGCCTTGACGATCGAGCAGCTGCAGCGCTGGCGAACGAAGCCGGGGCAGCAATTCAGATCGGCTCCGCCGGGCATCGTCACGGGGCCGCTCGCGGGAGGCCGGCTGAACCTCGAGCGCGACTACCAGTTGTTTCGCGATCTGACCGCACGTCCAAAGAAGTTCACCGTGACCAGCCCGTACATGCTGGCCAAGACCGTCGCCGACGAGCACTACGGCAGCCTCGACGCGCTCGTGACGGCGCTCGCCGGCGTGCTGTGCGCCCAGGTGCGCGGCGTCGATGCCGACGTGGTGCAGGTGGACGAGGCGAACGTCACCGGTCATCCCGAGGACGCGCGGCTCGCCGCCGACGGGATCAATCGCGTGCTCGAAGGCGTGCGACACGAGAAGGCCGTCCATTTGTGCTACGGGAACTACGGCGGACAGACGATTCAGAAGGGCACGTACGAACGGCTGCTCGAGTTCCTCAACCTGCTGCGCTGCGACCACGTGGTGCTGGAGATCGCCCGGCGTCCGGCACATGAACTGGCGTTCCTGACCGATGTCCGGAAGGAGATCGGGCTGGGGATCGGCGTGATCGACATCAAAGACAACGAGGTGGAGCCGGCCGACGAAGTCGCCCGGCGGATCGAGCGCGCGGCCAAGGTGCTCGGCGCGGAGCGCGTCCGGTACGTGCACCCGGATTGCGGGTTCTGGATGCTGCCGCGCAGCTCCGCGGACGCGAAGATGCGCTCGCTCGTCGCCGGACGCGATCTGTTTGCCGGGCAGCGCGCTCGTGCCGGCGCATCATGAAGACGAACGGCGGGGCCTGCGGGCGAGCGGCCGGCAGACCGGCGCCCGGCACCGTGAACGTTCACGTATACTAGGCGCGGCTCGCCGCCAGACCTCCCGCGGACGGGCAGCGGGTGTGACGCGGAATTACGCGCGCGGGCGGCTCGACGAGCGTACTTGCCGCGATCGCCTCCGGGGGGCGGATGCGGCGGCACCGCTGGACGCGGTGCTGAACTGAGCGGCCGGGGGCGGCGGATTCATCCGATCGGCGACGACCGGGGTGCCGGCGCCTTCCAGATCGACGCGCAACCGCTCGAGAAACAGATCGAGGTTGCTGCGCATCACCAGGTGTGGAACCACATGCAGACGCGCCGCGGGGGTCGTCCCGTCCAGCAGGAACTGGTAAAGGGCCTGCAGCGCCAAACGTCCCTGGCTGAGCGGGCGTTGGTAGACGGTGGCGGTGATCGTGCCCGCGCGAATCCGTTCGACCAGCTCGGGAAACAGGTCGGTCGTGATGACGGTGAGGCCGGGCAACCGGCCTTCCTGCTCGGCCGCCCGGAGCACCGGCAGCGAATTCACCGTGCTCACGTAGATGCTCGTGAGGTCCGGGTGCGCGCGGAATACCGCCAGCGCACGGCGATAGCCCTCCCGCTCGTCGTCATGCGCTTCCACGATCGGCCCGAGCTGCAGGCGGCTCTCGAACGCTTTCAGGCTGGACTCGAAGCCGCGCAGCTTCTCGGCGTGGTCGTGCATCGAGAGCCATCCTGTGAAGAACGCGACCTTGCCGCCAGCCGGCTGACATCGCACCAGCAGCTCGCCGGCGACGGCGCCGACCGTGAACGGCTCCGCCGACACGGATGTCAGCCGCTGAGTGCCGGGCGCGTCGGTCACCACGCACACCACGGGGATGTGCTGCCGCGCCGCCTTCCGGATGTACGGCTTCAACGCCGCCGGGTTGCCCGGGGCGACGATCAGGCCGTTGGTGCCGGAGGCGAGCGCCCGTTCGAACAGCGGAATGTCCCCCTCGCCGAGGCTCGGGTACGACTGGAAATCGACGTGCAGCGCCGG
>DATFFM010000212.1:0-3883 GCA_035250005.1 Vicinamibacterales bacterium | reverse complement strand
GCAATCGCCGCGCGCTGGTCAACGCGCGGCCGAGCGCCGATCTCGAGGCCGCCGGTCTCGGCTCGATGCCGACGACGCTCCAGTCGGCGCTGGTGTGCCCGCTCATGGCCAACGAAAAGTTCATCGGCGCCCTCGCCGTGTATCACGTGGAGCCCGGGTTCTACCGCGACGACCACCGCCGGCTTCTCGACCGCGTGTCGGAGCAGGCCGCCACGGTCATCCGCAACTCGATGGTGTTCGACCGGACGAAGGAGGACTCGCTCACCGATCCGCTGACCGGGCTCCCGAACACGCGCAACCTGTTCATGCACCTCACGCGCGAGCTCGCGCGCGCCGAGCGGCTGAAGACCGAAGTGTCGCTGATGGTCATGGACCTCGACCGCTTCAAGGACATCAACGACACGCACGGCCATCACGTCGGCGACCGCGCGCTGCGCGAGGTCGCGCGGGTGCTGCGCGCGGCGATCAGGCCGTACGACATGTGCGTCCGCTACGCCGGCGACGAGTTCATCGTGGTGCTGTCGGGATGCGGCGCCGGTGAAGCCGAGCACAAGCGCCAGGAGCTCCAGCAGGCGATCGAGGAAGTGTTCTTCGAGGCGCGGCCGGGCCGGCGCGTCCCGCTCGGCATCAGCATCGGCACGGCGGTCTTCCCGCAGGACGGCGAGTCGTACGAATCACTGCTCGCCGCCGCCGACAGCCGCATGTATCAGGACAAGGCGGTACGCAAGCGTCACGGCTTCCGGCAGCCGCCTCGAGCCCCGATGTCGCTGCCCTTCGCCGAGCTCACCGACAAGGACATCCACCGAGCCGCCGCGGGTATTCTCTGACGCCTGCAAGGCTGAACGCTGAACGCTGAACGCTGAACGCTGAACGGTGAAGGCTGACGTAAGGGGCAATGCTGAAGGCTGAAGTCAGGAGGCACGGCTGGTAGCCTCGGTCGCTTCCGTTCGCCGCGCCACCAGTTCCACCCGCATCGTCCGCCTCGCCGTCGACCGCCGGCTGTTTCGCTATCGCGCGGGGCAGGCAGCGGAGATCGGGCCGGTGCCGGCCGTCACCCTCGCGCCCTATTCCATTGCCTCGGCGCCGGAAGATACCGCCCGGGACGGCTGCCTCGAGTTTCTCGTCAAAGTCGATTCGCGCGAGCGCTGGGGGGATCATTTCGATCCGCTTCGCCGCGGCCAGCAGCTGCGGGTCCGCGGCCCCTTCGGCCGGTTCACGTTCCCCGCCCGTTCGGCGCGCGCCGACTTTCTCTTCATCGCCGGCGGCACCGGCATCGCGCCGCTTCGCGCCATGATCCGTCACGGCCTCACGAGGGCGCACGGCGCCTTCCGCCTGCTGTACAGCGCCCGCACACCGCTCGACTTCGCCTACCGGGGCGAGCTGTGCGGGATGGCTCGCCGCGGTGAGATCGAGCTCACGCTGACGGCGACGCGGGACGTCACGAAGCGGTGGAAGGGAGAAAGAGGGCGGATCACCAGCGCGCAGCTCGCCGCGCTGCTCGACAACCTGGCGCCGCTCTGCTTCGTATGCGGCCCCGCCGCCATGGTCGACGAGGTACCCAGAATGCTGCGCGGCCTGGGGGTCGATGCCTCCCGAATCAGGATCGAGGAATGGTTTTGACGTTCAGCGTTCAGGTTCAGCGTTCAGAGTTCGACTCGATCTGGAGCGTGGATTTGACGTCGGTGACGCCCTTGATCGATTTCGCGAGCGCGATCGCTTTGGTTTCTTCGTTCTTGCTCTTCACGCGCCCCGAGAGCGTCACGACCCCCTTGAAGGTATCGACGTCGATGCGCACGAAGCTCAGGGTGGGCTCGTTGACGAAGGCGGTCTTCACGCGGGCGGTGATCGACGCGTCGTCGATGGTTTCGCTGACCGTCGAGCCGCAGGCAGCGAGCAGCGGCAGCGCGAGCACGGCCGCGAGCAGCAGCGCCGTCAACCTGTTGTTCTTCATCGTCAGCCTCCCGAGGGGCTGAGGTTGCAAGCTACATGCCTGTAGCGTGATAGCCGCCGTCGACCAACAGGACTTCGGCGGTCACCGCACGGCCGGCAGGGCCGAGCAGAAACACGGCAGCGTCGGCCACCTCGGCTGTCTCGACCGTCCGGCGGAGCGGGGCGCGGTCGCGGTAATGCTGGAGGATGCCTGAGAACCCGGAAATCCCAGACGCCGCAAGCGTCTTGATCGGCCCGGCCGAAATCGCGTTCACGCGGATGTTCCGAGGCCCCAGGTCCGCCGCCAGGTAGCGGACCGACGCTTCGAGCGCGGCCTTCGCGACCCCCATGACGTTGTAGTTCTGGAACACGCGCTGGCTGCCGAGGTAGGTCAGCGTGAGGACGCTCCCGCCACCCCGCTTTTCCATCAGCGGCGCGGCACCCCGCGCGAGCGCGATCAGCGAGTAGGCGCTGATGTCCAGCGACATCCTGAATCCCTCGCGCGTCGTCTCGAGGAACGGCGCCGCCAGCTCCTCACGCGGCGCGAACGCGGCGCCATGCACGACGAAGTCGAGGCCGCCGAAGCCGCGGTCGAGCTCCTCGAAGACGCGTGCGATCTGGCCGTCGTCGGTGACATCGAGGGGGAGCACCAGCGGGTCGGTCAGCGACGCGCACAGCGTGCGGACGTTCTCCTCGAGCCGCTCGCCCTGATATGTCACCGCCAGCCGCGCGCCGCGCGCCGACAGCGCCTGCGCGATGGCCCACGCGATCGAGCGCTTGTTCGCCACGCCAACGATCAGACCGGTTTTTCCTGCGAGCTCAGACATGGGGTCTCTTGCCGCTCCCGGCTTCAGGGGATAGACCTACTTCACTTTGGGCGGTAGCAGCTTCTTCGGGAACTTCGCCATGACCGTGTAGTTGGGGTCCACGACGTTGGCGATGCGGGAGTGGCCGGCCTGGGAGACCACCTGATACGCCTCCATCTTCTCGAAGCCGTATTCGTCCACCAGCCATTCGATCAGCTCGACCTGCGCGATCCGGAACGCATCGACCAGCGGGCGAACGCTGCCGGCGACCATGATGTCGGTTTCGTCTTCCATCCGCGGCCAGCGGATGCGGCGGCCCTTGATCAGGTCGAACTGGAAGGTGACGTCGGCCGTGGTCTCGAGCCCCGACCCGACGATCTCCCCGTCACCCTGCAGGGCATGGACGTCGCCGAAATAGAACAGCGCACCGTCGTGAAAGATCGGCAGGTAGACGGTGGTGCCTTCGCGCGCGTCCGACGAATCCATGTTGCCACCGAAGTTGCCGGGCCACAGGCCCCCGAACTCTTCTGCCCCCGACGGGGCCACCGCGAGGCGCCCGAGCATCGGACGCAGCGGCACTTCGATCCGCTTCGACGCAGAGTTGGGCAGGTCGAGGATGCCAACGTTGCGAGTGCGATCGAGTTGCCACACGAACCGTCGGGCGGGCAAGGGATCGTTGAGGATGCGCGTGCGCGAATCACCCGACACGGCGCTGATGCCGTTCGGATTCACCGCCGAAACCGCGGTGTCGCGGTTCAGCCGCAGCTTCAGGATCTTCACGACCAGCGTGTCGTCGGGGGTCGCCCCTTCGATGTGGAATGGACCGACCTCCCCCGGCCAGGCGCCGCCGGCCCGCGCGTAGTAATCCCCGTCGCGCGAGAAGGTCCGGGTTTCGACGATTGCGCCGGGCTTGATCCGGAGAACCGGCTCGCGGACGGCGAACGACGGCACGCCGGATGTCGGCTCGTACTTGATGGGCGCCTGGGATTGCTGCAGGAAGAGCGCGAACCCGAGAACGAACAGTATCGCGGGCTGCATCGGAGCTAGCGGGACCGCTTGCGGCCGCCGCGTCCCGAGCCTGTCGAGGGACCGCCATGGCGCGGCTGGCCGCCGCCGCCGAAGCCGGGCCGGCCTCCGCGCCCGCCGCG
>DATFFM010000211.1:0-69886 GCA_035250005.1 Vicinamibacterales bacterium | reverse complement strand
GTCCGAAGCGGCCGCGGGGGGCGAAGCCGGCGGCGAAGCCGCGCCCCACCCGCGCGGCCAAGGCGGGCGCAGCGCCGAAAGCGAAAGCGGGCGCGAAAAAGACAACCGGGAAAGGTAGCCGCGCGGCCGCGGCGACGGAGTAGGCATGGGTCAGAAAGTTCATCCGCACGGCTTCCGCCTCGGGTTCAACAAGACGTGGCGCTCGCGCTGGTACGCCGACAAGGACTACGCGAAGCTGCTCCACGAGGATCTGAAGCTGCGCGACACGCTGAAGAAGCGCTTCGCCCACGCCGGCGTCTCGAAGATCGAGATCGAGCGCGCCGCCAACAAGCTGAAGATCGACATCCACACCTCGCGTCCGGGCATCATCATCGGCCGCAAGGGGACGGAAGTCGACAAGCTGAAGCAGGAGATCCAGAAGAAGACCAACCGCGAGGTCTTCATCAACATCCAGGAGATCCAGAAACCGGAGCTCGATGCCCAGCTGATCGGCGAATCGGTGGCGATGCAGCTGGAGAAGCGCGTCGCCTTCCGCCGGGCGATGCGCAAGGCGGTCGAGTCGGCGCTCCGCTTCGGCGCCCGCGGCATCAAGGTGCGCGTGTCGGGCCGGTTGAACGGCGCCGAGATCGCCCGGTCCGAGTGGTACCTGCACGGGCAGCTGCCGCTGCAGACGCTCCGCGCCGACATCGACTACGGCTTCGCCGAAGCGTTCACCACCTACGGCGCGATCGGCGTCAAGGTGTGGCTCTACAAGGGTGAGCGGCTCGTCCCGCGCATCGGCCGCGAAGAGGACTACAGAACGCCCCGCCGGGCGCCGAGGGCGTAGGAAGAGCAGTTGTGAATTGCGAATTGTGAATTGAGCACAGCCAGCCGACATCGGTCCGGCGGGACGGCTTCGGCAGACCGCTTGACCCTTCATAATTCAGAGTTCGCAATTTCGAGGGACCAGACATCATGTTGATGCCGAAGAAAGTCAAGTACCGGAAGCAGCAGCGCGGCCGCATGGCGGGCAAGGCGTGGCGGGGCTCCGACGTGTCGTTCGGCGACTACGGGTTGAAGGCGATGGAGCCGTGCTGGATGACGGCGCGGCAGATCGAGGCGGCGCGGGTCGCGATGACGCGGTTCATCAAGCGCGGCGGCAAGATCTGGATCCGCGTGTTCCCCGACAAGCCGATCACCAAGAAGCCGCAGGAGACCCGGATGGGGAAGGGCAAGGGCGCGCCGGAAGAGTGGGTGTGTGTCGTGCGCCCTGGCAAGATTCTGTTCGAGATGGAAGGGGTCAACGAGAAGGACGCCCGCGAGGCCATGCGCCTGGCCGCGGCGAAGCTCCCGATCAAGACCAAGTTTGCGACCCGGTTCGCCGAAGAGAGGGCGTCATGAAGGTGGCGGAAGTCCGTGACCTGGCCGTCGACGAGCTGCGGCAGCGCGTGAAGGAGCTGGACGACCAGCTGTTCCGCCTGCGCATCCAGAAGTCGATGGGCCAGATCGAGGCGGCACACAAACTCAAGGCGCTGCGGCGCGACCTCGCCCGCGTGCAGACCGTGCTGCGCGAAAAGGAGACGGCATAGTGGCTACCAAGGCATCCGTCACTGGCGTGGTCGTCAGCGACAAGATGGACAAGACCGTCAAGGTCGCGATCGAGCGCCAGGTGCGGGATCCGCTCTACGGCAAGAGCCAGCGGCGGACCTCGACCTTTCTGGCGCACGACGAGGCGAACGAAGCGAAGGTCGGAGACCGCGTGTCGATCACCGAGACCCGTCCGCTCAGCCGCCGCAAGCGCTGGGTCGTGACCCGCATTGTCGAGAAGGCGAAGGAGATCTAGCCATGGTGCAGATGCGATCGATCCTCGACGTCGCCGACAACTCCGGCGCGCGCAAGATCGCGGTGATTCACGCGCTCGGCGGTTCGACCGGGCGGTACGCCCGGCTCGGCGACATCGTGACCGCGTCGGTGAAGGAAGCCACGCCCGACGGCACGGTGAAGAAGGGCCAGGTGGTCAAGGCTGTCATCGTCCGCACCCGCAAGGAGCAGCGGCGCAAGGACGGCAGCTACATCCGGTTCGACCGCAACGCGGCCGTGCTGGTGAACGACAACAACGAGCCGGTCGGCACGCGCGTGTTCGGCCCGGTCGCGCGCGAGCTGCGCGAGCGGCGCTTCATGAAGATCATTTCGCTCGCACCCGAGGTGCTCTGAGGCTGCTACCGCCACACCACAAACTTCAGACTCCAAAAGTGTTGGGAGTTTGCAGTGTGTAGTTTGTAGTTCGAGAGATACAGGATTCCGCAATGTCAAGGCTGGCTACACCAATCAGGAAGAACGACAACGTTGTCGTGATGACCGGCAAGGACCGCGGCAAACGCGGCCGCGTCGTGCGCGTCGTCCCCGACAAGAACCGCCTGATCGTCGAGGGCGTCAACGTCATCAAGCGACACACCAAGGCCAATCCCCAGCGCAACGTCAAGGGCGGGGTGGTCGAGCGCGAGGCGCCGCTGCACGCGTCGAACGTGCAGCTGCTCTGCCCGGAGTGCGGCAAGCCGACGCGGATCGGGCGGAAGATCCTCGGCGACGGCCGCAAGGTGCGCATCTGCCGGAAGTGCGAAGGAGTGGTGGACAAATGAGCCGCCTGAAAGAACGGTACGAGAAGGAGGTCGCGCCCGCGCTCAAGAAGGAGTTCGGGTACGGCAACGTCATGGCGATCCCGAAGATCCGTAAGATCGTCGTCAACATGGGCCTGGGCGAAGCGACCCAGAACGCCAAGATCGTCGACACCGGCGTCGACGAGCTCGGCCGCATCGCCGGCCAGAAGCCGGTCGTCACTCGGGCGAAGAAATCGATCGCCCAGTTTAAGGTGCGTCAGGGGATGCCGATCGGCACGATGGTCACGCTGCGCGGCGAGCGCATGTGGGACTTCCTCGATCGCCTGATCTCGGTGGCGCTGCCCCGCGTCCGCGACTTCCGCGGCGTGTCGGCGAAAGGTTTCGACGGCCGCGGCAACTACACCCTCGGGCTGAAGGATCAGCTGCTGTTCCCCGAGATCGACTACATGAAGGTCGACAAGGCGCGCGGCATGAACATTTCGGTGGTGACGACGGCCAGGAACGACGAGGAGTCGCGCAAGCTCCTGCAGCTCCTCGGCATGCCGTTCCGGACTCAGTAGCGCAGGGCTTCAGCCCCGCATCAGGAAAGAAACATGGCCACGACCGCGAAGATCGCCAAAGAAGCCAAGACGCCGAAGTTCAAGATTCGCCTGCGCAACCGCTGCAACCGCTGCGGGCGGCCGCGCGCCTACATGCGGAAGTTCGCGCTCTGCCGGCTCTGCTTCCGCAAGCTCGCCCACGAGGGCGACATCGCGGGCGTAACCAAGAGCAGCTGGTAACGGGAAACGCTGAACGCTGAACGCTGAAGGCTGGCGCACATCGTCAGAGAGTACAGAGCACTTGAGAAGGTTTAGAGAGATATGACTGATCCCATCGCAGACATGCTGGCGCGGATTCGCAACGCGACGCTCGCGCGCCATACCCGCGTCGATATGCCGTCCTCGCGCCTCAAGGTCGAAATCGCGAAGATCCTGCAGAGCGAAGGCTATATCCAGAGCTTCACCGTGCTCGAGCCCCAGGCGGGCGAGCGCGTACAGGGGCAGTTGCGCGTCGGCCTGAAGTACGGGCCGCGCGGCGAGCGCGTGATCACCGGCATCGAGCGCGTCAGCCGTCCGGGCCGGCGCGTCTATTTCGGGCGCGACGACGTCCCCGAGGTGCTGGCGGGTCTCGGCACCAGCATCCTCACGACCTCCCGCGGCGTCATGACCGGCCGCGAGGCGGTCAAGGCCGGTGTCGGCGGCGAAGTTCTCTGCAACGTCTGGTAACGAGTCATGTCAAGAATCGGCAAGAAAATCATTCCGATCCCCAAGGGCGTCAAGATCGACGTGCAGCCCGGCGCCGTCGAGGTGCAGGGCCCCAAGGGGAAGCTGCGCCAGCCGCTGCCGGAAGGCATCGGCTTCGAGGTCGAGGGAGACCAGCTCCACGCGCGGACGCTGCGCGAGGACCCGGACCTCGGCAAGTTCCACGGCCTGGCCCGGAGCCTGGTGGCGAACGCCGTGCTCGGCGTCACCGAGGGCTTCAAGAAGGAGCTCGACATCGTCGGGGTCGGCTACCGCGCCGAGTTGAAGGGCAAGCAGGTGCACTTCGCGCTGGGCTACTCGCATCCGGTGGTGTTCGACATCCCTCAGGGGATCGACGTCGCGATCGACAAGCAGACGCACATCACCGTGACCGGCATCGACCGCCAGGCGGTCGGCCAGGTGGCCGCGAACATTCGCCGGCTGCGCAAGCCGGATCCGTACAAGCAGAAAGGCGTCCGCTATACGGGTGAAGTGCTGAAGAAGAAGGCCGGCAAGACCGGCGCGAAGTAAGTCCGAGGTCAGGCCGGGCGGGCAGTGAGGCAGGCCCGGCCTTCAGGCCGGGCGGGCGACCGAGAGAAGAGTATGAAGATCACGACAACGAAGGATCGACGCAAGCGCATTTCGCTCCGGCAGCGGAAGCGGATCGCGGGGACGGCGGAACGGCCGCGGCTCCGCGTGTTCCGCAGCGTGTCGCACATTTACGCCCAGGTGATCGACGACATGACCGGCACGACGATCGTGTCGGCGGCGAGCACCGAGCCGGCGCTGAAGGGGCAGGCCCCCGCCGGCGTGCGCGGCGGCAACAAAGCCGGCGCGCAGGCGCTCGGCAAGACCATCGCGGAGCGGTTGATCGCCCGAGGCATCAAGCGCGTCGTGTTCGACCGCGGCGGCTACCTGTATCACGGCCGCATCCGCGCGGTGGCCGACGCGGCGCGCGAGGCGGGCCTGGAGTTCTAGACGGTTCACCACGGGCCGCGGGTCCACACGGTTCAACACGGTATGAGAGAAGACGGACGCTATGTTTGAGTCTCGCGAAAAAATCGACGCCTCGCAGCTGGACCTGAAAGACACGGTGGTCAACATCAGCCGGGTCACCAAGGTCGTCAAGGGAGGCAAGAACCTGAGCTTCAGCGCCCTGGTCGTGGTCGGCGACGGTCACGGCGTGGTCGGCTTCGGGGTCGGGAAGGCCAAGGAAGTGCCCTCGGCGATCAAGAAGGGCATCGAGTCGGCGAAGAAGTCGCTGATTCGCGTGCCGCTGCAGGGTTCGACCGTGCCGCACCCGGTCCTGGGCCGCTTCGGCGCCGGGCAGGTGCTGCTCAAGCCGGCGCCCGACGGCACCGGCATCATCGCCGGCGCCGGGGTGCGCGCCGTGGTCGAGTCGTGCGGGATCTCGAACGTGCTGACCAAGTCGATCGGCTCGGCCAATCCGCACAACGTGGTGCGGGCGACCTTTCAGGCGCTCAGCGAGTTGAAGGACCCGGCGTTCGTGCGGCGGCTGCGCGGCAAGGAAGAGGAATCGGCCGAGGCCTCGCAGTAAACACGCGCGGCACCGCCGGGCGCCTGAGAAGAGCGGACAACGACAATGGCAAAGCGGACGAAGAAGAACGCCGAGGGCAAGCGCGTCAAGGTGACGCTCGTGAAGAGCACGATCGGCTTCAACCGGGAGCAGGCGAAGGTCGTCGAGGGCATGGGTCTGCGCCGGATCGGCCACAGCGTGGAGCTCCCCGACACGGATGCGACCCGCGGCATGATCCTCAAGGTGAGGCACCTGGTGACGGTGGGCTAACTTCAAAGTCCAAACTCCAGACTTCGAAGCCTTTTTGGAGTTTGAACTTTGAGGTTTGGCATTAGCGAGCAGCAAGCATTATGAATCTTTCAGATCTGCGTCCCCCGAAGGGGGCCAAGCATTCGAAGAAGCGGGTCGGGCGCGGCCAGGGGTCGGGCCAGGGCGTGCAGGCGGGCCGGGGCCACAAGGGGGCCAAGTCGCGCTCGGGCTTCAAGCACAAGCGCGGGTTCGAAGGCGGCCAGATGCCGCTGCACCGCCGCGTGCCGAAGCGCGGCTTTCACAACATCTTTCGCGAGGAGTTCGACGTCGTGAACCTCGACACCCTCTCGGAACGCTTCGAGCCCGGCACCGAGATCACGCCGGCGCTGCTCGAGGAGCGCGGGCTGGTCAGCCGGCACCAGCGCGTGAAGGTGCTCGGGCGCGGTGACGTCACCAAGGCGCTGACCGTGCGCGCGCACAAGTTCAGCGGCAAGGCCGCCGAAAAGATCGCGGCGGCGGGGGGCACAGCCGAAGTGCTGGCGTAAACCATGATCGAAAGCCTGAAGGCCATCTTCGCCGTCTCGGACCTGCGCAAGCGTGTGCTCTTCACGCTCGGCCTGCTGGCCGTGTATCGCATCGGCAGCAAGATCCCGACGCCGGGCATCAACCCCGACGCGCTCTCGCAGCTGATGCAGAGCGCATCGACCGGCGTGTTCGGGCTGTACGACATGTTCTCGGGGCAGAACCTGTCTCAGATGACGATCTTCGCGCTGGGCATCATGCCCTACATCAGCGCCTCGATCATCCTGCAGCTGCTGGTGGTGGTCTGGCCGTATCTCGAGCGTCTGTCGAAGGAAGGGGAGCTCGGGCGCCGCAAGATCACGCAGTACACGCGTTACGGGACGATCGGGCTGGCGATCGTTCAGGCGCTCGGCATCGCGATCTTTCTCGAGCGGAACACCGACATGGCGGGCGGGCTGCCGCTGGTCTACAACACGGGCTGGGGCTTCCGGCTGATGACGGTGCTCACGCTGACCACCGGCACGGCCTTCGTGATGTGGCTCGGCGAGCAGATCACCGAGCGCGGCATCGGCAACGGCATGTCGCTGATCATCTACGCGGGCATTGTCGTCGGCCTCCCGAGCGCCGTGTTCATCACGCTCGAACAGATGCGGACCGGTCAGATCGGCCTGTTGACGCTGCTCATCCTGGTGGTGCTGATGGGCGCGGTCATCGCGGCGATCGTCTTCGTCGAGCGCGGCCACCGGCGGGTCACCGTCCAGTACGCGAAGCGGGTGGTCGGGCGCCGGCAGTACGGCGGCTCGAGCACGCACATTCCGCTCAAGGTGAACACCGGGGGCGTCATCCCGGTCATCTTCGCTTCGTCGATCCTGGCGTTCCCGGCGACGTTTGCGCCGATGTTCGACGTCAACAGCCCCTGGCGCCGGGGACTCGACCAGATCGGGATGGGCATGCCGCTGCACGACCTGCTGTATGTCGCGGGCATCATTTTCTTCTGCTACTTCTACACCGCCATCATCTTCAATCCGGATGACGTGGCCGAGAACATGCGGAAGTACGGCGGCTTCATCCCGGGGATCCGGCCGGGCAAGCGGACGGCGGAGCACATCGACACGATCCTGACGCGGATCACGCTGGTCGGCGCCGTCTACCTGGCGATCGTCGCGATCCTGCCGCAGTTCCTCATCACCGGGTTCAAGGTGAACCAGATCCCGGTGATCGGCGAGCGGATGTATGCGGCCCTTCCGCGGTTCTTCACCGAAGGGCTCGGCGTCCAGTTCTTCTTCGGCGGCACCTCGCTGCTGATCATCGTCGGCGTCGCCATGGATACGGTTCAGCAGGTGGAGTCGCAGCTCATCATGCGGCACTACGACGGGTTCATGAAGAAGGCACGTATCCGCGGGCGGCGTGGGTAGCGGTGTGTCGTATGGAGCAGAGGGCAAGGCGTTGAACGTCGTGATGCTCGGGCCTCCCGGTGCCGGCAAAGGCACCCAGGCCGAGCGGCTGGCGAGGAGCCACGGGCTGCCCAAGATCTCCACCGGGGACATCCTGCGGGAGGCGGTCCAGGCGGGCACCGGTCTCGGGCTGGTCGCCAAGGCGACGATGGAGGCCGGCAACCTCGTCGGCGACGACGTGATGATCGGCATCGTCCGCGAGCGGCTGGACCGCGACGATGCCCGGCGCGGCTTCGTGCTCGACGGGTTCCCGCGGACGGTCGTCCAGGCGGCGGCGCTCGACAATCTGGTCGAGGGGCGGGGCCCCCTGGTGGTGCTCGACATCGAGGTGCCGGAAGAGGTGCTGGTCCGGCGGCTCGCCACCCGGCGGATCTGCAGCAAGTGCGGGGTCAACGCGGCGGTGGAATGGACCGGCGACTGCCAGAAGTGCGGCGGCCGGCTGATCGCGCGCATCGACGACAGTGTCGACATCGTGCGGGAGCGTTTGAAGATCTTTCTGCGGCAGACCCAGCCGCTGGTGGATTACTACTGCACACGCTCGACGTTCCGCTCGATCGACGGGAACCAGCCGCCCGACGTGGTGACCGCCAGGATCGATGCCGCGCTGAACGACGCGTGCAGGAGCGCGGCCCTGTGATCGTGTGCAAGTCGCCGGCGGAGATCGAGAAGATGCGCGCCGCGAGCGCCCTCGTGGCCGACGTGCTGGCGGAGCTGGCCGGGCTGGTCGGGCCGGGCGTCTCGTCGCTGGAGCTGGACGTCGCGGCCGAGCGGATGGTGCGTGATGGCGGCGGAGAGCCGGCCTTCAAGGGCTACCGCGGCTACCCGTGCACCCTGTGCGCGTCGGTCAACGAACAGGTGATCCACGGGATCCCGTCGAAGCGCGCGCTGGTGGACGGGGACATCATCTCGCTCGACATGGGCGTGAAGATGGGCGGGTTCTTTGGCGATTCCGCCGTGACGGTGCCGGTGGGCCGCGTGTCCGACGAGGCGAGCCTGCTGCTGCGCGTCACCGAGGAGTCGCTGGAAAAAGGGATCGAACAGGTGCGGCTGGGCGGGCGGATCTCCGACATCGGCCATGCGATCCAGCGGCATGTGGAGGCGCACGGGTTCTCGGTCGTCCGCGAGTTCGTCGGGCACGGCATCGGCGCGTCGCTGCACGAGGAGCCGCAGATCGCCAACTACGGTGATCCCGGGCGCGGCCCGCGGCTGGCGGAAGGCATGACGCTCGCGATCGAGCCAATGGTCAACCTCGGCCGGCCGGGAGTGAAGATGCTGGCGGACGGCTGGACCGCGATCACGCGCGACGGCAGCCTGTCGGCGCACTTCGAGCACACGGTGGCGGTGACGAAGAACGGCCCGCTCGTCTTGACCCGCGTCGCGGCGCGCTCACGGTAGATGCTGACCGAGGACGACCCGAGGGACGACAGCTCCGGCACCGTGATCGGCACCGTCGCCGAAGCGCTGCCGAGCGGACTCTATCGGGTGGTGATCGACCGGCAGCGCCAGGTGACGGCCCACGCGCCGAGCGGCCCCGGCCGGACGTTCATCCGGGTGCTGGTCGGCGACACGGTGCGATTGGAGTTGTCGCCCCGGGATCACGGGCGCGGGCGAATCGTGGAGAAGGTTCCATCGTGAGGCATGTATGAAGGTGAGAGCGTCGGTAAAACGAATCTGTGACAAGTGCAAGGTGGTCCGACGCCGCGGCGTGGTGCGCGTGATCTGCACCAACCAGAAGCACAAGCAGAGGCAGGGGTAACAGGAGCTGGGAGCCAGGAGCGGGATCGGTTCGTGTCACGCGATGACCCTACCTTCCAGCTCCTGGATTCTGACAAGGATTCAAAGTTATGGCACGTATTGCGGGTGTTGATCTGCCGCGGACCAAGCGGATCGAAATCGGGCTGACCTACATCTACGGCATCGGCCGGAAGCGCTCGGGCGACATCCTGACGGAAGCGGGCGTGAGCCCCGACATCCGGATCAAGGATCTGTCGGAAGACGACGTCCGGAAGATCAGCCGGGTGATCGAAGAGCAGGGACGGGTCGAAGGAGACCTCCGCAAGGAGATCTCGATGAACATCAAGCGGCTGATGGAGATCGGCAGCTGGCGCGGCATGCGGCACCGCCGCAACCTGCCCGTCCGCGGACAGCGCACGAAGACCAATGCGCGCACGCGCAAGGGCCCGCGCAAGGGCGCGGTGGCCAAGAAGAAGACGGTTTAATTTATGGCAAAGAACGAAGCGGTCGACCCCACAGCCCCACCGGAAGGCGGCGGCAAGAAGCCGGCCGGGCGCCCGGCGAAGAAGAAGACGTTCAAGAAGCGGGGGGAGAAGCGGATCGTGCACCACGGGTTCGCGCACATCCAGGCCTCCTTCAACAACACGATCGTGACGATCACCGACGCCGACGGGGCGGTGGTGGCATGGTCGAGCGCCGGCGGCATCGGCTTCAAGGGATCCCGCAAGGGCACGCCATTCGCGGCCACCCAGGCGGCCATCTCGGCCGGCAATGCCGCCAAGGCGATCGGGATGCGCAGCGTCGAGGTACGGGTCAAGGGGCCCGGCGCCGGCCGGGAGTCGGCGATCCGCGCGCTGCAGACGATCGGCATCGAGGTGAAGTCGATCCGCGACGTCACGCCGATCCCGCACAACGGGTGCCGACCGCCGAAGCGCCGGAGAGTCTGACGCTGAAGGGCGTCAACTCCAAATCTCAAACTTCAAACGCCCAACAAGATTTGAGGTTTGTGGAGTTTGGAGTTTGTCGTTTGGAATTGAACAAGAGGTAAGGACAAGAATGGCTCGTTATATCGGACCGGTGTGCCGTCTCTGCCGGCGCGAAGGCATGAAGCTCTTTCTGAAGGGGGAGCGCTGCTACACGGAGAAGTGCGCGATCGAGAAGCGCAACCTGCCGCCGGGGCAGCACGGCAAGCTTCGCAAGGCGAAGCTGGTGGGCTACGGCCTGCAGCTCCGCGAGAAGCAGAAGGTCAAGCGCATCTACGGAGTGCTCGAGAACCAGTTCCGGCGCTACTTCGAGATGGCGGACCGGACGCGCGGGATCACCGGCGAGACGCTGCTGCAGCTGCTGGAGCGGCGCCTGGACAACGTGATCTATCGGCTGGGGCTCGCGACTTCGCGCGCGCAGGCGCGCCAGCTGGTGCGCCACGGCCACTTCATGGTGAACGGGCGCAAGGTCGACGTCCCGTCCTACTCGGTCAAGGCCGGCGACGCCATCACCGTTCGCGGGACGAGCGCGCAGAATGCGTCGATCGTGCACGCGATGGAAGAGGTGAAGGGCCGCGGGATCCCCGAATGGCTGCTGTTCGACGCCGGGCAGCTGACCGGCAGGATCCAGTCGCTCCCCACGCGCGAGCAGATCAACCTGCCCGTGCAGGAGCAACTGATAGTCGAGTTGTACAGCAAGTAGGCAACTCCAAACTCCAAACGCCAAACTCACCATGTTTTGGAGTTTGGAGTTTGAGATTGGAAGTTGTCAGCGTCAGTGAAAAACGTCCGCTGCCCGCAGCCATACCAGGCCCGCGGCGGGAGGTGGCGGACGAAATGGCGGGCCTGGCGCGTGGTTATTTCTGACCGCGTGAACGAGTAAGGACAAGCACAATGCTCTGGAAAGGTTTTCAACGGCCCAAGCGGCTCGAGCTCGAGCGCGAGACGCTCAACGACCGGTTCGGCCGATTCTTCGCACAGCCGTTCGAGCGCGGGTTCGGCACGACCATCGGCAACTCCATGCGGCGCGTGCTGCTGTCGTCGATCGAGGGAGCGGCAGTGACGGCGGTCAAGATCGACGGCGTCCTACACGAGTTCTCGCCGATCCCCGGCGTCGTCGAAGACGCCACCGACATCATCCTGAACATCAAGCAGGTGCCGCTCAAGATGCACAGCGACGCGACCAAGACGCTGTACCTGAACGTCACCAAGCCCGGCGAGGTACGCGCGCGCGACATCCAGACCGACGCCGACGTCGAGATCCTGGAGCCGGATGCGCACATCGCGACGGTGGCCGACGGCGGCAAGCTGGTCATGGAGATGCGCGTGAAGCGCGGGCGCGGCTACGTCGCGGCCGACAAGAACTTCGACGAGGACCTCGGCATCGGCTGGATCCCGATCGACTCGGTGCACTCGCCGGTCAAGAAGGTCCACTATCTGGTCGAGGCGGCCCGGATCGGCCAGAACACCGACTACGACAAGCTGACGATCGACGTGTGGACCAACGGCTCGGTGACCCCGCGCGACGCCGTCTC
This sequence comes from Vicinamibacterales bacterium, assembly GCA_035250005.1. Taxonomy (GTDB): domain Bacteria; phylum Acidobacteriota; class Vicinamibacteria; order Vicinamibacterales; family 2-12-FULL-66-21; genus JACDCA01. Next base: position 57,995 of record DATFFM010000211.1, on the reverse strand, counting down.
GCTGTCGTCGAAGCTGATTCGCGATCACCTCAACATCTTCATCAATCTCGAAGACGTGGCCGATCTGCAGGTCGAAGCCGGCGATCAGCCGCGCGCGGCATCCAACGAGAATCTGGACAAGAGCGTCGAGGAGCTGGAGCTGTCGGTCCGCTCCTACAACTGCCTCAAGAACGCGAACATCCGGACCATCCGCGAGCTCGTGCAGAAGACCGAAGGGGAGATGCTGAAGACGAAGAACTTCGGCCGCAAGTCGCTCAACGAGATCAAGGAGATCCTGACGACGATGGGGCTCAGCCTCGGCATGCGTCTGGATCAGGGCGCCGCGGCGACCCAGGAATAGGGATTCAGAGTCATGCGTCACAGAACCAGTCACCGAAAACTGGGCCGGGTCACGGAGCACCGTATTTCGATGCTTCGCAACCAGGCCACCGAACTGCTCCGCTACGAGCGGCTCGAGACGACCGTGCCGAAGGCGAAGGAGCTCCGCCCGTTCGTGGAGCGGATCATCAGCCTCGCCAAGCGCGGCCTCGCTGCCGGCGATGCCGACGGCCGGGTGCTGCACGCCCGCCGGCTGGTGTTGCGGGACCTCCAGGACCGCGACGTCGTGAGCAAGCTGTTCGAGACGATCGCGCCCCGATTCGAAGCGCGGCCCGGCGGCTACACCCGCATCCTCCGCACCGGGTACCGCCGGGGCGACAGCGCCGAGAAGGCGCAGATCGAGCTGGTGGGCAGCGAGTACGATCCGAATGCCGGCACCGAGACCGGTGCTGGCGCGGCGCAGCCGAAGAAGCAGGGGGTCGGCGGCCGCCTGAAGGCGGCGGCCCAGCGCCTCCGCGGGAAGAAGGCTGCCGGCGGAGAAGAGACTGCCGAGACCGGCGAGAACAAGGCCAAGCCGAAGCGCCAGCTGAAGAGCGACAAGGCCGGCCGGGCCACCACCAAAGGCAAGGCCTCGGCGCCGCGCGCCCCTCGAAAAGCCGGCGGAGCCTAAAAGAAACGCTGAACGCTGAACGCTGAACTGTGAAGGCTGAAAGCTGAAGTAAAGGGGCAAGCCTTCAGCATTCGACCCCTTCAACCTTACTTCAGCGTTCAGCGTTCAGCCTTGTCTGCGTCAGACCTCTTCGGCGGCTTCCTGCCCTCGTTCGGCCTTCGCGGCCGAAATGATCCGGCCGTGAAGGTGCTGCGGCACCTCCTCGTAGTGCGAGAACTCCATGTGGTACGAGCCGCGCCCGCCCGTCGCCGAGGTCAGGTGCTGCTCGTAGGTCAGCATCTCCTGCATCGGCACTTTCGCGCGGATGATGGTCGCGCCGCCGCGCGTGTCCATGCCGCCGATCCGCCCGCGGCGGCTGTTCAGGTCGCCCATCAGGTCGCCGGCGTAATCGCTCGGTGCGTAGACTTCCACGTCCATCACCGGTTCGAGCAGGGTCGGCCGCGCGCGTGCCATGCCGTCCTTGAAGGCGAGTGACGCCGCCATCTTGAACGACATCTCGCTCGAGTCGACGGCGTGGTACGACCCGTCGAAGACCGTCGCCCGGAAGTCGACCATCGGATAGCCCGCCAGAAAGCCGCGCACCCGCGCGTCCTGCAGCCCTTTTTCAATGGCCGGTACGAACTGCCGCGGGATCGACCCGCCGAAGATGTCGTCGACGAACTCGAACTCGCTGCCGCGGGGCAGCGGCTCGAACTTCACCTTGCAGTCGCCGAACTGGCCGTGGCCCCCGGTCTGCTTCTTGTGCCGGCCGTGGGCCTCCACGGTCGCGGTGATCGTCTCCCGGTAGGGGATCCTCGGCGGCTTGAGCAGGACCTCGACCCCGAAGCGGCGTTTCAGTTTCGCGACCGTCACCTCGATATGCAGCTGCCCCTGCCCCGCGAGCAGGAGCTCCTTGGTCTGCGGATCGCGGTGGTACGCGATCGACGGGTCCTCCTCCTGGAGGCGGTGCATCGCGGTGCTGATCTTCTCCTCGTCGCCGCGGCTCCTGGGCTCGATCGCGTACGAGATGACCGGCTCCACGAACTTGATCGGGGCCACGTCGATGACGGTTCCCTTGTCGGCCAGCAGGTCGCCGGTGAGCGTCTCCTTCAGCTTCGCCACCGCGCCGATATCGCCCGCCTTGATCTCCGGAACATTGGTTGGCGTCTTGCCCTGCAGCAGCAGGAGATGGCCGAGGCGCTCGGGCGTTTCACGCTTCGCGTTGTAGACCGTCGAGTCCGACTTCAGCGCGCCGGTCAGCACGCGGAACATCGTGATCCGGCCGGCGAACGGGTCCGCTATCGTCTTCCACACGAACGCGGCGGCCCGGCCGGCGTCGGTGGCCGCGAGCGGCGAGCCGTCCGCGAGCGTCACGCCATGTTCGGCGGGGGAGGGCACGTAGCTGATGATGGCGTCGAGCAGCGGCTGCGCGCCGACGTTGGCCGTCGCCGAGGTGCAGAACAGCGGAAAGATGCGCGCCGCGGCCATGCCGCGCTTGAGCCCGGCGACGAGCTCGTCCTGCGTCAGCGTGCCGGCGTCGAAGAACTTTTCCATGAGCGAGTCGTCGGCCTCGGCGACCATCTCGATGAGGGCGTCGCGCCCGGCCTGCGCCTGCCCCTCCATCCCGGAGGGCACCGGCACCTCCGTCGCCTTGCCCGACTCACCCGAAAACGTCCACGCCTTCATGGCCACCAGGTCGACGATCCCCGTGAAGTGCTTCTCTTCGCCGAGCGGCAGCTGGACGGGGATGACGGTCCGCCCAAACGCCGCCCGCAGCGACTGCAGCGACCGTTCGAGGCTCGCGCGCTCGCGGTCCAGCCGGTTGAGAACGATCAGGCGGGGCAGCTCGAGTTCCTCGGCCGCCGCCCACATCTTCTCGGTGGAGACCTCGGCCCCGGCGACGGCATCAACGACGACGACCGCGGTGTCGGCCACGCGCAGCGCGGCGCGCGAGTCGCTCAGGAAGTTGCCCATCCCCGGCGTGTCGATGAAGTTGATCTTGTGTCTGGTCCACTCCGCACAGGCCAGGGCGCACGACAGGGTGTGCTTGCGGGAGATTTCTTCTTCGTCGTAGTCGGTCACGGTCGTGCCGTCGTCGACCCGACCGAACCGGTTGACCGCGCCGGCGTCGAAGAGCAGGGCGGAGATCAGCTGCGTCTTCCCGGCGCCGCTATGGCCGACCACGGCGACATTTCTGATGCTTTGCGCGTCGTAGACCTTCATGGACTAGGCCTCCTGGTGAGACTGAAAGCCCATCCTATTGCGATGGCGACGGAGACACAAGTAGGCCCGACCTGACTTCGGGCCTACTCGTATCGAAGAGCTTCGATCGGGTCGAGGCGGGAGGCCTTGATGGCGGGAAAAAGGCCGAAGAAGATGCCGACGCCAGCCGAAAAGCCGATGCCGATGGCGAAGGACCACCAGGGCAGTGAAACCGGGAACTCCGAGATCCAGTGGACGAGGAGTCCGATTCCGCTGCCGAACAGGATGCCGAGGACCCCCCCGAACGAGGTCAGGAACGCCGCTTCGATCAGGAACTGCCACAGGATCTCGCGCCGCCGCGCGCCGAGCGCCTTTCGCACGCCGATCTCGCGGGTGCGCTCCGTGACCGAGATCATCATGATCGCCATGACGCCGATACCGCCGACCATCAGCGCGATCGACGAGATCACCACCAGCGCGAGAAACGTGGCCTGGCTGAACTGATCCCACACCTTCATCATCGCGTCCTGGGTCAGCAGGTCGAAGTCGTTGGGCTGGTCGAGATGGACGTTGTGGCGGATGCGCATCAGCTCCTCGACTTCGCGCATCGCGACGTCGCGAGGCACGTCTTCGCGCGGTACGACGGCGATCATCGCGGTCCGGTTGCGGATGCCCACACGGCCGTAGAACTTCTCGTGGGTCGTATAGGGGATCACGACGAAATCGTCGGCCCCGCTGGCGAGGCCGCCCATGTTCGGTCGCTTGCCGACCACGCCGACGACGGTGAACTCGCGTGTCCCGACCCGGACCTTCTTGCCGATGGGATCGATGTTCTGAAACAGCGACTCATACGGCGTCTGGCCGAGCACGACCACCTGCCGGCGGTTCTGCACTTCGGCCGGCACGATGAACCGGCCGTGCTCCAGCTTCACGAAGCTGACGGCCGCGAAGTTCTCGGTGACCCCGAGCACGCCGATCGGCTTGGTGCGCTGGTTGCCGTAGTAGACGCGTGCGCCCGCGCCTCCCATTGCTCCGAGCCACATGTCGACCAGGGCGACGGACGGCAGCTCGGCGATCGCCCGCGCATCGGCCGGCACCAGATTCGGCCGCTTGATCAGCTCCTGGAACGTCTTGCCCGCGGTGAAGCTCAACGCTCCCATCTTCTGGACGTAGATCGTGTTGGGCCCGAGCTCGCGGATGGAATCGCGCAGCGTCTCATCGAAGCCGCGGATCAGAGAGGTCATGCCGACGATCGACGTGATGCCGATGACCACGCCGAGGACGGTGAGCGCCGAGCGCATCTTGTTCGTCCGCAGCGTGTCGATCGACATTCCGACGATCTCGCCGAGCAGCCCTGCGCGTATGCCTGCCATCGATTCCTGCTGGTTATTCGCGCCGCAGCGCTTCGATCGGGTCGAGCGAGGCGGCCCGCATGGCCGGATACATTCCGAAGAACAGTCCGACCATCGCCGTGATGCCGATGCCGATCAGCACCGACCAGAGCTGGACCGCCGCCGGGAGCGGCGTCGCGCTGCTGATGGCCAGCGCAAGCAGAAAGCCGAGGCCGACACCGACCATCCCGCCGAAGGTCGAGAGCGTCACCGACTCGGTCAGGATCTGCCAGATGATGTCGCGCCTGCGGGCGCCGAGCGCCTTGCGCAGGCCGATCTCGCGGGTCCGCTCGCTGACCACCATCAGCATGATGTTCATGATGACGATGCCGCCGACGACCAGCGACAGCGCCACGACACCCACCAGCACCGCGAAGATGCCGTTGGTGGCGGTGTGGTAGAGGTTGAGGAGCGAGTCCGAGGAGAACATGCCGAAATTGTCCGGCTCCTTCGGCCGGAGGCGGCGCTCGATCCGCATCGCGACGGTCGCCTCGTCCATGGCCGCCTTGACGACGTCGGGACTGCGCGGCTTGACCAGGATCTGGAGGCTCATGCGCGAGCCGAACATCTTCTGGAACACGCCGATCGGCACCACCGCGAACTCGTCCTGGGACTGGCCGAACATGGAGCCCTTCTTTTCGCTGATGCCAACCACCCGGAACCGGCTGTTGCCGATCCGGATGGATTTATCTATCGGGTCGGCGGCGTTGAACAGCTGCTCGGCGGTGTCGGCGCCGAGGATGGCGACGGGACGTTCCCGGTCCACCTCCGTCGGGCTGATCGGCCGGCCGCGCTCGGCATCGAACGTGGAGAAGTGGATGTACTCGCGCGAGACCCCCTGGATCTGCACGCTGTTGAGCGTGACGTTCTTGTAGGTGATCCTCGCGCGCGCGTTGCCCTGGGTCGCAACCGCGAGAATGTGGTCGCCGTACTTGCGCACCGCGGCCGCGTCTTCCATCGTGATCCGCGGATTGCTCCGGACACGCTCTTCGTCGGCCTGCGTCCGGACGACCGGATTGCGCTGGATCGTGAAGTTGTCGGCGCCGACGCCGGTGACGATGGCGTCGGTGACATAGGCGTTCATGCCCTGGATGAGCGACACCACCGCGATGATCGACGTCACCGCCACGATGTTCCCGAGCACGGTGAGGAACGATCGCAGCTTGTTCGCCCAGATCGCCTGCAGCGCGATGCCCGCCGATTCCAGGAACTGATTCATAAGAACGGATCCGGTCGCGCAGACCGTGCCGGCCCGCGTGCGCCACGGTCGAACGGGTTACTGGGTTCCGGTCGTTCGCGGCGCCGGCGTGGCCTTGACCGCCACTCCGTCACGCAGCTCGCGCACCGAGCTGAACGGGCCTACGACCACCTGGTCCCCCTCTTTCAGCCCCGACAGCACCTCGAAGTGCTTCTCACCGGCGATCCCCGTGGTGACTGGCTCGAACTGCACTTTGGCGTCCTTCACGACGAACACCCCTTCGAGCTCCTTGCGCTGCTGGCCCGGCTTGAGCTCGCCGACCGGTGTCGCGGGGCGGCGTCCCTGGTTCGGCTTCAGCGGCTCGCGCACGATCTTCCCCTGGTCGTCGACGACGACCTCGCGCACCGTCGTCGCCTGGATCGGCACCGCAAGCGCATTCTGACGGGTCGCCGTGGTGATCTCGGCCGTGCACGTGAATCCGGGACGCACCTCGGGGATCTCGCCGTCGAGCGTCAACACCACCTTGAAATTGGTGGCCTGCGCCGAAGCTGCCTGCCCGGCCGCCTGGATCGGGCTGTTCCCGATCTCGGTCACCTTCGCGGTGAACGTCTTGCCCGGCATCGCGTCGATCGTCACTTTCGCTGGCTGACCGAGCTGCACCGTCGGGATGTCGGTCTCGTCCACCTCCACTTCCGCCTCGATCACCGACATGTCGGCGATGGTCAGCAGCACGGTGCCTGGATTGTTCATCGTGCCGGTGACCGCCGTTTCACCTTCTTCGATGTTCCGCCGTGTGACGATGCCGTTGATGGGCGATTCGATCCGGACGCGGCTCAGGTCGTACTGCGCGCTCGAAAGCGACGCCCGCTCCTGCGCAATGCGAAGCTGCTGCGTCTTGAGGTTCTGCTCCTGCGACCGGAGCGCGGCCTGTTGAGCCTTGAACTCGTTCTCGGCCCGCTCGAGCGCCTCACGCGTCGTCAGCCCGCCCTTCCAGAGCTCCTGCTGGCGGGTCAGATTGTCCTGCGCCAGCTTGAGCGACAGCTTCGAGTTCTCGAGCGACAGCCGGAGCTGCTCGGCCTGCGACGCCGATGCCTGCAGCGACGCCTCGCCGCTCTCTACCCGAGTCCGCAGGTTGCGGGGATCGATCTCGAGGAGGAACTGTCCTTTGGCGACCCGCTCCCCCTCGTTCACGGCAAGGTTCGTGACCCGGCCCATCGTGTCGGCGCTGATGTTGACCAGCGTCTTGGGCTGGATCTTGCCCGAAGCCGAGACGATCGACTCGAGGTTCCGCTTCTGAATCGCTTCGGTGTTGACCGCGACGCCGTCGACCTTCTTGAACTTGAAGTTGGCGAACGCGATGAGAGCGAGCAGGATGACGACCGCGCCGGCGATAAGGAATTTCTTGTTACGTGACATCAAAGACTAACGGCTCATGAACGCCGCAATCGCGACGATGATGACGGCGTAAATGCCGAACAGCGTCATGGCAATCGGCTGGGTCTTTCGCCGGTACAGGACGGCGAGCCCGATCGCCAGCACGATCAGCCACCACACGATGAAAATATCGAGCATGCCCGCCAGCTTGCCGACGAACGACTGATCGTCGAGCATCGGGAGCAGCGCCCCCAGGCTCGTTGCGCTCGTCACCGCGCCGCGGAAGTAGTTCAGCGGCCCCGTAAACAGCTGGCCGAGCGCGGTGATGGCGCCGGCATGGATCAGCACCGTCAGGATCTGCTTGTAGGTCGCGTCCCCGCCCATCGCGGCATTGAACACCGCCCAGAGGATCCCCGCGAGGATCACCGAGACGATGATGCTGAAGATGAGGACGCTCCCGGCCGTCTGGTAGGCCGCAAACGTCATCCGCTGACGGAGCTGCTCGTACATCTCGTCGGAGACCTGGAACCCCAGGGACTCCATGCTCGACACCTGCTGATCCAGAGCGGCCTGTTTGCCCGCCTCGGTGGTCATCGGCAGCGCGGCGCCGAACGCGATGATCGTCGCGGTCAGCAGGTACATCCCCAGCCATTTCGGGTGGGCCACCACACTGCCGAACGTGGCGCGAGGGGCCGTGATGATGCCGATAAAGCGTGAGAACACGTTCATTGGCGCAGCCGACTGGCCGGTCGGAGTGGTTGCGGTAGCCATATTGATTTGTCAGCAGGAGGTGCGGTCGACAGGCGACCGGATGCCTGTGGGACGAACAAATTGTATCCCACCTCCCAATACGTGGATTTCAGGGCTGAGGTTTCCAGCTAAGCTGACGAATATGACCAAGATCTCGCGGGTTCTGGCGTCGTTCGTGGCGGCGATCTCGCTGCCGTCCCTGGCTGCCGCACAGGCGTTTCCGGCAGTCGGAACGCGCGCCGCCGGCATGGGTGGGGCATTCGTGGGGGTGGCCGACGATGCCAGCGCCATCTACTGGAACCCCGGGGCACTCGCGGCCGGGTCCTATTTCAGCCTCGTCGTGGACGGCGGGGCCGGCAAGGTCGCACCGGATCTCTCCCCGCGGGGCGGCGAGCACTCGTCGTTTTTTCTCGGTTTGGCCATGCCGGCCCTTGGCCTGGGCTATTACCGCCTGCACGCCACGACCGTTCTGGGGCCGCCGATCCTGGTGCCTGTTGATGCAGAGCTGTCGAGCCGAAATCTCTCAGCAGTGGCCGAGCTCAGGCTCGACACACTGATTACCCATCACGCGGGGATCACGCTGGTGCAATCGGTCGTGCCCGGGGTGTCGGTCGGCACCACGCTGAAACTCGTTCGTGGCATCGCCGCTTCGAGCAACCTGCCGTCCGCGAGCGTCGAGGAGGCGCTCGACAGCGAGGCGGCCGAACTGCTCGGGAGGGCCACGAACAAGATAGACCTTGATCTGGGCATTCTCGCAGCGGGCGGGCCGCTGCGGGTCGGGCTGACGCTGCGCAACTTGCGGGAGCCGACATTCGAGGCGGCCGGCAGCGGTGGAGATCTGAGACTGGAACGGCAGGCGCGCGCCGGGCTCTCGTACGCCATCGGAGGTGATTGGGTGGCCGCGGCCGATTTCGACCTGCTGCGGACTCGCGATGCGTTCGGCGAACGGCGCGACGTTGCGCTGGGCACCGAAGGCCGGCTCGGGCCGCGAGCGGTCGTCCGTGGGGGTGTGAGCATCAACACGGTCGAGGAGCCGGAGCTGGACGGAGCGGCTCGCCGCGCCTACAGCCTGGGCGCCAGCTACGCCGTGAAGGCTTCGGTTTACGTCGATGGCCACTTTGCGACCGGCAACGACCGCGCCGGGCACCAGTGGGGAGTGGCAGCCAGATTCGTGTATTAGAGGCGAACGAACTTGACAAATTTCGTCAACCAAGTACAATCTGCGTCTCCCCCAGCAGACTCCTCTCCCAGAACTGCGTCCTGCGCTCCCGCGGCGCTGTCAGTCAAGGTCTGAACAATGGCCGTTCGCATAGGCGAGCTTCTGCTCAAAGAAAAGCGCATTACGCCTGCCCAGTTGCAGGAGGCGCTGAACTACCAGAAAACCAAGGGCGGCAAACTCGGCTTCAATCTCGTCAAGCTCGGATTCGTGACCGACGACGAGATCACGGCGCTGCTCAGCAAGCAGTACGGCGTGCCCTCGATCAACCTCGCGCAGTTCGAGATCGATCCGGGGGTCATCAAGCTGATCCCCTCCGAAACCGCGCACAAGTATCAGATCGTTCCTCTCAGCCGGTCGGGCGCCACGCTGACGATCGCCATGACCGACCCGACCAACGTCTTCGCCATGGACGACATCAAGTTCATGACGGGGTACAACGTCGAGCCGGTGGTGGCATCCGAGACGACCGTGCTCGAGGCCATCCAGCGCTACTACAGCGCGCCGATGCAGCGTGGCGGGCGGGAGGCCACTCCGTCGGGCAGTGACATGACGAGCGCCTCGTCGCTCGAGATGGTCACCAAGGCGCTCGAGCAGACGGCGGTCATCGACGACGACGTCGAGGTGCTGGAGGATCTCGAGCAGATCGACGTCGCTTCGCTCGAGCGCCAGGGCGGGGAGGCGCCGGTCATCCGGCTCGTGAATCTCATGCTGATGTCGGCCATCCAGAAGGGGGCGAGCGACATCCACATCGAACCGTACGAGAAGGAGTTCCGCGTCCGGTTCCGCATCGACGGCATCCTCTACAACGTGATGGCGCCGCCCATGAAGTTCCGCGACGCGATCACCTCGCGCCTGAAGATCATGGCGAAGCTGGACATCGCCGAGAAGCGGCTGCCGCAGGACGGCCGCATCAAGATCCGGTTCTCCGACAACGGGGCGTCGAAGGAGATCGACTTCCGTGTCTCGTGCCTGCCGACGCTGTTCGGCGAGAAGATCGTGCTCCGGCTTCTCGACAAGGACAAGCTGATGCTCGACATGACGAAGCTCGGATTCGAGTCCGATTCGCTTCGCAAGCTCGAGATCGCGATCGCGAAGCCCTGGGGGATGGTGCTGGTCACCGGTCCGACCGGCAGCGGCAAGACGAACACCCTGTACTCCTCGATCGCCAAGATCAACACCGCCGAAACGAACATCATGACTGCGGAGGATCCCGTCGAGTTCAACCTCGTCGGCGTCAACCAGGTGCAGGTCCGCGAGAACATCGGCCTCAACTTCGCGGCGGCGCTCCGGTCCTTCCTCCGTCAGGACCCGAACATCATCCTGGTCGGCGAGATCCGCGACTTCGAGACGGCGGAGATCGCCGTCAAGGCGGCGCTCACCGGCCACCTCGTGCTCTCGACGCTCCACACCAACGACGCGCCGAGCACGATCAACCGGCTGATGAACATGGGCATCGAGCCGTTTCTGGTCGCCAGCTCCGTGAACCTGATCTGCGCCCAGCGCCTCGTGCGGCGCATCTGCTCGAGCTGTGCGGGCGAGCATCCGCACGCCCCGCAGGCGCTGATGGAAGCCGGCTTCACCGCCGACGAGGCGCAGAAGGTCATCCCGAAGAAGGGGTCCGGCTGCGAGAAGTGCAACAACACCGGCTACAAGGGGCGGGTCGGTCTCTACGAGGTGATGGAGATCAGCGAAGAGCTGCGCGAGCTCATTCTCGTCGGCGCATCCGGCCTCGAGCTGCGGCGCAAGGCGGTGGACGAAGGAATGATCACCCTCCGCCGCAGCGGGCTGCAGAAGGTCATCGAGGGCGTCACCACGATCGAGGAAGTCGCCCGGGAGACTGTCAAGTGAAGGCTGCACGTGCACAACACCGCACCCTGCACCCTGCACCCTGCCCGTGCACCCTTCAGTAAACACTATGGCCACGCTACCGGAACTGCTCAACGCGCTCGTGAGTCTGAAGGGCTCCGACCTGCACATCACCACCGCCACGCCGCCGCAGGTGCGCGTGCACGGCAAGCTGCAGACACTGGACCTCCCGGTGCTCGGGCCGGCCGAGACGAAGGCGCTCGCCTACAGCGTGCTCACCGACGCGCAAAAAAAGCGCTTCGAAGAGACGCTGGAGCTGGACTTCTCGTTCGGCATCCGTGGCCTGGCCCGGTTCCGGTGCAACGTCTTCAACCAGCGCGGCGCGGTCGCGGCGGTCTACCGCCTGATCCCGGAAACGATCCGCAGCTTCGACGAGCTCAGCCTCCCGGCGGTGCTGGCGACGCTCGCCGACCGGCCGCGGGGGCTCGTCCTGGTCACCGGCCCGACCGGCAGCGGCAAGTCGACAACCCTCGCCGCGATGATCGACAAGATCAACACCGAGCGCCGCGAGCACATCCTGACGATCGAGGATCCGATCGAGTACATCCACCAGCACAAGGGCTGCCTGGTCAACCAGCGCGAAGTGCACAGCGACACCCACGGCTTCGCGGAAGCGTTGCGCGCCGCGCTGCGCGAGGATCCCGACATCGTGCTCATCGGCGAGCTGCGCGACCTCGAGACGATCGAGTCGGCGCTGCGGATCGCCGAAACCGGGCATTTGACGTTTGCGACGCTGCACACGAACTCGGCGGCGCAGACGATCAACCGCATCATCGACGTCTTTCCGTCGCATCAGCAGGGGCAGATCCGCACCCAGCTCTCGCTGGTGCTCGAAGGGATCGTCTGTCAGGCGCTGCTGCCGAAGGCCGACGGCACCGGGCGGGTGATGTCGCTCGAGATCATGGTCCCGACCCCGGCGATCCGGAACCTGATTCGCGACGACAAGGTCCACCAGATCTACTCGACGATGCAGACCGGGCAGGAGAAGCTCGGGATGCAGACGATGAACCAGTCGCTGGCGACGTTGTATCAGCGGCGCCTGATCACGATGGAGGCGGCGCTCAGCGCGTCGTCGATGAAGGACGAGCTCGAGCAGATGATCGCGCGCGGCGCCGGCGTCGTGCCCGGGGCCGGCCTGAATCGCCCCGGTATGGCCGCACGCCCGGCGGCCCGGTAAAACGGAAACACAGCCATGCCTACATTCGCTTATTCGGGACGCACTCGCGGGGGCCAGACCGTGACCGGGGAGCACGTGGCCGACACCATGGACGCCGCCGTCGCCGCGCTCCGGCGCGAGCAGATCATGGTGACCCGCATCGACCAGGCGAAGGCCAAGGCGGCCGCCGCGGCCAAGAAGGCCGTCAAGGGGGGCGTGCGGGTCCCGTCGAAGAACCTCGCGATCTTCACCCGGCAGTTCTCCGTGATGATCGATGCCGGCCTGCCCCTGGTGCAGTGCCTCGACATCCTCGGCAAGCAGGAGCCGCACAAGGGCTTCTCGGCCGTCATCCTGAAGGTCCGGGAAGACGTCGAGGCGGGCGCCGCGCTCGCCGACGCGATGAAGAAGCACGTCAAGACCTTCGATGCGCTCTACTCGAACATGATCGCCGCCGGCGAAGCGGGCGGCATCCTCGACACGATCCTCAAGCGGCTCGCGGTCTACATCGAAAAGGCCGTGAAGCTGAAGGGGGAAGTGAAGTCGGCGATGATCTACCCGGTGGCGGTCATCGTGATCGCCGCGGTCGTCGTGGGCGCGATCCTGTGGAAGGTCATCCCCACCTTCGCGCAGCTGTTCGAAGGGCTGGGCGCGCAGCTCCCGCTCGCGACGCGCGTCGTCATCTCCATGAGCAACGGCCTGGTGGCCTACGGCTGGATGGGGCTGATCGCGATCGGCCTGATCGGCTGGGCGATCAAGACCTACTACGCGACCGAGGCGGGCCGGCGGGTGATCGATCGCCTGCTGCTCAGACTGCCGATCCTGGGCAACATCCTGCGGAAGGTCGCGGTCGCACGGTTCTGCCGGACGCTGTCGACCCTGATGGCGTCGGGCGTCCCGATCCTCGACGGCCTCGACATCACGGCGCGGACGGCGGGCAACGCCATCATCGAAGACGCGATCCAGGTCACGCGGTCGAGCATCGAGCGCGGCGAGACGATCTCGGGGCCGCTGCGCGAGACCGGCGTCTTTCCGTCGATGGTCGTCCAGATGATCAACGTCGGCGAGACGACCGGCGCGCTCGACGCGATGCTCTCGAAGATCGCCGACTTCTACGAAGAGGAAGTCGATACCGCGGTCGCCGGCCTGCTGACGCTGATGGAGCCGGTGATGATCGCGTTTCTCGGCGTGATCGTCGGCGGCATCGTCATCGCGATGTATCTGCCGATCTTCGATCTGATCAGCAAGCTCACGTAGTTCTGCCTGATGCTGTCAACACTCCGCAGAAAGCTTCTGTGGCTGATCGCGGCGCGCGCGGCGGTGGTGACGCTGCTGCTCGGGTCGGGGACGCTGATCAAGAGCACGTCGCCGGCGACGCTGCCGATCGACACGAACGCGTTCTTCGCGGTCATCGGGATCACCTACGCCCTGACCGTCGCGTACGTGCTGCTGCTCGGGCGCACGGAGCGTCACCGGTGGCTGGTCGATCTCCAGCTGGGGCTCGACGCGGTGATCGTGTCGGCGGTCGTCTACCTGACCGGCGGCATCAACAGCTACTTCTCGTCGCTGTACACGCTGCCGATCATTGCCGCGACAGCGATCGAGCCACGCCGCGGCGGGCTGATGGTCAGTATCCTGAGCTGCGTGCTGTATGCCGGCATCGTGGTGGCGCAGTATGCCGGTGCCCTGGGGTTCGAGGCTCCCTCCGGGCAGCCGCTGCCGGCGCTGAAGCTGGCGCTGTTCACGGTCGGCCTGAACCTGTTCGGCTTCGGCGCGATCGCGGCGCTGACCGGCTATCTGGCGGAGCGGCTCCGCCAGGCGGACATTCAGCTGCAGCTCGCCTCGGACCAGATCGAGGACCTGCAGGCGTTCAGCCGCCACATCATCGACAGCCTGACGAGCGGCCTGGCGACGACCGACATCGAAGGACGGATCCTGACGTTCAACCGGGCCGCGGCGGCGATCACCGGGATCGCCGAGTCGGACGCGGTCGGGGCCTCGGCGCTCGACGTTCTGTCGCTGTCGCCGGAGTTTCAGGCGCTCTTCTCCGCTCATCCGGAGCACCCGCGGCTGCCCCGGATGGACGCCACGTTCAGGCGGAAGGACGGCCGGCAGATCGAGCTCGGGCTCAGCACCGCGCTGCTGTTCACACCGCGCGGCGAGACCGGCTTTCTGCTCACGTTCCAGGACGTGACCGACACGCGCCGCCGCGACCGGGAGGCGCGGGTGCAACAGCGCCTGGCGGCGGTCGGCGAGATGGCCGCGGGGATCGCGCACGAGATCCGCAACCCGCTCGCGTCGATGGCCGGCTCGATCCAGATCCTCCGCCACGAAGTGACGCTGACGCCGGAGCAATCGCAGCTGATGGACATCGTGCTTCGCGAATCGGAGCGGCTCAACGAGACGATCAAGAGCTTTCTCGCCTACGCCCGGCCGCAGCGGCAGGCGATGGCCACGGTCGACGTGCGCCGCGTCATCACCGATACGGCGACGCTGCTGGAGAACAGCCCCGAGCGGAGCGGGGCCCACAGAATCGCGGTCGAGGTGCCGCCGTCCGAAGTCTGGCTGCAGGTCGACGAAGGGCAGCTCCGGCAGATCGTCTGGAACCTGGCGACGAACGGGCTCCGGGCGATGCCTGACGGGGGCCGGCTCACCCTCGCGGCCCGCGCCCGCGCGCACACGGCGGAGGCGGCCGGAGACATCGAAATGGAAGTGCGCGACGAGGGCACCGGGATCGCCCCCGAAGAGCTCGACGGGATCTTTCAGCCGTTCCGCGCGGGCTTTGCCCGCGGCACCGGCCTCGGGCTCTCGATCGTGCATCGGATCGTGGCCGACTACGGCGGCGAGATCCAGGTGACGTCGGACCGCGGCACCGGCACGACCGTGCTGGTCCGGATGCCGGCGACGGCGGGGGCACGAAGCACGGCGCCGGTCCCGGAGCACGTCTCATGATTACCGATCGCGCCTGGGACACGGCGCTGCCGCCACTGGCCCCGGCGGGCTCGCCGCTCGCGCGCATCCTGATCGTCGATGACGAGCCGGGCATCCGCCTGATGCTGGCGGCTGCATTGAAGCGCGAAGGCTATGAGGTCCAGCTCGCCACCGACGGCCGGAGCGCGCTCGCGGTGCTCGAAGGAGGGCCGGTCGACGTGGTGGTCACCGACATCCGCATGCCGCAGATGACCGGCATCGAGCTGCTCGATGCGGCCAAGCGGATCGATCCGGGCCTGAGCGTCATCATGATGACCGCGTACGGATCCAAGGACACGGTGCTCGATGCGCTGCGTCTGGGTGCCACCGACTACGTCGAAAAAGGGGACAAGCTGAAGGACGAGCTCACGCTCCGGATCCGCAAGGAGCTGGCGCGGAAGCGGCTGCTGCAGGAGAACGTCCTGATGAAGCGGACGCTCAAGAGCTCGCACCAGTTCTCAAGCATCATCGGCGCCAGCGACCCGATGCTCGCGGTCTTCCAGCTGATCGAGACGATCGCGCCCACGAACAGCACGGTGCTGATCGCCGGGGAGTCGGGCACCGGCAAGGAGCTGGTGGCGCGGGCGATCCATTTCAACTCGCCGCGCAAGGACCGGCCGTTCGTCGCGCTGAACTGCGGTGCGCTGTCCGAGACGCTGCTCGACTCGGAGCTCTTCGGCCACGTCCGCGGCGCGTTCACCGGCGCCGACACGAACAAGAAAGGGTTGATCGAGGTCGCCGAGAAGGGGACGATCTTCCTCGACGAGATCAGCGAGATGAGCCCGCTGGTGCAGGTCAAGGTGCTGCGGGTGCTCCAGGAGCGGCGGTTCCGCCGCCTTGGCGGCACCGACGAGGTCGAGGCCGACATCCGGATCCTGGCCGCAACCAACCGCGATCTGTCGAAGCTCGTGGCCGAGGGGCGCTTCCGCGAGGATCTGTTCTACCGCATCAACGTGATCCCGGTGCGGCTGCCGCCGCTGCGCGAGCGGCGTGACGACATCCCGGCGATCGCCCACCACTTCGCGGGGCGGTTCGCCCTCCAGATGGGCAAACCGATCTCCGGCATCTCGGGGCAGGCGATGGCCTACCTGCAGGCCTACGGGTGGCCGGGCAACGTGCGCGAGCTCGAGAACGCCATGGAGCGCGCCGTGGCGCTCGAGCAGACCGCCACGATCCTGCCGGAAAGCCTGCCGGACGCCCTTCTGGTGCCCCATCAGGCCGTGCCGGCCGTCCCGGACGCGGCGCTGCTGCTGCCTAACGGGACGTTCGACCTCGAGGCCCATGTGGCCCGGGTCGAAAAGGAGTATCTGGTCGAGGCACTCAAGCAGGCCCATGGGGTCAAGACGAAGGCGGCCGAACGGCTGGGGCTCACATTCCGGCAGTTCCGGTACCTGCTCAAGAAATACGACGTCAAGGACGAGTAGCCGGCCCGCAAATTTCGCCACCTGAGGTTGACAATAACTGGCCGGGGGACAAAAATTGTCAATGCAGGTGGCTGATCGTCTCGCCATCGGCACACCAACAACTAAAAGCAAGCCAACCACTTACGGCGCTGCAGCCACTAAAGTCAGGCGTGGCACTGCCATTGCTCAACCGGGAGCATCGGCCGCCGGACTCAGTGTCGGGCCGATTAAACCAGACACCCAGGCGGCCAAACAGGTTTTCAAGGAGCAGACGTATGAAGGTTCGTAATCAGAAGGGTTTCACGCTTATCGAGCTGCTGATCGTCGTCGCGATCATCGGCATCATCGCGGCTATTGCGATTCCGGGTCTGCTGCGCGCCCGCATGTCGGGTAATGAGGCCTCGGCCATCGGCTCCATGCGCGCGGTTGGCAGCGCAGAAGCCAGCTATTCGTCCGGCGCGGCCCAGGGCGGTTACGCGGTGTCGCTCGCGCGCCTCTCGGCGGCGTGCCCCGGCGGCAACCAGGGTTTCATTTCGACCGACCTCGCGCTCGACCCCTCGGTGAAGAGCGGCTACACGATCGCGCTGGCGGGCGGCGCGGGTTCCGTCGCCCTGACCGCGCTCGACTGTAACGGCGTGGCGGGCAACTCGGCTTACTACGCCACGGGGATCCCCGTGACGCTCGGCACGACCGGCGGCCGCGGGTTCGCGACCGACGCCGGCGGCTCAGTGTGGCAGGATGCGACCGGCGCGGCGCCGACGCAGCCCTTCGCCATCGCCGGCACCGTCTCGCCGATTCAGTAACCACGGTTCGCTCGAATCGGTTCAGTCAGATCGGGGTGGCCGCTTCGGCGGCCACCCCGATTTTTCGTAGGTGGGGCCGATCCACGAAGAGAGCCGAGCCACAGGCGAAACACTGGGGACAACAGGGTCGTTCTCGGGTACATTTCCATTGATGTGGAGTCAGGGACCAACGACAGGGCGCGCGCGAGCCATGGGCGCCCCCGGGTTCACGCTGGTCGAGCTGCTGATGGTCATCGCCATCGTCGGCATCGTGGCGGCGATTTCGATGGCTGGCTACCGCCATGCCAGGGTGATCGGCTCCGAGGCTGCGGCGGTTGCCGGGCTCGTGGCGATCAATCAGGCCCAGTTCACGTTTTCCCAGACCTGCGGGGAGCAGCGCTACTCCCCCACGCTGGCGGGCCTCGGCGTCCCGCATCCGACGACCGGTCAGGGGTTTCTCAGCCCTGACATGACCGCGGATCCGCTGATCAAGAGCGGTTACCAATACGTCATGAGCGGCACGGTGGCGGTGGATGCGCGGCAGACCTGCAACGGGCTCGCGCCGGTAGTCACCTACAAGGTCACAGCCGATCCGATCTCGCCGGGGACGTCGGGGATCCGCTTCTTCGGCACGAATACCGACCGGGTCGTCTACGGCGACACGGCGACCTTCGCGGGTGATATGCCCGAGCAGGGAGCCCCCGGCCACGGCGCCGAAGTGAAGTAAGCTTGGGTTGCTTCCGTATGTCTTCCAGGAGCCGCACACTGCTGCTCGCCTTTGCCCTGCTGGGTCTTGGCGCGTCGATCATCTCGAGCTACGTCCATTACCAGCTGCTCACCGAGCCCGGCTACAACAGTTTCTGCGACGTCAACGCGACGGTCAGCTGTACGGACGCTTACCTGAGCCGCTACGGGAGTTTCATGGGCGTGCCGGTCGCCATCGGCGGCGTGATTTTCTTCGCGATCGCCGCCGTACTCGCCGGGATCGCGGGGAGCGCGCGGTCATCGGCCCGCGAGAACGCCGCCGGCTACATTTTCATGCTGTCCACGATCGGCCTGGCGTTCGCGCTCTACCTCGCCTGGGCGTCGTACCTCGTGCTCGGCGTGTTCTGCATCCTCTGCGCGATCACCTACGTCTCGGTCATCGCCCTGTTCGTCATCTCCGGTGGAGCCACGACATTCCCCATGACCAGTCTGCCCGGCCGCGCGGCGCGCGATGTCCGCACGCTCATCTCCTCGCCGGTTCCCTTGGTGATGCTGCTCGTGATCGGCGCGGGCAGTGGAGCGTTGATCGCGTCGTTTCCCGACGAGAGGCAGGCAGTCGCGGCGCAGGCCGAAGCGGTGGCGAACTTCCAGCCGCTCGCCCCCGAGGAGCGCAAGCAGCTCGAAGCCTGGTGGGCCGTGCAGCCGCAGGTCGAACTGCCGATCCCCCCGGCCGACGGCACCAAGGTTCTGATCGTGAAGTTCAGCGACTATCAGTGCCCGGCCTGCAAGGGGACGCATGAGTCGCTGAAACCGGTGCTCGCGAAATACCAGGGGCAGGGCGTGCAGTTCGTCATGAAGCACTATCCGCTCGAGCCGGAGTGCAATCCGAGCACGCCCAACATGAATCACTTCGGGTCGTGCGAGGCGGCGGCCGCGTACGAGATGGCCAAGAGCACGCCGCATCTCGCCCGGCTCGATGACTGGCTGTTCGACCACCAGCAGACGCTGACGAAGGATGTCGTGCGCCAGGCGGCCCTCGAGCAAGCCGGCATCAAGGACTTCGACGCACGGTATGACGCCGCGCTGCAGACGGTACGGACCGACGCCAGCCTCGGCGCGCTCGTCAAGGTGACCGGCACGCCGACCGTCTTCATCAACGGACGCCGGATCCCCTGCTGCCAGCCGCCGGCTGTGTTCGACGCCTTCATCGATATCGCGCTGAAGGCGCCGCCGGCCAAGTAATCCCGGCTTCAGCATTCAGCGTTCAGCCTTCAGCGTTCCCAGACTGTGGCGGGGCGGCCAAACCGCCGATAAGTACCGCGTGTTCCCGGTTCTGGCTTCGCCCTTCGGCCTCAGTCAGTACCCGGTCCCGAGTTTCTGAATTCTGATGTCTTCCGCGGTTCACATCGAGGGGCTGACCAAGGACTACACCGTCGGCTTCTGGGGCCGTCGCCGCTATCGCGCGCTCGACCGGCTGGCTCTCAGCATCGAGCCGGGCGAAGTCTTCGGCTTTCTCGGGCCGAACGGCGCGGGCAAGACCACGACGCTGAAGCTGCTGATGCAGCTGATTTTTCCGACGTCGGGGCGTGCCGAGATCCTCGGACGCCCGGTCGGGGACGTCGCGGCGCGCCGGCGCATCGGCTACCTGCCTGAAAACCCCTACTTCTACGATTACCTGACGGCCGAGGAGCTGCTCACGTACTTCGCGCAGCTCCTGGACGTGCCGGCAGCGGACCGGCGCCGCCGCGTCAGCACCCTGCTCGATCGGGTGGGGATCGGGCGCGAGCGGCGGTTCCAGTTGCGCAAGTTCTCGAAGGGGATGGTCCAGCGCGTCGGGATCGCGCAGGCGCTCCTGAACGAGCCTGAAGTCGTCTTTCTCGACGAGCCGATGTCAGGGCTGGACCCGCTCGGCCGCCGGGACGTGCGGGCGCTCATCCTCGAACTGCGCGACCAGGGGCGAACGGTATTCTTCAGCTCGCACATCCTGGCCGACGCCGAAGCCCTGTGCAGCCGCGTTGCGATCATCGCCGGCGGGCGACTCGCCGCGATCGGACGCCTCGGCGAGCTGGCCGAGTTCGCGGTCGGCGGCTGGGAGCTGGTGGTGGCGAACCTGACGCCGGAGGCGCTCGAACGGTTCCGGCCGCTCACCACCCGGGTCACGGCGATCGGCGCGGGGCGGTACACGCTGGAACTGCCGCTGGCGCAGGCGCCCGAACGGCTCATCCCCGAGATTGCGGCAACCGGCGCGATGCTGGTCTCCATGAATCCCGTGCGCGAAACGCTGGAGGATTTCTTCGTCCGGCGGGTCGCGGAGGCGGGCGCCGCCGAGCGGGCCGACACGCCGGAAAGGCATCATGCGGGCGGTTAGATCTATCGCCCTGAACGTGTTCCGCGAGTCGGTGCGCGACCGGGTGCCGTACAACCTCGTGCTCTTCGCC
The DNA here is from genome assembly GCA_035250005.1 of Vicinamibacterales bacterium. GTDB lineage: Bacteria > Acidobacteriota > Vicinamibacteria > Vicinamibacterales > 2-12-FULL-66-21 > JACDCA01. Next base: position 37,577 of record DATFFM010000211.1, on the reverse strand, counting down.
GTACTCCTCATCGGGTCGTCGTACCTGCTGGCGCAGCTGACCGCAGGGCAGGACGTCAAGATCATCAAGGACCTCGGCCTCGCCGCGACCTCGGTCTTCGGCCTCTTCATCGCCATCTTCATCGGCATCGGCCTGGTATCGAAGGAAGTCGAGCGGCGCAGCATATACGCCCTGCTCGCCAAGCCGATCAGCCGGCCGCAGTTCATTGCCGGCAAGTACGCCGGCCTCGTGCTGACACTCGCCGTCAATGTCGCCGTCATGACCGCCGCGATGTACGCGGTGCTCGGGTACATGACCTGGATCGAGACCCCGGCGTTCAAGGCTTCGTGGGAGGCGCCCGGGACCGACCCGGCGCTGCTCAAGGCGATGGCGCTGATCTTCATCGAGCTGATGCTCGTGACCGCGATCGCGCTGTTCTTCTCGACCTTCTCGAGCCCCATCCTGTCGGCGGCGCTCACATTCGGGCTCTACGTCGCCGGGAGTCTCAACGCGGATCTGAGGAACTTCGAGCAGGTGGTGGACTCGCGCGCGGCGGCCTGGCTCGCGCGCGGGCTCTACCACGTCCTGCCGGACCTTTCGGCCTTCGACATCAAGACGCAGGTGGTGCACGGGTTGCCGGTACCGGCCGCATATCTCTGGTCGACGGCAGCCTATGGCGCGGCCTACATCATGGCGCTGCTGCTGGGCACGATGGTCATCTTCTCGAAGCGGGATTTCAAGTGATCAGGAGCCTGGCCGCTTGCGCGTGCCTGGTGCTGGCCATGGTGCTGCAGATCTGGCGCGACCAGGGCTTCCCTCGCCGGGAGCTGGACACGCAGAAGGTTCTCTACGTCCGTTCGCCCGAGGTCCTGAAGCGCCTCGTGCTCGGCTTCGACGCGCTGGCGGCCGACGTCTACTGGATCCGCGCGATCCAGCATTACGGCGGCGATCGGCTCGACAGCGGCCTGCCGCGCCGCTACGAGCTGTTGTACCCGCTGCTCGACATGACGACCTCGCTCGATCCGTACTTCAACATCGCCTACCGGTTCGGCGCGATCTTCTTGAGCGAAGCGTATCCGGGCGGCCCCGGTCGTCCCGACCAGGCGGTCGCCATCCTGCGTAAGGGGATCGCGGCGCAACCGGGAAAGTGGCAGTACTACCATGACATCGCCTTCGTCCATTACTTTTCGATGCGCGATCCGGTGGCGGCGGCAACCTGGTTCCGCCGCGCCGCGGCGCAGCCCGGCGCGCCCAACTGGCTGATGCCGGTCGCCGCCGCGATGCTCACGCAGGGCAGCGACCGGACGTCCGCACGCTTCCTCTGGCAGCAGATGCTCGGGGCCGACCAGGAGTGGCTCCGCCGCCGGGCCACGCACGCGCTGCTGCAGCTCGACGCGCTCGACCAGATCGACCGCCTTCAGGCGCTCATCGGCTCGACCCCGAAGCCGCCGGGCGAGAGCTACAACTGGTTCTGGCTGGTCCGCTCCGGACGGCTGCTCGGCGTTCCGCTGGATCCTTCAGGCACTCCCTACGAGCTGGACCCCGTGACCGGACGCGTGACGGTGGCGCAACGCTCGCTGCTCTTCCCGCTGCCCAAGCCCATGGACCCCCGGTGAACGCCGATCCGATCGAGCTGGCGATCGTCGTCTTTCTCGGCCTGGCGATCGGGAGCTTCCTGAACGTCGTCGTGCACCGCCTCCCGCGCCGGGAGTCGCTCGTCAGCCCCGGTTCGCGCTGCCCGTCGTGCGGCTACGCGCTGCGGGCGATCGACAACATTCCGGTCGTCAGTTACGTGATGCTGATGGGCCGCTGCCGCCGGTGCCGGACGCGGATCAGTCTGCGGTATCCGCTCGTGGAGCTGGCGACCGCCCTCATCTTCGTGTTGCACTACTTCGTCTTCGGCTGGACGCCGCTGCTCGCCGTGCGCCTGCTGTTCGCGGCGGCGATGGTCGCGCTGTTTGCGATCGACCTGGAGCACCGCCTGCTGCCCGACGCCGTCACGCTGCCCGGGATCGCCGCAGGTCTGCTGGCGAGCGTCTTTCTGCCGCCGGGCCTGCGGGATGCGCTCATCGGGATGCTCCTCGGCGGCGGCGTGCTCTGGGCCATCGGCGAGGCGTACTACCGCTTCTCCGGCGTCGAGGGGATGGGAGGCGGGGACATCAAGATGCTGGCCATGGTGGGGGCGTTTCTCGGATGGCAGCAGGTGCTGATCACGCTCGTATTCTCGTCGATTGCCGGGTCGGTCATCGGCCTCATCGTGATCGCGGTCAAGCGCGGCGGGATGAAGTATGCGCTGCCGTTCGGCACCTTCCTGGCGATCGCGGCGATCGTCGCTTCGCTCTACGGCGAACCGATCGTCGGCTGGTACACGGGGCTGTACCGATGACCGAGACGGGCGTGCTCTTCATCGGCCTGAACGCAATCGTCGCCGCGCTCGTCGGCGTGCTGGCGTTCGCGCTGACGAAGTTCGTCGTCGCGGCGCGCACGGTCGGCAAGGAGCGCGGCGCCGGTACGGAGACGGCGTTCATGGCGGCGGCGATGGAACAGGCCGTCCAGCGGCTGCGGGAGCAGGAACGCGCGATGAAGGAGCGGGCGGAAGCCTCCGAACGCCTCAGCGAAGAGATCATCGCGAGCATCACGTCGGGACTGCTGGTGGTGACGGCCGATCGGCTGGTGCGCACGCTCAACCCCGCCGGCCGCCGCATTCTCGGTCTTCCCGAAGCGGGGGAAGGCACGCATGTCGGCGACGTCCTGCGCTCGGCCGCACCGCTGGCCGCCGTCATCGAAGAATGCCTGACGTCAGGGCGTCCGGTGCTGCGGCGCACCGTTCAGATGGGCGATCCCGATGGCGCGGCCGTTCACCTCGGCGTCACGGTTTCGCCGATCCGCGATGGGGAGGGAGCCGCTCACGGAGCCATCTGCCTCTTCACCGACCTCAGCGCGGTCGTCGAGCTCGAGGAGCAGCTGCGGTTGAAGGACAGCCTGGCCCGGCTTGGCGAGCTGACCGCGGGGATCGCGCACGAGTTCCGCAACGGCCTCGCGACGATCCACGGGTACGGCCGCCTCCTGGATCTCGAACGCCTGCCCGATGACTTCCGCGCCTACGTCCAGGGCATCCGCGACGAAACCGAGGCGCTCCGTCAGGTGGTCATCAACTTCCTGAACTTCGCGAAGCCGACGGAGCTGGCGCTCACCCCCGTGGCGCTCGCGGGGATTGCCGAGCGCGCCGCCGACGAGATCCGGGCGGAGGCGGGCTCGCGCGGCGGCGGGGTGACCGTGTCGGGTGATTTTGGCATTGTCCAGGGGGACGAAGTGCTCCTGCGGCAGGCGTTCAGCAACTTGTGCCGCAACGCGCTCGAGGCCTGCGCCGACCACAACGTGCCGCCGCGGATCGCGATCGACGGTTCCATCGACAGCGCGCAGCGCACGCAGGTCATGACCGTCACCGACAACGGCCCCGGGGTCACCGCCAACGTCACGGCGCGCATGTTCCGGCCGTTCTTCACCACCAAGAAGGCCGGCACGGGGCTCGGGCTGGCGCTCGTGCAGAAGATCGTGGTCACGCACAACGGCCGCGTCACCGCGGGCAACGCCGAGGAGGGCGGGGCGCGCATCATCGTCACCCTGCCGCTCCGGCCCGAGTCATAGCCAAATCCGTTAGCTGCGTTGCAGAATTGCACACCGTTCCACCTGCCACCGACGACGCCCGGTGCCTGTAAATCATTGCAAATATTCGCTAAACCGGCTCTGGCTACCGGCTCCACGGATGCCTCGCCACCGCTGGCAACCCCATTGCTCAGCTGTGGTTGCCAATGTTTTCACTTCTCCGCTCGCAGCGAGGTTTCTCGCTCACTGAGTTGATGCTGACGGTCGCGGTCGCCGCGACCATCATGGGGATTGCCGTACCGGTCATGACCGACGTGTCGGCGACCGTGAAGCTCAGTGAAGCCGCGCGCATGGTCGAGCGCGAGTTCCAGGATGCGCGGCTCAAGGCGGTTTCGGCGAATCGAGCGCTGCGGGTCAGGATCAACTGCCCGGCGGTTGGCTTCCTGCGGACGGTGGAAGTGCTGAACACGGCCGCGGACTCCGCCTCCGACCGGTGCCTCCAGAGCGCGTACCCGTTTCCGGCCGACGACAATCTGATGACGCGGCCGAACTACGACAGCCCGGTGCGGACGATCCCGAACGGCGCAACGGTGGGCAACGTCAGCTACCAGTTTCAGCCGGACGGCACCGTGCTGAGCGTGGTGGGCGGGGTCGCGACCAGAATGGCGGCCGAGGAGACGGTCACCATCACACGTGACGGCAGATCGCGATTGGTAAGGGTCAATGGTGCAGGAAAAATTCGGCTCGAGTAAGGGCTTCAGCCTTGTGGAGGTGCTCATTTCGATGGGCATTCTGACCGCCGTGTCGCTCGGCGTGGCGCAGCTCTTTGCCCTGTCGACTCGCGCCAACTATATCGCCCGCGGGCAGACGTCGACGACCGCCATGGCCGAACAGAAGATGGAACAGCTTCGAGCGCTGACCTGGGGGTTCGACACCGCGGGCACGGGCCTGCCGGTCACCGACACCTCCACCAACCTCGCGGCCGATCCGGCCTCGGCCAACGGGGCCGGGCTCAACCCGTCGCCGTCGGATTCGCTCGAACAGAACACTCCCGGATACGTCGACTTTCTCGACGCCCACGGCACCTTTGTCGGTACGGGCACGACCCCGCCCGGTAGCGCGGCGTACATCCGCCGCTGGGCGATCCGGCCCCTGCCCACCAATCCGAACAACACGCTGGTGCTCCAGGTGCTCGTCACGCCAGTGTCGAACGAGGGGTCCCGTGTGGATGGGCCGGCGACGCGCCAGCGGATGGCGGGCGACGCGCTGCTCGTCAGCGTCAAGACAAGGAAGGCGCAATGAACGTGCGCGCGCTCCGCCGCTCGGAATCGGGATTCACGATCACCGAATTGCTGATCTCGACGGGGATCATGCTCACCGTCACCGGCGCGATCTTCGGCCTGATGAACCCGGCGCAGGGCTCCGCGCAGGCGCAGCCCGAGGTCGCCGACATGCAGCAGAGGATGCGCATCGCGAGCGAGACCCTCTTCAAGGAGCTCGTCATGTCGGGCGCGGGTCCCTACCAGGGGGCGACGACCGGCTCGCTGATCAACTTCTTCGCCCCGATCCTGCCGCGGCGCACCGGCCGCTCCGACCCGGATCCGACGCAGGGCACCGGCAGCTTCAGGTCCGACGCCATCACGCTGTCGTACATCCCCAACAGCTATTCGCAGACCACGATCTCGTCGTCGATGCCGAACGTCGCCGCCGAGTTGAAGGTCTCGAATCAGCCGAACTGCCCGAAGGGGCAGCAGCTGTGCGGCTTCCAGGCTGGCATGCAAGTCATCATCTTCGATACCTCCGGCAATTTCGACACGTTCGAGATCACGCTCGTTCAGGACGATGCCGGTCACATCCAGCATCGCCAGGAAGATCTCAACTATCCCTATTCGATCGGCGCCCAGGTGACCCAGATCATCAGCAATACGTACTACCTGAATCGCACGACCAACCAGCTGATGCGCTACAACGGCGCGGACGAAGACCTCCCGATGGTGGACAACATCGTGGATCTTCGCTTCGACTATTTCGGGGACCCGAACCCGCCGCTGTTGCCGAAGCCGCCACCCGGCGCCGCCAACTGTCTCTACGACGCCGCCGGCAACTACGTCGGCCCGCCGGTGATGGCCGCCAACGACGGATCGCTGGCCGCGTTGACCGAGGCGGTCCTGACCGACGGTCCCTATTGCGGAAGCGGCGCCAATTCATTCGACGCGGACCTGCTGCGCGTACGCAAGGTGCGGGTGTCTCTGCGCATGCAGGCGTCGTCGCCCGCGCTGCGCGGAGCCGACACCGCCCTGTTCAGAAACCCGGGCTCGTCTCGCGGCGGCGAGCGGCACGTGCCCGACTACCGCGTCACGTTCGAAGTAACGCCGCGGAATCTCAACCTGTCGCGGTGAAGATCATGAAACGCCTGCGCACACGACTCGGCGACGAACACGGGACCGCGCTCATCATCGCGCTGATGTCGATGATGCTGCTCACGGCGCTGGGCGCCGCGGTCGTGATGGTGAGCCGCACCGAGACGGCGATCGCCAACAACTACCGGAACAGCCAGGAAGCGCTCTACGCCGCCGACGCCGCGGTCGAGCGCGTGGTGCAGGACCTGCTGATGGTGCCGCGGTGGAACGACATCCTGGCCGGGGCCTCCCAGTCGAGCTTCATCGACGGCGCCATGACGTCGGCGAAGGAGCTCCCGGGCGGGGGACGGATCACCCTCTGCTGCGGTGCCGGAACCGCGACCGGCGAGCTGCAGGCCGAGACTGACGGCGTGGACCTCTGGGGCCTTAACAATCCGCAGTGGCGGCTGTTCGCGTGGGGGCCTCTCTCACGGCTGCTGGACACGACGACGATCGACACGCCGATGTACGTCGCCGTGTGGGTCGCCGACGATCCGGCCGATGGGCCGAGCGCCGGCGCCGCGGACGGCAATCCGCTGCTCGACGCTAACGGCACGCTGACGATTCGCGCCGAAGCGATCGGCCCGGGGGGCACCAGAAAGGTGATCGAAATCACGGTGGCGCGCACCTCCGGCACCGAAATCGAGCGCGGCCAGATCGCGCAGCGCGGGCAGGAAGAGCTGAACCAGCGTGCGCGCAAAGCGGCCGTTCAGACCCCCGGCAAGTCGCTCACGAACATGAGCATGAACACCGGGACCGGCAACATGGGAGTGCACTGATGTCAGTTTTTTCGAGCCACAGACGTGTCACGGCCACCACGCGCCGGCGCGCGGCCGCGTTCGTCTGCCTGGCGATCACCATGTGGTGGACGGCGACCGCCTCCGCCCAGCTCGACCCGCTGCTCTTCGCCAAGCGCGTCCCGCCGACCGTGATCATCGTGGTCGACACGAGCCTGCGGATGCTCGAGGACGGCATCGGCAGCTACTACGATCCGAACGATTACCTCGTGGTCAACGATGTAGCCGTCGCGACCTCGCTCGGTGTCGGGAGTGCCTCCCGCTATCGGCGGACCTACTCCGGCCTGCAGTACGAAAACGTCCAGGATGCCAGCTCCAAGTTCGAAGCCGTGAATATCCGGGCGACGCCCGACACATCGTCGGCGTACGCCACTTTCTACAACAGCACCCGGCTCGAGATCGCCAAGGCGGGCATCGACAAGGCCGTGAGCGAGAATGCCGGCAGCGCCTACCGGTGGGGTCTGATCAAGCTGCGCCAGCAGTCGCCCGGGTGGCGCATCCCGTCCAACTGCGACAAGCCGGTGCGCGTCACCGGCAACGGGTCGCTGGCCCTCGTCAACGACACCAACCCGTGCAACGCCGGCAGCGTCGGCAAGTTTGGCATCTACGTGCCCACGGTCACCGGCTCGAATTATTCGATCGAGACGCTCTACGGCGGCAATGCGCGAGTGGTCGTGCCCGGCGCGAACACTGCGGCCTCCGTCCTGACCGTGGTGCGCCGGGGCATCGGCGACGCCCTCGGTCTCATCCCCGCGGGCGCAGGCGGCCGGACGTACGAGGACCGGCCGATCTCGCATGCCCTCGACGATGCGCGGGCGGCGGCGATCGCGGCGATGGATGCGGACACCGACGCGAACCGCGCCTGCCGCAACACGGTCGTCATCCTCGTCACCGGCGGCAAGGACGACGGAGACCCGGCCTATACCTCGAGCCACAACGCCGCCGGCGTCGCCTCCACGTTCATGAGCGTGACGTCGAAAGGCACCACCAAGCGCATTCCCATTCACGTGCTGGCGGTCAAGCCCGCGCTTGACCACGAGGCGGACCTGCAGGCGATTGCGGCCAACAGCGGCGGCCGCTACGTCAAGGTGACGACTGCGAACCAGGTCGCCCGGAACATCAACTACGCCGTTCAGGCCGGGTTTGCGCGGTCAACGGATTTCGACTCGGGCAACGCCAGCGAATTCGTGGGCGTCAGTCCGATCGTCGCCACGGTGAATCTGAAGAACGCGAAGGACGCAACCGGCGCCGCGCTGCCGAACACCGACATCACGGCGAGCCCCGGTGGTCAGGCCCTGCCGCAGCGCAGCAACATGCTGCTCACTGCCGGTTTCGCGCTGCCGGGATTCGACGGCGTGCTTCGCGCCTTCCGCGTGTACCGTCCGGAAACCGACAGCACCAAGCCGACCGGATGGAAGTTCGTGAACGACGGCACGCGGCTGTGGCCCGACCTCGACGGCCGGCCCCATCTCGCCGGGCTGGCACGGACGCCGGCGGATCCGAACAGCAGGAACGTCTTCACGTTCATCCCCGATGGTGCGGGCGGCGGGTCGGTCGTGGCCTTCACCGCAGCGAACGAGCCGGCGCTTCGTCCGCACATGAACATGACGAGCTCGGCGTCCACGCTCATCAGCCTGGTCCGTTCGCAGGCGCTCGGCGCGGTCATCGGATCGACCCCCGCGGTGATGGACGTACCGTCACTCGACCCGCCCCCGGACGAGGACTACGGCTTTGCCGATTCTGCCGACAGCTTCGCGGGCACCTACAAGAACCGCCGCGCCATGATCTTCTTCGGCGGCAACAATGGCATGATCCACGCCGTGGACGCACGGACCGGCTACGAGGTCTGGGCTTTCATTCCGTACAACCTGCTGGCGAAGCTGAAGACGCTCGAGGACGGCCAGCCGGTCGAGCAGTTCGACTACTTCGTCGACAGCTCGCCGAAGATCGCCGAAGTGAAGCTGGCGGGTCAATGGCGCAGTCTGCTGCTGATCGGCCAGGGCCCGGGCGGCACGTTCTACCAGGCGTTCGACGTCACCGAAGCGGGGATGGGCGTTGCGCCCGAGCTCGACGATGCGGCCGCCGTCAGCTCACTGCTCGGCCGCTTCGACGCCCCCGACGAAACGATCAAGTTCAAGTGGTCGTTCCCGAACTATTCGAGCTTCGATCCGACCTACACGGCGACCTTTACCGTGGCCGACGGCACGTCCGGCGGAAAGGTCAAGCTGTTCGGAGATCTGAAGGCATCGGCGACCACGGCCGAGAAGACGGTCGGCTACACGTGGTCGGACCCCGCGGTCGGTCCGCTCGACGCCGCCCGCACGGCAAACGCCGTGATCGTCGGATCCGGATACTTTCCTGATATCGAAGCGCTCATCCCGAACCGCGGTGCCACTGCGCCGAAAGCCGGGAATGCGCTGTACCTGATCGACGCCGCGACCGGAACGCTGATTGGCAACGGCAGCGGCTCGTGCGCGACGATCTCGAGCGGGTCGGGCAGCAGTAACGGCTGCGCGATCATCGGCGACGTCAGCAACGGCCGGAAGAACGCGCTGCAAGCCGACCCGACCGCCGCGGGTGAAGCCGGCAGCGTCGTCGTTCAGAAGGCCTACCTCGGGGACATCGACGGCAAGTACTGGCGGTTCAATTTCACCTCCGGCGGAGCGATTTCGCTGACGCAGATGGTGGACACGTCACAGCCGATCTATGCATCGTCGGCCCTGCTGTTCATCGGCACGGCCGAGGTCTACATGTTCTTCGCCACCGGCAGTGACCTTCTGCCGACCACGGCGCCCGGGGGCACCGGCACGTTCAAGCTGTTCGGCCTGAAGGACAACGCGCCCGCAGCCGGGGCCACGACGAGGTTTGCCATCAACCTGGCGAGCACGACCAACACCGGCGGCCTGGCCACCGGCGAGCGGGCCTCGACCTCGCCGTCGGTGGCCGGCGACATCGTTTTTTATACGACGACGACCGAGAGCGCCGCGACGCCGTGCGCCGACTTCACCGGCAAGCTGTACGCCGTGACCTACGCCGGAGGTGCCGCGTACGACTCGAACGCCAACGGGACCATCGACAAGAACGAGAGTCCAGTGGCGGCGACGCTTGCGGGCCGGGCGACCGCCCCATTCATCGTCGATCAGCACCTCTATCTCGGCACGGTGGGCGCGACCGGCACCAATATCGAGGCGTTCGGCGATCCTGAAGACTTCAACAATGGCGTCGGCCAGGTCGGCGTCCGAATACTGTCGTGGCGCGAAATCCGCTGAGGCGTCCGGCGCGCAAGCCGGAACCACCCCAGAAGTACGGCGCGAAGCCCGTCTTCATCGGGCTCGCCGGCACCGGTGCCGTGCTGGCGTTGGCAATCACCTGGCTGGCGGGCACGCCCGCGCCCAGGCCGGTCCCGCCTGCTCCACTCCCGGTTGCAGTCACGGCACCGGCCAGTGCCGGAGAGGCCGCGGAAGTCGCGCCGGCTGCGGCGCCGTCAGGCCCGCCGCCGTTCCTCGATCCGGCGGGCTCCGGCGCAGTGGCGTACAAGGCCGGTGATTACGAAGGGGCTCTCGGGCACTACCGTGCGGCAATCGACCGCAATCCAGAGGATGCGGAGTCGCACAGCAATCTGGGGCAGATGCTGGTTCGTCTCGAACGTCCGGCGGAAGCGCTTCCGCATTTCGATCGCGCCATCAGCCTGCTGCCGCAGCGCTGGGCTTATCACTTCAATCGCGCACGTGCGCTCACGCTCCTGGATCGTTGGGACGATGCGATTGCGGGATACCGGCAGGCACAGCAGATCTTTCCTGACGATTACGCCACCGCCTTCAACCTCGGGCAAGCGCTGCACCGGAAGGGTGACGAGGCGGCGGCCGTCGAGCAGTACCGGCGCGCCATCGATCTCGATCCGTCCGACGCCTCGTTCCGCCTGGCGTTGGGTATCAGCTACGAGCGGCTCCAGAAACGCGTGGACGCCGCCGCCGCGTATACCGAGTACCTCCGGTTGCTGCCAGCGGCGCCGGACGCCGAGAAGGTCCGCGCGCGCATCGCGCAGCTGACCGCCTCGTCGTAGAATCCGCTCACTCCGGTTCGAACGGCTGCTTCAATTTCTGCGCGCGGTCGGAACAGCGTCACGCCTGTCCGACGAAAACCCTCCATAATTCGCGGGTTCTGAAACGCGGACGTGCCGGCCTGGCATGTGCAGTTCTCCCGGCATGCAGGATCGGGGTTTTACGCTCGTGGAGGCGCTCGTCGCGATGGCGGTGCTGAGTGTCGCGGCGCTCGGCGGGATGTAGCTCGTGGCCACGGCCACCGAGATGATGGCGCGGGCGCGCAGGCAGGCGCTTGCCGCCAGTCTTGCGTCGGCGCGGATGGAGCAGCTGCGGAGCCTGCGCTTCGAGTTCGACGAATCCGGCGGACGGTTGACCGACACGGCGACCGACCTGACGATCGATCCGGCCGGGAGCGGAGGACCGGGGCTGTCGCCGTCCGGCGCCGGAGCCCTCGACGCGAACCTCAGTGGCTTCGTCGATTATCTCGACGGCCGCGGCAGCTGGGTCGGAGCCGGGCCGGCCGCGCCGCCCGGCGCCGCCTTCGTGCGGCGATGGTCGGTTGAACCGGCCGACGCCGGCAGCGACCTGCTGGTCCTGCAGGTGCTCGTTCGTCCGGTGGTGGCGGGGTCGGCCGGGGCGGTGGGGCGGCTCGACGGCGGCGCTCGGTACGTGACGCTCCGGGCGAGGACACGGCGATGACGCGCGAAAAAGGGTACTCGGTCCTCGAGCTCCTGGTGGCATCCGCCGTCATGCTCACCGTGAGCGGCGCGGTGCTTGTGCTGCTGCATGACGGCCTCGCGGGCACGCCGATCCTCGAAGAGACGACCGATCTGCATCAGCGAGCCAGGGTCCTGGCCGACGCGCTCGCGAAGGAGTTGCGCGCCGCCGCCGCTGGTACCCCTTCCGGGCCGCTTTCACGTTACTTTGCGGCCGTCGATCCACGTCGTGGCGACGATCCGCCCGGCTCGGTTTCCAGCCTCGCCCTGACCCTGCGATACGTGCCCCCACGAAGCGCGCATAGCCGTCTGGCCCAGCCGCTCGAACCGGGCATGGCGGTGGCCGTCATCGAAGCCATCGACGGATGTCCCATCGGTACGATCGCGTGCGGGTTCGTGGCGGGCTCGCGGGCCGTCGTGTTCGATGCCGCCGGGCACGCCGACTTCCTGGAGATCGAGGCCATTGGTCCCGGCGCCCTCACGATAGACCCGGGGGCCGGCAGTCGGGTGATCTCTTACGCCGCAGGATCGGAGATCGCTGAGGCCGTGGAGGTGACCTATTTCCTCGACGCTGCGGCGAGGCAGGTGCGCCGTCGGCACGGCGGCACCGCATTGGCCGTGGCCGACAACGTCACCGCGATGACGTTCGACTACTTCGGTGACGACATGGCCGCCATCCCGCTGTCGCTGTTTCAGGACGGACCGTTTCGCGGCGCGGGCGCCATGATGTTCGACACCGACCTGCTGCGTGTGCGAACGGTGCGTGCCACGATCCGGCTCGAGACCGGTGTCGATGCCATGCGCGGTCGAGACGTGCGGCTGTTTGCGCGGCCCGGCACCGCGACCGGCCGCCGGGTCATCCCCGACATCGTCTGGCGGATCGATGTCTCGCTCCGCAACGGAACGGGCTGACGTGGGCTGCCGATCCAGCGGGGTCAGTGGAGAGCGCGGCACGGCGTTGTTGCTCGCCATCACGCTCGTGCTGCTGCTGCTCGCGATTGGAGGCGCCGTGTCGATTGCGACGCGCACCGAAACGCTGATCGCCGCGAATTTCAGGCAGTCGCGCCAAGCGTTCTACGCCGCCGAAGGAGCGATCGCGTTATCGGTGCGCGACCTGGACGGCATCGCGGACTGGAGCGCGGCCCTGTCGGGCGCTGCGGCATCGTCGTTCACCGACGGCGCGGCGATCGGCACGAGAACGCTGCCCGGCGGCGGTTCGGTCGTGCTCTGCTGCGGCCCGGGTTCGCTCACCGACGACGTGCAAAACCGTGCACACGGGGGGCGAAGCTGGGGAGCCGACACGCCGCAATGGCAGATCTTTGCGTGGGGTCCGGCCTCCGGCTGGCTGGCTCCGGGTCGCATCGAGAGTGTCATGTACGTGGCGGTGTGGATCGCCGACGATGCCGCCGATAAGGACGGCAACCCCGCGGCGGATACGAACGGCCTGATCGAGCTGCACGCCCAGGCGCTCGGCCCCGGCGGCGGGCGCCGGGTTGTGGAGGTGCTGGTGGAGCGCCCGGCAGCCGGTGGCGGGCCCCAGCTGCCGGGGCTCAGAATCGTCACGTGGGGCGAGGTGCGGTGGTAAAATAGAGGTTCCCATGAAAAGTACTCCCTTGCTGGCGGCGGTCCTGGCAGCTGCGCTTCTGGCCCCTGGTGTGGCCCGCGCGCAGCAGGCCCCGACCCTCGGCCAGCTGGCGCTCAAGGAGCAGGAGCGGCGCAAGGCTCTCAAAGAGGGGGCCGGCAAGGTACTGACGAGCGCGGATCTGCCGAAGGCGGCGGCGCCCGCGACCGCAGCCAGCCAGCCGGCCGGCACGGCCAAGGCCGGGGCGTCAGATCCGGCGGCGAAGCCTGAGGCGGCGGCCAAGCCCGAAGAACCGGTCAGAGACGAAGCGTGGTGGAGGCAGCGGATGTCGCAGGTCCGCGAAGCGCTCCGGCGCAACGAGATGTTCGCCGAAGCCCTGCAGACGCGGATCAATTCCCTCACCAACGATTTTGCGATGCGCGATGACCCGTATCAGCGGGCCCGGGTCGCCGAGGACCGCGCCAAGGCCATCGTCGAGATGGATCGCGTCAAAGCCGACGTCGAGCTGAGTCGCAAGACGATCGCCGAACTCGAAGACGAAGCGCGCAAGGCCGGCGTGCCCCCCGGCTGGCTTCGCTGACCCCGCCCCGCGTGCCCGCATCCGCCCGCATTCTCATCGTCGAGGACAAGGACTCGCTTCGGGCGATGCTGCGCCACGCGCTCGAGCGGCAGGGTTATGAGGTCATCGAGGCCCACGACCAGCCCGCGGCGATGAAGGTCCTCGAAGACGAGCAGCCGGCGCTCGTCCTGTCGGACCTGCGGCTGCCGGACGGCGACGGGCTCGGCGTGCTTCGCGCCTCGAAGGACATCGACGCGGACGTGCCGGTGATCGTGATGACCGCCTACGGGAGCATCGAGGACGCCGTGCGCGCGATGAAGGAAGGGGCGATGGACTTCCTGGCCAAGCCCGTCGATCCGGACCACCTGCTGCTGCTGGTGCATCGGGCGCTCGAACAGCGCCGCATCGCGACCGAGAACCTGCTGATGAAGGAGGAGCTCGCCGTCCGGCGCGGCGCGCCGCAGATCGTCGGCGAAGACCTCTCGCTCCGCAAGGTGTTCGCGTCCCTGCAGCGTGCGGCCGCCACCGATACCACCGTCCTGATCGAAGGCGAGAGCGGCACCGGCAAGGAGCTGTTCGCGCGGTCGCTTCACGCGCTGAGCGAGCGCGCGTCGATGCCGTTCGTGGCGATCAACTGCGCAGCGATTCCCGAGACCCTGCTCGAGACCGAGCTCTTCGGCCACGAGAAGGGGGCCTTCACCGGCGCGGTCGTCCGCAAGCCCGGCAAGTTCGAGATGGCGCACCACGGCACGCTGTTTCTCGACGAGATCGGCGATCTGCCGCTCTCGCTGCAGGCCAAGATCCTGCGCGCCCTCGAGGAGAAGCGGTTCGAGCGCGTCGGCGGCACGGCGTCGGTTCACGTGGATGTGAGGCTGGTCGCCGCGACCAACCAGGGTCTCCGGGCGCAGGTGGCCGCGAGGCGTTTTCGGGAGGACCTGTACTTCCGGCTCTCGGTGTTCCCGATCACGGTTCCGCCGCTCCGAGAGCGCAAGGGGGACGTCGTGCTCCTCGCGCATTACTTCGTGGATCGGTTCTGCCGGGATCTGAACAAGAAGGCGCTGAAGCTGTCCGCCGAGGCGCAGGCGTATCTGCAGACCTACCATTGGCCCGGCAATGTGCGGGAGCTGCAGAACTGCATCGAGCGGGCGGTCATCCTGGCCGACGGCGACGTCATCCAGCCCCGGAATCTGAACCTGTCGTTCGCGCCGCCGTCGGAGGCGGCGCCGGCCGCGGACCCCTGGGCCTTGTTCGACCTGTCCGGCAGCCTGCAGGAGGTCGCGCGCCGGGGGGCCGCCGAAGCGGAGCGCCGCAAGATCCAGCGCGTGCTTCTCGACGTCGAGCAGAACAAGGCCCGCGCCGCCGAGGTGCTCGGCGTGACGTACAAGGCCTTCGTGAGCAAGCTGAAGGAACACCGCCTCGAGTAGGGGCGGCTTCAGCCCCGCTCACCCCCGCATCCCGACTGCCCGCAGCGCCCACTGCAGTTCCGCCCCCGTGACGTCGGTCACCACCGTCGTCTTTCCGATCGCGACCGGCAGGACGAAATGCAGCGTGCCGTCCACGACCTTCTTGTCGCGCGCCACGGCTTCGACGACCTGTCCCGCGTCGAGGTCCGCAATCGGCGGCAGCGGCCCCATCTTGACGATCAGAGCCGCGAGCGCGTCGCGATCCTCTCGACGCAGGACGCCGCGGGCGCCGGCCAGTTCCGCCGCCGCGATCATGCCGTATGCGACCGCCTCGCCGTGGCGGAAGCGGCGGTATTTCGTGATCGCTTCGAGTGCATGCCCCGCGGTGTGGCCGAAGTTCAGGACACGGCGCGGCCCCGACTCCCGCTCGTCGTCGGCGACCACGCGCGCCTTGATGCGGCACGAGTCGGCGATCACCGGCACCAGCGCCGCGGTCTCCCTGGCGAAGAGCGCCGGCAGGTTCGTGTCGATCTTGTCGAAAAGGGCGCGGCTCGCGATCACGCCGTATTTCACGACCTCGTAGAGACCGGCCCGAAACTCGCGACGCGGCAGCGTTTCGAGCAGCTCCGGATCGACCAACACCGCCGCGGGCTGATGGAACGCGCCGATCAGGTTCTTGCCCGCCGCATGGTTCACGCCGGTCTTGCCGCCGATCGCGCTGTCGACCTGGGCCAGAAGCGTGGTCGGCACCTGGACGACCGGCACGCCCCGGAGGAAGGTCGCTGCCGCGAATCCGGCGACGTCCCCCACGACCCCACCACCAATCGCGATGATGAGGCAGCCCCGATCCGCCTGCGCCTTGATCAGCGCGTCGTAAATGCGTCCGACGGTCGCGAGCGTCTTGAAGCGCTCGCCGTCCGGGACGAGGATGGGGTCTTCGGCGGTTGCGGATCCAAAGCGCTCCTCATGAAGCCGCCAGACGGTCGGGCTCGACACGATGAAGCGGCGCCGTGGCAGCTTCGCGGCGTCGAGCGCCGCGGTCAGATGCCGCGAGCTCGCGGCCGCAATCTCGACGGGATACTCCGCCGATGCGGCGCGCACGGTCAGCCGCACGGCTCCGGGGGTGGCGGAAGGTGGCATCTGGAGTGGATGGTAGGATAGCAGGATCGGCACCAGCGTGGATCTGCGCGCAGACTTCCTCATCATCGGCAGCGGCATCGCAGCCCTGCGGGCCGCCGCCGAACTGAGCGGCGCCGGCGACATTCTCGTTCTCACCAAGGCGGAACCCGAAGAAGGCAACACCGGTTATGCGCAGGGGGGCGTCGCGGCCGCGCTGGGGCCCGACGATTCCCCGGCGCTCCACGGCGCCGATACGATTGCGGCCGGCGATGGCCTGTGCGACGAGCGCGCCGTCGAGGTGCTCGTCAACGAAGGCCCGGCCTGCGTGCGCGAGCTGATGGAGTGGGGCGCCCGCTTCGACCTGGAGGCGGACGGGACCCCGGCTCTGGCGATCGAAGGCGCGCACAGTGCCCGCCGCGTGCTCCACGCGCGCGACGCCACCGGCCGCGAGATGGGCCGCGTGCTCTGGGGGCGCGCCTCGACGCTGCCGGGGATCACCATCCTGGCGCATGCCCGCGTCGTCGAGCTCATTGTCGAAGACGGCCGGTGCGCCGGCGCGCGGTACATCGGGGACGACGGGGAATGCCGCGAGGCGCGCGCGGGTGCGGTGCTGCTCGCGACCGGCGGCGCCGGCCAGGTGTACCGCGAGACGACGAACCCGGCGGTGGCGACGGGTGATGGTGTCGCGATGGCGTACCGCGCCGGTGCCGACGTCGCGGATCTCGAGTTCGTGCAATTCCATCCCACCGCGCTCAAGGTCGAGGGGCAGCCGCGCTTCCTGCTGTCGGAGGCGCTTCGCGGCGAAGGCGCGAGGCTCCTCAATGCCGATGGCGAGGCGTTCATGGCGAGGTACGAGGCCGCGGGCGATCTGGCGTCGCGCGACCGCGTCTCGCGCGCCATCGCCCGCGAGGAGGCGCGCACCGGCCGGCCCGTCTACCTGTCGCTGCAGCAGCTGGATCCGGCTTACGTCCATTCGCGCTTTCCGCTGATCGCGGCCGCGTGCCGGCGGGCGAGGCTCGATCTCGCGCGCGATCCCATTCCGGTGGGCCCTGCGGCGCATTACATGATGGGGGGCGTCGCCACCGACCTGGATGGGCGCACGACCCTCGCCGGGCTGTATGCCGCCGGCGAGGCGGCCTGCACCGGTGTGCACGGCGCGAACCGCCTCGCGAGCAACTCGCTGCTCGAAGGGCTCGTCTTCGGCGCGCGCGCCGGCCGCGCGATGAAGGTTCGGGGGTTCCGAGGTTCCAAGGTTCCAAGTTTCGAAGGTTCCGCGGTTCCGCGGTTCGCTTCGGAGACACCCCGGAACCCCGGAACCCCGGAACCTTGGAACCCTGGAAGCTTGGAACCCTGGAACCCCGGACCCCTGGGTGACGTGATGTGGCGGGACGTGGGGCTCTTCCGGGAGCGCGAGACGTTGCAGCGGGCGGTCGAAACACTCGATGAGCCCTGGCGCTTGGTTCTGGCCCACCTGCGCGGCGGCGGCCGGCTCGAGGCGGCGCAGTGGCGGACGGCGAATCTGCTGACCGTCGCCCGGCTGATCGCCCGCGCCGCGCTCCGCCGCGAGGAAAGCCGCGGCGCGCACTACCGGCAGGATTACCCGCGGCGCGACGATATAAACTGGAACCGAAGGATTGCAGACCGGAATTGAGGATGGCCGAATGGCGGAGCAGGGCGTGAAGGAGAAGGGCGGCGGAAAGAAAGATGCGATGGTGACCGAGATCACGCCGCAGTCCGAGGATTTCTCGCGCTGGTATCTGGACGTGGTGCGGCGGGCCGAGCTCGCCGATTACACCGACGTCAAAGGCTGCATGGCGATTCGCCCGTACGGCTATGCCATCTGGGAGCTGATCGTACAGGGGCTCGACCGGCGCTTCAAGGCGACCGGACACGTCAACGCGTACTTCCCGCTCTTCATCCCCTCCAGCCTCCTGATGAAGGAGAAAGCGCACGTCGAAGGGTTCGCGCCGCAGGTGGCCTGGGTGACGCGCGGGGGGGACGAGGAGCTCGCCGAACCGCTGATCATCCGTCCCACCTCCGAGGTGATCATCGGGACGATGTACGCGAAGTGGATCAAGTCGTGGCGCGACCTGCCCGTCCTGATCAACCAGTGGGCGAACGTCGTCCGCTGGGAGAAGGTGACGCGGCCGTTCCTGCGCACCACGGAGTTCCTGTGGCAGGAGGGGCATACCGCGCACGAGACCGAAGCGGAAGCGCAGGAAGAGACCCTCAAGATCCTTGCGCTCTACAAGGAGTTCGCGGAGACGGAGCTCGCGATGCCGGTCGTCGACGGCCAGAAGAGCGAAAGCGAGAAGTTCGCCGGCGCTTCACGCACCTACTCGATCGAAGCACTGATGGGCGATGGCCGTGCGCTGCAGGCGGGCACCTCGCACAACCTGGGGCAGAACTTCGCCAGGGCCTTCGACATCCAGTTTCAGGGACGTGACAAGACCGTCCAGCACGCGTGGACGACTTCGTGGGGCGTCTCGACACGCTTGGTCGGAGGCGTGATCATGACGCACGGCGACGACAGCGGGCTGATCCTGCCCCCGAGGGTCGCGCCGCACCAGGTCGTCATCGTGCCGATTCCCCGCGGCAACTGGCAGGAGACGGTGCTGCCGAAGGCGAAGGACCTGCAGGCCGAGCTTCTCAAGGCGGGCGTGCGCGTGCTGCTCGACGATCGCGACGCCTATACGCCCGGATGGAAGTTCGCGGAGTGGGAGCTGCGCGGTGTGCCGCTCCGGATCGAGATCGGCCCGAAAGACATCGAGAAGTCCGCGGTGATGGTGGCGCGCCGCGACACGCGCGAGAAATCATCGCTCCCGATGGAGGGTATCGGGGCCGCGACGGTACGCCTGCTCGACGACATCCAGCAGGCGCTCTACAACCGTGCCCTGAAGTACCGCGAAGACCACACCCAGCGGGTCGCGACCTTCGAGGAGTTCAAGGCGGTGATGGAGGGTCGGCCGGGATTCGTCATTGCGGCGTGGTGCGGCAGCGCGGAGTGCGAAGCGCAGATCAAGGCGGAGACGCAGGCCACGGTGCGCAATATCCCGTTCGGGTCGGCGGTCAGCGGGCGGTGCGTGAAGTGCGGCCGCGAGTCTTCGGTCGAGGCGTGGTTCGCGAAGGCGTACTGACGGCTGCCGCCGCCTCGGGGAAGCGCTGCTCGACCCGGTTCAGCACGGCGCCGCGCCGCGAGATCTTCTGCCGCTTGACGATGACCCGGAACGCCGCCTCGAGCTGGTGCCGCCACCGGGCGTCGTCGGCGGCCGTCCATGCGGCGGCGATCGGCTCCAGGCAGGATTCGTCCCCGATCACGTGCGCCGCGGCCAGGAACGCCGCGGGCAGCGGCTCTCGCGCCTGGGCCAGCGTTTCGCGAAGGTCGTAGAGAGCGACCCGGCTCCCGCGGAGTGCGAGCGCCTGATGCAAGGCGCCGCGGACCTGCTGCCACGCCTCCCTGCTCCCGGCCGGGGCCGATTCCCCTTCCCGGGCACGGACGGCCTCGACCAGCTTCTGCAAAATACTGAGGGGCGCCGTCGCAGCGCGGCCCCTGACCGCTTCGCCCACCGCGGCCGGATCCTCCGGCAACGTTCCGTCCACGGCGTCCTGCCACACCGCGGCCGGCGCCGCAGCATCGCGCGGCCCGAGTGCGGCGTGCGCCGTCGGCCCGGGATGGGTCTCCTCGCGCAGCACCTCTGCGACCCGCTCGCGGACCGCCGGGGGCATGTCCTGCAGCGCGTCGAGGGCGGCCATGCGGACGCTTCGCGCCGCCGAGGTATCGACTGCGGTTGCGACCAGCGCGTCCAGTGCGCGGGTGGCCGCGCTCTCGAGCGGGGAGTCGAGCAGCGAGCGCAGCGTGGAGGCGGCCGCGACGGCCAGGTCGCCGCCCGCGGCGAGCGCTTCGAGGCTGATCGAGAGGGCACGCGGATCGGCGATCCTTTCCGCCGTGCGAAGAATCGCCAGACGGGTGTGCCGGTCCGCTGAGGCGTAGGCTGCGGTCAGCCGGTCCATGGCGCGTCCGCCGATGATGGCCAGCCGCGCCACCGCCGACTCGCGCCTGACTTCGTCATCCGACGACAGCGCCGCGACGAGCGCACGGATTTCCGCGGCGCCGGAAGGCTTGATGGGCATCGGCTGGGCTTCGATCGCATGGCCGGTTCGCGAACCGGCCGTGCCTGCCTAACGCTGGACCCGGACGACCAGCGCCGCCCGGCGGTTCAGCCGGCGCGTCTCTTCCCGCGCGTTGTCGTGCTTCGGGCGCTCTTCACCATAGGTCACCGTCCGCAGCCGGTCCGTACCGATGCCGCGGCTCGCGAGGTAGTCGCGGACGGCGACGGCCCGGCGCTCCCCGAGGGCCAGGTTGTACTCCGCCGTCCCGATGTTGCAGGTGTGCCCTTCGAGCTCGAGGCGCAGCTGAGGATTGTCCTGCAGCGCCTTGATCGCTTCGTCGAGCGCACGCGTCGCCTCCGGGCGGAGTGAATAGCGGTCGAAGTCGAAGTGCACGTCCTCGAACACGAACTCGCGAACGGCCGGGCGAATCACCTGGATGGTGACGGCGTCGGTGGCGGTCGCGCCCTTCGGGTCTCTGACCTCGATGGTCACCGGCACCGGCCCCTCCTGCATCGGGGCCGTCCAGGGGGACTGACGGTCGGCCGGATTGCTGAGGGTCCCCGCCGCCGTGTTCCAGCGGTAGGTCAGCGCGTCCCCATCCGGGTCGGTCGCGTCAGCCGTGACCGTTGACGTCTTGCCGATCTCCACCGTGCAGGGCTCGCAGCGCGCACGGACCGTCGGCGGGCGATTCTCCGCGACTGGGGGGGGTGGCGGAGGGGGCGGCGGCGGCGCGACGTAAATGCGCACTCCGGGGTGATACCCGACGCGGAACTGGAACCCGACCGCGTCGCCGGTCTCGTTTTCGAAGCTCCCGGCATCGCTCCGGCCGTCGAGCCGCAGGTTGTAGTTGATCCCCGCACCGGCGAACACGCCGTTGCGCCCCTGCCACGTCAGGCCGAGCGACGCATTGATCGGGCCGTCCTGCTCCGAGTTGATGGGCACGAGCAGCGTTCCGCCGGACGGCTGGATCTGGACCCCCGTGAAGTCGACCGAATCGCCGAGATATTGTTCGCCGTGCAGTTCTGCCGTGAGCCGGAGGTTGCGGCGCGTCGGCAGGCCGACGCCAACGCCCCACCGGATGCCGTTCAGCAGGTCGTAGGTGTCGGGGTCGCCGCGGAAGATCATCCCGCCGAACCCGGAGAGCTCGACCCGCTGGTTGAGCTCCTTGCTGACGATCGCATCGAAGGCGAAGTCCGGCCTGCCTGTACCGGCCCCATCGTCATCGCTCCCGGTCGGGAGCTTGACCAGACCGCGCAGCGCGAATGCCGCCGCCTGCTGACGATGCTGCGATGTCAGATTGAGCTTGCCGCCGACCCACAGGTCGCCGATCCGGTTGCCGCTCCATCCGTCGTTTACGAACGGAAACTCGTTGACGACACCGCCGGCCTCGGGAAGAAGGGGATTGAACAGCGGGCGCAGGTCGCGGTCGATTCGCGTGACGGCGGTGAAGGCGCCGAACAGCTCGAGGCGGTCGGCGAGCCCGACCCCGAAGGTGACCGGCCATCGCGACACGTCCGTGAAGCCCTGGTCGTAGTCGAAGTTGACCCGGTAGGCGCTGAAGGACCACTTGCGCGCCGGCAGGATCTCCCCGGTCGGCACGAACCACAGACCCGTGTCGCCGTTCGTCGTGGTAGTCGCCGGACGCGTCTCCGTGACGGGGGGCTGATCGCCGGTGCCGGTCTGGGCAAGCACGGGTGTCGCCAGGCAGGCGAGTACGGCCCCGCAGCCGGCCAGTCTCTCTATGATCATCTGAGCCTCAAGGGTCCCGGTCCAACTCCCCCGATGGGAGCACAGCCGAGCCACCTCATCCATTCTAGGACAATTTCTTCCTGGGCGCGACGATCCACGCGATGAAGATGCTGATTCCGTAGAGAACGAGCATCGGCCCGGCCATCAGCATCTGCGACGGAATGTCCCCCCCGGGGCTCAGCACGGCGGCCAGGATGAAGATGATCAGGACGGCGTATTTCGTGTTCTTCACGAGGAACCCGGCGGTGACGAGCCCCATTCGGGCGAGGAAAAACACCAGGGTGGGCATCTGGAAGATGACGCCGAAGGCGAGGATCACCTTCACGTACAGCGAGAACGTCGGACCGATCTTCGGCATGAACGTGACGAACTCGCTCTTCGAGAAGCCGACGAAGAAGTCCCACGTCCACGGAAAGGCCACGTAGTGCGCAAACGCGGCGCCCATGAAAAAGAAGATCGACGCGAACAGCACGAAGGGTATCGCCATCCTCTTTTCGTGCGCATACAACCCCGGTGCGACGAACAGCCAGAGCTGCCAGAGGATGAACGGCATCGCCACGAACAGCCCGGCGAGGAGCCCCACCTTCAGGTAGAGCATGAAGTACTCGGGCCCTTCGGTGGTGATGAAGGTGCCGCCATCGGGCAGTCGCTGCTGAAGCGGGAGCAGGACGAACTGGAAGATTCGATTGATGAAGACGAACGCGATCGCAACCCCGACGACGAGACCGATGACGCACCTGATCAGCCGCTTGCGCAGCTCGTCGAGATGCTCGAGAAACGACATCCGCGCGCCGGCGCCGTCGTCATCTTCGATGACGTCCGGGTCGGTCAAATGGATGTGCGGCTCGTCGTCGGCTGGGCCCGGTGAGGTACTGGGAAATGGGACGAGCGCCATCGACGATTACGCCTGGTCGTTTTTGCCGCGGGGCACGGCGCCTTCTGCGGGCTCGGCCGGCCGCGCCGCCTGAGCCGTCTCCGGGGGCCGCTGACGCTCGGCCGACCGCTGGTCTTCGAGGCGGATCTCGTCGTCGAGGGTATTGCGGAGCTCGTTAGAGGCCCGTTTGAACTCGTTGAGGCTGCGGCCGAGCGAACGGCCGAGTTCTGGCAGCTTCCGCGGTCCGAAGATGATCAGCGCGATCGTCAGGATGATGATCAGCTCCGGCACTCCGATTGAACCGAACATAAAGAAGTCCTTGCGGTAGCTGCAGTTAAGGGAATGCGGCCGGCACCGGTCCGCACTCGTCGAATTATAGGAACCCTGCGCGGGCAGGGTCAAGCACGCGCACTACCCCATTATGCCCGGAAGTCGTTGCGGGCGTGACACTTGGTCTGTTAGGATGGCTTTTATGCGCAGTCTGCGTTTTCTTCCGGCCGCCCTGGCGGCCGTAATCGTGTCGGCTGTCCTCGGCGGGATGTTCGGCGGCAGCGCGGCCGCGACGCAGGACGAGTTCATGCACCACTATCGCATCTACGCCGCGGCGCTCGGCGCGGTGCAGCGCGAGTACGTCGAGGAGCTGCCGACCGACCGGCTGGTGTACAGCTCGATCGACGGCCTGCTCAAGACTCTGGATCCGCACTCGAGCTTCTTCGACCCGAAATCGTACGCGCAGATGCGCGAGCGTCAGCAGGGGAGCTACTACGGTCTCGGCGTGACGATCTCGTCGATCGACGGCGACATCACGATCCAATCGATCTTCGAGGGATCCCCCGCGTACAAGCGCGGGATCCGGCGCGGCGACGTGATCGCGCGGGTCGAGGGTGAAGACATGAAGGGGTGGACAACGGAGCAGGCCGTCCGCCGTCTGAAGGGCCCCAAGGGGACCACGGTCAACATCTCGATCAGGCGGCGCGGGGCCGAAGCATTGATCGACATGGAAGTCGTCCGGGACGAGGTGAACATCACCACCGTGCGCGGCGCCTTCATGATGGACGACCAGACCGGCTACGTGAAGCTCGGGGAGTTCTCCGAGACTTCGGACCGTGAGCTCGGCGTCGCGCTCGAGCAGCTGAAAGCCAAGGGCATGAAGCGCCTGATGTTCGATCTGCGCGACAACCCAGGCGGTCTGCTGGATCAGGCGATCCTCGTCTCCAATCGCTTCCTCCCGCAGGGGATGCTGATCGTCTATCAGCGCGGGCGCGTGCCTAACTCGAACGAAGAGTATCCTGCGCAGCTCAAGAGCGAGTACACGGACCTGCCGGTGGTCGTTCTGGTGAATCGCAACAGCGCCAGCGCGTCCGAGATCGTGGCCGGCGCCCTCCAGGATCACGATCGCGGGCTGATCGTCGGCGAGACCACCTTCGGCAAGGCGCTGGTGCAGTCGGTCTATCGTGTCAGCGATGATGCCGGCGTCGCCGTGACGACCGCCCGGTACTACACGCCGAGCGGACGCATGATCCAGCGCCCGTGGGACGGGACGTTCGACGAGTACCTGATGTACACGCTGCGCGACCAGAGCGACCAGAAGTCGCGATCGAACGCCGACCTCAAATACACCGATGCCGGCCGCAAGGTGTACGGCGGCGGCGGGATCGAGCCCGACAAGTTCCTGGCTGGACCGATCGAGGGTTTTTCGCCGACCCGGTTCGGCCGGCAGCTCTACGCGCGCCAGTTGTTCGCGCAGTTCGCCGATCAGTTCACCGCCGAGGGGGACACGCGGCTTGCCGCGGCCAATAAGACGAGAAAGCCGATCGCGCGCGGCTTCGCCGTCACCGACGCCATGCTCGCCAACTTCCGGAAGCTGCTCGAAACGCAGAAGGTGAAGATCGACGAGGCGGCCTTTCAGCAGGATGGCGAATTCATCCGGGCGATGATCCATTACGATATCGACGTCGCGCTCTTTGGCGTCGAAGAGGCCCGGCGGAACCTGACGGCGAAGGATCCTCAGGCGCAGTTCGGCCTCCGGCAGTTCGAGGAGGCCGTACGTCTGGCCGGCTTGGCGAAGACCCGCACTCAGCGAGGGCCGGGCGGGCAACAGTAGGGCTTTGGCCCCATATTTTGGGGTCTGATTTTACCCTTGCCCTAGGTATGGGGGCTTGTTAGACTGACGACCGTTTTCCGGCGCCAGGGGCCATCGCGCTTTGGGCGCGATGTGGCAACCGGAACCAACGGCCTTTGGTCACGTCACCGGTTACCTGCATCTCAAATCGTCGAAGCACTCCCAGCTGCTTCCGGAACGAGGCCGTGGCTTCGTTCCGGCGCAGCTGTTTTCGTTTCTGACCGGGGCGACCCGGTTTTCACCGCCGTCGCGCTGCGGCCTTTGATGGAACCAGGTACTCCGACATGCGATTGAACCGAATCGAGATCGCCGGCTTTAAGAGCTTTCCGGACCGTTCAGAGCTCACCTTCGACGAAGGCGTTACGGCGATCGTCGGGCCGAACGGCTGCGGCAAGAGCAACGTCGTCGACGCCCTGACGTGGGTGCTGGGCGAGCAGAGCGCGAAGAGCCTGCGCGGCGATCGCATGGAGGACGTGATCTTCGGCGGCAGCGATGCTCGCAAGCCGACGGCGGCCGCCGAGGTCCGCCTGAGGCTCTCCGGGGTCGCCGCGCGCGTGCCGTCGCCGGGCGAAGGGGGGAGCACCCGGCCGGCGCGGGTCGAAGCCTCTGCGGAGCTCGGTGCCGGCGAGATGGCCGTCGAGGGAGCGGTCGCGGTCGCGCTGGAGCTGGACGACGAACCGCTGATCGTCAAGGACGTCGAGCTCATGCGCCGTCTGTATCGGTCGGGAGAGAGCGAATACCTGATCGACGGCGAGAACTGCCGGCTCCGGGACGTGCAGGACCTGCTGATGGACGCCGGGCTCGGCATCAAGGCGTACGCGGTGATCGAGCAGGGCAAGATCGGGCAGATCCTCAGCGCGCGGCCGACCGACCGTCGCCAGCTGATCGAAGAGGCCGCCGGCGTCACCAAGTACAAGAGCCGGCGCCGGCAGGCGGAGCTGAAGCTCGAAGCCGCCCAGCAGAACCTCACGCGCGTTGACGACATCGTCTTCGAAGTGGAGAAGCAGCGCGGCACGCTGAAACGGCAGGCGGCGAAGGCGCGCCGGTATCGGCGCCTGCGTGACGAGCTTCGCCGCTGGGAGAAGGTCCAGTTCGCCAATCGTTACCGCGTGCTCGGCGAATCGATCCAGTCGGCCAGGACCCGCCTGGCGGGTGCCAGGGAGCGGGAAGTCACCGCTGCCGCCCGGCTCGCCGAAGTCGAGGCGTTGCTCGAGCGGCTGCGCCTGGAGCTCACCGAGGCTGATTCCACGACGACCGCGGCCCGGGAGGCGGCTCACGCGCGCGAGCTCGAGATCGGGCGGCTCCAGCAGCAGATCGCATTCGACCGGCAGCAGGTCGAGACGCTGACGCGCACCGCCGCGGAGATCGGGCAGGAGGTGGAGTCGCTCGAGACCCGCCGCGAGCCCGCGCGGCTCGAGCTCGAGACCCGCCGCAGCGCGCAGTCGAAGGCCGCCGCCGAACGGACCGAGGCGGCTGTCACGATGAAGGAGGAGGAAGACGCGTACGCAGGCTTTCAGCGCGGCATCGAAGGGCTGGAGGCCGACGTCGAAGCCGCGCGCAGCGAGGTCTTCGCGGCGGTGAACGCCGCGACGGCGCTGCGTCATGCGGTGGAGCACGCCGCGTCGGCTCGCGCCCGCATCACCGAACAGCTGAACAAGCTGGAAGTCGAGAGCGCGGACCTGCGCGTCGAGGCCGACCGCGCGGCCCGGGAGCGTGCCTCGGCCGAGACCGCCATGTCGCGCGCCCGCCAGGCGATGGATGCGCTGCGCGTCGATCGCGGCATGCGGGATTCGGAGCTGGCCGGGGCGCGGGCCGAACGGGAAGACCGTGCGAGGGAGTACCGGACGCGCGAGCACGAGCTCGCGGGGCTGCTGGGGCGGTTGAAGTCGCTCGAGGAGCTCGCCGCCGCGCGGGCGGAGTACGGCGACGCCGCGCGCCTCGTGCTGGCGGAGTCGCAGCCCGACGTTTCGCAGCTCGGTTCGGTCGCCGACTTTCTCGAAGTGGAGGCGGGCTACGAACGGGCGGTCGAAGCCTGCCTCGGCGACATCCTGCAGCACGTTGTCGTGCCGACCCACGATCATGCCGCAGCCGGCCTGCGCTTTGCGCGGACGAAGGACGCCGGCAGGGTGGGCTTTCTCGTGGCGGCAGCGGGGAACGGGTCGCAGGCCGAACCACCCGCGCCTGGATTGATCCCGGTGTCGCAGGTTGCGCGTGTCGGCGGCGCCGGCGCCGGTGCGATCCGCTCCGCGATCGCCGACATGTGGATTGCGCCGAGGTACGACGAGGCGCAGGCGGCAGCCGGCGCGACGAGAGCGCCGATCGCGACGCCCGACGGAGACGTCTTCCGCGGGTCCCAGGTGGTGCAGGGGGGGGCGCGCGCGGAAGCGCGCGGCATCCTGACGACCAAGCGGGAGATCAAGGAGCTGCGTGAGCAGGGGGAGCGCGGGCGTGAGGCCGTCGAGCGGTTGCGGGCCGACATCTCCCAGCTCGACGTCGTCATCGCCGGCGCAGAATCCGCGATCCTGTCGCTCCAGAGTGAGCAGCACCGGCAGGAGAAGTCGGTTGTCGGGTACGAGCTGCAGGTGAGCGGTGCCGCCGAGGCCGCCGAGCGCATCGGCCGCAAGCAGGACCAGATCGCGACCGAACGCCGCTCGGCGGAGGAGGAGCTGCGCGCACAGGTGTCGCGGCACGACGAAGCCCGGGCATCGATCGCGCGCATCGAGGTGGAGCAGCGCGCGGCCGACGAACAGCTCAACGCCGCGCAGCGCAAGCTGTTCGAGGCTCGAGAAGCGATGCAGGCGCAGGGCGTGCGGACGGCCGAAGCGAAGGCCGCTCACGCGGCCCTCGTCGAGCGGGCAAGCGGACTCGCGACCGAAGTGCAGCGGCTCGAAGCCGCGGCCCGCGAGCTCGAAGAACGCGTGCAGCGCCGCCGCGAAGATCTCGAGCGCGCCGACACCCGCCGCCGGGAGCTCGGCGCATCGATCGTCGCGTCCGAGGCGCGTCTCGATGCCGACCTCAGGGCGTTCGACGGGCTGCGCGAGCAGGTACGGATCGCCGACGACCGCTCGCAGACGCTTCGTAACGGTTTCGAGGAGCAGGAAGTCGTCATCCGGGACGCGCGGCGAACGCTGGAAGCGATTCGCGCCGAGGTTGCGCGGTTCGACGTCGAACGGGCCACCGCCGAAGCCGACCTGACGCATCTGGCGGCGTCGTGCGTCGATGCGGTTCAGGCGACGCTCGACGAGGTGACGGCGGAGGTCGAACAGCTCGAACGCGACGGCCTGCTCGCCAGCCCGCGGCCGGTGGACGACGCGCCGGACGCGGCCGAGGTCGAGGAGGACGGTCAGGCGGCGGCCGAGACTGCCGAAGCCAAGGCGCCGCCGCTCGAAGCCACGCCCCTGACACCCGACGAAATGGTCGCGGACCTGCGCGCGAAGATCGAGAAGATGGGAGCCGTCAACATGATGGCGATCGATCAGTTCGACGACCTGGAGGCGCGTCACACGTTTCTCACCGCCCAGCGCAAGGACCTCGTCGACGCCATCGCGGCCACCGGCGAGGCCATCCGCAAGATCGACAAAACGACGCGGGAACGCTTCCGCGAGGCGTTCGCCGTCATCAACCAGAACTTCGAAGGCACCTTCACGACCCTCTTCGGCGGCGGCAAAGCCGGGCTCGTGCTCCTCGACGAGAGCGATACGCTCGAAAGCGGGATCGACATCATCGCGCAGCCGCCCGGCAAGCGGCTCCAGAGCGTGCAGCTGCTCTCGGGCGGCGAAAAGGCGCTCACCGCGATGGCGCTGATGTTCGCCATCTTCAAGTACCGCCCCAGCCCCTTCTGCCTGCTCGACGAGATCGATGCCCCGCTCGACGATGCGAACATCGGGCGCTTCGTGGAGATGCTTCAGGGGATGCAGGACCACACCCAGTTCATCCTGATCACGCACAACCGGAAGACGATGGAGATCGCCAACCGGCTATACGGCGTAACCATGGAGGAGCCCGGGGTGTCGAAGCTGATCTCGGTGCAGTTGAACTGAGCGAGGAGATAACTTCAAACTCCAAGCTCCAAACTTCACACTCACAGGCCGGAACCGGCACGCTTGGCGATTTGACGTTTGGCGGTTGAAGTTTGAAGTTTGAAGATCGTGAACGAAACCAAGTCCGCCCGTTATCATCGGCTCAAGAGACGAGCGGGTTTCGCTGCCTTTGCCTGCACGGCGATCCTGCTGGCCGCCATGCTCTGGGCCCGCCCCTCGCTCCCGGTGGCTGGTTACGTGCTGCTGCTGGCCGTGCTGCACGGGCTCGTCACGCTTCCGGCTGCGTTCTACGGCAGCTTCGTCCTCGAACATCGCTACGAGCTGTCGTCGGAGCCGGCGACAGCGTGGCTGCGCGATCACGCCAAGGCGTTCGGGCTCGGCAGCGTGTTGGCGGTGGTCGCCGCGCAGATCATCTACGGCCTGATGGCCTGGAGCCCCGCATGGTGGTGGCTGGCGGCTGCGATCGCCGGCACTGCCGTCACGATTGTCCTGGCCAAGCTCACCCCGGTGGTGCTGCTCCCGCTGTTCTACAAGTTCACGCCGCTCGACCGCCCGGCCCTGGCCGCGCGGCTGACCGAGCTGTCGGCTCGCGCGGGGGTGCCGGCGCTCGGCGTGTTCGAGTGGGGGCTGGGGGCGAAGACCCGCCGGGCGAACGCCGCGCTCGTCGGCTCGGGCCGTACCCGGCGGATCCTGCTCTCCGACACACTCCTGGACCAGTACAGCGAGGACGAGATCGAAGTGATCCTCGCGCACGAGCTCGCGCACCACGCCCATCGTGACATCCCGAAAGGGATCGCGCTGGAGTTCGGGCTGCTGCTCGCCGCCCTCTTCGCGGCGTCCACGGCGCTCGAGGCGCTGTGGAGACCTCTGGGCCTGCACGGGCCCGCCGATCCGGCCGGGCTTCCGCTCCTGCTCCTGGCCGCCGGCGCCGTGACGATGGCGGCGACGCCGATGGTCAACGCCTTCTCGCGCTTCAACGAGCGCCGCGCCGACGACTTCGCGATCGCGCTCACGCGCCGCCGAGAGGCGTTCGTCAGCGCGATGCGAAGGCTCGCGGCGCAGAACCTGGTGGAAGAGAGCCCGTCACGGACGATCGTGTGGCTGTTCCACACGCATCCGCCGATCGAGGAACGGATCGAGCAGGCGCGGTCGGTCGGCCCCTAGTGGGCGCCGCCCTATTTGACGATGATCTCGCCGTGCATCCCCTTGCAGCGCTCGTCCTGCGTGAGATTGCAGTAGAAGCGGAAGGGGCCGGTCTTGTCGGCGCGGAACTCGAAGGTGACGGTCTGCCCGGCATTCGCGCGCTTGGCGATGCGGTATTCGTCGACCGTAAAGCTGTGAGGCATGTCGACCGCCGTGAAGGTGACCTTCACGATGTCGTCTTTCTGGACTTCGATCCGGGTCGGGGAAAAGGCGAACTTGTCCGCCCGGACCGTGAGCTCCCGGACGGTGCCCTGCGCCCCCGCGGCAGGGGCGGTCAACACCGCGACCGCGGTGGCGAACGACGCAACGGAGATCCCGAGTAAGGTCCGGTTCACGGCAGAGTCCTCACCTTTAGACGCTCCGCGGCGTCGGTTAGTTGGCGCCGGCCCTTATGGCTTGCGGTCCTGCCCCTGGGCGGCCGCCGGCTGTTTGCTGTCTTCCGGATTCAGCAGCACCTTGCG
The DNA here is from genome assembly GCA_035250005.1 of Vicinamibacterales bacterium. GTDB lineage: Bacteria > Acidobacteriota > Vicinamibacteria > Vicinamibacterales > 2-12-FULL-66-21 > JACDCA01. The sequence continues at coordinate 6,815 of DATFFM010000211.1, read as the reverse complement.
GCTGAGCCGGATCTTGCCGGAAGGGTCGATGTTGATCACCTTGACCATGACCTGTTCCCCTTCCTTCAGCTCGTCGCGCACGTCCTTGACGCGGTAGTGCGCGATCTCCGAGACGTGCAGCAGGCCGTCGAGCCCCGGCATGATCTCCACGAACGCGCCGAAGTCGGTGATCCGCTGCACCTTGCCCAGGTAGGTCTTGTTCAACTCCGGCGTGGCGGTCAGCTCCTGGATGATGCCGATGGCCTTCTGCGCGGAGGCCTCGTCGGCCGACGCCACGTTGACCCGGCCGTCGTCTTCGACGTCGATCTTCACGCCGGTCCGCTCGATGATGCTGCGGATCATCTTGCCGCCTGGCCCGATGACATCGCGGATCTTGTCGACCGGAATCCGGATCGTGACGATGCGCGGCGCGTAGGCCGACACGTTCGAGCGCGACTCGCGCAGCGTGGCGAGCATCTTGTCGAGGATGAAGAGACGGCCCTGGCGCGCCTGCTCGAGCGCCTTGCGCATGATCTCCATCGTGATCCCGGCGACCTTGATGTCCATCTGGAGGGCGGTGATCCCGGTCGCCGTCCCCGCGACCTTGAAGTCCATGTCGCCGTAATGGTCTTCGGCTCCGGCGATGTCGGAGAGGATCGCGTACTTGCCGGACGCGTCGTCCATGATCAGGCCCATCGCCATCCCGGCGACCGGCGCCTTGAGCGGCACGCCCGCGTCCATCATCGCGAGCGTGCCCCCGCACACCGACGCCATCGACGATGAGCCGTTCGACTCGAGAATGTCGGAAACGATCCGGACGGTGTAGGGAAACTGCTCCTCGGCCGGCATCATCGGCTGCAGCGCGCGTTCCGCGAGGGCGCCATGGCCGATTTCCCGCCGGCCGGGCCCACGCATGAACTGCACTTCGCCGACCGAGAAGGGCGGGAAGTTGTAGTGGAGCATGAAGCGCTTCCACGTCTCGCCGTCCATCGTTTCGATCTTCTGCTGGTCGTCGGCAGTGCCAAGGGTCGCGGTGACGAGCGCCTGCGTTTCGCCGCGGGTGAACACCGCCGAGCCGTGCGTGCGCGGGAGCACTCCGACTTCGATCGAGATCGGGCGGATCTGATCGAACGCCCGGCCGTCGAGACGCTTGCCGCGCTCGAGCGCCTCGTCACGCATGACCTTTTCCTTCAGCTCCTTGAAGATCGCTTTCGCATCGGTGCGGCGTTCGATCTCGGCGTCGGGGATGCTCGCCACCAGGTCGGCCAGGACCTGGTCCACGGTCGTGTAGTTGAGCAGCTTGTCCTGGATCCGCATCGCGTCGGCGAGCGGCCCGTACGCCTTCTCCTCGACTTCGCGGTAGAACTCCTTGCCGACCTCCTTCAGCTTGACCTCGGTCTTCTTCTTGCCCGACTGCGCCGCCATCGCGTCGATCCCCGCGATGATCGCCTTGATCGCTGCGTGCGCCTGGTCGAGCGCCTGCACGACGTCCTCTTCCGAGACTTCCTTCGCCCCGGCTTCGACCATCACGATCGCGTCTTTGCTGCCGGCGACGATCAGGTCGAGGCTGCTCTCCTTCCGCTGCGCGAAGGTCGGATTGATGATGAACTCGCGGTTGACGAGCCCGACGCGGACGGCCGCGATCGTGCGCGTGAACGGGATGCCAGACAGCGCCAGGGCCGCCGAAGCGCCGGTGATCGCGAGCACGTCGGAGTCGTGCTCCGTGTCGGCCGACAGCACGAGCGCGATGACTTGGGTCTCGCGACGCCAGCCCGACGGGAAGAGCGGCCGGATCGGCCGGTCGATCAGGCGGCTGGTGAGCACTTCCTTCTCGGTCGGCTTCCCTTCACGCTTGAAGAAGCCGCCGGGGATCCGTCCCGATGCGTAGGTGTATTCCTTGTAGTCGACCGTGAGCGGGAGGAAGTCGATGCCTTCGCGCGGGTTGGCGGCTGCGCAGGCGGTGACCAGGACCATGGTGTCCCCGGACCGGATGACGACCGATCCGTCGGCCTGCTTGGCCAGCCGGCCGGTCTCGATCGAAATGGTGCGTCCGGCAACGGTGATTTCGCGTGTGTGCATATGTCTCTCTGTCTGTTCTGAGCTGCGCCAGCTTGTGGAGTGCTTCGCTGAACGGGGCCGGGAGCAGCAGCTCGAGCGTCGATCCGCTCCAACTCTGCCCTGGCGCCAGTCTGTTTACTTCCTGATCCCCAGGCGCTTGATCAAATCCGCATAGCGGTCGGTGTCCTTGCCCTTCAGGTAATCGAGCAGGCGACGGCGCTGGCCTACGAGCTTGAGCAGCCCGCGGCGCGAATGGTGGTCCTTCGCGTGGGTCTTGAAATGTTCCGTCAGGTAATTGATGCGCTCGCTGAGGAGTGCGACCTGGACTTCCGGGGAACCGGTATCGCTGTTATGGGTCTTGTAGCTGCCGATGACTTCGGTTTTGCGGTCCTTGCTGAATGCCACTCTCTACCTCCACGAACGGCCCAGACATCAGCGCCCTTATTGCGCCGCACCAGCCCGCCGTCAATTCCAATAGACTCAATATCTTACACCAGCACGACGGATGGGCGCAAAAGGGCATCGGGCCCGGCATCGGCGATCGCCAGCAGGCGTCCGGCCCCGTCGACCACACGCACCCGCGCCCCCTCCGGCAGGCGGCCGGGCCCGGCGTCGGCCAGATCCTCCGGCCCCAGGGAGTTGCCGTGAGAGACCCGGGTGGCGCCGCGGTCGTTCACCCGGACGGCCGGGATGTCCGGCACGAGAGCGCCGAGCGGGATCAGGCTCGCCTCGGCGAGCCGGGGGGTGCGGTCGAGGTCCTCCAGTGCCACCGCCACATCGAGACCGAACCTGCCTGCGCGCGTGCGGCGAAGCGTTTCGAGATGAGCGCCGCATCCGAGCCTGACTCCCAGGTCGTGCGCCAGCGAGCGGACGTAGAACCCGGCCGAGGCGACCAGCCGCAGCCGGACCAGCCCGGCCTCCATACCGACCAGGATCAACTCGTGGACCGTCACAGGCGCCGCCGCCAGGGCAGTCGGCTTCTGCTTCCGCGCGAGTTTGTAGGCGGGTACGCCGCCGACCTTCTTGGCCGAATACGGAGGCGGCATCTGCTCGATGCGGCCGCGAAACGCGGACAATACCTCCTCCACCTGCAGCGCCTGGATCTTCGTAAAATCGCCGGCCGGCCCGCCGGCCGACACCGTCCCGGCGGCGTCGTAGGTGTCGGTCGACGCGCCGAGCCGGATGCCGGCATCGTACGCCTTGTCGGTTGACGACAGCAGCGATGCCAGGCGCGTGGCCTTGCCGATCACGAGCGGCAGGACACCGGTGGCGAGCGGATCGAGCGTTCCGGTATGGCCGATGCGCGTCTCGCCGAGCGCTCGCCGTGCCCGGGCGACGACATCGTGAGACGTCGGTCCGGCGGGCTTGTCGATGACGAGAACTCCATCCATCGCGGACCGCGGTGACGGCGTCAGGGGCGTGACTGCAGGCCGGCCGAGATGGCGCCCACCAGGCGGTCCACAATCCCCGCGCGCACCTCCTCCAGCGGCCCGCTCACCGTGAAGCCGGCGGCGTTCTTGTGGCCGCCGCCGCCGAACTCGCTCGCCACGCTGCGGACGTCGACGTCGTACTTCGAGCGCATGCTCACGCGCACGTCGCCATCGTCAGTGACCTTGAAGAACACCACCGCCTGGATTTCGCGGGCCGTGAGCGGCAGATTGATCAGCCCCTCCGTGTCGTTGTGCGTGCTCCCGGTCGCCGCCAGCATCTCGTCGTCGAGGTGGAGGATGGCGAGGCGCCCCTCGTCGGCAAGCTCCATGTCGTCGAGCAGCGCGCCGATCAGCTTCAGCTTGCCGAAGCTGTTGCTGTCGAACACCCGCCGGGCCATGACCGCCGGGGTCACGCCCGCTTCCACGCACTGGCGGCAGATGTCGAAGGTCCGCGGGGTAATGTTCGAATGGTGGAACGATCCCGTGTCGGTCAGGATCCCCAGGTAGATGTGGGTGGCGATCGCTTCGGTCAGGGGGACGCCGAGCGCCTGGATCAGGTCGAAGACCATCTCGCCGCAGGCCGCGGCCGATTCGTCGTGCCAGTTGACCGCGCCGTACATGTGATTGCCGGCGTGATGGTCGATGTTGATCAGGAACTCGTGTTCCAGGCCGGCCACGCCGGTCCGACGGAGATCGCTGCACTCCATCACGATCACCGCGTCGAGCCCGGCCGGGTCGACCTGCGAGGCGATCTCCATCCGGTCCATGCCGGGGAACTCCTGGTAATGCTCCGGCGCCGGGTCCGCGTTGACGATGCGGACCTGCTTGCCCAGCGCATCGAGCGCGAAGGCCATCGCGAGCTGTGAGCCGATGGAATCCCCGTCGGGCCTCGCATGCGAGGTGATCAGGAACCGCCGGCGTTTGAGGATCTCGTCGCGGACGGCCGCGATCCCGGTCTTGCCGGGAGCGCGGGGGAGGTGGTTGCTATCTCGGTTCGTGGCTGTCATCGTCTCCGGCAGGCAAGTCGTTCAAATGGGGGTTCTCGGCGCGTTCGGTCTGGATCTCCAGGAGAATCCGCTCGATGCGGTCCTGGCGCTCGATGCTCTCGTCGTAGAAGAACTCGAGCTCCGGAACGTGCTTCAGCCGCAGGCGGCGGCCGACCTGGCGCCTCAGGAACGGCGTGGCGCGGCCGAGCGCCCGGCTGGTCTCCTTCCGCTGCTTCTCGTCGCCGATGGTCGTGTAGTACACCCGCGCCTGCTGCAGGTCGGGTGTGACCTTCACCTGGGTCAGGGTCATGAAGCCGATGCCCGGGTCGTGCACTTCGCGCGCGATCAGGTCGGCAAGCTCCGCCCGCAGCTGATCTCCGACACGAGCGGGACGGGAGCCTTGAGCCATTCGAGCAATACGCCCGACCTGAAGGTCGGGCCTACACCGTGGTGGCGACTCTTTCGTTGACGAACACCTCGATGACGTCGCCCACCTTAAGGTCGTTGTACTTCTCGAAGCCGATGCCGCACTCGAAGCCGGCCTTCACCTCCGAGACGTCGTCCTTGAAACGACGCAGCGAGCCGATCTTGCCCTCGTACACCACCGCGCCGTCGCGGATCAGGCGTGCCTGGGACTCGCCCGAACGGGTGATGCGCCCTTCGGTGACCATGCAGCCGGCGATCGTCCCGAACTTTGGCGTCTTGAACGTCTCGCGCACCTGCGCCGCGCCCACGCGCACTTCCTTGAACGTCGGATCGAGCAGGCCGGCCATCGCCTTCTTCATCTCGTCCACGACGTTGTAGATCACCGAATGCAGCCGGATCTCGACCTTCTCCCGCTCGGCGACGTCAGCCGCGTTGCGGTCGGGCCGCACGTTGAAGCCGATGATGATCGCGTTCGATGCGGTCGCCAGCAGCACGTCGGACTCGTTGATCGCGCCGACGCCGCTGTGGATGATCCGGACCTTCACCTTCTCGTCGCTCAGCTTGGTCAGCGTGTCGCCGAGCACTTCGGACGAGCCCTGCACGTCCGCCTTGACGATGATCGGCAGTTCCTTCATGCCGCCTTCGGCGATCTGTGCCTGCAGCGACTCGAGGGTCAGCCGGCCGCCCCGGCTTCCGAGCGCCTTCTCTTTCGCCTGCGACTGACGGAAGTGTGCGATCTGCCGCGCCTTGGCGGCATCGGTCAGCGCCTGGAAGGGATCGCCCGGCGCGGGCAGTCCGCCGAGACCGAGCACTTCGACCGGCGTGGCCGGGCCGGCCACCTTGATCGGACGGCCCCGGTCGTCGATCAGCGCCCGCACCTTGCCGACGATCGTGCCGGCGATCAGGGTGTCGCCGACGCGCAGCGTGCCGTCCTGCACGAGGATGGTCGCCACCGGCCCGCGGCCCTTGTCGAGCTTGGCCTCGAGCACCGTGCCGGAGGCGTTCCGCTTCGGGTTCGCCTTGAGGTCGCTGATCTCGGTGACCAGCAGGATCATCTCGAGCAGGAGGTCGAGGTTCTGCTTCTTCTTGGCCGAGACGTCCACCATGACCGTCTGACCGCCCCACGCTTCCGGCGTGAGCCCGAGATCCGACAATTCCTTCTTGACGAGATCGGGGTTCGCGTTCGGCTTGTCGATCTTGTTGATCGCCACGAGGATCGGCACACCCGCCGCCCTGGCGTGGTCGATCGCCTCCTTCGTCTGCGGCATGACCCCATCGTCGGCCGCGACGACGAGGATCACGACGTCGGTGACGCGCGCGCCGCGCGCGCGCATCATCGTGAAGGCTTCGTGACCGGGCGTATCCAGGAACACGACGTTGCGGTCGCTGACCTGGACGGAGTAGGCGCCGATGTGCTGGGTGATCCCGCCGGCTTCCCGCTCGGCCACGCGAGCCGAACGGATCGCGTCGAGCAGCGTCGTCTTGCCGTGGTCGACGTGGCCCATGACGGTCACCACCGGGGCTCGCGTGACCCGGTCGGCCTCATTGACGTCCTCGGCCTCGACCTGCAGCATCTCCTCTTCGAACGATTGCATCTTGACGTCGGCACCGAACTCCCGGGCGACCACGGCGGCCGTCTCGTCGTCGAGCGTGCTGTTGATGGTCACCATGATCCGGCGATCCATCAGTTTCTTCATGACGTCCTTGGCCTTGACGTCGAGCTTCGTGGCGAGGTCCGCCACGGTCATGCCTTCGGCGAGCGTGATCGTGCGCGTGACGGGTGGCGGCGGCGCCGGCGCCTGCTGCATCATGGGCGGCCGCGGACCTTCGCGGCGCGCACCCGAGCGGTGCACGGGCCGCGGTGGCGGACGGTAGCCCGGCGACATCCCCGGTCGGGACGGCTGGGCCGGACGCACGGGCTGAGACGGCAGCGGCC
>DATFFM010000210.1:0-35238 GCA_035250005.1 Vicinamibacterales bacterium | reverse complement strand
TGCAGGTGCAGGTGCACGTGCAGGGTGCTGGATCCAGGTGCAGGTGTGCTGGGTACTGGATGCACGTGCACAGCACCGCACCCTGCACGGTGCACCCTGCACGTGCACCCTTCTCGACTACTTCCGCGCCCGCTCCTCTCGCCGGCGGAGCTCCGCCGCGTAGGCATCGCGCGCCGCGCGGGAGCCGAGGATCCAGCCGATCACGATCCCCACGAGCAGGACGGCCGGGATGAAGATGAAGTGGGCGGATGTCATCCCGTCGATCATCGGCTCCCTCGCCCCTCGATCCGCCGCGCGACGTCGGCGATCTCGCGCTCGACCGCGCCGAGGCGCTTCCAGATCGAAAACAGATAGATGAGCACCGCCGCCCAGGCGACGGCGTAGGCGGCGGCCACGAGCGGCGCGGCCGGCAGTTCTTCCGCACCGGGCAGCTGGTCCACCGGCACGAAGCCTTCCTGGGCCGGCGGCTGCGCGGCCAGTGCCGCTGCGGGAGCGGCCGCGAGCAGCAGACCGACCAAGACCGCACGAACGAATGTCATCAGCATCATCATGAATCCTCGAGAGCCAGGTACAGATCGTCGAGCCGCGCACGGCGCTCCTGCAGCTCGGTCCGGGCCGCCAGCAGCAGCAGGAACAGACAGAGAAACGCGCCAAAGCACCAGAACAGCGGCCCGCGCATCGACGCATCCAGCGTCGGGACCACGCTGGTAGTCGGGTGCACGGTGCGCCACATGTTGACCGACCAGTAGACGAAGGGCACGAGCGCCGCGCCGAAGATCGCCACCGCGGCCGAGAGCTTGTCCGATCCGGGTCCGCCGAACCGCCGCAGCAGGAGGTAGGCCTGGAAGACGAGCCACATCACGAGCGTGGAAGTCAGGCGCGCATCCCATTGCCACCACACGCCCCACGCCTTCCGCGCCCAGAGAGGACCGGAGATCAGAACGATCAGGCCGAGCAGCACGGTGATCTCCGCCGCCGCAAACCCCACGCGATCGGCTCCGGGCCGCCGGCCGAACAGAAAGACGGCGCTCGCGATACCGCACGTGAACGCGGCGACGAACATCGTCATGGCGGCCGCCACGTGGAAATAGAAGATCTTCTGCACCAGCCCCATCGTCGACTCGTACGGCGCGTTCACGATCAGGAACGGCGCGTAGGCGAACATTCCGATGCACAGGATCAGCAGGACGGGGAACAGGCGTTTCACAATTTCAACTCCCAGCCAATCGGTTGCACGATTGCCGGCGCGCTACTCCGTCATCGCCGGCTCGAAGGTCCAGAGCGACAGCGTGATGAAGACGGCGTCGAACGAAATCAGCATCATCAGCCACGCGCGGGCCACGACCATGTCGGCCTCCGGCTGCAGCAGCGCCGCCGTGCCCCGCACACCGCCGATGATAACGGGAACGGTGATCGGGTAGAGCAGAACCGGCAGAAGCGCCCCCCGACTGCGCGACCGGGCCAGCATCGCGGCGAACAGCGTGCCTACCGCCGCGTAGCCGGTGCTGCCGGCCAGCAGGAGCGCCAGCATCGCGCCCGCATGACGGAACAACGGGGCGTCGAACATCAGCACGACCAGCGGCACTACGATCGCCTCGACCAGCAGCAGGAGCGCCAGCACGCCGGCCAGCTTGCCGACGTAGATCGCCGCGCGCGGCGCGGGCGCCAGCAGCAACGCGCGCAGGGTTTCGTTCTGGCGTTCCCGGTCGAAGATCCGGCCGAGCGCGAGTGTGCCGGCGAACGCAATCGTGATCCACAGGATCGCGGCCGCCGCGTCGGCGACCACCCGGCCTTCTTTCACCAGACCGAACGCGAAGACGAGCATGCAGGAGATCGCAAACAGCAGCGACGTGTAGATCACCTCACGGCTGCGGGTTTCGACCAGCAGATCCTTGCGGGCGACCAGCGCGGCGGTGGCCAGGAACGTCACGCCTGCACCTGCCGGCGGTAGCGCTCGCGCAGCGATCCGGCCCCGGCCGCCAGCGGCTCCAGGCGTCCGCGCGACAGCACCCAGGCGACATCCACGAGCGCGTCCACCGCCTCGAGCTCATGAGTGGTCAGGATGACGATCGCCCCCTGGTCGCGGACGCGCGACAGCCGGTCCCGCAGCGCCATGGCCGAGAGATCGTCGAGGCCCGTGAACGGCTCGTCGAGCAGCACGAGCCGGGGCTCGTGCAGGAGCGCGCGCTCGAGCGCGAGCCGCTGTCGCATGCCGCGCGAGTACGCCGATACCGGATCGTCGGCGCGGTCCGCGAGCGCCGCCAGCGCCAGCGCCTCGGCGACCCGCGGCGCCACCCGGTCGAGACCGTACAGGTCGCCGAAGAATCGCAGGTTTTCCGCGGCCGTCAGCTCAGGATAGAGGTACAGCTCGTGGCCGAGCAGGCCGATGCGGTGACGCAGCGCCGGTCCCCCTTCGCGCGCCGTCACGCTGCCGTACCTGACCTCGCCCGATGAGGCGTCGAGCAGCGTGGCCGCGATCGACAGGAGGGTGGACTTGCCGGAACCGTTCGCCCCGAGGAGCGCCACGACCTGGCCGGCCTGGGCTGAGAACGACACGCTCGAAAGTGCGCGGCGGCGTCCGAAGTTTCGCGAAACGCCGCTGAACGTCAGCGAACGGAAGTCCACTTAGCGCCACGCCATCAGGCGGCGACCGCCTCGTCGAGCGCCGCGTAGACGCGTTCGAGCGCGACGATGAGCTCGCGGCGGCGCATGCCGTAGACCTCCTGGTCGACGGTGCCGATTCGGTGCGACTCTTCCAGGACGGTCAGCTGCGCGAACAACCGCTCGCGCTCGGCGATGAGCCGCTGCCGCTCCGCGCCCGCTCCCCGGGCGTGGCGGCCGCGGACCGCGGCGTAGGCGCCGATCACCAGAATCAGACACGCGAGCGCGAGCGCGAGGTTCCGCGGCCACACCGGCGCATGCGGCAGCCCGGAGAAGCTGAACGTCACGTCGGTTCCGGCGGCGAGCGGCGGCCCCTGCGCGAGAATATAGCTCTGCCCGTCGGCGGTCACGTCACGCTGCTGCGCGACCTGTGGCGACGAGAACCGCATGTCGCCCACCTTCTGCACGACCACCGACAGCTGCGCGAGGGCCGCCGGCAGGCGGTGCGTGACGGTCGCGGAGCCGCCTGAATATCTCAGCGTGTAGGCGAACTGCACCAGGGTCATGCCCGGCGGAAACGGTCCGTTCACGTTCACGCGGTCCCCGGCCACCTGCGCGAGCGGAGACGATCCCTCCAGGATCGAGGCGCGCCCGGCGGCCGGCGGCAGATGGAACACGATCGGGACGGCCGGCTGCACCGGTGTCCGCGCGGTGTTCAGAATCTGGTAGATGTTGAACACCGTCAGCCCGTCGTCACCGAGCTCGAAGACGATGCGGGACTGCTCGCCGAGGACGACGATGCCGGTGCGGGCCGGAGCCTGCGCGAGCTTCTGGTCCTCGGCCGCCCGCCGTGCCGCTCCGGCGTCGGTGGCGACCAGCATCAGGCGGATGCCCGCCTGCGGCGGCAGCGTGAATTCCTGCGACTCGAGCCGTTCGCCGTCGACCACGGTCACCGCCTTCACGCGCGACCCTGGCTTCAAGCCGGTGAACTCGGCGCGCCCGGCATCGTTCGTGGTCGCCGACGCGGTCGCGTCGCCGATCAGTTCAACGGGATGACCGGTCACGAGGTTCGAAAGCGATCCGCGAACGACCCGCACCGTGACGGTCCCGGCCGGGATGTCGCCGGTCGGCAGCGGCACGCCCGACATCTGCTTTGGATCGGGCATCTGCGCGCCGGGCGGGATCTGGGCGATCTGCGCTGCGGCCGACCCCCCGAGAGACACGACCAGCGCCCCGCCCGCGGCCAGTTGCTTCAAGCCGATGATTTTCACGCCCTCAGCCTCGTGCCGCACGCCTTGCAGAAGGCGGCGTCCGTGTCGTTGGACGTGCCACAGGCGCAGCGGGACCGGCCGGGGGTGCCGGCGGACCGTTTGAGCCTCTTTTGGAGTTCCCGGTCGATCGCCTCGGCGTAACCCGCCGATCCGAGATCGAGCTGCTTCATCAGCGACAACGCGCGCGCGCGCAGGCGCCCGGCCATCTCGTCGAAGTCGTTCTGCGACACCTTCCCCATCGCCCGGTCGAACTCGAGCTCCTTGATGGACCGCAGGACCAGCGCCTTCTCGCGCTCGAGGGCCGTGCGCGTCCGTTCGCTGACCGGGGCACCCATCCGCAGTACGACCGGTGCGGTCAGCGGCGCGAGCATCCGGTAGAACGCGCCCGCGGCGGCGCCGGCGGCCGCGATGGTCAAGCTGATGAGGATCAGGTGCGAGGGCGACGACTGCCGAGCCATCAGCACCGCAACCGTGGCGAGCAGGATCGACGCCAGCACGAAGAAGTGCCACGGCCGGAAACCCTCCTCGGGCACCGAGGTGCTGGCCGGCTCGACCCGGACTTCCTCAATCAAGATCTCTGAGCTCATCATCCAGTCTCTGGTTGAGGACCTTGTCTTCGGCCGATGCGGCGCCGGTGCCGGCGCTGTCGGCGGCGCCGTCGCGCCGCGACCAGCGGAACGCCACCACGCCGAGGATCATCGCGCCGGTCGCACCCATCATGTACGGGAAGAGCCAGGCGATCCGGTTGAATCCCTTGTTCAGCGGCGAGGCGAGCGGCTCCTGGCTGCCGTACTTCGCGATGTAATAGTCGTAGACCTGCTCACGCGTCTTGCCTTCGCCCACCAGCCTGGCCACCTCGTCGCGCATCTGCGCGGCAAGACCGCACGTGCACTCGCCGATCCGCTTGCGCCCGCACGTGCCGCACATGCAGATGATCTCGCTCTGCAGCGCGCGCTCCAGGTCCGAGCGGGGGACCGCCGTGACGAGATTCGGGTTCTCGACGTGCTGGGCATGCACGAGTCCCGGCAGCAGCAGAATCAGGAGGAGCGTCGTCGTGGCGGCGCCGGCCGGCATCCGGGCGATGGCGACCGCGAACATCGATTCGGGCAGCATGGAGATGATGCTGCCGATCACCATGATGCCGAGCCCGAACCACACCCAGTTCACGAGCGGGTTCACGGTCACCTTGTAGACCGCGCTCTGGTCGGCGACCTCGAAGCCGCCGAGGACGATATAGAGATCCTCACCCACCGCCCGCCGGATCGCGACCTCCGTGGTGGGCTCGTCCACACGCTTCTCGTAGAACCATCGCGCCGGCGTCATCGTGCCGATCTGCTTGCCGTCCTCGAACACGGTGACATGGCCGGTGACCATCTGTTTCTGAGCGTCGGCCGTGACGCGCAGCGCATCGTGACGCACGGTGAAGTGGCCAACGGTCGTCTCCTGCCCCGGCTTCAGCGGGATCTCGATCTCGTTCTTGAAACCCTCGCCGGCGAAGCCGAAGAACATGACCACGATGCCGAGATGGACGATGTAGCCCGCGTACCGGCGCCGCGAGCGGCCGAAGAGCCCCACCAGCGCCGTGAACAAGTCCGTGCCGGTGGTCTGCTTGCGGACGCCGGCGCCGCGGACGAACTCCTGCACGAGGGTCACGAGCACCCAGGCGCACAGCGCAAAACAGACTCCCGAGGCCCACACCCGGACCCCGAGCGCGAGCAATGCAGCGCCGGTGACCACGGCGGCGGTCGCCGGCCAGAGGAACTGGTGGACCATGTTCGCAATCGTCGACTTCCGCCACGCCAGCAAGGGCCCGATCCCCGTCAGCAACAGCAGGACCAGCCCGATCGGCAGCATCCATTTGTTGAAGAACGGCGGACCGACGGTGAGCCGCTCGCCGCGGATCGCTTCGCTCAGCGTCGGATACATGGTCGCGAACAGGACGAAGAACGCCGAAAACAGGAGGATCCAGTTGTTGGCGAGAAAGGCTGCCTCGCGCGACGCCCACGAGTCGAGCTCGTTGCGCGCCTTGAGAAGCGGCAGCCGGTAGATCACCAGGCCGAAGCTGAACGTCAGGATCACCACCATGAAGATGGTGAACATCATCGCGAGCTCGGGATCTTCGCCGAAGGCATGCACCGACTGCACCACGCCGGAACGGGTCATGAACGTGCCGAAGATCGTCAGAAAGAACGTCAGGATCACGAGCGTCACGTTCCAGACCCGGAGCATGCCGCGCCGCTCCTGGACCATCACGGAATGCAGAAACGCGGTGGCGGTGAACCAGGGCAGCAGCCCGGCGTTCTCGACCGGGTCCCAGCCCCAGTACCCGCCCCATCCCAGCTCCTCGTACGCCCATAGCATGCCGAGGCCGAGGCCGAACGTCAGGAACATCCAGCCGACCATCGTCCAGCGGCGGACGGCACGGAGCCACGAATCGTCCAGGTAGCCGGTGATGAGCGCGGCGATCCCAAAGGCGAACGGGATCGTCATCGCCACGAAGCCGACGTAGAGCGATGGCGGATGGATCGCCATGTAGAAATTCTGGAGCAGCGGGTTGAGCCCGGCCCCGTCGGCAGGCGGCTGCGTCAGGAACGTCGAGAAGGGATTGTTGTGCACCACCATCAGGAAGATGAAGAACATCTCCGTGGCGGCGATCACGGCGACGACGTACGGGATCAGCTCACGGTGGCGCTCCCGGTTGATGTACACCGCGGCGGCGCCGAAGCAGCCGAGCAGGAATACCCAGAACATGATCGAGCCGTCGAGCCCGCCCCAGTACGATGCGATCTTGTAGGCGAGCGGCTGCGCCGAATCCGAGTAGCGCTGCACGTACTTGATCGCGTAGTTGTCGGTCACGAACGCGTGAACGAGGATGCCCGAGGCGACCGTCATCAGCGCGGTGACGAAGTAGAACGCCCCGATCCCGCTCTCGACGAGGCGGGTCGAGCGCCGGCGCGCGCCGGCCACCGACGCGGCAATCGCGTAGGCGCAGACCACGAAGCTGGTGAGGAGGACGAAGGTGCCGAGGGCAGGCACGCGCTAGTTCCCCGACGGCCGCGCGGGGGCCGCCTCATACTTCGACGGGCACTTCGCCATCACCCCGCCGGGCTCCACGGTAAACCCGTCAGGCCCGAGATACCCCTTGATCACGACCTCCGAGTTGTCCTTGAACGTGTCGGGCACGATGCCGGTGTAGCGGGCGTTGACCACGTGCCCGTTGCTGTGGATCTTGAAGATGTAGTCGAGCGTGTCGGGCCGTCGCATGATCGACTTCTCGACGACGAAGCCGTGCAGCTGGAGCTTCTTGCCGTGCCACGCCGCGGGATCCACCATCACCTCCTCGACGTGCTTGTAGTACTCGGTTCCCTCGGCGAGCGAGGTGTACAGCAGGCCGCCGATCGCGCCCACGAGGACGACCGCGGTTGCCAGGATCCGGATTGTCTTGGAATTCATGGAACTACCCGCTCACCGTTGGAAATGAACGACTTACGGAAAACAGGAACCGGCCCATTGTACTTCACACGATCAGCCGATGAACGGTGGCCACCGGCAGACCGACGACGTTCGACCAGGATCCCTCGATACGGTCGATGAACCGCGCGCCGCGGCCCTGGATGGCGTAGCCGCCGGCTTTCCCCATCGGCTCGCCCGTCTCCACGTACCAGGCGATTTCCTGTTCGGTGAGGGGCGTGAACCGGACCCGGGTCCTCACCACCTCGGCCGAGTCACCTCGGCCGCCGACCACCGCCACCGCCGTGAGGACGTCGTGAACCGAGCCCGAGAGCAGCCGCAGCATCCGGCCCGCGTCGTCGATATCGGCCGGCTTGCCGAGAATCTGCCCGTCCACCACCACCTCCGTGTCGGCGCCCAGAACCACGTAGTCACCGCCGGGGTAGAGGGCCGCCACGTACCGGGCCTTTTCGCGTGCCACGCGAAGCGTATACGCCTCCGGCGTTTCTTCAGCTCGAGGCGTTTCGTCGACGTCAGCCGGGACGACCTCGAATTCGAACCCTGCCGAATGGAGCAGTTCGGCCCGCCGAGGTGACGCCGAAGCAAGGATGAGGCGCACGCGGGGCTGATATTATCGCTTCGCTCGCAGATGCGCTCGATCCAGACCTTTGCCGGCGGCGTGCTCGCCGAGATCCTCCGGCGCCAGCCGCCGTCCCCCGCCCGGACGGCGTTCGTGTGGCAGCTGGTCGTGGGACCCGCCCTGGCCCGGGTGACGTCTGTAGAACTGGAGGGCCCCACGCTCCGGGTGCGCGCCACCGACCCGCGATGGCTGAAGGAGATCGACCGTGCGAAAGGGGTCATTCTCCCGAAACTCCAGGAGCTTCTGGGGCCCGACATCGTCAAGAAGATAAACGTCCGTAGGTAGGCATCGTGTCAAGACCAATGTCCAACGCCGTCATTCTCTCGGCCGTCCGTACCCCGACCGGCAAATTTCTCGGTGCTCTGAAGGACTTCACTGCACCTCAACTGGGCACCCTGGCGGTTCGCGAGGCCGTGGCCCGCGCCGGCATCGATCCCGCGAGCGTGGACGAGTGCATCATGGGCAACGTCATCCAGGCCGGCAACGGCCAGAACCCGGCGCGCCAGGCCGCGCTCAACGGCGGGCTGGCCGACCACGTCGCGGCCCTCACGGTCAACAAGGTGTGCGGCTCCGGGCTCAAGGCCGTCATGCTGGCCGCTCAAGGGATCGCGACCGGCGACATCGAGATCGCGGTTGCGGGCGGCATGGAGTCGATGAGCAACGCGCCGTACCTGGTGCCGCGCATCCGCGAAGGCCTGCGCATGGGCAACGGCACGCTGGTGGACTCGATGATCCAGGACGGGCTCTGGTGCGCCTTCGACGACTGCCACATGGGCATGTCGGGGGAGACCGTGGCCGACAAGTACGCCGTGAGCCGCTCAGAACAGGATACCTACGCCGCGGAGTCCCATCGCAAGGCCGCGCAGGCGACGGCCGAAGGCTGGTTCAAGGACGAGATTCTGCCGATCAGCATCCCGCAGCGCAAAGGCACCACGGTGGTCGTCGACACCGACGAGCCGATCCGCCCCGAGACCACGGTCGCGGCGCTCGGCGCTCTCAAGCCGGCCTTCAAGAAGGACGGGAGCGTCACCGCGGGCAACGCGCCGGGAGTGAACGACGGCGCCGCCGCACTGGTCGTGACGTCGGAGGCACGCGCGCAGGCGCTCGGCGCCACGCCGATGGCGCGAATCATCGGGCAGGCGACGAGCGGTCTCGCGCCCAGGATGGTGATGATGACGCCGGTGGAGGCCGTCCGCAAGGTCTCGCAGAAGATCGGCTGGGCGCTCGAGGACGTCGATCTTTTCGAGATCAACGAAGCGTTCTCGGTCCAGCTCGTCGCCGTCATGCGCGAGCTCGGGATCGACCCGGCGCGCGTGAACGTCCACGGCGGCGCGGTCGCGCTCGGCCACCCGATCGGCGCGTCGGGCGCACGCGTGCTGACGACCCTGCTGTATGCGATGAAGCGCCGTGGCGCCAGGCGCGGGATCGCGGCGCTGTGTCTCGGCGGCGGCAACGGCGTGGCGCTGGCGGTGGAAATCCCTAATCCCTAGTCCCTAATCCCTAATCCCTAATCCCTCATCGCTTTATTCGGATCGCAGCGCCATGATCGGGTCCGCCCGCATGGCGCGCCGGGCGGGCACGATGCTCGCCACGATGGCGACGAGGAGGAGCACGCCCGCGACGGCCGCGTATACCCACGGCGACGTCACCGTCACTCCAAACAGCAGCGTCCTCAGAAATCTCGTGAAGCCCACGGACGCGGCGGCACCGAGGATCAGGCCGACCGACGTCAGCATCAATCCTCGACGGACGATCATCGCCAGCACGTCCGGCCTGCGGGCCCCGAGCGCGATCCGCAGGCCGATCTCGCGCTTTCTCTGCGCCACCTGATAGCTGAGAAGCCCGTAGAGGCCCACCATCGCGAGAGCCAGCGCCAGGGCGGCAAACGCGCTGGTCAGGAGCATGTTGAAGCGCTGCTGCGCAACAGCCGCCCAGGCGACATCTTTCATCGGGCGCATCCGCACGATCGGCACTCTGGCGTCGATGCCGCGCACCACCCTCTGGACCTCCGCTTCGATCGGCACACGGCCCGTGGTCCGGATCAGAAGGTTGACACTGGCGCCGCCGGCAAATTGCGTCCTCGGAAGATAGATAGTCGGAAACATCCGCGTCCCGGGACGCCCGTCCGCGACATTTGATGCGACACCGACGATCTCTCGCGCCGCTGCGGCTCCGGAGGTCCCTCGACCCAGGATGATCCGCCGCCCGAGCGCCCTGGCCGGCCCGCCGAATCGACTGGCCAATGCTTCGTTGACGATCACCACCGGAAGAGAATTGTCGGCATCCGCGGCGCGCAGTGCCCGGCCGGCGCGCAACGGGATGCCGAGTGTCGAGAGGTAATCCGGCCCGACCGCGCGCAGCTCGACGTAACTGATCCTGTCGGGAGGATCACCTTCGATGCCGAAGATGAAGTTCGGTCCGCGTTCGAGCGGAAGACTGGACGCGGTTGTGACCGCGGTCACCGCGGGAATGGCCCGAATGCGCTCGATCAGCTGACGATCGAGCTCTGCGCCGGCGGCGGACGAGCCGAACCTGGCGAGGCTGGGAGACAGTTGAACCGTCAGAATGTTGTCGGTCTCGAAGCCGAGGCGGACACTCCGAAGGTTCACGAAGGTGGCAACCAGCAGCCCGGCGCCGATCAGCAGCACCACCGACACGGCGACCTCACCGACGATCAGTGCATTCGACAGCCGTTGCCGCCCGGGGTCGGCGCCCGTTCCGGCAGCTTTGAGCACACGACCGGGATCGGATCTCAGTGCCCGCACCGAGCCGATCAGCCCGAGCGCGACGCCCAGCGCCACCGAGACCAGCAAGGCGAATCCGAGCACCCGGTAATCAATCGCGACCGCGCCAAGACGCGGCAGCTGGTTGGGCATCGACGCGATCAGCGCGCCAACGGCCGCGTGCGCCAGCATCGCGCCCGCGACACCGCCCGCCAGGGCCAGGATCAGCCCTTCCGCGAGGACGTGGCCGACAATCCGGTGGCTGGTGGCGCCAAGCGCGCGGCGGACGGCCAAGTCACGCGCTCGGGTCATCGACCGTGAGAGAAGCAGATTCGCGACGTTTCCGAAAGCGATCAACAGGACCAGAGCGACGGCCCCGAGCAGAACGTACAGCAGCGGCTTGACGCCGGCGACCAGGTAGTCCTGCAGTCGAACCACCTCGACGCCACGTGTGCCTGGCGGCATGTGCCGGGGGTGCTCAGAGCGCAGTCGTTCGAAGAGCTGGTCCGCTTCGGACTGCGCACGGGTCAGACCGATCCCGGCCTGAAGCCGGCCGATCACCGTGTAGTTCAACCCCCAGTCGCGCGGATCGGCGCGCAGGTGCAGGGGCGACCAGACGTCGGCTTCCGGCTCGTAGCGAAACGTCGCGGGCATCACGCCGATTACCGTATGCCGGCGGTCGTCAAACGTAATCGACTGGCCGATGACATCCGGTCGAGCGCCGAAGGCTCGTGTCCACAACCCGTGACTGATGACCACGACGGGCTCCGAGCCGGTCACGCGGTCTTCGGGGATGAAGCCCCGCCCCAGCGCCGGGAACACACCTATCACCTTGAAGAGGTCGGATGTTCCGGACACGCCGCTCACACGTTCCGCGGCGCCGTCATAGGCGATATGGAACGTGACTGGCGTGGTGACCGCGAACGCTTCGAACGACTGCGCGTGATCTTTCCAGTGGTGAAACGTCAGCGGGCTCACGTTCGCGGGGCTCACGCCGCCCGGTAGACGCCAGGCGAAGCTGACCAGTCGATCGGCGTCGGGATAGGGCAGGGGCTCGAGCAGGATGCCGTCGACGACGCTGAAGATGGCGGTGTTGGCGCCGATGCCCAGTGTCAAGGTAACCACGACCCCGCACGTGAACGTCGGAGCCTTCGCGAGCGCCCGAAGCGCATACCGCAGATCCTGGATGAGCCCTCCACCAGCCGAGGCCAGCGCTGCGCTCGCACGGGAGACGTTCCATCGCCGCGGCTGGTCCGGCTCGAGAGCGCGCCGCCGGAGATTGGTGAGGATCGAGCGTCGCACTTCGGCCCAATACCAGCGCCGCGCAGCGGGCGCTCCTTCTTGCCTGGCGCGGGCGTGGAACTCTTCGCACAGATCGCCGAGGACCGCCTCGCGGTCCGCCGCGACGAGGGACCAGGCCAGCAGCCGCTCGGCGAGACGCGGCGGTTCGCCGGTCAACATCACCGGCTCCCGAGGTCGGGCGCGAGCCCTTCCCACAGGCGCGCCAGCCGGTCGCGCGACTGACGCAGTGCTGCGGCGCCTGCCGGCGTGAGCGTGAAATGCCGTCGCGCACGTCCGCCCCGCTGCGGTGTCGGATCCGACATCGTCGAATGCACGAAGCCCTTGCGCTCGAGCCGGGCGAGCGATGTGTAAAGCGCACCGACCGCGATCTCACGGTCCGTGCGGGCGCGGATCTCCTGTCTGATGGTGACGCCGTAGGCGGCCGCGCCGAGCCGGGCGATCGCGAGGAGGAGTGATTGTTCGAACTCGCCGAGCGTGAAGTTGGACATGGTCCGGGCCCTCGAAAACGTGCTCCGGTCAATTTATACTTCTTTGTAGTGGTATTGGGCAAGCGCGCCCGGGGACGCGGGGCGGTTCCGACGGAGCCGAGCTGAAATCCATCGGATTTGCGCCTTCCCGGACGTGCGGGTCTGGCTGGCGTTGATCAAGTTCCGCTATCACGTCACGTTCGTGAGCGTGCTGTGCGGAGCCGGGCTCTTCGCGCCGCGCATCGATCTCACCCTCGTCGTCCGGCTTCTGCTCCTGTATGTGTGCTTCAACGTCCTGGTCTACGGCGGGATCTACACGTTCAACGACATTGCCGACCGCGCCGCCGATGCCCGGCATCCGGGCAAGCGGTCGCGGCCGGTGGCCTCCGGGGCGGTGTCGGTCCGCGCCGCAGGCCTGTTCGCAGTTTTCCTGATAACCGCGGGTATCACGCTCGCGTGTCTCCTCTTCCATGCCGCGATCCTCGCGTGCTTCGGCATGGCGCTGGTTTTCAATGCGTGCTACTCGCTCGCCGCTCGCAACCGTCGCTACCTGGACCTGGTGTTCAACAGCGTCACGCACCCGAACCGCTTTCTCATGGGTGCCCTGCTGGTCGGACAGGTCCCGCCGTTCACCCATCTCGCTGCGCTGATGATGCTGGCGGTAGCCCTCGCCTGCCTGCGACGCGATGTCGAACGTGACGCGCCCGGGTGGGAGGCACGAGAGACCATCGGCGATTATCGTCCGCGAGAGCTGGCCGTACTGGCAGCAGGCTGCCTGACCGGGCTGACCGTTCTCGGCGTTCTCTTTGCGCGAACCGCGCCCGGCTTCTACCTGATCGTGGGCGGCACCGCGGCTCTGGTCGCGGTTGGAGGATGGCTGGATACGGCGGTCAGGGGCGGTCTGCGAACGATCTGGACCCGGTAATATCGCACGTCAGCACGTCAGCACGTCGGACGTCGGACGTCATTGTCTCCGCGCCACCAGACACGCCGCAAGCACCGGAATCAGTGCGGCGGACCCGAGCGCGACGAGATCCCCCTGGCCGGCACGGCGCCACCAGACGCTGGTGAAATCGTCGACGGTCCACGGCCGAATGGCAATCAGGACCGCCGTCAGAATCGGAACCGGCAGCAGCGGCAGCAGCGATCGACGCTCGAGCGCCGCGCGCAGCCCGACGATGAAAGCGGTCCACGTCAGCAGCGTATAGAGGCCTGAGAATATCGCGCGGCTGCTGGCAGGCGGCGACGCGGCCGGCGGAATTCCAGTCTCGGCATGAAACCCGGCGAGCACCTGGAGCGTGCCGGCGGGTGCCGCGGCGAACGCGATCCCGAGCGCCGCCGCGAGGCCCCCGACAAAGGCCATGATCTCCCGACGACCCGACACCCGCGCGAACAACCAGGTCACCGCCGCGACAGCAAAGAAGCCGGGCATGTACACCGGCGAATTGGACGCCATGCCGTGGCGCCACGCCGCGGCAAACGCGAAGGCGGCCTCGATCGTGCCGGGCCGGTTTCCGAGCGCTCCGGAGGCAGCCAGCTGTTCGAGAGGATCCGCGGCCAGAAACATCCACAGGAACAGCGCCTGCGTGCCGACCAGAAGCAGCGCCGCGCCGGCTGCCCGGCCGCGCGCGATCGTCACGTCAGTTACGGTCCGGGTCCGCGAAACAGAACGGGTGCCCGCAGTTCCGGCAGACGTACTCGGCATACCCCCCTCTGGACGTCAGGTACCGCACGAAGTGCCCGGCCGCGACGCAGATCAGCGGGTGCCGGATCAGATCCGCAGCGTCACGCTGCTTGAGGAACGAATGCCCGCAATGGCAGGAGTACTCGACGAAGCCGTTCCGCAACGTGACCTGATGGACGCGGTGACCGAACAGTCCGCACAGGTAGCGCACTTTCTTCTTGAACGCTCCCGCGCCTGCGTAGGGGTCGGCGTCGGCCCGGAAGACGAGCGGGTGCCCGCATTGCACGCAGGCGTATTCATGGTGCCCGTCGCGTTCGGCCATGCGCACATAACTGTGGCGGCCGAGGAAGCACGACAACGTGTGGCGCACGCGGGTGCACGCGCCGTCCGTACCCAGGTACGGCTCTCCGCAGCGGCACGCCCGCTCCATCCCCTCCCGGCGGCGAAACGCGTGATTGTCGACGTGGTGCCCCCAGAGCGTGCACGACAGGCGCGACAGCCAGGGGGGGCTCCTTCGCAACGCCCCTGCGTCAATGGTCATCGAACTGCCCGTTTCTGCGGTTGCCATGGAACCTCCGATCAGGAATGCGCAAGCGGGCCGAAAGATGGCTCAGGCGGCCGCCGGCGCATTGTCAGGGATCCGGCTGCGAAGGGATAATCGGCGGGATGGATCAGATCAAGAGCGTCGGAGTGATCGGTGCGGGGACGATGGGCAACGGCATCGCGCAGGTGTTCGCCCAGTCGGGATACGCGGTGCGGCTCGTGGACGCCGTCGAGCCGGCGCTCGATCGCGCCCGCACCACGATCGAGAAGAGCCTCGGCAGATTCGTCGAGAAGGGCAAGATAACGGCCGAAGACCGCGACGCCTCGCTCGGCCGGCTGGCCACCGGGACCGAGATTGCCGCGCTCTCGGAGGTCGACTTCGTCGTCGAAGCCATCATCGAGGATCTTGCGGCAAAGCGCGACCTCTTCGGGCAGCTGGATGCGGTGACGCGGCCCGATGTCATCCTCTCGTCGAACACGTCATCGATTTCGATCACGACGCTGGGCGCAGCGACCAAGCGCCCCGACCGGGTGCTCGGGATGCATTTCATGAACCCGGTGCCGCTCATGACCCTGGTGGAGTTGATCCGCGGGCAGGCGACGTCACCGGAGGCGATGGCGGTTGCGTCGGGGCTCTGCGGCCGGCTGGGGAAGACCGCGCTCGAGGCCGCGGACTATCCCGGCTTCATCGCCAACCGGATCCTGATGCCGATGATCAACGAGGCGATCTACGCGCTGATGGAAGGGATCGGGACGCGGGAGGCGATCGACGGGGTCATGAAGCTGGGGATGAACCATCCGATGGGTCCGCTCACGCTCGCCGACTTCATCGGTCTGGACGTGTGTCTCGCGATCCTCAACGTGCTGCACGACGGCCTCGGAGACCCGAAATATCGTCCCTGCCCGCTCCTCAAGCGGATGGTGGCCGCCGGCCATCTCGGCCGAAAGAGTGGCCTGGGCTTCTATGAGTACCGATCTGGGGTCTGATCTGGGGTCAGATCTCGATTTTTCGATTTCGCCGACGAAAATCGCGTCGGCGTTTCGAAAAATCGAGATCTGACCCCAAGCGCGGCCAGCGGGCCGACGAGCAGAATCTCGCGCAGGACGGCGAGCCCCGTGAGTGGCCAGAATCCCGGCAGCCAGTAGCGGCGGCTGACGGCGTCAAACAGGTCGAGACCCGAGACGTAATAGGTGGTCGAGAGTGGCCACAGCGCCATCAGGCCGTGCGGGCTCGAGCTGTCGGCCCCCAACCAGTCGAGCAGGACGTGTGACGCGTAGGCCGCCCCGATGGCCAGCGCCGTCCGGAACTTCCCGGTCACCGCGACGGCGGCCGCGAACACCAGCACCGCCGCGCCGAGCGAGTGCGTCGGCCCGCGGTGCTGAATCGGGAGGAGGAAGTCCACGTCGGGAACGGCGCCCGCAATCGCCAGGGTGGCCACCATCCCCCATCGGGTCCGCTCCGAGAAGACACATCCAGCGGCGATCCCCCCAAGGGCGTGACCAATCGGCGACGGCATTTCCTGCGATCATGTCACGCTGGGCGCCGCTGCCGAAACTGCCATATCGTCCACCAGAGGCGAAAGTGGTCTGAGCACCGTAAGCTGCTGGTGTCCAGACACATAGACGCTGATTATCCCTCTCATTTCGCTTGACTTTCGCCACGGCACGAACCTATCATGCACCCGCTCCATCACCACGGCGGACCTCCCCTGTCACTGTCGCCCGCGATAGTGGAAGACAGGCCGCCGAGACCCACAACCGTATTGGAGCACTTACAAGGAGCGTTATGCCGCCAGTTGAAGATCGCAATGACCGTGAGCGCCTGAAGGCCATCGAGGCCGCCGTCGGGCAGATCGAAAAGCAGTTCGGCAAGGGATCGATCATGCGGCTCGGCGGCAAGGATGCCGTCCATGTCGTCCCGGCCATCTCCACCGGCGCCGTAAGCCTCGATTACGCGCTGGGGATCGGCGGTGTGCCGCGCGGCCGCGTCATCGAGATCTTCGGTCCGGAATCCTCGGGCAAGACGACGCTGACCTTGCAGATCATTGCGGAGGCGCAGAAGCTGGGCGGCATGGCGGCCTTCGTCGACGCGGAGCACGCGCTCGACGCCACATACGCCCGCAAGCTCGGCGTCGATCTCGACAACCTGCTCGTCTCTCAGCCCGATAACGGCGAACAGGCGCTCGAGATCGTCGAGGTGCTCGTCCGCTCGAACAGCGTCGACGTCGTTGTCGTCGACTCGGTCGCGGCCCTGGTGCCCCGCGCCGAAATCGAAGGGGAAATGGGCGAGGCGCAGATGGGCCTCCAGGCGCGGCTGATGTCACAGGCGCTGCGCAAGCTCACCGGCGTGGTGTCGAAGTCCAAGACCTGTCTGATTTTCATCAACCAGCTTCGCGAGAAGATCGGCGTCATGTTCGGTAACCCCGAGACCACGACCGGCGGGCGCGCGCTGAAGTTCTACTCGTCGGTGCGCATCGACATCCGCCGCATCGGCGCGATCAAGGACGGCGATGTCGTCGTCGGCGGCCGCACGCGCGTGAAGGTGGTCAAGAACAAGGTGGCTCCGCCGTTCCGCGAGGCGGAGTTCGACGTGATGTACGGCGAGGGGATCTCAAAGGAAGGGGACTTGCTCGACCTGGCGGTCGACAAGAAGATCGTCGACAAGAGTGGCACCTGGTTCGCCTTCAACGGCGAGCGGCTCGGCCAAGGGCGCGAGAACGTGAAGCAGTTCATGCGCGACAACCCCGAAGTGACGAAGACGATCGAGCACAAGGTGCGGCTCGAGCTCGGGCTGTTGAAGGAAGAACCGGCGGCCGTCTAGGCCGCGTCTAGCGGGCCGGTCTCAGAACGAACAGTACTTCCCCGGGGCGGATCAGGCCGTGCTCCTCGCGAGCCACAGCTTCGATCGCTCCGGGGTCTCCGTCCAGGCGCCGGGCGCGTTCACGCAGCCCGGCATTCTCGTAACGCAGGGTCGACAGGCTGCCGCGCGCCTGCGCGTAATCGCGGCGTGCCCGGATGGTTTGCACCAGGCCGCTCTCGCCGACCAGCGCGTCGACCAGCACGACCACCGTCGCGAAAATCAGCGCGCGACGGAGCCACGGGCCCGGCCGGCGTTGCCGCAGCTCCAGCGGCTTCACGAGTGTGTCGGTAGCGTGGCGCATCTGTCGTCTGCGCGGCAAGGTACCAGACCCCAGGCAGAAGTACAAGCGCAAAGTACCAGCCGGACGGAGAAAGTACAAGAGGAATCTGGGGTACCTTGCGACGTGCGACGTGCGACGGGCCACGTCCGACGTGCGAGGTGCCGGGAGCCGGGAGCGGCGTGGTTGTGGGGAGTCCGGCGGCACTGTTATGATTGGGGTTCTGCCGAGCCCGCAAGGCCGTGCCGAGGTAGCTCAGTCGGTAGAGCACAGCACTGAAAATGCTGGTGTCACTGGTTCGATTCCAGTCCTCGGCACCATCTATTAACGACGCTCGGGTGGGTCACATTCACTTCCCCACCCTCGCCACGCGCTCGGCCCGCCCCGGCGCGGCGGTTCCTCCGGGTCTCGCCTGCTGGATACCACTCAGCACGTAGCCCCGTAGCACGTCGGACGTCGGACGTCGGACGTGCTTCACCGCGTCCAGTAATACGCACGCCCCTGCTTCCAGTTGACGGTCATGACGAGGTCGCCGGTCTTCGTCTGATGGGCGCGCAACCCCGTATCCTGGATCCGTTCGGCGTCGAGCTGCCCGCGCAGGATCACGGGCCACCACTCGATCCGCGCGGGAATGTCCATCTCGGTGCCGGCGAGCGATATCTCTTCGGGCCGCAGCAGGGCGCGGAGCGCGTCGGCATCGGCTGCGCGGAAGTTGAACAGGCCCCAGCGCTTGCTGCCGTCTATCGCGTAGGCCGCCCGCAACTCGAAGACATTCTCCGGGAGCATGCCGGGGACCCAGCCGCGATCGATCGCACCCGCGGCACGGGCCTCGGGGAGCGTCGCGTAGGTGGCGGTATGGACGGTGGGCCCGGTGCAGGCGGCGGCCGCCGCCGCGAGAGCGAGTAGCAGCGCTACGCCAGCTTTTTCCATGTCAACGTGTGGCGGACCATCGCACCCGCTTTCGGCACATCGGTCGAAAGCACGAGCAACTCGCCGTCGAACCGCATCCGCCGAACCTGATGGCCGCCGACCCAGTTGGGATTCAGCGCGCCGTGGACGTGATGGATCACGGTGTCCTCGGATGCGTTGACCTCGTAGGTGCCGAAGTAGGCGATGTAACCGGCGTAGGCGGACCGCACCTCCAGTGCCCCCCACTGCCCGGGCGCCACCTGGAGCCGGCCCGGGCGCATCACCTGCCCCGCCATGTTGCCGTGCCCGTCATAACTGAGCCGGCCGACGGCATCGCCGTACGGCTTCCCCTGCGAACCATCCGGATTCTCGGTCACGTACGAAAGAAGCGTCCAGTTGCCTATCAGTCGCTGCATCGGTGTCGGGGGTTGGAGTCTGTGTTCGGATTACTGATCTCAGAGCCAGGCGCCGTACAGCTCCGGGCGGCGATGCTGCAAAAACAGCCTGCGGGCATGCGACTCGCCGGCTTCGCGCAGATCGAGCTCGACCGCGAGGGTGGCATCCGTCATCGCCGGCGCGCGCGCGATCACGCGGCCGTCGGGAGCGCACACGAACGATTCACCGGCAAACGTAAGGCAGTCTTCCTCTCCCACGCGGTTGCAGAGAGCGACGAAGTAGCCGTTCTGAAAGGCGGCCACCTGCATCTCGCCTTCGTAGAGCCCGTCCGGCCACTCGCCGGACACGCCGGCCTGCGGCACGACGACGAGATCGGCTCCCGCCAGTGCGAGGGCCCGCATGTACTCCGGGTAATGTCGGTCGTAGCAGATCGCCACGCCGATGCGGCCTGCCTGCGTTGCGTACACGGGCGCACCCGTGTCGCCAGGGGTGTAGTAGCCCTGCTCGTGAAAACAGGGATAGTCGGTGATGTGGATCATCCGGGTCGTGCCGAGCAGCGATCCATCCGCATCGATGACCGGCGACGCATCGAAGGCGCGGTCGCCGTCCCGTTCGTAGAGATTGAGGACGACGACGACCCCGAGCTCTCGAGCCTTGCGGGAGAACTGGTCGGTGACGGGACCGGGAATGGTTTCCGCAAGCGTCAGCGGATCGCCGGACGCCGGATGCTGCGGATGGAACCGCTCGAACGCCAGCTCCGCGTACGTCACGACCTCGGCGCCATCGCGTGCCGCCCGCTCCAGCGCCGCGAGCCCACGGGCCACGTTCGACGATCTATCGAAATCCGCCCTCTGCTGCACCAGCGCGATCCGCATCGCACAAGGCTACCAGTTCTTCGGCCGACTTCAGCCGCCAGCTTCACACTCGCGCCCTTCAGACTTCCTTCAGCATTCAGCATTCAGCATTGCCCCATCACCCCACTTCCCACCGCCTCGCGAGCATCCGCGCGGCCCACAGAAAGACGATCGTCAGCGCCGCGAGCACGAGGACCTGCGGCCAGAGCTGCCAGAGCGCGGCATCGCGCCAGAACACCTTCAGGTACCCGTCGAGCGCCCAGCCGTTGAAGGTCAGCAGGCCAAACTTCTGCATCGTCTCGCTCATGAGAAAACGAGGGAACATGCTGCCGCCGAGCGCCGACATCGTGAGGATCAGGATGGTGGAAAAGCCCGAGAGCTGCGCGCGGCTCCTGGCGATCGTCGCGAGCACGAGCCCGAGCCCGGCCGCCGCGGCTGCCGTGACGGCCGTCATCACCACGAAACCCGGCAGGTGCGAAAGGAGCGGGAGATCGAACACCAGCCAGCCCCACAGGAACATGACGGTGAGCTGCGCCGTTCCGACCAGCGTCAGGAAGAGCCACTTGCCGAGCAGGAGCCACGACATCCGCAGACGCGTCGACAGCAACCGCTCCAGCGTGCCGGCCTCGACTTCGTCGAGCAGCGCCCCGCCCGCCCCGGCGACGCATGAGAACAGCAGAAACATCACGCCGATGCCCGCCGCGTAGAACGAGGTGAGGGAGCCGCGCCGGGAGTCGCTCCCCATGACATCCACGATCTCGGCCGAGACGCCCATCGGCCCGCCAGCGGCCGTCCCGGACGCCGCGGCCGCGCCGCTTGCTTCGGCTTTGAGCCGCGGCAACCAGGCGTCCACCGCGGCGCGCTGCTGCAGTGTGAGGGCGCCGGCCTGCTTTTCAAACTGCTGCATGCCGCCCTTCATCAAGAGATCGGGCGCCGCCGTCATCGTCACCTTCTGCAGGAGCCCGAGCACCATCTGGGGCGCAATCGGGTCCGAGACGTCGGCCAGGAGCTGGACCTTCTCGCCCGAGGTGCCGAAACCGCCGGCGGCGAACCTCTCGCCCAGGCCTTTCGGGATCACCACCGCCACCGGCACATCGCCGTTCCGCACGAGCCGCTCGCCCCCCGCACGATCCAGCGGCGTACCAGCGTCATCCGCCGCGCGCACGCGCAGGCTGGTCTCCTTCTCCAGGGCCGCAACCATCCGCGCGCTCAGCTCGGAGTGATCCTCGTCAACCACGGCCACGCGGATCCTCGACGTCTGCGATCCTTGCCCGCCAAAGACCGAGGCGAAGATCGAGAAGAACACGATCGGCAGAAGAAACGTCAGCGCCTGCGCGACGCGATCCCGCTTGAGATTGAGCCAGCCGGCCTTGAGCAACGTGAAAATCATTCTCTCAACTCCCTGCCCGTCAGGTGGATGAACACCGCCTGCAGGCTCGGCCCCCGAACTTCCACGTCGTCAACCGTGTCGCCCGCCTCGCGCACTCTGTCGAGCAGCGGCGGCAGGTCGGTGGCGACGTCGCGCATCCGGGCGGTGACGACTCCGCCGTTCACGAGACGCAGCGTGACCAGCCGGTCCTTGCCGACCGTGCGGTCCACCAGCTCGGGAAGCGTGCCGGCGGCAATGACCCGGCCGTGATCGATGATCACGGTCCGGGAGCAGCGCGCCTCGGCTTCTTCCAGATGGTGCGTCGTCAACAGGAGCGACACGCCTTCCTTCATGAGGACGGCGAGCATGTCGTAGATGCGGTCGCGGCTCTGCGGGTCGACGCCGACGGTCGGCTCGTCGAGCAGCACCACACGCGGCCGGTGGACGATGCCGCAGGCGATGTTCAGCCGCCGGCGCATGCCCCCGGAGAACGTCCGCACGGATTCGCTGGCCCGGTCGGCGAGACCGGTGTGCTCGAGCGCCCAGGCGACCTGCTTCTTCAAGTCGGCGCCGGTCAGCCCCTGCAGCGCGCCGAATACGTCGAGGTTCTCGCGGGCCGACATCAGCGGATACAGCGCGATCTCCTGCGGAACGATGCCGAGGGCGGGATGGGTGCCAGCTGACGGAAGCGGTTGATCGAAGATCCGGACGGCGCCGCCGTCGAGCCTCACGCGGCCGGCGATCGCGCGGATCAGGGTCGTCTTGCCGGCGCCGTTCGGCCCGAGCAACGCGAGCAGTTCCCCCTGGCGGAGCTCGAAGCTCGCGCCGTCCAGCGCCGTCACGGGCCCGAAGGTCTTGCGCGCGGCGGTTACTGTGAGCACGTTCATGCGGGTAATCTACGTGCCCTTGGCCGCGCCGTTCGGCCCTTCCGGCCAATGGAGGGCAGAAGGCGGTGGCTGGCCCACAGTGCTCGGGGACTATCTGGCCCCTTTGTCCTTCAGATGCTTCTGGAGTGCCTTTCCCATGACCCGGGCCCGCCGCTTGTCTTCGAGCAGCGCGCGGCTGTCGAGCTGCCGCGACTGATACTCGCGCTCAGCGGCGAGTTTATGGAAGCTGTCGAGTCGTGTGGAGGCGAGGTCACCCGATGCCACCGCCGCCTGGACGGCGCAGTCCGGCTCCTGCACATGACGGCAGTCCCTGAACCGGCAGGCGGTCGCGAGCTCCTCGATGTCGGCGAAGGCGTCGCCGAGGGCCTCGCCGGAGTCCCACAGCTGCAGCTCGCGCATCCCCGGCGTGTCGATCAGGATCCCGCCGCTCTCGAGCAGCACCATCTGGCGCGTAGTGCTCGTGTGCCGTCCGCGGCTGTCGGTGATGCGAACGTCCTGCGTGCGCAGCAGATCGTAGCCGACAAGGCGGTTGACGATGGTGGACTTCCCCACGCCGGAGGAGCCGAGCAGCGCCGCCGATCGCCCGACGCCGAGATAGCGCCGCAGCACCTCGAGACTCTCGGGTCTCTTTGCCGACACTGCGCGCACGTCCACACCCGGCGCCACCGATTCCACTTCGGCGACGTGACGCGCAGCGTCCTCGACCAGGTCAGCCTTGTTGAGCACCACGACCGGTGTCGCGCCGCTCTCCCACGCCACCACGAGGTACCGCTCGATCCTTCGTGGATTGAAATCGCCGTCCAGGCCTCCGATCAGGAAGACCGTGTCGATGTTGGCGGCGACGACCTGCTCCTCGGTGACGTCTCCGGCCGCGCGGCGCGAAAAGCGGCTGAAGCGCGGGAGCACGGCGTGGATGCGCGCGTCACCGCCCTGGAGGAGTTCGACGACGACCCAGTCGCCGACCACGGGGAAGTCGGGCCGCGTCAGCGCCCGGTGGCGCAGGCGCCCCGAGACGCGCGCCAGTGTCTCACCGTCCCCGGTCATCACGCGATAGATGTGCGTGTGCTCGAGCACCACGCGGCCCGGAACGCGCCCCGGCGCCGCGTGGTCGGCGAACGCCGCGGCAAGCCCCGGATTCCAGCCGTAGCGTTCGAGGGGATCCATGCAGATCAGATCGTACACGGATTGCACGGTGCGGCGGCTTAATGCTGTTCGACCAGCTCTCGAGAAGCGTGTTTCGGCGCAGCGCCGGTTTTCTCGAGACACCGGAGCACCTCCGCCACGCTCCACGCTTGCGCGACGCAGCCGCGCGGCACGTAGGGCTCCTCGGCGTCGAAGATTTCGCTGATGGATCCGACGCAGGCTTCGGTCAGGTGGCGCTCGAACCCGTCGAGCATTCTCTGGGCGCCGACGACGTCCTGCGGGTACACCTTCAGCCAGGCATCGACGAACGGTCCGATCAGCCACGCCCACACCGTCCCCTGGTGATACGCGGCATCGCGCGAGCGAATATCGCCGTAGTACTTTGGCTTGTAGTCCGGATGCCCCGGCGCCAGCGACCGCAGGCCCACCGGCGTCAGGAGCCTCTCGCGCACGGTCTCCAGTACCGGAACCCAGTGGTTGCGGACCAGTACCGGATGATCGAGCGCGATCGCCAGCACCTGGTTGGGCCGGCATGCCGCATCATCCCCCTGTTCGCCGTCCACGACGTCGAGCAGATGGCCCAGCTCCGCACTCCAGAATCGGCGGTTGAACGACTCGAAGGCGCGGTCGGCGTGCCCGGCGATGTCGAGTCCCCCTGCCTTCATCCCCAGCTCGCGCAGCCAGCCGTCGAGCAGGCGAAGCGCGTTGTACCAGAGGGCGTTGATCTCGACCGCCTTGCCTCGCCGCGGCGTGACGACCCAGTCCTCCACCTTCGCGTCCATCCACGTCAGCTGATAGCCGTCCGCTCCCTGCCGCAGCAGGCCGTCGGCGGGATCCACATGGATCCCGAAACGCGTGCCTTCGATGTGCTTCCGCGCGATCTCGAGAAGCACTGGCAGCAGGCGGCGCAGGGTCTCGGTGTCGCCGGTGATGCGCACGAACCGGTCCACGGCATGGAAGAACCACAGCGTCGCATCGGCAGTGTGGTAGAGCCCCTCGCGGGCGCCGTCGGGGAACATGTTCGGGATGAGTCCGTCACGAACGTAGTGCCCGAACGTTCTGAGGATGTAGCCGGCTTCCCGGTACCGGCCCGTGCAGAGCGCCAGCCCCTCGAGGCTGATCATGGTGTCGCGGCCCCAGTCGGTGAACCAGTGATAGCCCGCGATGACGGTGCGCACCTCCTCGCCCGCGGCCCGCGCCCGTGCGGCTTCTTCTGCGCGGCCGGCCGGCGTGACGATGAACTGATCGGCCGCAAGGACGAGCTCCGACGCGAAGCCGGTTCCGCCGGCCCGGCCCGCAATCGCGAGCAGGCCGCGGCGCCGTTCCGTCTCAGCCGCGGCCGCCACGTCCGGTTGCAGCGCGTGGATGTCTTCCCACGATTGTGTGGAGGCGATCAGCGTCACCGGCTGACCGGGTTGAAGGTCGGCGCGAAAGTAGCCGGGGCTCCACAGCGCTCCCAGGGACTGGTACCCGCGAATCGCCTCCATCTTGTACGGCACGTCGGACTTCCCTTTGGCATCGAGCGTCAGCGCCGCGGCGGGGCCCTGCACGTTCAGCCGCATCGGCGGGAATTCACCGGTCGAGAGCAGCTCGTATCCCTGATGCGACGCCATCAGCGTGTAATTGAGCGAAGGAGAGGCATCGACCGGGGCCTCGTAGGCGCGGAAGTGAACGGACGGCCGAAGCGTCAGGCGGACCGGACCCTCCCCCGACAGCAGGCGGTAGGTGACGTGGACCGTGTTCTGGCCGTGCGGCATCAGGACGCGCTTCTCGATGACGACGTTCTCGATCACGTACCGCCAGACCGGAAGCCCCAGCTCGAGTCTGAACTCGGCGAGATGCCCGGTGCGGTCGGCGGCATTCGGCCCGGCCACTTCGTCTTCGTCACCCAGCCAGAGCGGCGCACCGCCGCCGATCCGGACGCGTTCGAGCAGGTGGTTGAGCATCACGATCCGGCCGAGCGGCGCAGGCAATGCGGCGACGAGCAGGCCGTGATACCGCCGCGTGACGACACCGGCCACGGTGCCGGCCGCATAGCCGCCGAGGCCGTTGGTCACCAGCCACTCGCGGCGCGGCATCGGCTCGTGAGGCTGGATGTCGCGCGGCTGCACGATCGTCCGCGTGAGATCGGTGGGGGTCATCAGGCTCGTTCACCGCCCAGTGCGCTGAGCAGTACCGCACACTCGCCTGGCAGGTGCCACTGGCGGTCGGGATTCAGCGGGGCCGTTCCCTGACCGCCGTAGCGGACCGCTTCGCTGCTCCAGATCACCTGCCAGCCGGCGCCGGCCGGCGGCGCCAACAACGGCTCGGGCGCCGGCGTCAGATCGAGATCGCACCCCAGGTTCACCAGCAGGAGACGGTCCCCCGCGCCGCCGCCGAAGAACCGCAGCACGAATGCCTCGGCGGCGAGCACGGCGCCGTCGATCCGTCTCGCCTTCTGGCCGATCACCGGATCCTGCCGCCGGAGCGCGATCAGGTCCCGGTGAAGCGCCACCGCCGCCGCGTTTGACGCTCTCTCGCCGGGATCGAGCTTGCTTCTTTCGAAATTCGCGGGATCCACCGGTGACGGCAGCTGCGGAGTCAGCTCGGGATCCTCGAGACTGGCAAACTGCGAGAGAAACTCGCGCCGTCCTTGCCGGATCGGCCCGTGCAGCTCCGCCTTCTGATCGGCGAAATACAGGAACGGCGATGAGGCATTGAACTCCTGCCCCTGGAACAGCATCGGCGTCGCCGGCCCGAGCAGGAGCATGGCGGTCAGCGCCCTGTGGCGGGCCGGCGCCGTGAGCTGGTGCAGCCGTCTGCCGAAGGCCGAGTTGGCGAGCTGGTCGTGGTTCTCGAGATACGCGACGAACCGAGAGGGGGGCATGTCGAGCGTCGGCGTGCCCCGCCGCTTCTTCTGCCACGCATAGTACTGGCCCTGATAGAGGAAGCCGTACTTCGCGCAGGAAATCAGCTCCTGCGGTGTTCCTTGGTAGTCGTGGTAGTACGCCTCGCGGCGGCCGGTCATCGCGACGATGGCGGAATGATGAAAGTCGTCGTTCCAGAGCGCGTCGAGGCCGTACCCGCCGGTCGCGGGATCATCGAGCAGGATTCTCTCCTGCGGTTCGTTCTCGGCGATGATCCAGGTGCCGCGCCCGCGGGCGGCCTCGCGCACACGGGCCGCGATGCTGCGGATCATGTGTTCCGGCGACCGGTCGTGGATGTCCTGGCTGGCGTCGAGCCGCAAGCCGTCGAAGTGGAATTCGTCGATCCAGTACCCCGCGTTTGCCACGAACAGCTCGCGTGCGGCCGAAGGCCCTTCGAAGTTGAGTGCGCGACCCCAATCGTTCTCGTACCGGTCGGTGAAGTAATCGGGCGAGAAGTCTGCCAGGTAATTGCCGTCCGGCCCCAGATGGTTGTAGACGACGTCGAGGATCACGCCGAGACCGAGCGCGTGGGCGCAGTCGACAAAGGCGCGCAGATCGTCCGGCGTCCCGTACCGGTGCATCGGCGCGTAGAGATCGACGCCGTCATATCCCCATCCAAAGCGGCCGGGGAATTCGGCGACCGGCATCATTTCGATCACGCTGATGCCGAGCTGCGCCAGCGCGGGCAGCTGCTCCATGGCGGCGCGCCAGGTGCTCTCAGGCGTGAACGTACCGATGTGCATCTCGTACAGCACGTGGCCGTCCCGCCCGAGCCCCGTCCACGCCCGATCGCTCCACCGGAACGCGTCGGGATCCACGACCTGCGACGGCCCGTGCGGGCCCTCGGGCTGGTAGCGCGAGCAGGGATCCGGCCGCAGCCGCTCTCCGTCGAGGGCCAACCAGTAGCGTCCCCCCGGTCCCAGCGCAGGGATGAAGCCGGCATGATGGCCATCGGGGTCACGTTCGAGGCGCAGGCGGACCGGGTTGCCGCCGGCGACCACGAGGTCCACCTGCCGGCACGCCGGAGCCCAGACGCGCACGTGGGTGCCGCCCCCCTTCTGTACTTCGGCGCCACATGGGAGACGTCGTTCCGCGGTGACCAGGGCCATGACGCTACCGCTGCGCCCGGCGGCGTTCGCGGCCGGCGAGTCGGGCGATCTCCGCCGTCAGCAGGGCCGGCTCCACGGGCTTCGGGACGTCGCGCTGCACCTCCGAGAGCAGCTGCCGCATATGTCCGTCGGTTTTCCCCACACTCGTGAGCGCGAGGGCGGGGATGCGACCGCCGCGCTCCGCCTCGAGCGAATGCACTTTGCCGATCAGTGCGTAGGAATCGTGATCAGGTGACAGGCTGTCGCTGACCAGCACGTCCGGTCGCCAGGTCTCGAGGTACTTAAGCGCGTCCTCCACCGAGTCGACCGTCTGGACGCTCGCGCCGCGATGCTGCAGCAGCGTCCGCAGCAGGTCGCGCCCTTCAGCCTCCTGATCGAGCACCAGCACGCGCAGCCCTTCGAGGAAGGGCCGGCTCTCGTTCGGATCCGTGGTGACGACGCTCACCGGTTCCGGGGCAGCGGCGGCGGCCGCGGCCTGCAGCGGAAATCGCGCCAGAAAGATGGCGCCGCGGCCGTCATCGCGATTCCGCGCTTCGATCTCTCCCCCGTGAAGCTCGACCAGCTCACGGACCAGCGCCAGCCCGACGCCCAGCCCTCCGGCGCTCCGTGTGGGTGAGGCGTCGGCCTGCGTGAACCGATCGAAGATGCGCGGGAGAAACTGCGGAGCGATCCCCGGACCGCTGTCGCGGACGATCAGCCGCGCGTCCCGTCCGAAGGCGTCGACGGCGACCTGCACGGCGCCGCCGCGCGGCGAGAACTTGATGGCGTTGGCGAGCAGCTGCCACGCAATCTGACGAAGGCGCGACGGATCACCGAGCACGACCACGCCGTCGCCGGGCAGCGTGACTTCGATGTCGACCCCCTTCGCCTGTGCGGCCGGGGTGATCGCCGCCACCGATTGCCTCGCCGCGTCATCGAGCCGCGCGAGCCGCGGCTCGAGCTGGAGCTTGCCGGTCAATGCCTTGGAGACGTCGAGAAGATCCGAGGTGAGCTGCGCCTGAAGCCGGACGTTGCGATCGATCGTCTCCAGGCCGCGGACGGAGGTCACGGCGTCCAGCTTTCCGGTCCGCAGGAGGTGCACCCAGCCGAGCACCGCATTCAGCGGGGTGCGGAGCTCGTGCGAGATGGTCGCGAGGAATTCGTCCTTCAGCCGGTTCGCGCCCTCCCCTTCCTTGCGCGCATGCTGTGCCTCCCGCGCGCGTGCCTCCGCATCGCGCCGCGCGCGCCGCAGCTCGGCGACCACGGCGGTGACCAGCAGGCCGTGCACCAGGAAGAGCGCGAGGTGCATATGCGCGGCGTCGTTACGCCGTTCGCCGATCTGCCAGGTGCCGAGCAGCGCAGCCAGGACGACGGCCGCCAGCGCGGGCCCGGTCCCCGCGAGCCACGCGACAGCCATCACGGTAGTCCCGAGCAGAATGAAGTGGCTGCCATCGTCGATCATGGTGCCGGCGTAACGATCGACAAGGAATACGCCGCCGACGAGCAGCAACGCGAGAGCGAAACGAATGGGTGCTGGAAAGGTGGGAAATGGGTACGCGTCGGCCGGTCCTATCATGGTGTGCGCCGCTGCTGGACGAGGCGCGTAACTCCTCGAACATCAATTCGCAACCGGCATGCCACGCGCGCTCAGTTCAGGTCGGGCTCGGCAGTAACCGTAGTCTCGCGCGACGCCTGCGGCTGTTCGACCGCTGCGGCCGTGTCGGTATCGGGGAGTTCGGCGGATGTCGTCGTGGTCGTTCGCGGCCCGCGCTCGGCCTCCGTGACCGGCGTCGATGCGTGGGTGACGCCAAGCACCTGGTCGACCAGGCCGTATTCCAGCGCCTTGGCTGCGTCAAGGTAGAAGTCATTGCGCTTCGTGTCACGGATGATCTGGCGCAGTGGCTTGCCTGATCTCGATGACAGAATTCGATAGATCTGGCTCTGCATTTGCTTCAGACGGTCGAGGTGCTGCGCGGCGGCAGTCGTCGACTGCCAGCCGGCCCATTTGGCGGGTTCATGGATCATGATCCACGAGTGCGGGAAGCAGAGGCGGCGGCCGGCGCTGGCCGCCTGGAGTACGACCGATCCCATCGAGTAGGCCATCCCCTGAACCACGATCGTGACCTCCTTACCCTGGGCCACGATCTGGAGGATGGCATCGTGCAGCGCCAGGCCATCGGTGACGTTGCCACCGGCAGTGTTGAGATAGAGGGTGATCGGCCCGCTGCCCTCGCTCGCCAGCTCGCGAATGCGCTCGATGGCGGCACGAGCGGTGTCCTTGTCGATGTCTCCGATCAGATATACGTCGCGCAGACGCTCGGACTGTTCTTTCTTGAGTGCCGACTTGACGGCGTCAATCAGCTCCCCAATGAGCCTGTCGCTGAACTCACCCATATGAGCGGAAACGCTCGCATTCCTCATGCCGGTTTCGGCCGGGGCGGGAGAATCCGATGAAAAGCCGCGCGCACGTCAAAGCTCATCCGCTGCATCCGGCGTTGATTCCGTTTCCATTTGCCTTTCTCGCCGGGGCGATGGCCTTCGACCTGGCCGGGCTCGTCAGCGGCAACCCGCGGCTCTCAGTGACGGCGGCCCATCTCACGCTCGCCGGTATCGGGGCAGGCCTGCTGGCCGCCGTCCCGGGTGTCATCGACTACATCTTTTCCGTGCCTCCCAACAGCTCCGGCAAGGCGCGGGCGTTGCGCCACGGGGCGGGCAACGTGACCGCGCTCGCCTTGTTCGCTCTCGCATTCGCGCTGCGGCGCGCCGACTGGACCGCGACTCCGGTGACGATCCTCGTACAGGCAGCGGGCGCGCTGATCCTCGGGTATGCCGGATGGCTGGGGGGCACGCTCGTGACGCGGAATCTGATCAGCGTCGATCACCGCTATGCCGACCGCGGGAAGTGGCAGGAGGCGTCATTCCGGGGCGCCTCCGGCAAGGAGATCGTCGTCGCTCACGAAGACGACCTGCAGGATGGTCATATGAAGCTGCTGCGGGTCAACGGCCGGCGCATTACGCTCGCCCGCGTCGGCGGCGTCTTCCATGCGGTGGATGACGGGTGCACCCACCGGGGCGGCTCGCTGGCCGGCGGTGTGCTGGTCGGCGGCACCGTGCAGTGTCTCTGGCACGGCTCGCAGTTCGATGTCCGTTCCGGCGCGGCGGTCTGTGGGCCGGCCCGGAAAGGCATCGACACCTTCGCGGTCCGCCAGGCGAACGGCCAGGTTTTCCTGAAGGTCCCGTGAAATTGCTCTAAACCAGAACCGTCCCTCTCTCGTCCAATTGCACGATCCCGAACGGGGCGAGCGGTCCGCCGTGCTGATCGCCGGTGTTCGATTCCGGGACGCCAGCGTGTCACAGGCGGTCATCGTGCCGCCTCGACCGGTTCGGCGATCAGCGATAAAGCGTTGATTTAAAAGGGGATTTCTTGCCACGCGCCGGTGGCACCCCGTTTGGTTAATCTGGACTGACCGGGCGTCCATCCCGCTCCCCGGATTCAGCCAGAGGCGTTACATGGTCGACATTGCACGTCCCGCAACAGTTGCGAAGAGAAAGAAAATCAAACGCGCCGTCATGGCGACGTCGGGCCTCGTCATCATCATCCTGATCACGATCGGGGTTTCGCAGTTGAAGCCGGCCGCGCCGTCGGTGGATCGCGCCGCCGTCTGGGTCGATACCGTCAAGCGGGGGCCGATGCTTCGGCTCGTTCGCGGCTCCGGCACACTGGTCCCCGAAGATATCCGCTGGATCAATACCACGACGCAGGGGCGCGTCGAACGCATCCTGCTGCGCCCCGGCGCGACCGTCACGGCCAACACCGTGATTCTCGAATTGAGCAATCCCGAACTGCAGCAATCGGTGCAGGACGCGCAGCTCGCGCACCAGTCCGCACTGGCCAGCTACGAGAACCGCAAGGCGGAGCTCGAGCGCACCCTGCTCCAGCAGCAGTCCGAGCTCGCCAGCATCGAAACGCAGTACAACAATTCGGCTCTGAACCTCAAAGCGCAGGAGGAGCTGCTCAAAGACGGGCTCGTGTCGCTGCTCCAGGTGCAGCAGATCCGCTCGCAGACCGCGGACTTGAAAAACCGGCTGTCGATCGCGCAGAAGCAGTTCGAGAACATGAAGAACGGCATGAAGTCGCAGCTGGCGCCGCAGGAAGCCGAGGTGTCCCAGCGTCGCGCCCAGTACGATCTGCGGCTGCAGCAGCTCGACAACCTGAAAGTGAAAGCCGGTATGGCCGGAGTGCTTTCGCAGGTGCCGGTCGAAGTCGGCCAGACGATCGGCCCCGGCACGAACCTGGCCCGCGTCGCGGATCCGACGCGCCTCAAGGCGGAGGTTCGCATCGCGGAAACGCAGACGAAAGACATCCGCATCGGCCAGATCGCCGAAGTCGACACGCGGAACGGGATCATCCCCGGCCGCGTCATCCGAATCGATCCGACCGCCACCGGCGGCACGGTCGGCGTCGACATCTCGCTCGAGGGAGCCCTGCCGCCGGGCGCGCGCCCGGATCTGAGCGTGGACGGCACGATCACGCTCGAGAAGCTGCCCGACGTCATCAAGGTCGGCCGGCCCGCGTTCGGCCAGGAGAACAGCATCGTGATGCTGTTCAAGCTCGATGACAGCGGCGAAGCGCACCGGGTCCAGGTCAGACTCGGCCGCACGTCGGTGAACGAGATCGAAATTCTGGAGGGGCTCCAGCCTGGTGACCAGGTGATCCTCTCGGATATGTCGGCGCAGGACGCGTACGACCGGATTCGACTGAATCAGTAGTTCATTACAAGGAGCGACGATGACCAGTTCAGGGCAGACGCTGATCCATCTCGATGGCGTGACGAAAGTATTCTTCACGGACGAAGTCGAGACCCACGCACTCGCCGGGATCCACCTCGAAATCAAGAGCGGCGAGTACATCGCGATCGCCGGGCCCTCGGGCTGCGGCAAGTCGACGCTCCTCTCCATCCTCGGGCTGCTCGACTCGCCGACCGAAGGCAAG
This sequence comes from Vicinamibacterales bacterium, assembly GCA_035250005.1. Taxonomy (GTDB): domain Bacteria; phylum Acidobacteriota; class Vicinamibacteria; order Vicinamibacterales; family 2-12-FULL-66-21; genus JACDCA01. The sequence continues at coordinate 2,875 of DATFFM010000210.1, read as the reverse complement.
TACACCCTCAACGGCAAGTCGGTCGCCGACCTGCCGCTCTCGGAGCGCGCGCGCGTGCGCAACCGCGAGATCGGGTTCATCTTCCAGAGCTTCAATCTGATCGGCGATCTGAACGTGTACGAGAACGTCGAGCTGCCGCTCACCTACCGGGGGATGAAGTCGGCCGAGCGCAAGGAGCGCGTGATGGCGGCGCTCGAAAAGGTCGGCATGGCGCACCGCGCCAAGCACCTCCCGAGCCAGCTCTCGGGCGGCCAGCAGCAGCGCGTGGCCGTCGCCCGCGCGGTGGCCGGCTCGCCGTCGATCCTGCTCGCCGACGAGCCGACCGGCAACCTCGACTCGAAGAACGGCGAGGCGGTGATGGAGCTGCTCCGCGAGCTGCACCGCGAAGGGGCGACCATCTGCATGGTCACGCACGACCCCCGCTACGCGCGCCACGCCGACCGCTCGATCCATCTGTTCGACGGCCGGGTCGTCGAGGAAGACGGCACCAGCAAGCGCGGCGAGAAGGAGCTCGAGGAGAGCGGCTTCCACATCGAGCACTAGAACGCAATGCTGAGGGCTGAAGTGCGAATGCTGAAGTAAGGGGGCGATTCTGAACTTCAGCATTACTTCGGCATTCAGACTTCAGCCTTCAGCACTGCCATGATCAAAGATCTCACCTACGGGCTCCGAATGCTGGTGCGCAGCCCTGCCTTTACCATCGTGGCGGCGCTGTCGCTGGCGCTCGGCATCGGCGCCAACACAGCCATCTTCAGCCTGGTCAACGCCGTGCTGCTCCGGCCGATCCCGGTCGACGAGCCGACGCGGCTGGTATCGGTCTTCACGACCGACCAGCGCAATCCTGGCAATCTCCCGCTGTCGCATCTCAATTACAAGGACCTGCGCGACCAGAACCAGGTCTTCACCGAGATGGCGGCCTTCACCTTCGCGCAGCTGAACTGGACGACCGGCAGCGAATCGGAGCAGATCCCCGCGCAGGTCGTGTCGGGCAACTACTTCTCGCTGCTCGGGGCACAGCCGACGATCGGCCGGGGCTTCCTCGCGGACGAAGACACGAGACCGGTCCCGGTCGCGGTGATCAGCCACGGGTTCTGGGAGCGCAGCCTCGGCAGCGACCCGGCGATCGTCGGCAGGACGCTGACGCTGAACCGCACGCCCTTCGAGGTGGTCGGGATTGCGCCAAAGGGGTTCACCGGCACCCTGCTGGGCGGCGGGCCGTCGGTCTGGGTGCCGATGGCGATGCACGATCTGGCGCAGCCGAACTTCGATTGGTACGAGCAGCGCCGCGGCCTGTTCCTCTTTGCGTTCGGGCGTTTGAAGCCGGGCATCGGCGTCGAACAGTCGCGCGCCAACATGCAGGCGGTGTTCGGTCAGCTGGCGCAGGCGTTTCCGAATGACAACAAGGGCCGGAGCGCCGGCGTCGCCCCGCTGCTCGACACGCGCCTGAACCCCGGCGGGCAAGGCGGGGCCCCGGTCGTGCAGATCTCGATGATCCTCATGGTCGTCGTCGGCATCGTGCTGCTGATTGCCTGCGCGAACATCGCGAACCTCCTGCTGGCACGGGCCAGCAGGCGGCGCAAGGAGATCGCCATCCGGCTGGCGCTCGGCGCCGGCCGCGTGCGCCTGATGCGCCAGCTGCTGACCGAGAGCGTTCTGCTCTCCGCGCTGGGCGGGGCACTCGGCCTGCTGCTCGCCTACTGGCTGCTCGACGGCCTCGTCGCCGCCGATCTGCAGCTTCCGATTCCGGTTGACGACAGCCTCTCGATCGACGGCCGGGTGCTGGCGTTCACCGGGCTGCTGGCGATCGCGACCGGCGTGCTGTTCGGCCTGGCTCCGGCGATTCAGGCGTCGAAGCCGGATGTCGTGTCGGTGTTGAAGAGCGAAACGGTCGCGACCGGCACCGGCCGGGGATGGCTTCGCCTCATCAGCCTGCGCCAGGTTCTGGTCGTGTCGCAGGTGGCGTTGTCGCTGGTCTCCCTCATCGCCGCCGGCCTCTTTCTGCGCAGCCTTCGCGACGCGCAGTCGATCGATCCCGGATTCGAAACACGCGGCGTGCTGGTGATGAATTTCAACCTCGGCCGCGAGGGATATACCCCCGAGCGCGGGCAACTGTTCTACCAGCAGGTCGTGGACCGCGTTTCGGGCCTCCCCGGCGTGACGCACGTATCGGTGGCGCAGAACCCGCCCTTCGCCGGAGGTTTTCTGCGCAGCGTGCTGCCCGAGGGTGTCGACACGACGACGCAGGACCGGATTCTGGTGCAGGTGAATACCGTCAGCCCGGGATATCTGGAGACGCTCGATATCCCGCTGCTTCGCGGGCGCGATTTCACCACCTCCGACACCGCCGGCGCGCCCCTGGCGGTCGTCGTCAACGAGACGATGGCCGAGCGGTTCTGGCCCGGTCAGGACGCCATCGGCAAGCGCTTCAAGTTCTTCGGTGACGCTGACTTCACAACCGTCATCGGCGTCGCCCGCAACGCCAAGTACAACGGCGTCGTCGAGGACCCGATCCCGTTCATCTATCAGCCGGTGCGGCAGAACTACACGCCGCAGGCCGCCCTGCACGTGCGTGCGGCCGCCGACGCCGCGTCGCTGGCTCCCGCGGTTCGCCGTCAGGTCCAGGAGATCGATCCGACACTGTCGGTCTTCAACATCCGGACGCTCGAAGAGCAGGTCTCGCAGTCGCTTGCGCCGCTCCGGATGAACGTCATCATGCTGGCGACGTTCGGTGGCCTGGCTCTCCTGCTGGCCTCGATCGGGCTCTATGGCGTCGCCAGCTATTCGGTCGGGCAGCGCACGCGCGAGATCGGCGTGCGGATGGCGCTCGGTGCGGAGCCACTCGCCGTGCTGCGGCTGGTCCTCGGTCACGGGCTGC
>DATFFM010000209.1:0-11639 GCA_035250005.1 Vicinamibacterales bacterium | reverse complement strand
GTCGGCGCCGGCCCGCGCGGAACCGACACGATCCTGCTGGACCTGCGTACCGGGCGGCATCAGCTCCTGGGCAGCGTCGGAGACATCCTCTTCAACCGCACCGGCAGCCTCCTGGCTTACACCGTGGACTCGCCGGTGAAGGACGGCAACGGACTCTTCGTCTTCGACCCGCGCAGCGGGCGAACGGTGGCGCTCGACAACGACGCGAAGCAGTACAACCGGCTGACGTGGAACGAGGACGGCAACGCGGTCGCGGTGCTGAAGGGGAACGACGTCGAGAAGAAGCGAGAGAAAGAGAACGTTCTGGTCGTCTTCACCGACGTCCCCTCGGCGATCGGCCTCGACGACATCGCACCCCGGCCGATCCTGTTCGACCCGGCGAAGGCGGAGGCCTTCCCCAAGGGCTGGGTGGTCAGCGATCGCGCGGCGCTGCAGTGGAGCGAAGACAACAAGCGGGTGTTCTTCGGCGCGAAGGCGCAGGTCGCGGCGCCGGATACGGCCCGCAAGACCACCGACGAGCAGAACGACGTGGATGTCTGGAACACGCTCGACGAGCGGATCCAGTCGCTGCAGATGATCCGCGCCGAGACCGATCGCAACTTCACGTTCCGCCAGGCGTTCGACGTCGCCGCCTCGCGCTTCGTGAGGCTCGCCGACGAGACCATGAAGGACCTGGAGGTCGCCCCGGACGGCAGGTGGGCCGTCGGGCGGGACGGCCGCGGCTACATCCACGACCAGAAGCGCCCGGCCGCGGACTTCTATCGCGTCGACACGTCCTCCGGCGAACGGACGCTGATGATGAAGGGGCAGTTGATCGGCGGCCATACCTTCGGGATCTCGCCGCACGGCCACCACTTCCTCTACTGGAAGGACAGCCGGTTTCACGCCTACGACCTCGACCAGGCCACCTCGAAGCCTCTCGGCAACGGGGCTGCGGTCAGTTTCGTGAACACAGACTACGACCATCCCGGGCCGAGGCCGTCATTCGGCATTGCCGGTTACACGAGCGACGGCAAGGCGGCGATTGCGCAGCACAAGTACGACCTGTGGCTGGTACCGTTCGACGGTTCGGGACCGAAGAACCTGACCAACGGGGCCGGCGCGAAGAACGAGATGCAGTTCCGCCATGTGCGAACGGAGCCGGCCGATCTGACGATTCCTCGAGCCGTCGGGCCCCGCGGCACGATCGACCTCTCGAAGCCGATCACCCTTTCAGCCTACGGTCAGTGGACGAAGAAGTCGGGTTTCTACGAGCTCGAGAACGGCCAGTTGAAGGAGCTCGTGTACGAGGACGCATCGTTCGGCACACCGGAGAAGGCGGCGAAGGCCAACCGCTTCATGTTCACGCGTCAGACCTTCGTGGAGTACCCCGACCTGCGGATCTCCGGTCCGGGGTTCAGGGATGCGAAGAAGATCACCGACGCGAATCCGCAGCAGAAGGACTATCTCTGGGGCCGGCGCATTCTTTTCGACTACAAGAACCGGGACGGCGTGAAGCTCCAGGGCATCCTCGCGCTGCCCGACGACTACCAGCCCGGCGAGAAGCGCCCGATGCTCGTCACCTTTTACGAGAAGAACTCGCAGAACCTGCACCGCTACAACGCCCCTTCCTATCTGACGGGCATGGGCGGATCCCCGATGGAAGCGGTGAGCCGCGGGTATCTGACGATGCTGCCGGACGTGCATTTCAGGACGGGCAACTCTCACAGCGACATGCTCGAGGCGGTCGAAGCGGCGACGCGCAGGGTGATCGAGCTCGGCTACGCGGATCCGAAGCGGATCGGCGTCACCGGCCACAGCTACGGCGGCGAGGGAGCGGCGTTCATCGGCACCCAGTCGAAGATGTTTGCCGCTGTCGGCATGGGCGCCGGCGTCACCGATCTGTTCAACGATTTCAGCCAGAACTGGGGCTGGTCGTATCAGGTGCAGTCGGGCAGCGGCAACACCGCCTTCGACTACTACCTCTATGGCCAGGGACGCTGGGGCTTCTCACCCTGGGACAATCCCGAAAAGTACCGCTTCGAGTCGGCGCTCGTGCACGCGCACAAGACGACGACGCCGTTTCTGATCATGCACGGGACCGCCGACCCGACTGTGGGCTTCGAGAACGGCCTCGCCTTTTACAACGCGCTTCGCTACAACGGCAAGAAGGCGGTCCTGCTGGCGTATCCCAATGAAGGCCATGGTCTTCGCGTGATGGCGAACCGAAAGGATCTGACGGTCCGGTACTTCCAGTTCTTCGATCACTATCTGAAGGACGCCCCGGCCCCGAAGTGGCTCAGCGAAGGGGTGCCGTTCCTGAAAAAGGACGAAAGCCGCGAAGCAAAGTAGCCGCGAAGCAAAGTAGGCCCGACCTTCAGGTCGGGCGGACAAAGAAACGGCATCATCGCCGTGCAGGAGCCGGCGCACCAGCATTCCGCCAATCGAACGACGAACGGCCTTCTCGCCGGGTCATGGCTGCCGCCGGTGGTTACGGCCGCGACGCCACGACGGTCAGCGGCGAACGGTTGGCATATGCTTCGGGGCATGAGAAGCTCGATCGCCCTGACCCTGGACGATGTGCGCGCGGCGCAGCAGGTCGTCTATCGGACGCTCAGCCCGACGCCCTTGTTGCGGCATCCGCTGCTGGACGCCGAGACCGGGCTGAGCATTCGCGTAAAACACGAGAATCACAACCCCACCGGCGCCTTCAAGGTACGCGGCGGCCTCCATCTCGTCAGCCGTCTCACGCCGGACGAGCGCCGCGGCGTGATCACGGCCACCACCGGCAACCACGGTCAGTCGATCGCTCTGGCGTGCGAGCGCGAAGCGGTCCCGTGCACGATCGTCGTGCCCCGGGCCAACAACCCCGAAAAGAACGCCGCGATGCGCGCCTTCGGCGCGACCGTGCTGGAGGTCGGACGCGACTTCGACGAGGCACGGGAGCACGTGGAAGCGCTCCAGCGCGCGAACGGCCTCAGGTACGTGCATTCGGCCAACGAACCGCATCTGATCGCCGGCGTCGCCACCTACGCGCTCGAGATTTTCGACCAGCTGCCCGAGGCAGAAATCGTGCTCGTCCCGATCGGCGGCGGGAGCGGCGCCTGCGGTTGCGCGCTGGTCCGCACCCTCCTGCGCAGCCGGGCCGAGATCATCGGCATCCAGGCGCAGGGAGCGGACGCGTTCACACGCTCGTGGCGCACCGGCGTCCGCGTCGTCGGGGAGCACGCGGCGACCTTCGCTGAAGGCATGGCCACCCGCGTGACGTTCGACACGACGTTTGCCATCCTGCGGGAGCAGCTGAATGACGTGGTGACGCTGACGGAAGAGGAATTGAAGGAGGGGGTGCGCCTGGCGTTGCGGACCACGCACAACCTGGCCGAAGGCGCGGGCGCTGCATCGCTCGCCGCCGCGATGAAGCTGCGCGATCGGCTGCGGGGCAGAAGCACCGTCTGCGTGATGAGCGGCGGCAATATCGACCAGGCGACGCTGGCTGGCATTCTCGCCGGTTGAACCGTCTGGCGGCGGTGCCGGTGAGCCGGCACGATAGAATTCCTGAGTGTTTGCGACGGCATCGGTTGCGAGACGGATCGAACGGGCGGAAGCGGGACTGATTGCCGAGGGGGCCCGGGCGGCGGCCCGCCGGCTGCCGGCGGGGCAGCTGATGATCCGGGAGATGCAGGGCGGTGTCGCCGCCTTCGTCGAGCCGGGAGCTCCGTTCAACAAGGTTGCGGGCCTCGGGTTCGACGGCGTGCCCCCTCCGGAGGTGCTCGACGCGCTGGAGCGCGAGTTTGCCGAACGGCAGGCGCCGCTGCGATTCGAAGTCGCTACCCTGGCGAATCCCGAAGTGGTTCGGACGCTGACCAGGCGTGGCTACGAGCTGGTGGGGTTCGAGAACGTGCTGGGGCTGGCTCTCGGCGCGGCGTCGGGGTTCGAGGCGGTCCCAGACATTCAGGTGACCCGCGTGGCCGATGATGAGGCGCCGGCGTGGCTCGACGTGGTCGCCACCGCGTTCATGCATCCGGATGCCTTCGACGGCCCCGCGAGCGACGAATCGTTTCCGCGCGACCTGCTGGACCGTGTATTCGGCGATACGATCGCCGCCCCCACATTCGAGCGCTACCTCGCCCGGCGCGGCGGATCCCTCGCCGGCGGCGCCAGCTTTCGCGTCCAGGACGGCGTCGCTCAACTCAACGGCGCCGCGACGCTCCCCGAACATCGCCGCCACGGGGTCCAGACCGCGCTGCTCCGCCATCGCCTCGGCGAAGCGGCGCGCCGCGGCTGCGACATCGCCGTGGTGACGACCGAGCCCGGATCGAAATCGCAGGAGAACGTCCAGAAGGCCGGCTTCAGCCTCCTCTACGCCCGCGCCGTCCTGATCTGCGCGCGCACGGAGACGTGATACAAAATGGCATGCGATTTTTTTCGGTTCTGACCTTCTGCCTGGTTTCTGCGAGCGCGTCGGCACAGGGGCTGTGGCCCAATGTCACCTACGATCCGGGGATCCCGACTCTGAAATCGGTCGTCGGCCACGAGCACGGCGACGCCATCAGCACGCCGGAGCAGATCGGCCGATATCTCGAGGCGCTGTCGAAGGCGGCGCCTGACCGCACGCGGCTCGTGCACTACGCCACGAGCTGGGAGGGCCGGCCGCTCCATTACCTGGTCGTCGGCTCCCCGGCGCGCATCGCCAGACTCGACGAGGTGAAGCGCGGCCTGCAGACGCTGGCGTCCGGCGCGCCCGACGCGGACCGTCTCGTCGCGGAGCTGCCGGTCGTGGTGCTGCTGATTCACGGCGTCCACGGCAATGAGATCTCCTCGTCCGACGCCGCGCTGGCCGAGGCGTATCACCTGCTCGCGGCGCGGAACAATCCCGACGCCGACATCACGCTGCGCGACGCGCTGGTGATCATCGACCCGATGCAGAATCCCGACGGCCGTCAGCGGTTCGTCACCTCGAACCTCCTCGGGCGCGCCGCGGAGGCCGACCCGAATCCGCAGTCCGCGGAGCACGACGAGCCCTGGCCCGGCGGCCGCGTGAACCACTACCTGTTCGATATGAACCGCGACTACTTCGCGATGTCGCAGCGGGAGACGCAGGGGCGCATCCGGACGATGCTCGACTGGTATCCGCAGGTGGTCGTGGACCTTCACGAGATGGGTGGCAACTCGAGCTATTACTTCGCCCCCCCGGCCGACCCGTTCAATCCGCTGATCACCGACGGGCAGCGGAAGGGCTTCGAGCTGTTCGGCCGGGCGAACGCCGCGGAGTTCGACAAGCGCGGGTTCGGCTACTTCGTCAAGGAAGTCTTCGACGCTTTCTATCCGGGCTACGGCGATTCGTGGCCGGTCTTCCAGGGTGCGGTCGCGATGACCTACGAGCAGGCCTCCGCCCGGGGGCTGGCGTTCAAACGCGACGACGGCACGGTCCTGACCTACAAGCAGGGGGTGACCCAGCACTTCACGGCGGCGGTGACCACCGCCGTCACGGCGGCCAAGAACCGCGATCGCCTCCTGCGCGAGTTTCTGGACTACCGCCGGAGCGCAATTGCGCTCGGGCAGAAGGGGACGCGCGAGTACCTGATCGCACCGGGCAAAGACCCCGCGCGCTCGGCCCGGCTCGCCCGCCAGCTCGCCGCGCAGGGGATCGTCGTCAAACAGGCGGACGAGACGTTCACCGCCGGCGCGCAGCAGATGCCGCGCGGCACCTACATCGTTCCGCTCGCCCAGCCCTCCGGGCGGCTGGTGCGCAATCTCCTCGATCCTGACATCAAGATGGACGAGGCCTTTCTGAAGGAGCAGGACCGCCGGCGCAAGGCGCGCCTCGGCGATCAGATCTACGACGTCACCGCGTGGAGCCTTCCGCTCATGTACGACGTCGATGTGGTCGCGAGCGACCGGGTCACGACGGTGAAGATGCGCGACGTCCGGGGGGATGAACCGGTAGCCGCCGCGGGCGGGCAGAGCCTGCCGGCTGGCGCGCTCGGGTTCCTGATGCCCTGGGGCTCCGGGGCGGCGGCGACGGCGGCCGAAGCGGTGCGCCAGGGCATTCGCCTGATCACGACCGACGAAGCGTTCAAGCACGGCGGTCGTCAATACGCCATCGGCACCGCGTTCGTGCGGCTGGCCGGCAATCCCGACGGGACGGCGGCGACGATCCAGCAGATCGCCCGCAAGCACGGAGCCGAGCTCGTGCCGATCACCGACACCTGGACCGAAGAAGGGGTATCGCTCGGCAGCAACCAGACCGCGGCGCTCGCGCGCGCCCCCCGGGTGCTGCTGGGGTGGGACTCGCCGGTGTCGAGCCTCTCGGCGGGGTGGGCGCGCTACACCCTCGAGCAGCGGTTCGGCCTCGGCGTCACCGCGATGCGCACCGCTACCCTGCAGAACTACGACATGAGCGACTACGACGTGCTCGTGCTCCCGTCAGGCAATTACACCTTCAACGACGATGGGCTGCGGCGGCTGAAGGACTGGATCCGGAACGGCGGCACGCTGATCACCCTCGCCGAGGCGACGCGCTGGGCCTCGCGCGATCGCGTCGGCCTGCTGACGACCGATCCGCTGTACCGCGACGGCACGCCGCAGAAGGACACGCCGGAAGGGCAGACTCCCGGATCCGGCGCCGCGCCCGCCGGAGGCGGCGGAACCGGGACCGGCGGCGGCGCCAGCCAGAAGCCGGACCTGGCCAAACCGTTCGATTTCGAGAAGGCGATCCAGCCGGAACGCGAGCAGCCCGAAAGCCTCGCGGGCGCGATGCTGCGGGTGACGCTGTCTCCGTATCACTGGCTGACCGCAGGTCTCGACGGCGACATCCAGGTGATCGCCGAAGGCACGCGCGTGTTCGCGCCGCTCAAGCTGGATGCCGGCGTCAACGTCGGTGTGTATGCGCCGGTCGAGAAGCTCGTCGCCAGCGGCCACGTCTGGAAGGAGGCGCTGCCGCTGCTGGCCTCGCGGTCGTACCTGATGCATCAGCCGTCCGGGCGTGGGCACGTGATCGGGTTCGCGGAGGATCCGAACTACCGCGCCTACGCCGAGGCCACGCAGCTGCTGTTCATCAACGCCGTTCTACTCGGGATGGGGCACTGAGGATCCCTAATCCCTAATCCCTAATCCCTAATCCCTGATCCCTAATCCCTCGTCAGTCCTGATCACGATTAGGGATTAGGGATTAGGGATCAGGGATTAAAACCGTGTCGTCAACGAGAATCGGGCGGCGCGAGGCGAGCCCGGCGTGATGTTGTTGTTGCTGTGTACGGCGGCGTAATAGTCCACGTCGAACAGATTCTGGACGTTCAGCTGCGCCCGCAGCTTCGACGTGAGGTCGAAGAATACCGCGGCATCGACGCGGGTGAAGCCCGGTACGACGACCCGATTATCCGTCGATGCGAACATGTCCGTCCGGCTGACGATCCCGAGGGCGCCCGACCATCGTGGCGTGATGTCATACCGGCTCCAGAGCGAGAAGGAGTGTGCGGGCAATTGGGCCAGGCTGGCGCCGGCCTGCGTCGTCGATGAAATGGACCGCGTGATCTCCCCATCCTGATAGGCGTAGCCGGCCATCACCGTCAAGGCTCGGGTCGGTGAGCCGCTCAACTCGACCTCGAGCCCCCGGGTCTGCTGCGCATCCACCAGCAGCGAGCGGGTTGGATCCGCGGGATCCGGTACGGCGACATTGCCACGGTCGAGCCGGTACACGGCCGCGGACGCACCAAGCGAGGGGGACGCGTCCCACTTGACCCCGACCTCGTAATTGCGGAAGGTCTCGGGTTCCAGCGACTGGTTGGTGAGCGAGAGCGACGACAGCTGGTCGCCGCCGCGCGGCAGGTGCGCCAGGCTGTAGCTGCCGTACACGGAGACCGGAACGATCGGCTTGTAGATCAGTCCAAGACGCGGCGACACCAATCGATCGCGGCTCGCAAGCGTGGCGCCGGTCCGGTTGTTCGTGAAGTCCAGCTCGAAGGCGTCCAGCCGCAGCCCTGCCACCGCCTGAAGGTGCTCGGTCAACTCGACCTGGTCCTGCGCGTAGAGCGCTGCGACCGTTGCGACGCCGTGGTTGTCGGCGTCGGTTGCGCTCTGCCGGAACGCGACCGGCACCGAGACGGTTGGAGCGGTCAACGGGACCTCGATCGAGGTGACCGACCCCAGCGGGGAGAAGTGGCCGGTCGACCGGAAGTTGTCGGTCACCTGGCGGCCGAGCTCGGCACCCACGAGGAACGTGTGGCTCATCCCGCCGGCGCGACGTCTCACCGTCAGGTCGGTCTGGTTGAAGAGGTTGCGGCGGTCGGTGGCGTTGTTGTAGGCCGACAGACTCACGGCGGTGCCCGCGGCGTTCACCGCCCCGGGGAACACGTTCTGATAGAACTTGTCGTAGAGACCGTAGCTCACCCTGTTCCGCACGGTGACCTGGTCGCCAAGATCGTGCTCGATCACCGACGCGAACACGTTCACCGTCGCATGAGTCGGGCTGCCGGCCGGGTCGCCGAAGAAGGTGCCTGCATCCGTCACGAGGGGACGGCCCTTGAACGACGGAATGCCGCGATCCGCCGTGCGCTCGTCGTGGAAGTACTCATAGCTCGCGCGCAGGGTCGTCGCCGGTCCGAGCCGGAACGCGACCGACGGCTGCACGCCGAGCCGCTCCAGGGCCACGCCGGATCGATACGAGTCGGAGTTCTCGTACATGCCGGTCACGCGGGCCGCCACCGTGTCGTTCAGCGCCGCGCCGAAGTCCGCGGTCATGCGGCGGTTGTCCCACGAGCCGAGCTGCAGCGTCACCTCCTTCGCCTGCCCCCACTGGGCCTGCCGAGTGACCCGGTTGATGACGCCGCCGGCGCCGCCGCGGCCGAAGATCATCGCGTTGGGCCCCTTCAGCGCCTCCACCCGCTCGAGATTGTAGACATCCCGGAAGTACTGGACGTCATCGCGCACACCGTCGACGAAGAAGTCGGAGGTCGAGCTGTTGCCGCGAAGGATGGGCGTGTCGCGGTTCCCCTCCCCCTGGCCCATGCTGACGCCGGGCATGAACCGGACGACGTCGGCCATGCTCGACATCCGCTGGTCGGCGATCAGCGCGCTGGTCACCACGCTCACCGATTGCGGCACGTCCCGCAGGGGAGTGGGAGTCTTCGTCGCGCTGTGGATCGCCGTGGCGCGGACGGTCCGGGGCGCTTCGACCTCGACCGTCTCGGTGAAGCCCGCGACCGCCAGGACGACGTCCACCGCCACACGTTCCTGTGCGGCGCTTACCGTCACCCGAGTGGAAGTCTCTTCGAAACCCGCGGCGCTGACGGTCAGGCGGTAGACACCCGCCGGTAGCGGCAGCGCGAAGTCACCACGGCCGTCAGCGAGAATCGTCGCAGCGGCGCCCCCCGCTTCGGGCCGGACCGTGATCTGGGCGCTCGCGACCGGCGAGCCGGTCCCATCGACGACGTGGCCGCGCAGCTCAGGCTGCCGGAGGGGAGCCGAGGCTTGCACGGCGGCCGGGGTAAGGGAGGCGGCGGAGAGGTTGGTGGAGCAGAGGGTTACGAGAAGGCAGACGACCGGACAATACATTGGCACGCACTCCTGTTGTTGCGCCGGCGGGCGTCCCTCCGTAGAATCGCGGAGTCGGACGCGTCAACGCGCGAGCGTGGGCAGGTTTCCCAAGACCAGCGTTTGGCATGGCCCGCCCGGTGTATCAGCACCGAGCGGGCCGCTTGAGTTTGGAGCGGCCTCCAAAGTGAGACCGTTCGCAACTTGGGAAAAGCTTATATCCGACCATTTTGGTCGGTCAAGCACTTTCTAACGCCAGATGGGCTTTTTCTCTTTCCTCTTTCCGTGGGGCGTGCTCCTCCAGGGGCTCGCGATCGTCCATTTCATTCGCCGCCGCCCCGACACCATCTGGCTGTGGGTGATCATCTTTCTCGGCCCCCTGGGTGCGCTCGTCTACATCGGCATGGAGGTGGTGCCGGACCTCGGCCTGCTGCGGCAGTCCTTCGAGGGGTTCGGGCGCCGCAAGCGGATCGCCCATCTGGAAGCGGTTGTCCTCGACAATCCTTCGGCAGGCAACTACGAGGAACTGGCCGACCTGTACCTGGACGAGGGGAAGTTCGCGCGCGCGCGCGAGTGCTACGACAAGGCGATCTCCCCTCGCAGCGACCAGCCGGACCCGATCTACCGCCGCGGCATCGCGGAGCTCCACCTCGGCGATTTCAAAGCCGCCGTCCGGGACCTCGAAAGCGTCACCACCCGGGATCCCCGGTACGACTTCAATCGCGCGATCGCCCTGCTGGCCCACGCCTGCGCGGGCGCCGGCCAGGCCGACCGGGCTGAAGCGCTGTTCCGGCACGCGACCGAGGTTTCGACGCTCTCGGAAACGTACCTGAACTACGCGGCGTTTCTCGCGGCACAGAACCGGCCCGGCGAAGCGCGCGAATGGGCCCAGCGCATCCTCGCCAGAAAACCCAGCCTGCCGCGGTATCTGCAACGCCGCGAGCGGCCATGGTTTCGCAAGGCCAACGCGCTCCTGAAACGCCTCCCGAAGTCGGGGGGTACGTCGTCAGCGGTCATCGGTACCGCGTTGTTCGTCGTGGGCGCGCTGCTGCCATCCGCGGCCGCCGCGCAGGCGACGGCGCCGGTCTGGCCCAAGCCGGACCTGTTCTGGTACCGCAAGGCGGTCGAGGGAGGGAACCTGTGGCTGAAGGTCGACGCGCAGCACGGCGTGAAGGAGCCGCTGTTCGACCACCAGCGGCTGGCGATCGAGCTCACGATCCGCACGGGGCTGGAGTACACGCCGCTCACGCTGCCGTTCGCCGATCCGGCAGCCCAGTTCGTGGTCAAGTACGACGGCTCGAACGCGTACATCCAGGAAGGCGCGATGGCCATCGAGTTCGTGCACGGCGGGCAGCAGTGGCGCTGCGACCTCCAGATCAAATGGGACTGGAACCGTGTGCCGCCGACCGATTACGAGTGTCTGCCGCGGCGGCCGGCGAACCCGGCGGCGCCCGTGGCGGCGTCCGATTCAGTCCGGCGCGTATCACCGGATCGGCGGTGGGAAGCCTTCATCCAGGCTCACAACGTCGCGATCCGGCCGAGCGCCGGCGGTGCCCCGACGCTCCTGAGCCGCGACGGCTCGCCGTCCGCGCCGTACCAGGCCGGGTCGATCGTATGGTCCGCCGATTCGCAGACGCTGAGCGCCTACCGCGTCAGTGCTGACGCCTGGAGCTCCGAGGGTGTCTCCGGCAACGTGAAGAAGCACGTCGTCCGCGGACAGTGGGAGGTCGCGAAGTAGACGCGAGTTTGGACGGCTGCCAGCGCTCGACAGCCATGGGATGCGGCCGGATGGATTCGGGTTGAGAGTCGAAATCGGCGCGCAGAAGCGCCTCTCGGTCGGGGTCGTGCGGTAGATGCAGCTGCGCGTGGGCTGCAAGACAAGCGGGTACGTGATCGACCCCCCTGAAGGCGACGATGCTCGGAGGAATCAGCTTCGCGTTCCCGTTCTAATGAAACGGGCAGCCCTGAAGGGCTGCGCTACAGGGCTGTGTGAAAGGCAGCCCTGAAGGGCTGCGCTACAGGGCTGCGCTACAGGGCTGCGCTACTGGGGAAGCCGATCCACGATCGCGGCAACCTTGCCGGCGTGCGCCGTGTTGAAGGCCTCAACATCCCTCATCAACTGATCGAAG
>DATFFM010000208.1:0-6493 GCA_035250005.1 Vicinamibacterales bacterium | reverse complement strand
GTTCGGGTCGACCTGCTGCTGCCCGCCGCCGCGTCCGCCGCCGCCGCCGCGCCCGCCGCCAGGCTGCGCCGGCCCCTCGATCAGCGCGTACAGGGTATTCGGCCGGCTCCGGGAGACGTCGACCGTCGTGCGGCCGAGCGGGCCGTCGAGCACGCCCCCTTTGAGCTTCGTCCAGGTCTCGCCACCATCGGTGGACTTGAAAATGCCGCTGCCCGGGCCTCCGCCGTTGAAGCAGCAGGCCGTCCGGCGCCGCTGATACATGTTCGCGTAAAGGATGTTGCTGTTGGTCGGATCCATGACGACATCGTTTGCGCCGGTATCCTCGTCCCCCTTGAGCACCTGCTTCCACGTCCTGCCGCCATCCACCGTCTTGTAGACGCCGCGCTCGCCGCCCGGACCCCAGAGGGTGCCGGTGGCGGCCACGAAGACGGTGTTGTGATCGCGCGGGTCGACGACGATCCGGTTGATGTGACGGGAAGTCTTCAGCCCCATGTGCGTCCACGTCTTGCCGCCGTCGGTGGACTTGTAGATGCCGTCACCCCACGACACGCTCTGCCGGTTGCTCGACTCGCCGGTGCCGACCCACACGAGATCCGGGTTGGACTGCGAGATCGCGATGGCGCCGGTCGACATGTGACCCTGGTCCTGCAGCTGCGCCTCCCAGGTCGTCCCGTTGTTCAGGGTTTTCCACACGCCGCCATGCGCGGTCGCCACATAAAACACCGCCGGGTTCTTTTCGTAGACCGCGAAGTCCGCGATTCGCCCCGACATGGTGGCCGGACCAATGGAACGGAAGTAGAGCGAGTCGAAAGGTCCCGACGCGTTGGGCGGCGCCTGCTGCGCGCGGCCGGGCAGCGAGGTAGCCCCGAGGGTGACGGCGAGCGCCACACCGGGGACGATCAGGCGAAAGTGCTGCATGTGGGAAGAGCCTCCTGAATTACCGGGAATTCGGCCGCCATTATAGGTCAGGGACCGGGACGGATTCGCCGATTCCGGGGATATCGAGTGAATACGCCGTCGGCTAGAATCGATTTACCGTGGCCGGCCGTCAGCCGATTGCCGCGTTCAGGTGCAGCACGAGCCGGCCCTCCTCGGTGGTGACGAGCAGCTGCGAAACATGCTCGAACACGTGCGCGAAGCCCTGCTGGGCGGCGATGGTCCTGAGGTCGACCCGGATTCGATCACCTTCCAGCTTCACGCCCGGCGGCAGCATGCCGCTGACGGCGCCGCTCGCCAGCCCGAAGAGACCGCTCAGCGTCGCCAGCCTCAGCACGAGGACCGGCAGATCGGGCAGGCGCGGCTGCTCATCGATCGCGAGCTTGAGCGTGATCGCCGGGAGCAGGGCGGCCTTCGGTACGATCCGCACCGAGAATCGGCCATCGGAGCCCGGGTGAATGGTGACGCCACGCACCGGCGCGCCCGGTGGCAGGGAGGCGGCAATCAGCTCGTTGAGAAGAGCCTCCGGCACCGGGACGGTCGCGGTGAGCCGCGCGCCGGAAAGCTCGCGGAACCGGCCGGATTGCAACTGATTCAGGATGTCAGCGAACCTGTCGTGCACGGGGCTCCTTCGAGTGGATCAGCTGGCGCGCGCTTGCGCGACGGCGGCCAGTCGCGATAGCGTCTCCCTTTTCCGCCATTCAGGAGGTCTCATGTTAGCCTCGCACGTCTCGATCGCGCTTGCTCTCAGCGCTTCTCTGGTTGCGGCGCAGCAGCCGCCGCCGCTCCAGCACCCCCATGAAACCGGCCGCCCCCCGGAACAACTGGGCACCGTCAGCTTCGAATCGTCGTGTGACGCGGCCGTCCGCCCTGAGTTGAACCGGGCGGTCGCGCTGCTGCATTCGTTCTGGTTCGGCGCCTCCGCCGCGGCGTTCACGACGGTCGCGGAAAAAGATCCGACCTGCGGCATTGCGTGGTGGGGTGTGGCGATGAGCCGCTGGGGGAACCCCTTCGCAGCGTTCCGCCCGGTCGCCGCCCTCCAGCAGGGGCGCGACGCGATTGCGAAAGCCCGTGCCGCCGGCGCGAAGAGCGACCGCGAGCGCGACTTCATCGAGGCGGCCTCCGCCCTCTTCACCGACTTCGAGAAGGTGGATCAGCGCACACGGACCGTGAACTATGAGCGCGCCATGGCGCGCGTGCACGAGAAGTATCCCAACGACAAGGAAGCGGCGGCGTTCAGCGCGCTGGCCGTGAACCAGACCGCGCTGCCGAATGACAAGACGTACGCGCAGCAGCTGAAGGCGGCCGCCGTTCTCGAAGAGCTGTTCAAAACGATGCCGGACCACCCCGGCGTCGCGCATTATCTGATTCACGCCTACGACCATCCGCCGCTGGCCGAGCGCGCGCTCCCGGCCGCCCGCCGCTACGCGAAGATCGCTCCGGACGCGCCGCACGCCCTGCACATGCCGTCGCACACCTTCACGCGGGTCGGACTGTGGGAGGACTCGATCGCAACCAACCTGGCGTCAGCCGAGGCGGCGCGAAAGGCGAAATCGCCGGCAGAGACGCTCCACGCACTCGATTACCAGGTCTACGCGTACCTGCAGACGGCGCAGGATCAGCAGGCGCAGCGCGTCATCCAGGAGCTCGACGCGATCCTCAAAGAGGTGAACACGGCGGAGCAGTACGGCCAGGTCGGCTTCTATGCTGCGGCGAGCATTCCGGCCCGTTATGCGCTCGAGCGTGGCGACTGGCAGCGTGCCGCCGGCCTCGCCACCGGGCCGACCCCATTTCCCTTCATCGACGCGATCACTCATTTCGCCCGGGCCGTGGGCGCGGCGCGGAGTGGTGACGCAGCCGCCGCGAAGATCGATGCCGCGAAGCTCGTCGATCTGCGCGCCGCGCTGCTCGCCAAACAGGACGCGTACTGGGCCCAGCAGGTGGAGATCCAGCACACCGCGGCGCTCGCATGGATTGCGCTGGCCGAGAAGCGGACTGACGATGCGATCCGGCTGCTGCAGGAGGCGGCGAAGATCGAAGACTCCACCGACAAGTCGGCGATCTCACCCGGTCCGCTGGTCCCCGCGCGCGAGATGCTCGGCGACATGCTGATCGAGCTCAAACGTCCGGCGGAGGCGCTGGCCGAGCTCGAAGCGGTGATGAAGAAGGAACCGAACCGCTTCCGCACGCTTTATCTGTCCGCGCGCGCGGCGTCGCTCAATGGCGATCCGGCCAGAGCGAAGCAGTACTACGGGCAGCTCGTGGAAATGTGCGTGAAGGCCGGGGCGGACCCACGGCGGGAACTGGCAGAGGCTCGGAAGATGGTCAAAAGCTAAGAGAGGTTCCAAGACAGGTTCCAAGGTTTCCAGGCCTTGTTCTGGGTTCTTTTTGGAACCTGGAACAGAACCCTTTGGAACCCCCTGGAACCCTCTGGAACCTCGTGGGAACCCTACTTGCGGATTTCCGGTACGGCCGGGCAGGTGCCTTCGACCTCGCGGAGAGTCGTCACTTCGAACTCGGGCAGTTCGATCTTGTCGGGACCAGGGCTCTTGTCAGGGGCCGGGGCACCAGCGGCCTTCGTGTCGCTGTGCTCGGCGTCGACACGCCCTGTAACTTCTACTCGCTTGCCGACTACGGCCTTCAGCCGCTCATCGGCAATCTTCTCGAGCTTGAACGCCTTATTGGCCGTGCTCGACATGCCGGTCGCGGCGGTCGGGCTCGGCGGCGTGGTGCCGGACGTCCCGGCAGGCGCCGATGGTCGGGCGGACGTCACGAGGATGTAGTCTTCGAGAACGCCGGCCTTCTCCGCGACGTTGGGCGTGCGCCCGGGAATGTCGGCTTCCTTGTACACGCAGCCCTGCAGCGTCGTCGTCACCATGTTCTGCGCCGGGGTCGCGGGCTGTTGCGCCTGCGGTGGCTGGCTCTGCGGCGGCTGAGTCTGGGGCGTCTGGGCGCCGAGGCTCGCGATCGAGAGAGCCATCACTGCGGCCGCACCGCTCATCCATAACCGTTTCATCGTCTGGTCTCCTTTCGAAACTGTTGGGGTTTCGTCTCGTCGTCTGAGACCTTGGATGCAAATTCGAATCCTCGTTCCGTGCCCGGTGCCTGAGCGTACAAGAGAACGGCGGCGGAAGGCCCGCCGCCGTTGAGCTAAGCGCCGCCGATCCCAGCGCCGTTGGATGTCAGTGGCCGCCCTGCCTCGAGGCCTGCGTCGGCGTGGTCGTGGTTTCTTTCTTCTTGAAGAGCGGGGCCACGTCGCGTTTGCCTCTCTCGAGGAACGGCACGCCCTTGTCCATCCACTCGGGCCGGGGCTTGCCGAGGAGGTAGTGGTCGAAGAACTCGTCCATGTGCACGGTCCAGTGCTTCATGTTGTCGCGGTTGCGCAGGCCGTGCCGCTCTCCGTTGTAGTTGAACATGTAGCCTTCTTTGCCGAGCCGCCGGAGCGCGGTGATGAACTCGATGCCCTGGTACCACGGCACGGCGTCGTCCTCATCGTTGTGAATGGTGAGGTAGGGGGTCTCGATCTTCTTCACCCAGAAGATGGGTGAGTTCTCGATGAACTGCAGCGGCGCGTCCCACGGCGGCGCCCCGATGCGGCTCTGCGTCTTCTCATACTGGAATGCGCGCGACATGCCGGTCCCCCAGCGGATGCCGCCGTAGGCGCTGATCATGTTCGCCACCGACGCGCCGGCCTCGACGGCCGCGAAGAGATTGGTGCGGGTGATCAGGTGCGTGATCTGATAGCCGCCCCAGGAGTGCCCCTGGATCCCGATGCGGCTCGGATCGATGAAGCCCATGTCGACCACGGTGTTGACCGCCGGGATGACGCATTTTTCGGCCGCCTCCCCGGGATAGCCGGTCGTGTACACGATGTCGGGCCGCAGCATGACGTAGCCGTTGCTGACGTAGCGCGCGATGTTGATGCTGGTCGACACGTTCGGCGCGTTGAAGCTGTGCAGCCCCTGCGTCAGCTCCTCGTAGATGTAGACCATCAGCGGGTACTTCTTCTTGGGGTCGAAGCCGTCCGGCTTGGTTAGGATCGCCCGGAGCCTCTGACCGTCGGCATTGATGTACTCGATCAGCTCGGACTTCCCCCAGGTGAACTGCGCGAGCTGTGCGCCGACGTTCGACACCCTCTTCATGTCCTTGAACGAGGTATCGCTCGTCCAGATATCGGGGAACTCTTCGAAGCGCGACAGCGTGAAGACGACGGTGTCGGCATTCTTCGCCTTGTTCACCGCCCCGAACGCTTTGTCGAGCATGACCACCTTCGCCGGTGCAGCGGTCGTCGTCAGGTTGGCGAGACGATAGAAACCGGTCGCGCGCGTGCGGTCGTCGGTCGCCGAGAGGAGAAGCGGCTTGTTCGCCGGCACCACGCGCTCCTCGGGGTCCATCGAACGGTAGCGGAACGCGATGCGGTTCTCACGCCCGCTGCCGGCGGTGATGTTGCGCGCGCCGGTGCCGTCGGGCTTGACCTCCCAGATGTCGAACTGGTCGTAGAGGAGCACCGAGCGGTCGTCGGCCGTCCAGCCGGCGGTGCCGTACGCCCCGGGGAGGTCGGGCGTGTCGTTCTCCTGCTGGAAGCGTGCGTTCAGCTTCTCGGTCAGGTTCACGCGCACACCGTCCGCGACGCGATACGTGAACCAGTGGCCGTTGCCCTCGTCGAAGTAGAGCAGGTACTTGCCGCCGGCCGACATCGACGTGGAATTGCTGCCCCAGTGCTCGAGCACCTTCGTCGGCTTGCCGGTCTTCAAATCGAGCAGGAAGACGTCGTTGTAGGTCTGATCCCACGACAGTTCCCGTCGATACGGGATGTCGGACGTGCCGATCGTTCGCGCCAGGTCATCGCCCGGCGTCACCGTGGGGAGGTCGGGTGTGGCGAGCTGCACGAGCTTCTTGTCGGCGAGATGGAATACGGAGCGGTAGCTGCGCGATCGCTCCTGCTCGGCGCGGACACGCTGCATCGGCTGCAGCCACGGGTCCTTCGTCGACCAGAGGTCCACCGGGATCGGCTGCGGATCGCTGCTGTTCGGATCCGGAGGCGGGGGCGGAGGCGGCGCGGTCGCGAGGAAGATCCTGCTGCCGTCGCGCGAGAAGCGCGGCCCGGCGCTGTCGGCGACGACCATTCCCTTGCCGATCCCCGGCGTGGCCGCAGACACCAGCTCGGTTGCCTTCGTGTCCCCGGCTTTCCAGTAGTAGAGGCGATACGGCGCGACCGGTTTCTCGAACTCCGCCTGATCGCTCAGAAACGTGAGCTGCTGGCCGGCCTCGTCGAACGCCAGGCTGCGGTAGCGGCCCTTGCCGGCGTGCAGCGTCGTGACCGCGCCGTCGCTGATACGGCGCGCGAACGCGCCATCCTTCGCGGCGTCGTTTGACGACACGGCGTAGGCGAGGTACGTGCCCTTCTGGTTCCACACGTACTCGGTCGCTTCGGGGATCGTCGTCTCTTCGCCGGTCGCCAGGTTGCGGAGGATCAGGTCGGAGCCGGGCTGCTTGCGCTCGCGCGCGTTGGCCGCGCCGCGCCCTTCGCCCTGGCCACCTCGGCCCGTCGCGGGTG
>DATFFM010000207.1:0-31080 GCA_035250005.1 Vicinamibacterales bacterium | reverse complement strand
GGCTGTCCTTAGTACGAGAGGACCGGGATGGACGCACCTCTAGTGTACGAGTTGTCGTGCCAACGGCAGCGCTCGGTAGCTACGTGCGGACGGGAGAAACGCTGAATGCATCTAAGCGTGAAACCCTCCACAAGATGAGATCTCCCAGGTCGCAAGACCTCTGAAGGCTCCTGGAAGATGACCAGGTAATAGGTCGGGTGTGGAAGCACAGCGATGTGTGGAGCTAACCGATACTAATCAGCCGTGAGGCTTGACCATATCTCTTTTCGGCAGGCTCGCCCTGCGCTACTCGTAGCGCAGCGCGTCAGCGCTGCCATCAGTGCACACCAACAACTGTGTGTGCCCCGCCGTCGGCGGACCGCGTGGAACGAAGAGACTACCGTTTGCAGGATGTTCAGCTGTAAGAGAGCTGCCTCGCCGTGGCGCCGCACCGGCGCGGCGGCGGGCTCTTTGACATAGTCTGGGACGATCCCCACCTCCGCGCCTGACGGCGCTTCGTGGGCGAGCCGCGAAAGCGGGCTTGCCCCCGTAGCTCGCGTAAGCGAGCGAAGGGGGGAACCCCAGGCAACCATAAGCGGATCGCTAATCGCTGATCCCTGATCAGGGATGAGGGATCAAGGATTAGGGATCCAAGTTTCCCGGTGGTCATAGGAGAGGGGTCACACCCGTTCCCATTCCGAACACGGAAGTTAAGCTCTCTACCGCCGATGGTACTGCGCGGGTAACCGCGTGGGAGAGTAGGTCACTGCCGGGATTATTTCTCCAGGGCCCGATGCGAAAGCGTCGGGCCTTTTTTTCTGTACGGCTGGATTCCAAAGGTCCAAAGGTTCCAAGGGTTCCAAAAGGTTCCAAAGGTTCCAAAGGTTCCAAGCTGGTTCGCGTTCTGAGGCGGCCCGGCTCAGCGGGCGCAGGCGGGCTCTGGGTCGAGACCCGGCCGGACCATCGACCGTGCCTCGGGAAAGCGCGCCTCGAGCTCTCGCGCCATCCGCCTGAGTTGCGCCTCCATATGGGGCAGCCGCACGTCGTCGTCTGCCTTCTGCAACGCCTGAAGCGCCGCGCGGGAGCGGTCGATCCCGATCAGGGCCGTCTTGGCCGAGAGCAGGGCATCCCGCCGCAGCTCTCTTTCGCCTCTGGCCGCGGCGGCGCTGCCCGAGATCGCCCGGTAGATCTTCACGGCGATAAGGACGTGATACCAGGCGAACACCTCGAACGACGTCGGTCCCATCGGGCGGTACTTCATCGCAAACGGGAACTCGGGGTGAGACACGAGGTAGCTGCTCGACACCCGCGCATATCGACGCGCGAGCCGCTCCAGCGGATCGTCTACCGGCGTCCACGTCGGCGGGGTCTGAAGATGCCCGTCGAGCAGCGCCTCGAGCTCCGGGATCGTGCGCCCTTCCGCGGCGTTGACCGCCCGAAGCAGCTTCATCCCCTCCTCCATGCGCGCGGCTATGTTGGAGTAAATCTCCTGGGGATCCTGGTCCGCCGCCCCGTCCGGACGGCATCTGTAGGCGAGGCACCGGCTCGTGGCCGGGCAGTACAGGCACCATTGATCGCAGGTGTTGTAGATCCCCCGGATCACCGTGGGATCGAGGATCGCCTGCACGAACGGCTGCCGGAGAAGATCGTCGTGACGCGGTGGCTTCTTCATGGCCGGGGATGGTGCAAGCGTCGCGCTCGACGGAATGTCGAGGAAATCGATTCCCCAGACGCCATTCATCGCAGAATCTCTATCCCTGTCGGATCGCGGCGTACGCAGGAACGGCGAGCGTGCGCCCTAAAAGGGGCCGGCCGCGTGCTCTATTGGAGCGCGTCGCGATACCGTTCCCACGTCACTTTCAAATCCGACAGAACCCTCTTCACGCGGGGAGCGTCGCGGACCGGGTCCAGAAACGAATCGGTGGAGAACAGCGGGTAGCACGGAAACCCCCAGTTGATGGTCTCCTCGAGCCATCGGGCCGCTGCGTCGGCGTTCCCTGCAAGGCCGTACACCTGGGCGAGCTCGTACGTGAAGTGGTGGTAGCCACGGTTCTTCACGACGGCCTTCAGCGCCCTCGAGACGATGGCGTCGGCTTCGCGATGGCGGCCTTGCAGCGCCCGCAGCAGCGCGAGATCCACCTGCGCCCATACGTCACCGGGAGACCTGGCCGCACGGCCTTCAACCATCGGCGTGGCCTCGGCGATGCGCCGGGTCAAAAGAAAGTACCGCTCATCGGGCTCCTGGTTGAGCAGGCGCTTCTGGGCGGCGATTCCCTGATCGGGCAGATTCAGAAGAAAATGCTCGTTGACGAATGTACTCCGGGCATTGCGATTGGTCGGGTCCCGTTCGATCACGCCTTCGCCCGCGCGGCGCCACTCGTTCAGAAGCCCCAGATGGGCATAGCCGGCGGCGAGCTCGATATCGCTCAGGGCAGGATCGAGCTCCGCGGCCCGCCGGTAGGCGCGGATCGAGTCGACGATCCGCCACCCCTCGTACCAACTCCACCAGATCAACGCCCGGTTCAGCTCAACTTGTCCGAGACCAGGTCTGAGCGCTTCGGCCCGGTCCGTCTCCCGCTTCGCGCGCTCGATCAAGGCAGGGTTGTCTTCCAGGAACATGGCGGCGTGCGCATACGCCAGGCCGAGCTTGGCGTGGGCCTCAGCGTAGTTCGCGTCGAGGGCGACAGCGCGTTCCAGAAACTCGATCGCCTTATCGGTCGTCTGCCGATTGTTGGGATCGTAACTTCGGATCCCCAGATAGAACTGTCCGCGCAGGTAGGCCTCGTACGCATCCGGGCTGCCGGTTCCCGGCCGTGAAGCATCCACGCGTGTGCGGTTGTCGGTGTCCAGTTCGAGCCGCAGCCGCGAGGCGAGCTCGTCAGAGACACGGTCCTGAATCAGGAACACATCGCTCACGGGAAAATCGAACCGGTCCACCCACATCGACCGACCGTCTGCCACCCGCAACAGGTTCACACTGACCCGGATTCGATCGGCATCGCGCTGCCAGGTACCTTCCAGTACGGCCTCCACTTTGAGCTCAGCACCGGCACTGACGGCATCTGCCTCCTCGCCGGCGTACCGACGGACGGCACTCGTCGGTCGTACGGTCAGCTCCGGCCTGCCGCTCAGCCTCGTGATAAGACCGTCGGCGATGCCGAGTCCCAGATAGTTTTCGCTGACACCGGTTGAAAGCGGCTTGAACGGGAGAACCGCTATCGACCCTATTGCAGGCACACCAGCCGGGCGCCACACTCCCGCGCGTACAGCTAGTGCCGCCGCCACGATGACGAGCGCCAGCGCGACCCCCGCAATCACCATGCGCGGAGGCAGTGGGCGGTAGGCCCCGGGTCCGATGTCGATCGACGGCGCGGTGATTCCCGCTGAATCGCGACGCAGGTTTTCGAGATCCGTGGCAACGTCTCGAACGGTCTGATATCGGC
Organism: Vicinamibacterales bacterium; assembly: GCA_035250005.1. Classification (GTDB taxonomy): domain Bacteria; phylum Acidobacteriota; class Vicinamibacteria; order Vicinamibacterales; family 2-12-FULL-66-21; genus JACDCA01. The sequence goes on along the minus strand of DATFFM010000207.1, from coordinate 27,658 downwards.
GGGTTCGATCCTTGTCCAGGCACTTTCTGACGATCCGCTGCAGTTCCGGCGTGGTCTGTGGTGCGGCTCGGGCGAGCGGCACCGGGTCCCTGGTCAGGATCGCCGACATGGTTTCGGCGGCTGTGGGGGCGCGAAACGGGGCGCAGCCGGCCACGGCCTCGTATATGACGCTGCCCAGACTGAACACATCGCTTCGCGCGTCAACCGGTTCGCCGCGTACCTGTTCGGGCGACATGTAGGGTGCCGTGCCGACCACGGCACCCGCATCGCTGAAGCCCGAGACGGTTGCTGCGTCCGCCGGATCGGTCGCCATGGCTTTCGCGAGGCCGAAGTCAAGGACCTTGACCTGCCCCCGCGGCGTGATCATGACGTTCTGTGGCTTGATGTCACGATGGAGCACACCGCGTTCGTGCGCCTCGGCGAGCGCTTCGGCAATCTGCCCGGCATACCTGACGGTCGCAGGCTCGTCGAGCGTGCCGCGATCCAGCAGCGCCGCCAGCGTGTCGCCTTCGATGTACTCCATCACGATGAAGTCGACTTCTTGATCGCGGCCGACGTCGAAGACTGTGCAGACGTTCGGATGGCTGAGGCCCGAAAGCGCTTTGGCCTCGCGTTCGAATCGGCGGCGCGAGCGAGGGTCGGCCAGGAGTTCGGGCCGCAGTGTTTTGATCGCCACCCGGCGATCGAGGCGCGTATCGCGGGCCTCGAAGACTTCTCCCATGCCGCCGTGGCCCAGTGGTCTCACGAGAACGTACGGGCCGAGTCGAGAGCCGGATTGCAACGACATTTGCGCTGGGAGGCCGGATTATAGCCTGCTGGGGGGTAGGGATCGGGGATCAGGGATCAGCGATTCACCCGCCTCGCCCAGTCCCCGAGGGCGTAGAAGTGATCCATGTGGTCCGGCGCCGAGGTGCCGGCATACCCGCGCAGCCGGAAGCCGCCGCGGCCGGCCTCGCTCAGCTGCTGCATCCCGAGCGGCCCGTCGCGCAAAACACGCCGTCTCGGCAACCCGAGGTGTGCGAGCAGAGCGTCCGCGGTTTCGGTCGTGCTCGCGTAGGTGCCGGGGAACACTTCGGAGTGCGTCACCTCCATCTGCTTTCGCCCGGCCGCCGCGTCGGCGGCGAATCGAAAGAACACGGCGAGTGACTCGAGGTCCACCGGCAGATCCGCCGCGCGCGCGGGGCCCGCCGGGGCACTGTACGACGCGTGCAGCGAGTCGGCCAGGAGCACCGAGTCCACCCGGGCGTACTGCTCCGGCTGCTGCAGAAGGGAACGGACCGCGCCGTACCCGGCGCTGAAGGCACTGACCCGGATCGCGGCGATCCCGATGCGCGCGCCGGCCAGCTCCGACGCGCGCGACACCGCTTCGCCGACCACGCGGAGAAAACGTCCCGGCTCCTCGAAAGCCTCCGCGTACACCCGGGACCCGGCACCGAGGTGCACGGTCACCAGCAACGTCTGTTTCGCCCGCGACAGGTGATGTTCGATCAGCCACGGGGCGCCGTGAAAGTGGACGTGGAGCGACGAGCGGCCCCGCGGATCGAATTCGGGTGGAAGGTAGAGCGTGCCCGTCGAGAGCGTCGCACGGCGCCCCGCAACCTCGTACCTCGCGACGCGAGGGTGAGGCCGCGTCGTGTCCGACATCGGCGACGGGTTCTGCGGAACCTGGAGGAGCGAGGCCAGCAGAAAGACGAGCACGCCCGGGATTTTAGCCCGGCCGTCAGGGGTCGCGACTTGCCCGCGCGCCACCCGCCGCATATGCTGGCTCACATCCGGGAGGCATCATGATGCGTGCATGGCCGACGACGATTGCCGCCCTTGTGGCAGTCGCGCTGAGCAACCCTCACCCCACGGCCCAGACGACCGGCTCCGCGGTCAAGGCGCTGGTCGGGGGAACCCTGATCGACGGGTTCGGCGGGGCACCGATCCGCAACAGCGTGATCCTCATCGAGGGGGAGCGGATCCGCGCGGTCGGCCAGGTCGGCACGCTGGCGGTGCCGCCGGGGGCCGAGGTCATCTCCACCGAAGCGATGAGCGTGCTCCCGGGTCTCTGGGACATGCACGTCCACCTGATGATCAACGGGCACGCCGACTACGCGCACTGGGACAAGACCTACCCGGGTCAGTTCGAGTCGGTGATCATGCCGGCCTCCGCCCGGCAATTGCTGATGGCCGGCGTGACCAGCGCCCGGGACCTCGGCGCGCCGCTCGAGGCCAGCATCAACGTCCGCGATCGGATCAATTCGGGGAAGATCCCCGGCCCGACTCTCTATGTGTCGGGACCGTTCATCCAGAAGGCGCCGTATCCCGGCACGGAGCTCTTTCGCTGGGGCGTCACCGGCGCTGCCGACGCCCGCGCGAAGGTCGCGAAGCTCGCGGCTGCCGGCGTCGATTGCATCAAGCTGATCGACCAGGATCAGATGAGCCTCGACGAAGTCAACGCGGTGGTGCACGAGGCTCACCAGCGCGGGCTCATGGTGGTCGGGCATTCACATCGCCCGGAGGAGATCCGCCGTGGAATCGCCGCCGGCGTGGACAACTTCGAGCACACGGGGCTTTCCAGCGCTCCCGAGTACCCCGAAGACATCGTCAGGATGATCGCCGAGCGGACGGCGAACATGAGCCGCGGCCCGCTGTTCTGGACGCCGACGATCGAAGGGCTCTTCAATTACGAGTACCTCCGCGACAACCCGGAACAGCTCGACGACCCTGCCTGGCACGTTGGACTGCCGCCCGAAATCATCGCCGACATCCGGAAGTCGATTGCGAACCCCGACCGGCTCCCCTACTTTCAGCTCACGCCGATCCGGCGCCCGACGCTGGCCCGCAAGTTCAAGCAGCTCTCGGACGCCGGCGTCGTGATGCTCGTCGGCACCGACAGCGGGATCCCGATGAAGTTCCACAGCAGCTCGACCTGGCGCGAGCTGGATGCCTGGGTCAACATCCTCGGCGTGTCGCCGATGCAGGCGATCCGCGGCGCGACCTACTGGCCGTCGGTCGCCATGAAGGTGGACAAGGATGTGGGTACCGTCACGCCCGGCAAATACGCGGATATCATTGCGGTCAAGGGAGACGTGCTCCGGCACATCGCGCTCCTCCAGCGGGTGGACGTGATCGTGAAGCGAGGGATGCGTCACAAGGGGTAGATCAGGTTCCAATGGGTTCCAATGGGTTCCAGGGGGTTCCAACGGGTTCCAGGAGGTTCCAGGTTCTTCGAACCGAGAACCTGCGGAACCTCCTGAAACCCTTGGAACCTAATGGAACCCCTTGGAACCTAATGGAACCCCTTGGAACCCCCTTGGAACCCTTGGAACCTATTGGAACCTATTGGAACCCATGAAGGGAGATCAATGGCTCAGGCCGCCTGGCCCCTGATAGAGCGCCGTTTCGGCCGCACCAACCGCCGCGACACGTGGTGGGTGCAGCCCCTGGTCACGTTTGTCGGTTTGTCCGCCTTCGTCGTCTATGCGACGTGGGCCGCGTTTCAGGGGAACCACTACGAGTACGGGCCCTACCTTTCCCCTTTTTACTCGCCGCTGCTCTTCGGTGATGGGCCCCACGCGTGGTTCGGCCCGCAGCCGGGCTGGTGGCCCGGCGCGCTGCCGTTTTCAGCCGCCCTGCTGATCCTCTGGGCCCCGGGCGGGTTCCGCTTCACCTGCTATTACTACCGCGGGGCCTACTACAAGGCCTTCTGGGCGGATCCGCCGGCGTGCACGGTAGGCGAGCCCCGAAAGAAATATCTCGGTGAGCGGTCGTTCCCGCTGATCCTTCAGAACGTCCACCGGTATTTTCTCTACCTCGCACTCGTCTTCATCGTGATTTTGACCTACGACGTGTGGAAGGCACTGTGGTTCGATGACGATGCGGGCGGCCAGACACTCGGGATCGGTCTCGGTACCCTCATTCTGGCTCTCAACGTCGTTCTTCTCGGCGGGTATACCTTTGGCTGCCATTCGCTGCGGCACCTGGTTGGCGGCGGCCGCGACGAAATCTCGAAGTCCTCGATCTGCTCCGCCAGCTACGCGTGCACGAGCGCGTTGAACCGCCGGCACAACCTGTTTGCGTGGCTCAGCCTGTTCTCGGTCGGGTTCTCCGATATTTATGTCCGCCTGTGTTCCATGGGTGTCTGGCGTGACATCCGCATCCTGTAGGGATCGACCACCTTTCGCATGGATTACGAGACACACGAATACGACGTCCTGGTTGTAGGCGCCGGAGGTGCCGGTCTTCGCGCCGCGATCGAGGCTTCGGCCGGCGGCGTCAAGGTCGGGCTCCTCTGCAAGTCGCTCCTCGGCAAGGCGCACACGGTCATGGCCGAAGGGGGCATTGCCGCGGCGCTCGCCAATGTCGATGACCGTGACAGCTGGAAGGTGCACTTCGCCGACACGATGCGCGGCGGCCAGTACGTGAACAACTGGCGGATGGCCGAATTGCACGCGAGGGAGGCGCCGGATCGCGTTCGCGAGCTCGAAGCCTGGGGCGCCGTCTTCGACCGGACCGCAGACGGGCGCATTCTGCAGCGGAATTTCGGCGGCCACCGGTATCCGCGCCTGGCGCACGTCGGGGACCGAACCGGCCTGGAGATGATCCGCACGCTGCAGGATCACGGCATCCACCGCGGCATCGACGTCCACATGGAGTTCACCGTCGTCGCGGTACTCACGACCGACGGCCGGGCAGCCGGCGTCTTCGGCTACGAGCGTGAGCGCGGCCGCTTCAAGCTGTTCCGCGCGGGAGCCGTCGTGCTCGCGACCGGCGGCCTGGGCCGCGCCTTCCGCATCACGAGCAACAGCTGGGAAGGCACTGGCGACGGCCACTCCCTCGCCTACCGCGCCGGAGCCGAGCTGATCGACATGGAGTTCATCCAGTTTCACCCGACCGGCATGATCTGGCCGCCGAGCGTCCAGGGGCTGCTCGTCACCGAGGGGGTGCGCGGCGAAGGCGGGATCCTCGTGAACAAGGATGGGCGCCGCTTCATGTTCGACGACATCCCCGACGCCTATCGCAGCCAGACGGCCGACAACGAGGAGGAGGGCTGGCGGTACACGCAAGGGGACAAAGCGGCGCGCCGGCCGCCGGAGCTGCTCACGCGCGACCACGTCGCGCGCTGCATCAACCGTGAAGTCAAGGCCGGCCGCGGCAGCCCTCACGGCGGTGTCTTTCTCGACATCGCGTGGATCAAGAAGCGCCTCCCGAACGCCGAGGAACACATCAAGCGCAAGCTGCCGAGCATGTACCACCAGTTCCAGGAGCTGGCCGGCATCGACATCACGAAGGAACCGATGGAGATCGGACCGACGACGCACTACGTCATGGGCGGCGTGCGAGTGGATGCCGACACGCAGATGTCGAGCATCCCCGGGTTGTTCGCGGCCGGCGAATGTGCCGCGGGCATCAACGGCGCCAACCGGCTGGGGGGGAACTCGCTGTCGGACCTGCTCGTCTTCGGCAAACGTGCGGGGGAGTACGCCGCGGTATTCGCGCGCGAGAACAAGCGGACGGCGGTCGACCGCGACGCCGTGGACGCCGCCGCGAAGGAAGCGCTGGCCCCGTACGAGCCCGGCCGCACCGAGAATCCGTACGCAATCCAGCAGGACCTGCAGGAGGCGATGCAGCGGCTCGTCGGCATTGTCCGGATGGAAGACGAGATGGAAGAGGCGCTCAGGGTGCTCGGCACACTGAAGCACCGCGCCGCATCGGCCGCCGTACGTGGCCACCGTGAATACAATCCAGGTTGGCATACGGCGCTGGATCTCGGACACCTGCTGACCGTTGCGGAGGCGATCACGCGCTGCGCCATCGAGCGGAAGGAGAGCCGCGGCGGTCATTTCCGCGAGGACTATCCGGAGAAGGTGGCCGAGTTCGGCAAGGTCAACATCGCGGTGCGTCAGGGACCCGACGGATCGATGGAGCTGCGCCGCGTGCCGCTTCCGGAGATGCCGCCGGAGTTGAAGCAGGCGATCGAGGAGCAGAAGTAGGAGGCAGCCCTGAAGGGCTGCGCTACACCGTGCATCACCGTAGCGCAGCCCTTCAGGGCTGCCTCGACAACCGGATGTAGCGCAGCCCTTCAGGGCTGCCCCGACAACCGGACGTAGCGCAGTCCTTCAGGGCTGCCCCGACAACCGGACGTAGCGCAGCCCTTCAGGGCTGCCCGGAGCACATATGGATCAGGCGACTTTCAGAGTCTGGCGCGGCGAAGGGGGCAGCGGACAGCTCCGCGACTATACGACCGACATCGTGCCCGGCATGGTGGTGCTGGACGCCATCCATCGCATTCAGGCGACGCAGGCGCAGGACCTGGCGTGCCGCTGGAACTGCAAAGCGGGCAAGTGCGGATCGTGCTCGGCCGAAATCAACGGTAAGCCGCGGTTGATGTGCATGACCCGGCTGAGCGCGCTGCCGCTCGACCAACCGGTGACCGTGGAGCCGATGAAGGCATTCCCGCCGATCCGGGACCTCGTCACCGACGTGTCGTGGAACTTCGAGGCGAAGAAGAGGATCAAACCGTTCAAGCCGCGGAAGCCGGACGCGGCCGACGGCACCTGGCGGATGGCCCAGGCCGACGTCGACCGGGTCCAGGAGTTCCGCAAGTGCATCGAGTGCTTTCTCTGCCAGGACGTCTGCCACGTGCTGCGTGACCACGCCATGCATCAGCAGTTCATCGGCCCGCGCTTTCTCACCTATGCGGCGGCGCTCGAGATGCACCCGCTCGACGCCGAGGACCGCGTGGCCGAGCTCCGGGAGCTGCACGGCATTGGCTACTGCAACATCACGCGGTGCTGCACGACGGTCTGCCCCGAACACATTACGATTACGGAGAACGCGATCATCCCGCTGAAGGAGCGGGTCGTGGACCGGTTCTACGACCCCGTGCGCAAGCTTCTGCGGGTCTTCAGCAGCTGATCGATTCAGGAGGCGGGTGATGTACGAGCTCAAGACCCTGTCGCCGGGCGCCATCCCGGCCGCTCTTGCGCAGGCGGAGCGTTACCGCCTGCTGAACGAGCCGGCGGAAGCCGAGAGCATCTGCCTCGACGTCCTGCGGATCGATCCGGCCCACCAGGAGGCGCTCGTCACGCTGGTGCTGTCACTCACGGACCAGTTTCCCGAAGGGGGCCAGGCGCGGACGGCCGTGGAGGCCGAGACCGCCGTGGCGCGCATCACCGACGAGTACAAACGGCTCTATTACACCGGCATCATCCGTGAGCGGCGCGGCAAGGCGGTGTTGCGGAGCGATCGCCCCGGCACCGGACGAACGGTGCAGGAATGGCTGCGCGAGGCGATGTCTTGCTACGAGCGCGCCGAAGCCCTGCGGCCGGCCGGCAACGACGAAGCCGTGCTTCGATGGAACACGTGCGCGCGCATTCTGATGACGCTTCGAGCGACCGAGCCGGACGTCCAGGAGTTCAGCGCGATCCAGTCCGAGTAGCAGACAAGGAGAATCCGTCGTGATCATGAGTAGACGGCAGGTGTGGTGCGCAGCGGTTCTGATGGCCGCGGTGACGGGGATGGGAGCGCAGCAGGTGCAGACGCCGCCGGTGACGCCGACACCGCAGGCGCAGCAGGCGCCCCAGACCCAGCCGCCGCCAGCCGGCCAACGCGGCCGGCGGGGCTGGCAGGGCCCGATGGACGAGGCGCGGGCCCGCGAGCTCTACGTCAGCAACGATCACGAGGACCACGGGCGCGACGTGAACTTCGATCGCCAGATCCAGGCCAAAGCCGAGACGGACCGGCGCTACGCCGAAGTCGCGAAGGGGATCGTCGACTTTCAGAAGATCACCTACCGCAGCAGCATCGGCGACCTCGACATCCCCGCGTATCTCTTCCAGCCGTTGAAGAAGCGCGGCGCGAAGGGGCACGCGGCGATGGTCTGGGTCCACGGCGGCGTGCACGGCGACTGGAGCATCACGATGTGGCCGTTCGTCCGCGAAGCGGTGGAGCGCGGTTACGTCGTCATCTGCCCGGAGTACCGCGGCAGCACCGGCTACGGCGAGAAGCACTACAAGGAGATCGATTACGGCGGCTACGAAATCGATGACGTCATGACGGCGGTGGACTATCTGAAGACGCTGCCGCACGTCGATGCCGACCGTCTGGGGATCATGGGCTGGAGCCATGGCGGCTACATCACGCTGTTCTCGGTGTTCCGTGAAAAGACCCCGTTCAAGGCGGCGTCGGCGATCGTGCCGGTGACCAACCTCATTCACCGGCTGTCGTTTTCAGGCCCGGGCTATCAACGCAGCTTCGCAACCCAGAAGCGGATCGGCGGACTGCCGTTCGAGAAGCGCGACGAGTACATCGCGCGCTCGCCGCTGTTCCATGTGGACAAGCTGAACACCCCGCTGCTCGTTCACGTGGCGACCAACGACCGCGACGTCTGGTACTACGAGGACCAGCAGATCGTCGACGCCCTGCGGTCGCGCAAGCCGGACCTGGCCGAGACGAAGGTTTACGTCGATCCGCCCGGCTGGGGCTCCAGCGTCGGTCACGCATTCAGCCGCCGAGTGAATCCAGAGACGCTGGAACGCGACGACACCCCGGAGCAGATCGATTCGTGGAATCGCGTGTGGACGTTCTTTGACGGCCACCTCCGTCCCTACAGGGACGGCTCCAGACCGAGCTCCGCGGCCGGCCGTTGAAGCGATCGACCGGAGCCTGTCTCGCCGTCGTGGCCTGCAGCCTCCTCGCGGCCCCTTCAGGCGCCGCGCAGGAGGCTTTCTCCGTCCAGCCGATCCCGAAGACCGATAAGGAGCTTCGGACCAGCTACACGCCTTCGCAGCTCGACATCCTCGAAAAACTGAACCGGCGGGACCGCGAACACCTGATTCGCACCGACCCGCCGGTCCCCGGCATCGTCGTGCCGGCGGTCTGGGAGAGCGACGAGCTCGCCTACAGCCCGTTGCCCCGCGAATGGCCGGCGGCCGCGCTTCATGCCAAGTACCTGGTCGTCCACCAGCCGGGGCAGGTATTTGGCGCCTACGAGCTCGGCCGGCTCGTGCGGTGGGGTCCGGTGAGCAGCGGCCGCAAGGAGACCCCGACGCCGGCGGGCACGTTCAATCTCACCTGGCGCTCGCGAAAGCGCACGAGCACCGACAACGAGGCCTGGGTGCTCGAGTGGTATTTCAACTTCGTCAACTCGAGAGGGATCTCGTTCCACCAGTTCGACCTGCCCGGCTACGCGGCGAGCCACGCGTGCGTGCGGCTGCTTCAGCGGGACGCGCAGTGGCTCTACGGGTGGGGAGACCAGTGGAAGCTGTCGGCAGACAGGCGAAGCGTCGAGGCGCCCGGCACACCCGTGCTGATCGTCGGCGGCTTCGGCCACGGCCAGCCGCCGCCGTGGACGTCGCTCGAGTGGCTGGCCAGGATTCTCGAGCTCCCCGAGGCTGTCGCGCCGCCGGGGGTTTCGACGCCGCGCTAGCGCTTCGCCGCCCGGCGCGCCACGGCGATCGAGGCGCGCGCCCAGCGTTCCAGCTCCTGCGCGCTCTCGAGAACGGCGAGCGGCACCGCGTAATACTTCATGGTGCCGGGCCGGCCGGGGTAGGGCATGAACGGCTTCATGCCGGCCTGCTCGAACATCTCGCGATTGGTGTCATCCACCTTCAGGTAGAGGACGTCGGAGGCGATGATCCCGAAGAACAGATCCTCGCTGTACAGCCCGACCCCGCCAAACATGAGCGCGGGGTCACCTCGACGGCTTCGAGCTGGTCCAGCACGAATTGCCGGAAGCTCTTGCTGTTGCGCAGCGGCTTCAGAGGGCGGTGCGTCATTTGATCCGGACCACGCCGTCGGCGACGCGGAGATGGCGCTCGAATACCGCGGGGTCGTGGCCGGGCACGACCAGAGAAGGGGCCGACGCGAGACGGCGGATGCGCTCCTGAGCCTGGAGGTTGCTCGCGGCGTCCAGCGTCTGGGCGATCGGCACACGCTTCTCCATGTTCTCGTACAAGTACACGTTGTCCGAGGTGATCACGGCCGTGCCGGCCGAGGTCTGCACGCCCACGTACTGAGACGCGTGCGTGTGGCGTCCGCCCGTGTAGCAGCGCACGCCGGGCAGCACCTCCTGGTCGTCGCCGTTGACGAACCGCAGCCGCCCTTCGGTGTTGATCTTCAGCAGCGCCGCCATGTCCTGCGGGTCGATGCCGCCATGCGTGTTGCGCGCATGCCAGGCCTCCCCCGTGTAGTAGGTGTACTCGTCGCGCTGGATCCAGATCGTCGCCTTCGGGAAGAGATCGGCCCCGCCGACGTGGTCCCAGTGCGCGTGGCTGATGATCACGTCGGTGATGTCGCCGGGCTGCACGCCGGCTGCCGCGACCGCGTCGGCGGGCGAACGGAAGTTCTGCACCTTCCACTGATCGACGAACTTCTGCTGGTAGAAGCCTGAATCCACCAGCACGCGCCTGCCGTTGTTGCCCTTGAGCAGCCACACCATGACGGGGATGTCGAGGCGGCGGGTGGCATCGGCGCCCGCGACGAGGCCCGACACGCGGAACTGCGGCAGGGTACCGAACCGGATCGCGTAGACCTCGTAGGTGATCTGCTCCTGCGGCGCCGCCGGCGCGCAGAGGAGCGCCGCGAGAATCAGGAGGGCGAAGGCCTTCACCAGTCGATCACGATTACCGATACGTTGTCTGGTGCGCCGCGTTCGTTGGCCGTTCGAATCAGCCCGTCGCAGAGCCCGTCGAGGCTCGGGCCGGCGGTGCGAAGCGCTGCCGCAATGTCGTCGTCGTTCAGCACGCCGTGGAGGCCATCGGAGCAGAGCAGGATCCGCCCTTGCTTCGGAAGGTCCCTCTCGGTGACGTCCACCTGAAGATCGGCGTCTCCCTGAATGGCGCGGGTGACCATGTGCCGCCAGGGGTGCGCCCTGGCGCCTTCGGCCGTGATGACCCCGGCCGTCACCTGCTCGGCGACCCAGGAGTGGTCACGCGTGATCTGCCGCAATGCGCCGTCCGCGAGCAGGTATGCCCGGCAGTCGCCGATGTTCGCCACGACCGCCCGTCCATCGCCTATCTGCACCGCCGCGAGCGTCGCGCCCATGCCGCGCGGCTCCCCGTCGGCCGCAAGGTGATCCGAGATCCGCCGGTTCGCCACGAGCACCGCCGTCTTCAGCCGGTTGGCGGCATACGACAGCTCATGGTTCATCTTGAACGGCCAGGTCTTGTCCTTATCGAGCGATGTCTCGATGAAAAACGAGCGGATGCTGTCGATGATCAGGCGCGACGCCACATCGCCGTCCCGATACCCCCCCATCCCGTCGGCAACCACGAACAGTTGCAGCGAGGGATCGGTGAGCACGGCGTCCTGGTTGACGGGGCGTTGGCGGCCAGGATCAGTAGCGGAGCAGAACCGGAGCGGCATCGGAAATGAGGCAGGAGTATACCACCCGCGGACATTTGAACCGCTGTCGTCCGTGTGTTAGAGTCCGGCCAAATCCGCAAGGTCGATCTCCTGCGCCGAAAGGGTATGCATGGCCGCCCCCTGTGAACCAATTCGACCCTACGTCCGGCGCTTTTTTCGAACGGTCCTCGGGCGCATCCCGTGAGGGTGACACGTGGACTCGTCACGGCCGGCTGCTGGACGTTTCTGCTCTTCGGCGGGGTGGTCGCCCACGCGCAGACCTTCAAGGGGGTTGGAACCTGCGGCGGATCGGAATGCCATTCCCGCAGCGGTGAGGTCGACTGGCTGGGCAAGCAACCCGGCGGCAAGGAACACCGCGAGTCACTCAGGCGGCTGAAGGGGTCGGCCGACGTCTCCGAGAAGTACGCGAAGGCGGTTGGCCTGGACAACGTCTTCGAACCCAAGGGGATGTGCCTGGAATGCCACGGCACCTACATCGAAGCCGCCAAGACCACGGAAGGCGTCGGCTGCGAGGGCTGCCACGGGGCCGCCGGCAACTACCGTGACTTTCATGCGCGGACCCCGAAAGATTATCGCGGAGCGGTCGGCCGGGGCATGCGCGACCTGCAAGGCAAGCCGACGGCCTGGACCCGCGTCTGCAAGGACTGCCATGTCCTTTCGGACAAGCCCGAGTACGTGGCGCTGCTGGATGCCGGCCACAAGGAAGGCAACCGGTGGAAACCCCAGGACAAGTACACCGGCGTCCAGGCGCACTGGAAGCGGGTCAGCTACAAGGTGGACGTGGTTGCGGCCGCGGCCGCCGGCAAGCCCGTGACCGTGGCGGTCGCGCCAACGCCGACACCGACGCCGACCCCGGAACCAGCTCCTCCACCGGCCGCGCCGGGGCCAACCACGCCGCCTCCGGGCGCGCCGGCAGGGACGCCGGCGAAATTTTCGCCCGCGGGATCTGCGACCTCTCCGGCGGGGAAGACGACCCGTCCTGAGCCTGCGCCTGCTCCCGCTACGGTGCCCCCACCGATGGCGCGACCTGCGGATCCGATCCCCGCTCCGGCTCCCGCGGATCCCCGGATGTCGGGTACGGCGCCTGGGATGCCTTCGCCGCTCGGGCTCGTGGCTCCGCCGCCCGTCACGCCGGCGGAGCTCCTTGCCGCGCTGCAAAGCCGCGTGGCCGGTTTCTTCACGCGCCTCCTGGGAAGCAACGTGACGCCCGACGTCCCTCTCAAACCACTGCCGGCGCCGGCCGGGATTGCCGGCCCCGACGAGGAGCTCCTGCGCCTCCAGGCCGAAGCGCTGGCCCTGGCCATCGAGGCGTTGAACCTCAAGGTCAAAACGGCCAGGCCGCCTTCGGAGAAGTAACGTGCCCACCGAGGATACCCACGCCGAAGCCGTGGAACCCGCTTCGCGCGGAGTCGATCCTTCGGTTCCCCCGATCGCGGGCGCGACGCCGATTCCCCTCGAGGAGTTGCGGACGCTGCCGTTCCTCGAAGGGGTGGGGGAGGCGGACCTGAGGAGCCTGGGTCGCAGCATCTGGCAGCGGTCGTTCGTCGAAGGCGAACAGATTCTCCGCGCAGGCCAGTACGGCGACGCTGCGTTCGTCATCCTCGAGGGCTATGCCGACGTGCGGCTGCCGGGTCTCGCTCCGGCGCCCCCCAGTCAGCCCTCGCGCGAGGGCTTGTTGTCGAGGGTCGCGCGCGTGCTTCGGCGCGAGGGACCCGGACGGGCAGCTGCATCGAGCGGCGTGACGCCGGATGGCACGATCGTCCTGGCAGACTTTCCGGTGGATGCGCGCCCCGGTTACGAAGCACGCCTCCAGCCGGGGGACATTTTCGGCGAAGTCAGCGCGCTCTCGCGTTATCCCCACGCCACCGACGTCGTGGCGCTCACCGACATGCGCTGTGTCGTCCTCTCCACGCCGGTTCTCCGGCGGCTGAAGAACGAAGTCGATGCGTTCGGAGAGATGGTCGACAACCTGTACGTGGAGCGCACGCTCGACATTCATCTTGCACGCGTCGACCTGTTCGCCGGCCTTCCTCCGGAGGTACGGAAGGCACTGCGTGCCGGCGCGGAGCTTCTGAGGTTCTCGCCGAACCAGGAGATCGTTGCGCAGGGCAGCCCCTGCGAGGAGTTCTACCTCGTCCGGGGCGGCTATGTTCGCGTCGCCGTGCACGAGGGTGAGACGGAGCTCTCGGTCACCTATCTGCGCAAGGGGGATTATGCCGGCGAGATCGGGCTGATGCTGGATCAGCCGTGGCCGATGTCGTTGACGGCGATCGAGCACGTCGAGCTGGTGCGGATCGGACGCGAGGACTTCCGGCGCGCGCTGGCCTCCAGCCCGCGCGTCGAGGACGAGCTGTGGGCGGCAGTGGTCGACCGGCTGAAGGAGCGGGGCTTCGCGCTGCGCAACCCCCGGGCGCTCGAATCGCTGGCCGTCGCCATGGACACCGGCCTGATCCATGGCGAGAGCGTCCTGCTGATCGACCTGAACACGTGCACGAAGTGCGACGACTGCGTTCGCGCCTGCGCGACGACCCACGGCGGCACACCGCGTTTCGTGCGCGAGGGCATCCGCGTGTCGCACTACAGCGTCCCCACCGCCTGCTACCAGTGCACCGATCCGGTGTGCATGATCGGATGCCCCACCGGCGCGATCAGCCGGCCGCTCGGCACCCTCGAGGTCATCATCAACGAGGCCACCTGCATCGGCTGCCACCGGTGCGTCAACGGCTGTCCCTGGCACAACATCGTCCCGGTCCCGTACTACAGCCCGACGCTCGGGCGTCAGATCGAGCTGGCGACGAAATGTGATCTCTGCGTCGGCCGCGACGAAGGGCCGGCCTGCGTGCAGATGTGCCCGCACGGTTCGGCGGTGCGAGTGGACCTGAAGAATCCCGCGATGGTGCGAGACCTCTTCTCCTGACGATGGCATCCGTCTTCAGCCCGAAGCGTCCGGAGTGGTTCAGGGGGGCGGTCGTGGCCGCCGCGGCGGCCCTGCTGGTGTATTTCGTCTGGGCCTGGTGGACGCCCTGGCGCCCGGGGCGCGCCGGCGGCCTGACCTTCGGTACGATCGCGGCGCTGCTCTTCTTCTACGACGGGCTGTACCCGCTGCGGGCACGGTTGCTGGCGTGGCCGTTCCGCACGGCGCAGCAGTGGCTTCAGCTGCACATCTACGGCGGCGTGATCGCGATGCTGTGCGTGTTGATCCACGCCGGGTTCGCCTGGCCCACCGGCACGATGGGATGGTGGCTGCTCGGCCTCTCCGTATGGACGACGTTCACCGGCGTCCTCGGGACGATGCTGCAGAAATGGATCCCGACGGTGATCGCGGGTTCGCTTCGCGTCGAAGCGCTGACCGCCCGGATGCCGGAGCTCACGGCCCGGCTGCTGACCGAAGCGGATGGCGTCATGCGGGGCGCATCGGACCGGTTGTGGGCGGCATATCAATCCGACATCAGACCCCGGCTGGAGAGGCCGGAGCCGGCCTGGGCGCACGTCGCCAACGCGCAGAGCGGCCGCAGCCGGTATGCCGGGCCGCTCGCGGCGCTCGACCGCGTTGCCGATGCTGACCGGGCGAACGAGCTGCGTGCGATCGTCACCGAGAAGGCGGAGCTGGACGTCCACCTCAGTCTGCAGCGGGCGCTTCGAGCCTGGCTGTTCCTTCACGTCCCGCCGGCGGTTGCGCTGCTCGGCCTGCTGGCGGTTCACATCTTCGCGGTGTTGTACCTGTGAAGAAGCCGCGTGACGTCACGCCCGGGACTCCCGCGCCTTCCCAACGGACGTGCGACCGGGTCGGCGACGTGGTCGATTTCGATGGCCAGCGGGTCGCAACCGGGCCGTGTGCAGACCGCGCCGGGAACCCTGTCGCTCACACCGCCTACGTGTCACCCGCCCCGCACCGGAGCGCGCTCGGGCTGTCGCTCGCCGGAGCCGGCGTCCTGGCAGCCGTCCTCGTGACCTTGTTCTTCACCGGCGCGCCGGCGCGGCCGAACGGCCCGCGGATGCCGCTGCGCACCGCGATGGCGCCCGGCCCGACGTCCAGCCCCCATTCGATGGCCACGACCGACTGCATCCAGTGTCATCGGCCGTCCGACAACGTCGAAGACGTGCGGTGCGAGCGCTGCCACGACCCTGCGGTCTCGGCCCGGCTGACCAATGCCGCGCACGTCTTCGGCACCACCGGCGACATCCGCGCGGCGATGGCGGCACCCGCCGTCGAATGTGTGACCTGCCACGTGGAGCACCGCGGCGCCGGCGTGAACCTGGCCGACGTCGACGACCGCGAATGCGGTACGTGCCACCGTTCGTCGCCCGGTTCGTGGAAGAAGCTGACGACCCTGGGCAGCCACCCGGAGTTCGCGGTGGTCCGCGCAGGCGTCGAGTCGGGGAGCGGGCTCCGCTGGTTCAACCACGCCATGCACCTCGAGAAGGTGCAGCAGAAATCCCAGAGGGGATGCGACGGCTGCCACGAGGGGGGCGCCACCGATCCCGCGTTTCGGCCCATCTCGTTCGTGCGACATTGCGCCGGCTGCCATAACGAGGATCTCTCCCAGAGCGCCGGCAGCCTGACGCCCGCGATGATCGCCGCGCTCGCGCCGCTGCGGCCCGGCGTGCGGATCGAATCGGACCCCGACGATCCCGATCGGCAGCGGCTGGCCGGCTTCACTCATGCCGATCCGTGGATCCTTCGTTCCGTGCAGTCCCTGCGTCGCGTGGCGAGCCCCGCCGGTGTCGCAGCCGAGCGCCTCGCGCTCGATCGTCAGGTCGCGCAGCTGGAGCTCGTCATGCGCTTCGCGCCTGGCGCCGCCTCGCCGGGCGGATGGCTGGATCCCGAGCGGTCGCAGCCCGCCGATGCGGCAGCGGCCGCTCCGCGCCCGCCCGAGACCGCATTGCGCGAGCTGGCCACGGCGGTGGAGGCGCTTGCTGCCACCTTTGGCGCCGAGGGGCAGGAGCTTGCGAACGAGGCCGTTCGTCTGAAAAACGCGCCGGCGTCAGAACGGCCGCCGCAGGCGGCGGCATCGACCGACGTCGCCCCGCTCCGGCGCATGATCGAGGCGACCGCCGCGCGGGCCCGGGCGGCCGGTGATTCAGGTCTCGAAGCCCGCGCCAAAGCTTTGCTCGACAGGCTGGACAAGCTGCCGGCCGGCGACCGCACGCCGGCCGCGACCGACGCCGCCTCGACCGGCCTGGAGATCCTGCTGGCGGAAATGACGAAAGTCCGTGACCCGGGCTCGCGGGCCGACCTGCGCGAGATGACCGATCTGGCCCGGCTCGCGCAGCACAAGGCCGCGGGTGGGATCGATCCGACGGCCTTCGACCAGCATCGCGAGCAGATGCTCCTGCTGCTGGACGCCGTGCGCGACTCGCTCGTGCGGCAGGCCCGAGCGGGCGCCGACCCGCGTGTCAGCGCGCTGCTCGCGCGTGAGGACAGCCTGCGCCGGCTCGTGCTGGCGACGTCCTATTCGCTGCCTCCCGACCTCAGCGCTTCGCTCGGCCGGTTCTTCCGCGCGCGTCAGGCCGAGCGCGCGCGCGTGGATCTCGAGCTCGAGGCCGCCGAGCTTCGGGTGCGCGCGCCGCGTGAAAAGCATGGCGTGCCGGCCGGCCTGGCGGATCGGCTGGCGCAGCTGCAGAATCACCTCGCTGCCGCGGGTTCGGCGCCGCAGCCGCCCTCGTCGCTGTCGGCGCCGGATGCGCGCGCCGCGATCACCGCCCTGCTCGGCACCGTCG
Source organism: Vicinamibacterales bacterium (assembly GCA_035250005.1). Classification (GTDB taxonomy): domain Bacteria; phylum Acidobacteriota; class Vicinamibacteria; order Vicinamibacterales; family 2-12-FULL-66-21; genus JACDCA01. Next base: position 10,585 of record DATFFM010000207.1, on the reverse strand, counting down.
CGCCTGACGCCGAGGCGAACGCGCTCTCCAAGAACCGGTGCACTCTGTGCCACGAGCTGACGCCTGAGGGGGACCAGCTGGCGCCGGTGCGATCGGTCGGAGAATCGCTGCTGCCGAGCGCGAGGTTCACCCACGTGCCGCACGTCTCGTCGGGAGCCGAGAACTGCGAAACCTGTCACAGCGGCATCAGAACCTCCGCAGCCGCAAGGGACGTCAATCTGCCGGGGGTCGATTTCTGCCGCACCTGCCACGCACCGGGCCGCCAGGCGGCACGCGCATCCGGCTGCGAGTCGTGCCATTCGTACCATGTGCCGTCCTTCAGCGCACTGAGGTGGCGGCCATGACGGCAAGACTGGTCGGCCGAACCGGCAGGGTCAGGGGCACCGACGTCGACGTCAACGACGTGCTGACGGTGGGTTCTGGCGCGGAGAATGGGTTGCGGATCCAGGCCCGCACGGTTTCGAGGCGGCACGCGCAGATCGTCAAGATGGGGACGGAGTACTACGTCGAAGATCTTGGCAGCCGGAACAGCACCTTTCTCAACGGCCAGCCGGTCAAGCGCTTCCCGATCCGTCATCTCGACGTGCTCTCGATCGGGCCCGATGCGGACCTGATTTTCATGGAGACCGGCGCCGCTCCGGCGATGACCCGGCCCTCGTCGCTGCGGGTGACGATCGTCTGGATCAACGGTCCGCTGGCGGGGCAGGTCGAGGACGTCCCGGCGGGCCGGGGCCTCGTTCTCGGGCGTCGTCCGGATCTGCCGCTGGGCGCGATATCGCGCAAGCATGCGGCGCTCACGATCAAGGGTGACTACGTCACCGTGGAGGACCTCGGCTCGGCCAATGGCACATGGGTGAACGGCGAGTCGATCTCGACGATGAGAGTGCTCTCCGACGGGGACGAGATCGCCCTGGGCAATCTGGTGCGGTGCCGCGTGTCGGTGGTGAGTGGTGCGTCGCCGGAAACGGCGCAGTTCATCGACAGCGCCGAGGAAACGATTGCCGTCAGCCGCCGGCCGGAGCATGGCCAGGATGCGGCGCTCGAAGTGCCCCGCTCGGCCACTCCCGGTGCCTTGACGCCAGCGCCGCAGGCGCCTCCGCAGGTGCCGCCGCCGGCTGCGCAGACAGTCCCGCCAGCGAGGCCGATCGTACCGCCGCCGGCGGAGCCCGTGCCGTCCACGGCGGGCACGATGGCGGCGACGCCCGAGGCGGCTGGTGTTCCACCGCTGCGTATCGGTCAGCCACCGGTGCCGGAGGAGCCGCCGCCGACAGACGGGACGATGGTGGCGACACGAGCGGCAGCCGTCATTCCTTCGTTCGGCGACGTGCCGCCGGGCGAGCCGGTCAACACGGCGGCTCCTCCGCGCCAGCCAGCCGGCGGCGTGCCTCAGGCGGTCGCATCGAGGGCCCAGGCGGCGCGCGAAGGCGGCGATGTCACCGTCGCCGCCACGCCGGCTCCCCCCCGCCTGCCGGTTGCGCCACAGAGCCCGGTGCCGTCGGCCGGTGTTGGCGGTGGTGCGCTGCTCGGGGCGCGCCTCGAGGGGGCCGGCGAGTTCCTCCTCAGGCTGGGAACGTTCCACGTCGGACGGCATTCGGACTGCGAAGTCCGAATCGAAGTTCGGGATCTCGGACGCAAGCACGCCCGGTTGACGGTCAACACCGACGCCGTGATCGTCGAGGACCTCGACTCCGCCAACGGGACTTTCGTGGACGACGAACGGGTTACGGGCCCTCGAGTGGTGCCTGACGGCAGCCGGGTCCGGTTCGCCACGGTCGAGTTCACGGTAACGTATCTGCGCAGCGAAGGATGACGTTGATGATCGAACTCTGTCCGGGCAACGCGTGGCACCGCTACGGCGCCCTCGTGGCGGCCCTCTGGATCTGCGGCGGCGCCGCGGCGCTGGCGGCCCCGCAGACCGGCGGTGTCACGGTCGCGGGAACCGTCACGGTGCCCTCGTTTCTGCGTGATCAGCGCCCGGAGCCGGATGTCGAGGTCGCGCTGGTGAGCGCCACGGGCGAGCGCCGGGCCGTGGCCACCGACAGCGCGGGGCGCTTCTCGTTCCCGCAAGTGCCCCCCGGGCCATACACGCTGCGCATCGACCTTCCGCAGTTCGTTGCTTTTCGTCAGGAGATCACCGTCGGCTCGACCCCACCGCCCGGGATCGCGATCCAGCTGCAGTTCAAGACCGAGCAGAACACCCGGGACTTCATTCCCGTCCGCGACCGCTGGCGGATCGATTTTCCGGCGTGGCAGCGCTACCCGCCCGAGCAGCCGGGCGAGTACCCATACGTCCGGGGGCGCGGGCTCGACCCCTACGATCAGAACGTGTTGAAGGGCGATCTGCCGATCGCCGGGCAGAACCTCTTTCTCGTGCTGACCGCCACCTCGGAGACGCCGGTGGAATTCAGGACGCTGCCCACGCCGTCCGGGGTCAGCGCCGAGCGGCCCGGATCCGAAGAGTTCTTCGGCGGCTACGAGCAGTTGGCCGTGCTGCCGAGCGGGATCTTCAGCGTGGAACTGTTCCGGGGGGACACCGCTTTCCGTCCGAAGGACTGGGCGCTCAAGATCACGCCTGTCCTGAACGTCAACTATGTGAACACGCGCGAACGCAACGTGCTGAACATCTCGCCGAGAGAAGGGAACACGCGCCGGCGCCAGCACCTCGGTCTGCAGGAAGCCTTCGGGGAGTTGAAGCTGTTCGACGTCGGAGCCAACTACGACTTCGTGTCCGTACGGGCCGGGATCCAGGCGTTCACGAGTGACTTCCGCGGGTTTCTCTTCCGCGACAACAACCTCGGTGTCCGGCTCTTCGGCTCCTGGGGCCGGAGCCGGAACCAGTGGAACCTGGCCTTCTTCGATCAGCTCGAGAAGGAAACCAACAGCGAGCTGAACCTGCTCGAACGGCGCGAGCAGCGGGTCGTCGTGGCGAATTATTACCGCCAGGACTTTCTGACCAGGGGCTATACCTTCTCCCTGAGCGCGCATGCCAACGTGGACGGCGGCGAGGAGTTCTTCTTCGACGAGAACGGCTTCCTGGTGCGCCCCACTCCCATCGGGCTGATCCAGCCGCACAAGGTGAAGGCATACTACGCGGGCATTGCCGGCGACGGGCACTGGGGCCGATTGAACCTCACCCACCAGTTTTACCAGGCGTTCGGCGAAGACGAATTCAACGGCATCGCGGCGCAGAAAACCGACATCAATGCCCAGTTCGCGGCAGTGGAGCTGTCGATCGACAAGGACTGGCTGCGGCCGCGCGCGAGCTTCGTCTGGTCGTCGGGCGACAGCCAGCCCGAAGACGATGAGGCGAGGGGCTTCGACGCGATTCTCGACAGCCCGAACATCGCCGGCGGCCAGTTCTCCTTCTGGAACCGCCAGGGCATCCGGCTCGCGCAGACCGGCGCCGGCATCGTCGGCCGGCTGAGCATCCTCCCGGCGCTTCGAAGCAGCAAGACCGAGGGGCAGGCCAGCTTCGTCAATCCGGGGCTCTTCCTCTACAATCTCGGCCTCGACGCCGAGCTGACGCCGAAGCTGCGCACGACGTTCAACGTGAGCCTTCTCCGGTTTCAGACGACCGAACCGCTCAAGACCGTGCTCTTTCAGGACTCGATCTCGCCCAGCATCGGCCTGGACTACAGTGTCGGTGCGCAGTATCGCCCCTGGCTGAACGACAACGTCATCGTCACCAGCGGCATCTCGGTGTTCTCGCCGAGCTCCGGGTTCAAGGCGCTGCTGACGCAGCCGGTGTTGTACTCCCCGTTCGTGATGCTGACGGTCACGTACTGAGGTCGGCCAGGCTGCAACGCTCATGAAAGGACGCAGGATGCTCCGGGTTCGCAGGCAGCATTGGATGGTGCTCTCGGCCGCGGTCGTCTACGGAGCGACGCTCGCGGCGGCGACGCTGGATCTGCCCGATGCGGCGATGGCCGGCTGGAGCCGGGCGGGCACCGCAGGTCTGGCGGCTCCCCTGCCAGGGCGCGCGGTGTCTCTGCCGGATCCGAATCTGCGCCGGGCGCGGCAGGACGCCGCCCTGAAGGCGCAGGAGCGGGCGGCCGAGATCGAGCGCCAGGTGGCCGCCGGAAACGGCTGTCTCACCTGCCATCAGCCCGACACGCTCTCGATGCACGAGACCGAGAAGGAGATCTCGTGCGTGGACTGCCATGGAGGCAATGCCGGCGAGCCCTGGAACCCGAATAACCCCCGAGAGCGGGTCCCGGCTGGCTACGGCGCCGATAATTCGCAGGTGCGGGCCCGGATGACCCAGGCGCATGTGCCGCCCGGGCAGCCGGACATCTGGGTGTCGTCGGCCAACCCGCAGCGCGCCGGCGCCGCGTCCCTGAAGGAATCGGCGGCGTTCATCCGGTTCGTGAATCCCAGCGACCTGCGGGTGGCCGAGGCGGCGTGCGGCCGCTGCCACAACTCGGAGTCGGCGTTCGTCAAGAAGAGCATGATGGCGCACGGCGCGATGCTGTGGAGCGCAGCGCTCTACAACAACGGCGCCTATCCCATCAAGGACGCGCAGTTCGGCGAGTTCTACCTGTCCGATGGCACACCCGCGCGTGCCGAGGCTTACCCTTCGGTGACACCGGAGCAGACCCGGCTGCAGGGGATCCTGCCCTTTCTGCAGCCGCTTTTCCGCTGGGAGCTGTCGCAGCCCGGCAACGTGCTCCGCGTCTTCGAGCGCGGCGGCCGGCGGCCGACCGAGCTGGGCATTCCGGATCCCGAAGAGGAGCCGGGCCGCCCGAAGAACCGTTTGAGCAACCGCGGTCTCGGCACCCTCAACCGCACCGATCCGGTCTTCATCGGCCTGCAGAAGACCCGCCTCCTCGACCCGACGCTGAACATGATCGGCACGAACGATCATCCGGGTGACTACCGGGCCTCGGGTTGTGCCGCGTGCCACGTGGTCTATGCGAACGATCGCTCACCGGTGCATTCGTCGGCGTACGCGGCGGCCGGCAACCAGGGGTTCACCCAGACGCAGGATCCGATGATCCCGAAGGACCGGTCGGGCCATCCGTTGAGGCACGCCTTCACCCGCGCGATCCCGACCAGCCAGTGCATGACGTGCCACATGCATCCCGGCACCAACATGGTCACCACGTATCAGGGGCTGACCTGGTGGGACAACGAGACCGACGGCGACCGCATGTACCCGGCGGTGCCGCTCGAGCGCAGCGATCCGGAGAGGGCCGCGATCGAATCCAGGAACCCCGAGGGCAGCGCCGTGCGGGGCCTCTGGAGCGATCCCGAGTTCCTGGGTAAGACGGGCGATCCGAACGGGCCCTTCAACAACTCGCTGCGCCAGACGCGGTTTGCGGACTTCCATGGGCACGGCTGGTTGTTCCGGGCCGTCATGAAGCGCGACCGCAAGGGGAACCTTCTCGACTACGCCGGCAACATCGTGGCGGATCCCACGCCGGCGCAGCTGACCGAAGCGGTGAACTTCACCGATACCCGCCCCTGGAACCGGCGCCCGCAGCGCCTCGAGGCGCGGCAGACTGAGATGCAGAAGCGCGCCGGGCTGCCGGTGCACCTGAAAGACATCCACCTCGAACGCGGGATGCACTGCATCGACTGCCACTTCAGGCAGGACAGCCACGGCGACGGAAAGCTGTACGGGGAGCCGCGGAACGCGGTCGAGATCATGTGCGTCGATTGCCACGGCACTGTGGGCAAGTACGCGACCGTGATGACGAGCGGGCCCGGTGCCCGGCGGCTGCCCGGCACCGTGCCGGGGACGGTGGTGCGCGGGCGCGATCTGCTCGCCGGCGTAGAAGGAGCGCGCACGCCGTTCGGCTCGGACCGGTTCGTGAAGGAAGGCGACGCCCTTTACCAGCGATCGATGGTCACCCCCGGCCTGGAATGGCAGGTGCCGCAGATCAAGGATGCGGTGGACCGCGAGAGCCCGAGATTCAACCCACGGGCGATGGACGCGAAGCTGGTGCGCCGCCACACACCCGGCGAGACGGGCATCGCGCGCGTGACCGATCCGGCGACCCAGATGGACCAGCTGGCACACTCCGAATCGAACATGACCTGCCAGTCGTGCCATTCGTCGTGGATCACGAGCTGCTTCGGGTGTCATCTCTCCCAGACCGCCAACCAGAAGCGGCCCATGCTGCACAACGAAGGGACCGACTCGCGCAACTGGACGTCCTACAACTTCCAGGTGCTGCGCGACGACGTCTATATGCTGGGCAAGGACGGCACCGCCGCCGGCGGGCGGATCTCGCCGGTGCGCTCGTCGAGCGCGGTGGTGGTCAGCTCGCAGGACATCAACCGGCAGTGGATCTACTATCAGCAGCAGACCGTCTCATCGGAGGGGTACGCGGGGCAGGCCTTCAACACCCACGCCCCGCACACGGTGCGGACCACCGAGACGAAGGCCTGCTCCGACTGTCACCTCTCGGAGCGCGGCGACAACAACGCCGTGATGTCGCAGCTGCTGCTGCTCGGGACGAACTTCGTCAACTTCATGGGGCGTTTCGTGTATGTGGCCACCGGGAAGGGCGGTCTCGAGGCAGTGGCCGTGACCGAGATGGAGGAGCCGCAGGCGGTGATCGGCAGCTCGCTCCATCGCATCGCGTATCCAAAGGAGTATGCCGCCCACGAGAAGCGCGAAGGCGAGCTGGTCACGTCGGTGCACCATGGTTCGACGAACGCGCTCGGCGTCCAGGTGCGCGGCGAGTACGCCTACATCGCCGACGGAACCGGCGGCTTCAAGGTGTACGACATCGCGCAGCTCAATCAGAAGGGCTTCTCGGAAAAGATCGTCAGCGCGCCGGTGTCGCCGATCGGGCAGGACACCACCGTGAAGACGCGGGAGGCGATGGCGGTGGCCGCGCCTTCGACGCTCGCCGTCGATCCGGCCCGGCAACGGCTGGCCGTGAACGAAGAGCAGCCGATCCACCCGGTCTATGCCTACATCTACATTGCCGACAAACAGGAAGGGCTGGTGCTGTCGACGGCGGCGACGCTGGTCGACGGCAACCCCTCGAACAACTTTCTGGAGCGCGCGGCCGCGTTCAACCCCAACGGCGCGCTGACCGGCGCCGTCAACCTGGCGATCGCGGGCAACTACGCGTACATGCTGGCGGACCGCGGGCTGGTGGTCGTCGATATCAGCACCCCGCTGCAGCCGAAAGTCGCGGCCGAGATCCCCGCCCCCGGTATCAGGCGTCCCCGGGCGATCGCGATCCAGTTCCGCTATGCGTTCATCACCGATGCGGATGGTGTAAAGGTCGTCGACATCACCACCCCCGAACGGCCGCGGCTGGCCGCAACCCTGCCGCTCGAAGGGGCCGACGGCATCTATGTGGCCCGCACGTATGCCTATGTAGCGGCGGGCGCCAAGGGGCTCGTGATCGTCGACGTCGAGCGCCCCGAGGCGCCGCGCATCGATCAGACCTTCAACGGCGGCGGCGCGCTGAACGACACGCGAGACGTGAAGATCGCGATGACGAATGCCAGCGTGTTCGGCTACGTGGCCGACGGGAGGAACGGCCTTCGCGTGCTCGAAATGGTCTCGGCCAATTCCACCCCCGGCGCCTTCGGCTTCAGCCCGCGTCCATCACCGAAGCTGATCGCGACCTACCACACGCACGAACCGGCAGTGGCGATCTCCAAGGGGCTCGATCGCGACCGCGCCGTGGACGAAAGCGGGAACCAGACGGCGGTCTTTGGACGCCGCGGCGGACGGCCGCTCAATCTGGATGAAATGCAGCGGATGTACCTGCGGCCCGACGGCAAAGGCGGCAAGGCGGTCTGGACGGTGCCGGACGCCCTGCCGGCCGCGCCCCCCCGAACGACGGCCCCCATCCCGGGGGCCATGATGCCCTCGCACGAGGTGAAACGCGACCGATGACGACGACGACGTCGCTTCGCCTGGCGGACGGGCAGATCATCCTCAGTTCCCCGGTCGCGCTCCCGGACGTGCTCGATCTGCTGATCGTGGGCGGCGGGCCAATGGGCACCGCGTGCGCCTTTCGTGCGAAGGAGCTCGGTCTGGCGGCACTGGTCATCGAGATGGATGACCTGATGAAGCGGATCCGCGACTACGCCAAGGACAAGCCGATCCTGCCCGATTACGGCGGCGGCGACACGATGCCGTTCCCCTCCGCCGGCGAGCTGGTCGCCGCGCTCCGGTTCGAGCCGATCGACAAGGACCAGATGGTCGAGCTCTGGAAGGGGCTCTACCGCAAGCACAACGTGCCGGCGAAGATCGGCGTCGAGCTGCTGGGCGTCGAGCGCCAGGCACAGGGCGTCTGGCGGGCCGATACCCGGAACCACTACACGAAACGGGGCGAAACGTACTTTGCGCGGCAGATCGTGCTCGCGCTCGGCCGCGGGGTGCCGCGGCGTCTCGACATCCCGGGCAACGTGCAGGATCTGGCGCTCCGGCTCGTCAATGCATCGCAATACGTCGGCGCGCCGGCCTGCGTCATCGGCGGCGGCACGTCAGCGGCCGAAGCCGCCATCGCGATCTCGAACGCCAAAGCGCAGAGCGGCAACGACGAATCGGCGGTCTACTGGTCCTACCGCGGCCGCTACATGCCCAAGGTGTCGCAGGCGCTCGCGCCGGCCCTGTTCGACGCGATGATGATCAACGGCAATCTGCGCTTCGTGCTCGGAAGCGATCCGGTCGGGGTCATGAGCTATGACGGCCAGGAATACCTGGCGATCCGGACCGAGGTCACCGAACAACCGGGCGGCCCCCGCGAGGTGGTGCAGCTGGAGTTCCCGAAGGCGTACTGCCTGGCCTGCATCGGCGCCGACCGCCCCGATCCGCTGCTGCGCGGCCTGGGCGTGGAGTTCGTGCCGAAGGAGTCGGGGGAAGGCGATCGTCTGGTGGTCAGCCCGCTGCTCGAATCCCGCCGTCCGGGGCTGTACGTCGGTGGCGATCTGCTCAGCCCCGACTACGTGGAGACGACGAACTTCGACGGCGATCCGTCGACCTTCACTCTGAGGCCCAGGCGCGGCAACATCAAGGCTGCCCTGCGCGATGGCGTGCTGCTGGCCGAGATCGTGAAGCAGCGCCTCGAGGGTCGCGAAGACATCCAGGTCGTGCTCGAACCTGCGCCGCCCGTGGCGACGCGGGCGACGCGGCTCGCTGCGCTCGATCCGCAGAAGGCGTCCGCACCCGCCGCGCCTGTGCAGCCGCCAAGCCCTGGCCGGCTGATATCCCTGCTGGCCGACGGTACGCCGGCCGACGAGTTCCCGCTCGTGACCCGCGGCGTCACCACCATCGGCCGACGCGGCACCACCGTCGCCTTCCCGCAGGACACGATGCTGTCGGATCAGCATGCGGCGATCACCCACGGCGCCGATGCGATCGAGCTCCGCGATCTGGGCAGCCAGAACGGCGTGTTCCTGAAGGTGCCGGAGGGCCGGGTCATTACCCTGCAGTCAGGGATGATCGTCAAGGTCGGGCATCAGTGGCTGGTGCCGCAGAGCTCTGCCGGGCGGTGGGCGGCCGTCCTGCATTACGACTCGGCGGGGCGCGAAATCGCGCGGCACGCGATCGCCGAGAACACGACGATGGTGCTGGGCCGCGCGGCCCCCTCGACCGTGCTCGACGGTGCCGATTCCACGCTGTCGCGCCGGCATGTATCGCTCTCGGCCGAGCGCGGCGCGCTGCTGATGCGGGATCTCGGAAGCCGCAACGGCACCTTCGTGAAGGTCGAAGGGAACTGGCCCCTGCAGGACGGCGACGTGCTCTGGCTGGGCAACCAGGTGCTGCGGGTCAGCATCGGCGACGGCCAGGCGGCCGCGCCCGCCCGGGTCCAGGGCAAGGCCGCGAGCGGCATCGTGGCGATCCCGACACCTCCTCCGGCCGCCGCGCCAGGATCGAGCGAGCCGTCAGTCACGTTCGCGCCGGGCAAGACGTTCCCGTTCGGCAAGAGCGGCACTCTTCTGGATCTGGCGCTGGCCAAGCGCGTGCGGATCAAGTACGAATGCAAGGTCGGCGACTGCGGCAAGTGCCGGGTGGATATCACTTCAGGCGCCGAGCACCTGGACCCCAGAACGCCTCAGGAAGACAAGGCCCTGCGGATGATCGGCCATGACGAGCCCGAATGCCGGCTTGCCTGCCTGGTCACGCGCGTCGGCGGGCCGGTCGTCGTGCAGGTACCGAAATAGCGGCAGTCATCGGGGCGTGAGCCGCAGCCGGTGCGCGGCCGCCTTGTCGACCGCTCCCCTGGAAAACGCCAGATTGAAATACTTGTTGTCGGCCCAGTCCTGCAGCAGGCTGCCGTAGAACCGGCTGCCCGGCTGCCCCGACTGCCCCGGGGTGTTGATCACCAGCGAGCGGTCCCAGTTCGCCACATCGAAGATCTCGCGGTAGCTCGCGCCGTCGGCCGCCACCGTACCGGCGCCGCCGCTTCGTTCCACGGTTGGCAGGTTGAACGCCGGTACGAACGGATGCGGGAAGGCGCGTGTGTGCATGCGGCCCCAGCGCCACAGCGAGCGGTCCGCCCCCTGGCTTTTCGACAGCGCATCGATCGCAGCCTTCAACCGCGTCTCGATCTGCTCACGCGTTGGCTGCGCCGGTCCCTCGCGGCCGCCGGCCTGCCCGCGTCCGCCC
>DATFFM010000206.1:0-3497 GCA_035250005.1 Vicinamibacterales bacterium | reverse complement strand
GGGCTTCGGCGGCCGTGGCGGCCAGGGCGGTCCGCTTGCGACGCCGGGCCGTTACCGGGCGCAGCTGGGCAAGCAGGTCGGCGACAAGGTCGAGCCGATCGGCGAACCACAGGTGTTCCGAGTCACGGAACTGGAAAAGCGCTGAAGGGGTGAGCCGGCTGGTTCAGACACAAATGTTCGTGACGGCTCCTGGAGGCTTTCATGCTGCGCACGCTTCTGCGAATCACCACCATCGCGTTGGTCAGCGGCAGTGCCTGGGGCATCGCCGCCACTCAGCAGCCCCCGGGTCGTGCGCTGACCATCGAGGACTACTACCGCGTCAAGAACGTCGGCGGCACGCAGATCTCTCCGGACGGGCGGTGGGTGCTGTTCACGGTCTCCACCCGGCTCGAAGAGAGCCAGGGGACGCGCAGCGAGCTGCACGTCGTGCCTGCCGGTGCGTCGGCCCCGCCGCGGCATCTGCAGCATGAGGGGCGCGAGGTCGCAAACGCGCGGTGGACCGACGACGGCTTGATCCAGTACTCAGTCGAGCGTCAATCGTGGAAGGTTGCCCCGGCGGCTGGTGGCGAGCCGGTCAAGGTGGACGACGAGCCGGGCAGCGAACCGACGGGCCGGGGAGGCCGCGGCGCCCGCGGCGGCGCGGCCTCCGTCACGAGTCCAGACGGCAAGTGGCGCGTACTCACGCGCCCGCAGGAGATGCCGAAAAAAGAACCCACATACGCCAGCGATTTTGAAAAGCGCCACCAGGAGCGCTTCAAGGGGGCGATCTTCGACTGGAAGGACTTTCAGCGGGACGGCGCCGCGTTCCCCGCGCCGGACCCGACCGCGCAGCCTGCCATGCAGATCCTGCGGATGCCCGCGGGGGGCACCGACTCGACGCTCCTCGTCGACCTCGACCTTCGACCTGCGAACCTCACGTGGCATCCCGCGGGCAAGATGATCGCCTTCACGGCCGATCCCGACTGGCGCGATCCGCTCCGCTACAGCCGCTCGGACATCTGGACGGCGGCGGTCGATGGACCCCAGCCGCAGGTCACCCGGCTCACGAATGACGGCTACAACTACAGCGATCTCGGGTACTCGCCGGATGGCGGCTATCTCTCCTACGCGAGAACCTTCGGCACCGACATGGTCATCCGGCAGAAGTTGAACCACGGCGGCCCGCGGGATCTGTTCGTGCGTCCCACGGCCGGCGGGGATCCGATCAATCTGACCGCGAGCTGGGACCTCGAGCCGGGCGACAGCCGGTGGAGCCCAGACGGTCGATACCTCTACTTCACCGCCGGCATCGGCGGCGAGTCGCACCTGTTCCGCGTCGCCGTACCGTCCCTCTCGACCCGGGGTGTAGCGCAGCCCTTTAGGGCTGCCCGGCCCTTCAGGGCTGTCGTCGAACAGCTCACGCGCGGTCCGCGCCGCATCGGCAGCCTGACCTACGACAAGGCGATGACGACGATCGCCTACACCGCGTCGGTTCACGAGGCGCCGCCTGATGTCTACGTCGCGAACGTGGATGGCACGAACGAACGCAAGCTGAGCGACGTCCACAAGGAGATCACCTCCGAGATCGGCTTCAGCCGGGCGGAGCGCCTGCAGTGGGCGAGCCATGACGGGACGAAGATCGAAGGCTGGCTCATGCCCCCGCACGGCTACGATCCGAAGAAGGGGCCATATCCCTTGATCGTCACGAGCCATGGCGGCCCGCATTCCGCGACCGGCTATACCTTCGATTTCAAGGATCAGTATTTCGCCGCCAACGGATACTTCGTCTTCGATACGAACTTCCGCAGCTCGACCGGCTACGGCGAAGCGTTCAAATGGGCTACGTGGGGCGCCTGGGGGGACAAGGACGGGCAGGACGTCATGTCGGGCATCGATTTCGTCCTGAAGCGGTACCCGATCGACCCGAAGCGCATCGGGCACACCGGACATTCGTACGGCGGCTTCATGACCAACTGGCTGATCACGCAGTATCCGGACCGCTTTGCCGCCGCCGTCAGCGGCGCCGGGATCTCCAACTGGGTCAGCGACTACGGGACCGCCGACATCTACCGCACGAAGGAAACCGAGTTCTTCGGCCCGCCCTGGGACCCCGCCGCGCGGGACCGCATGATCCGCCAGTCGCCGCTCACCCATGCCGGCCGCGTGAAGACGCCGACGCTGTTCGTGCACGGGGAGGTGGACCAGCGCGTGCCCTACGAAGAAGGGGAGCAGATGTACTTCGCCCTCCGTCGGCGCGGCGTCCCCGCGAAGATGATCCAGTACCAGGGGCAGCCGCACGGGATCAGCGGCCACTGGAACAACGTCCACCGGATGCTCAACGAGCTGGCCTGGTGGGACAAATACTTGAAGCCGGCGCCACGGACCGGAACGAGCGCCCAGGGCAGATAACGACAACTTCAAACTACAAACTTCAAACTTCAAACTTCAAACTTCAAACTTCAAACTTCAGCGTTCAGCGTTCAGCGTTCAGCGTTCAGCGTTCAGAGGAGCCTATGCCTAAGTTGCATCGTTTCGTTCGCCTGGCGCTCCCCCTTCTGGTGATCCCTCTACTCGCCGTCACGGTCACGCCCCAACAAGGGGGCAACCCGCCGCAGCAGGAACAGGTCATCAACGCGCCAGACGACCCGATACTGGCGCCGTTCCGCTTCCGTTCCATCGGCCCGGCGAGCATGGGCGGGCGCATTGACGACGTGGATGTCGCGCTCTCGGATCCCAACATCATCTATGTCGGCTACGCGGTGGGCGGATTGTGGAAGTCGGAGAACAACGGCACGACCTGGACGCCGGTATTCGACACCTACACCACCGCATCGATCGGCGACATCGCCATTCACCCGACCAACGCCGACATCGTCTACGTCGGCACCGGGGAGGCGAACAACCGGCAGACCTCCTCGTTCGGCGACGGGATCTACAAGACCACCGACGGCGGCAAGACCTTCCAGCACATCGGGCTGCGAGAGACCCAGACAATCGCGAAGGTCGTCATCGATCCGAAGAGCCCCGACACCGTATACGTCGCGGCGCTCGGTCATCTGTTCGGCCCGAACCCGGATCGTGGCATCTACAAAACGACCGACGGCGGGAAGAACTGGAACAAGGTGAAGTTCGTCGACGACGACACCGGCTTCACCGACCTGGCGATCGATCCGTCCGACAGCAACATCCTCTATGCGGCCAGCTATCAGCGCCGCCGGAGCGGCTGCTGCTTCAACGGCGGCGGCCCGGGCAGCGGGCTCTGGAAGACTACCGACGCAGGGCGCACGTGGACCAGGCTCGGGAGCAGGCAGCTGCCCGACGCCACCTTCGGCCGGATCGCGCTCGGCGTCTCCGCGTCGAATCCCAACGTGGTCTACGCGCAGATCGAAGCCGGTCGTGTCGGCCAGCCCTCGCTGACCCGCGGCAACGATCCGGCCGCCGCGACCGAGACCACGCCCCCCGGGGCGGCGGCGGTTCCGGGGCAGCCGCCCGTGCCGAACGCCCCGCCGCAGGCCGGG
>DATFFM010000205.1:0-33008 GCA_035250005.1 Vicinamibacterales bacterium | reverse complement strand
CTGCGCGGCCGTGGCGGCCGGGGGCCGCAGCCCTCAACCTCTTCGCCATCGCACCGACCCGAAGCCGGCGCCGCCCCGCACCACCCCAGGCGTCCTCAGCAGCGCTCCCGATTTCGCGGAAGACGTTAGAAACGGAACCCTCTGGAACCCTCTGGAACCCATTGGAACCACTTGGAACCCCCTGGAACCGCTTGGAACCCCGATTCTGTTGACGTCGACCACCTTGCATCTCAGCACGTGTGGAGGTGTGAAGAATGGCGAACCCCAACAAGCCGAACCAGGACCGTAACAAAGGTCAGCAGGGAGAACATAAGAAAGGTCAGCAGGGGAACCGCGGCGAGCAGGGCATGGGCCACCGTGACCCGGACCGGACGAATTCGGGTCGCGACGATGAGGAAATGCCGGGGCGCGAGGGCAACATCGGCAAAGAACGCAACCGGGGTGACAGCGAGCGGAACATGAGCCGGGAGAGCGGAGGCCGGACCAGCCAGCCCGACCGTCTCAAGGACAGCAGCAGACTGCCCGAATAGCCGAGCGGCCGGTTCAGTCAGCTCCAGCTGAAGAGCTGACCGACCGATATACTGCGGGCGACGTCGCCTTACGCGACGCCGCCCGCAGTTCATGTACGGCTACTTCTTCGGCAGCTCGACCGACATGGAGCCGATCGCGTCGGTCGCATAGTCGTAGACCACAACCTTCAGATGCCTGGGCACGGACGTCACCGGCACGCGCACGTCGAACGACAGCCCGTCCCGGAGGAAGCGCTGATAGTTTGCCTCGGTCAGCGCGAACTCGAGTGTCTGCCAGACGTCGCCGACGAGGCGCTCCCGCTTGTCGCCGCAGGTGAAGACCGCTTCGAGTGACGCCCGGTGGAGGCCCTCTTTGGCGTCGAACGGCAGCGCGCCGGGGGCGATGTGCGCCCTGGCCGTGACGACGAAGCCGCCGGGCGTGGTCGAGAGGACCGGGTCTCTGAGCGTCAGCTTGATATCGCTGATCGGCAGGTAGTAGTTGGCTGCGGCGGTGATCCGCGTGTAGGTCATGAACCGGCGGCGGTCGAGCGGCGTCACCTGCTCCTGGCCGTAGTACCCGTGCCGGTACAGGACGGTTACGTTCGGGCGCTTTACCGTCACCTTGACGCGCCGGTAGGTCCCGTCCCAGTTCGCGTTGTCCGGCGAATATCCCAGCAGGTACTGCGCACGCGTCGTCTGATCCAGCCGCGCGAACGTCGCCGAGCCGTACTTGAACGCCGCCGTTTCGCCCCCTGTGAGATCCGACATGTGCCGCGAATTCTCGACCTTGAATCGCTGATTGAAGACCATCCCGGCGGTCGGCACGCTGAAGGACGCGCGCGTCGTGGCCGGCGGCGCGCCGATCATGCCGTAGGTGTGGACGACGTCGACCGCGACTCGCGCGTCGCTGGCGAGCCGCGCGAGAGTGGTGGCGTTTTCCAGCCTTCCGAGCTGCAGGCCCTGCGGCGTCAGAAACACCAGGTGCTTCTCCCCTTCGAGGTATCGCATGTAGGTGATGCCGGCATACAGGTTTTCGACATCCCGCATCGTGGGGGAGTTGCGCGTCAGCCCGGCCTCGATCCACGCCGCGTCGGCGTCGGCCGTATTCAGGTTTCGGGTGATTTCTTCTTCGTAGCTCGCGAGATCCGAGATGTCGCCTGGTGTGACATGTCGGGCCCGCAGCACGCCGGGCTGATGGAAGATTTCGTCGACGAGCCGCTGGATGTGAGGAGGGATCTCAGGATCCGCATACGCGGCGGCCAGGCCGCTGAAGTGGTGTTCGAGCTTTGCTTCGATCCTTTCGTGGCGCGTCCAGTAGCTCTCGAGCGTCCTCGCGGCCGCGGCGTGGTCGGTGGTGAACGGCGTCGTGCGGTTGTACGCGAGGATGGCGACCTGGTCCTGCGGCAGAAGCCGGTTGCGCATGAAATCGATCGCCGCGCGCACGTCCTTGCCGGGCCCGACCTGTCGGCCGCGACCGAGCACGAACAGGAACGTGCGATGAGTCGGTGGAGACAGCGTCGCTTCGGGAGCCTTGCGCAACTCGGGCGGTCCACCCGCCGCAGGCGTGGGCTCGAGTCTGCTGAACGAGAAGTGAACGATTCTCTGCGGGACACCGTCCTCGGAGATCGTGAAGTCTTCCTGCCGGAGGTCGATCACGGGCCGGCCATTCCGGTCGAGCACCCGGACGTCGATCGGCACGAGCGTGATGCGGCTACGGAACGTTGGCGGCGGCTGCTGGAGTTGTTGCTGCGCTCCAATACTCGAGACGGCGGCGGCGAGCAATGCCGCGAGCAGGGATACACCGCGAGCGGCTTTCAGCATGTCGAGCACCCGAAGCAGGCTGGCGCACCCGGCATGTTACCATCCGCGGCCATGCGACGGATCTGCCTCCTGCCAGCCGTTTTCGTAGCCCTGGCCGGCTTCGCTCAAGGGTCGGGCCCGGCCTGGGGAACCATCAACGACGAGACGATGCGCCACTTCCAGGCGCTGCTGAAGTTCGACACCAGTGATCCGCCGGGGCAAGAAAAGCCCGCGGTGGACTACCTCAGGCGGGCGCTCGAGGCGGAAGGCATCCCGGTCGAGATCGTCTTCACCGAGGCGAACCGCCCGAATCTGATCGCCCGACTCAAAGGCTCGGGCGCGAAACGTCCGCTGCTGATCATGGGGCACACCGACGTCGTCAACGTGGACCCGAAGAAGTGGACGCATCCTCCCTTTGCGGCCACGCGAGAGGGAGGCTACGTGTACGGCCGCGGCGCCGTGGACGACAAAGACAACGTCGTCGCGGGATTGATGGTGATGCTGCTGCTCAAGCGGCAGAACGTGCCGCTCGACCGGGATGTCATCTTTCTCGCGGAATCGGGCGAGGAGGGCTCGACCCGCGTCGGCATCCAGTTCGTCGTCAACCAGCACTTTCCCAAAGTGGAGGCGGAGTACTGCCTGGCCGAAGGGGGCGGCGTGACCCGGAGCGGCGGCAAGGTGAAGTTCGCGTCCGTCCAGACGCTCGAGAAGATCCCGCGCGGGATCGAGCTGACGGCGCGCGGGCCGGCCGGCCACGGGTCGGTGCCGCTGCGCGACAGCGCGATCGTGCACCTGGTCAACGCCCTCTCCCGGATCACCGCGTGGAAGACGCCGGTGCGGCTGAACGACACGACCCGGGCCTACTTCACCAGGCTCGCGTCGATCTCGACGCCCGCCGAGGCGACGCATTACCTGGGCATCCTCGGCAGCGACCCGAAGGTGGTGGAGGCCGCCGACGAGCACCTGCTGAATGAGGAACCGCGCCATGCCTCGATGCTCCGCTCGTCGATCTCGCCCAACATCATCCAGGGGGGATACCGCATCAACGTCATCCCGTCAGAAGCGAAGGCCACGCTGGACGTTCGCGTGCACCCCGACGACGATCATCTGGCACTGATCGAGGAGGTGAAGAAGGTCATCGCCGATCCGGCGGTGCAGGTGGCGTGGGCCCAGCGTGACGTGCGCCCGGGGAGCGGCAGCGCGAACCTGCAGTCGGACGGGTTCAAGGCCGTCGAGGCAATGATCACAAAACACTACCAGACTGTGGCGCTGCCGACGATGAGCACCGGGGCAACCGACATGGCCTATCTGCGCGCGAAGGGGATCCAGTGCTATGGCATCGGGCCCGCGACCGATATCGAAGACGGCCCGAAAGGCTTCGGCGCGCACAGCGACCAGGAGCGCATTCTCGAAGCGGAGCTGCACCGGTTCGTCCGGTTCCACTACGAGCTGGTGGAAGAGATGGCGAGGAAGCGCTGATGGGCCGGAAGGATCCGCGCGTCGACGCGTACATCGAGAAGTCGCAACCCTTCGCGAAGCCGATTCTGAAGTACATCCGCAAGGCGGTGCACGCCGGCTGCCCCGAGGTCGAGGAGACGCTGAAATGGAGCGCGCCGCACTTCGACTACAAGGGGGTGATGTGCGGCGTCGCGGCGTTCAAGGAGCACATCCGGTTCGGCTTCTGGAAGTCGCAGCTCCTGGACGCCGGCGGGCGGGGCGTCGGGGAGGGGATGACCCAGTTCGGCTGCGTCAGGTCGATCGACGACCTGCCGCCCGAAAAAACGCTGGTGGCGCTCGTCAGGCAGGCGGCGAGGCTGAACGACGAAGGCGTCAAGGCGCCGCGGAAGAGGCCGGCGCCGAAAGCAACGCTGAAGACCCCGCCGGACTTCGCGGCCGCGCTGAAGAAGAACCGGAAGGCGCAGGCCGCCTTCGACGCGTTCAGCCCCAGCCACAAGCGGGAATACGTCGAGTGGATCACCGAGGCGAAGCAGGAGGCCACCCGCCAGCGCCGCATCGCCACGGCGCTCGAGTGGCTCGAGGCCGGGAAGCCGCGGCACTGGAAGTACATGAACGCTGAACGCTGAACGCTGAACGCTGAAGAACGAGTCGTCTCATGAACAGCCTGCTGACCCTACTCCTCGTACTGCTGCCCGTTGCGCGGCCTCTGCCGCCGTCCGCACATTCGCCCGCCCGGCAGACCGCTCCGCTTCACGTGCTGAAGATCGCGGCCGGCCCCTCGGGAGTCGAGGAGAAGGGAGAGTTCAAGCTCGCCGAAGAGCGGACCGTTTTCAGCCGGACCGAGCACCGCGAGGTGATCGTGTTCTTTCAGTGGGAGGGGGCGCCGGGCGTGCACAAACTGGAGGCGACGTGGCGCAGCCCCGCCGGCGCCACCATGACCTCCGCCCTGGACTACACGGCCCGCGGACGTCGATTCGGTGCTTACTGGCGGATGCCGATGACACCGACGACGGCGCTCGGGACCTGGTCGATCGAGGCGACCGTCGAGAGGCAGCCGGCCGGCCGGTTCACGTTCGACGTGATCGACGCGACCCCGCCGCCGGCCGCTCCGGCGGCCGCCGTGAAGCGCCCGCTCTCGCAGCAGGAGCTGTACGAACGGCTGGCGCGAGCGTTCGTCGTGGTCACGCGGACGCTTGGCAGTGGCCGGGTCCTCGAGCCCACCGGTGCGGTCATCGGCGGCGAGGGCCAGCTGTTCACGGCCGCGCGGGGGCTTGACGAGGCGGAACGGCTTCAGGCGGTCGCAGCAGGCGGCACGGCGCACGATCTGGCGCAGGTGATCGCCTTCGATCGTGCAGGCGGCTGGGCGATTCTCGCGGCGCCCACAGCGCCGGCCGCGCTTCTGCCTCGCGCAGCCGGCACGCTGCAGATCGGCGACCGGTGTTACTCGATGCACGGCAGCCCGGGCGGCGCGCGCGTGCTGATCGAAGGACAGGTCACCGGCAAGACCGATGAAAAGGCCGGCCGGTTCATGGTGAGCTTCTTCAACGGTGCAGGGACGTCCGGCTCGCCGGTGGTCAACGAACACGGCGAGCTCGTCGGCATGCTTGCCCTCAACGCCATGCCGGACTTGCGGGCGATCAGGCTGACCGGCGGCACGGTGGAGTTCGGCAATATTCCGATGATTCCGATCGCCGAGATCGCGCCGCGTGCCGGCGCGGTCCCCTCCACGCTCGAAAGCTTGCGCGCGCGTGGCGACCTGCTCTTGCCGCTCACCGGGGAAACCCACGTGGTGTCGGGAGGGTTCGCGACGAGCATCAACCGCGGACCGATCGTGAGGCCCGATGATCAGCGCCAGGAGTTCTCGGCGAAGACCGACAAGGAGGTGGTCATTTTCGTGACCTGGAGCCCGAGAGAGCGCCTCAAGGGGCAGACGGCGTTCAACGTCTATGACGCCGCGGGTCAGCTCGTCGCCACGAGCAAGCCGGCGAAGATCGATTTCCGCAAGAGCGACCTCGTGATGTCGTCCTGGCGCATCCCCCTCTTTCAGGCGCCGGGGACGTATCGCGCCGAGATCCATCTCAACGGAAAGCCCGCCTGGCGTGACTACGTCCGGGTCGTTCGATGACCGTCGGCACCCGGATTCATCCGCTGTCGGCTAGAATCCTCTGCACCATGCGACGCTGCTTCCGGCTGATCTCCGTTCTCGTCTTCTGCTGCCTCCCGCTTGCCGCTCAACCGGCAGCGCCCCCCGAATACGGCCCGGCGAAGGGCACGCTCGTGATCGTCGGCGGCGGGAACCTCGACGGCACCGGCATCATCGAGAAGTTCATCGAGCTGGCCGGCGGGCCCGAGAAGGCCTTCGTCATCGTGCCGACGGCCGGCGGCAACCGGAACCGCGAAGGGGCGATCACCACCTACACCGAAGAGGAGGTGGTGCGCGCGTGGACGAGGCGCGGCATCAAGAACGTCAGGATGCTGCATACCCCCGACCCGAAGGTCGCCGATACCGAGGTGTTCGTGAAGGACCTTCGCGGGGCGGATGCGGTCTGGTTCAACGGCGGGCGCCAGTGGAACATCGTCGACTCGTACGCGAACACGCTGGCCTACCGCGAATTCCACCAGGTCCTCGAACGAGGCGGCGTCATCGGCGGGAGCTCGGCGGGGGCCACCATCCAGGGGGAGTATCTGGTGCGCGGCGACACCTCGGGCCCGAACGTGATGATGACCGAGGAGCCGAACCACCAGGAGGCGTTCAAGTTTCTCCGCGGCACCGCGATCGACCAGCACATCAACACCCGCGCGCGTTGGGACGATCTCATCCCCGTGATCCGGAAGTTTCCGAAGCTGCTCGGCATCGGGCTCTCTGAAGGCACCGCCATCGTCGTGCAGGGTGACACCTTCGAAGTGATCGGCAAGTGGAAGGTCGCGGTGCACGACAACACCCGGCTCTATCAGCCGTGGGAGAAACCCTACTTCGTGCTGTCGGCGGGGGACCTCTACAACATGAAAACGCGGCGGGTAGACAAATACGGCGACGGCTCCACGCCGCGCCGCGGGCGCGGCTCCGACGGCCGGTGACCCGGCATGTCTGAGAACGAATCGCCGGCCGTCACCTACGGCAGCTACCTCAAGGTCGACGAGCTCCTCGCTCTGCAACAGCCGCGTTCCGACGAACACGACGAGATCCTCTTCATCGTCATCCACCAGGTCTACGAGCTGTGGTTCAAGGAGGTGCTCCACGAAGTGGACCGCGTGATGCAGCTGCTGCGGAGCGACGACGGGGCCCGCGCGCAGCATACGCTGAAGCGCATCCTCACGATCCTCAAAGTGCTGGTCGCGCAAGTCGACATCCTCGAGACGATGACGCCGCTGGAGTTTCTGACGTTCCGCAACCGGCTGGCGGCGGCGAGCGGCTTCCAGTCGGACCAGTTCCGGCAGCTCGAGTTCGTGCTTGGCGCGAAGTCGCGGCCGTCGATCGAGCGGTTCGGCGCCGGCACGCGCGCCCGCGCGGCGCTCGAGGCGCGCTGGGCCGCACCGACCCTGTGGGACGCCTTTCTGCACTACCTGAAACGTGAAGGCTACGAGATCCCCGCCGCGCAGCTGGCCCGCGACGTGACCGCGCCGATCGAGCCGTCGTCCGAGGTTCAGGAGGTTCTGATCGCCCTGTATCGGAAGGATCCGCGCAACAGCGAGCTGTGCGAGCGGCTGGTGGACCTCGATGAAGGGATCCAGGAGTGGCGCTACCGCCACGTGAAGATGGTGGAGCGCACCATCGGCGCGAAGCCCGGCACGGGCGGGTCAGCGGGTGCGCAGTATCTCCGCACTACGCTCGCCAAGCCAATCTTTCCCGATCTCTGGGAGATCAGGGCTTGGCTTTGATTCAGGGGTTCCAGATGGTTCCAACGGGTTCCAACGGGTTCCAACGGGTTCTGGGTTCGGAACCCTGAACCCTCTGGAACCCGTTGGAACCCGTCCTTCGCCGCACCTGTCTCCCGGCTCTGGCTTTGATCGCGCTGCTCGTCATCGGCGGCTGGGCGCTCCAACAAATAGCTCCGGACGCCCGATCGATCGGGCCGGCGTTCGGAACTCTGAACTCTGAACTCTGAACGCTGAACGCTGAAGGCGGTTCAGCGTTTCGGCATTCAGCATTCAGCGTTCAGCGTTCAGAGTTCAGCGTTCCCAATTGATATTCTTTCGGCGGCTCCGCGCCCATCAGGTGCTTCACGAAGTAATCCCACCGGCGCCTCGTCATGTAATTGCCGGCGCTGCCGTAACCGTGCCCCGCGTTGGGGATCATCAGCAGGTCGAAATCCTTGTTGGCCTTGATCAGCGCGTCGACGACCAGCAGCGTGTTGTTCGGCGGCACGTTGCTGTCCATCGTCCCGTGCGCGAGCAGCAGCTTGCCCTTCAGGTTCTTCGCCATCGCCTGCGTCGCCTGGCTGTCGTAGTTGGACGTGCCGTCGGGATTCTTCGTCAGCAGCCCGGTCCACTTCTCCGCCCAGTCGTCTTCGTAGACGCGGTTGTCGTGGTTGCCGGATTCCGAAATCCCGACCTTGAAGAAGTCCGGATACATGAACATCGCGGAGGCGGTGGCGTAGCCCCCGCCCGAATGGCCCCAGACACCGGCGCGCGTGAGATCGATCCACGGATGCCGCTCGGCGAGCTGCTTCATGCCGGCGACCTGGTCGGGGATCGTGTTGTCGGCCATGTTGCCGTAGTACGCCTCGTGAAACTTCTTGGACCGCCATGGCGTGCCCATCCCGTCGATCTCGACGACGACGAAGCCGAGCGCCGCGAGCGCGTTCGAATCGGAGCGGGACGGCGAGAAGCTGCGGCCGCCGACGCTGCCTGTCTGGGGACCGGGGTAGACCCGGTTGATGATCGGGTACTTCCGCGATTCGTCGAGGTTCGCAGGCTGGTACATGAGGCCGTAGAGATCGGTCGTGCCGTCGCGCGCTTTCACCTTGATCGGGACCGGCGGCTTCCAGCCCGCCGCCGTGAGCTTCGTGATGTCGGCTCTCTCGAGGGTGAGCACCAGCTTGCCGTCCGCGTCGCGCAGCAGCGCGACCGGCGGCGTCGTTGGCGTGGAGTAGCTGTCGACGAAGAACGCTCCCGAGTCGGCAAGCGAGATGTCGTGAGTCGCGTCTTCCGGTGTGAGGAGCGTCAGGTTCCTGCCGTCCATGCCGATCCGGTAGAGATGCGTGAAGTATGGATCGCGGCCCTTCTCCTTGCCGACCGCCTGAAACACGAGCTGCCGCGCCTGCTCGTCGACCCGCAGCAGCTGCGTGACATTGCCCTCGCCGGTGGTGATCTGGTGCTTCAGGCTGCCTGAGCCCAGGTCGTAGAGGTAGAGCTGCCCCCAGTTGTCGCGCTCCGAGAACCAGATCACCTCGTTCGACGGGAACAGCACGCGCCAGTTCACGCGGCCGTTGCCCGACTCGAAAAAGGTCTCGACCGTCTCCTCGAGCACCTTGCGCACCTCGCCGGACGAGGCATCCGTGACGAACAGCTGTTCGTGCTTGTGGTCGCGTGACGTCGACACGAAGGCGAGCCTCGAGCTGTCGGCGCTCCACTGGACGTCGGCCCAGTCGCCGCCGCGGCAGACGATGTGGTCGCACAGCGTGGAGCGGTGCGGATCGGGATCCATCTTCAGCCGGACGACCTTCGGCTCTTCGACGTCGATGACGACGCGGTGAAGCATGAAGATGTGCTCGTCGCCGGGCAGCGGGTATTTCCAGGCCTGCAGGTGGGGATGGCCGACGCGGACGTCGACGAGATACATCTCGCCGACCTGGCGGCCGTCGTGCTGGAACGTGGCGATCTTCTTCGAGTCCGGCGACCAGAGCACGATCGGCCGGTCGCTCTTCGTCCAGCCGGCGTTGTTGGTCGCGTACGCGAAGTCCTTGACGCCGTCGGTCGTCAGCTGCGTCTCTTTCTTCGTCGCCACATCCCGGACCCAGAGGTTGTGCGCGCGGACGAAGACCGTGCGGGTGCCGTCGGGCGAGGGGATGTCGTTGCGCGGTGCCGCCTGCCCGGCAGCTGCCCCGCCGCGCCCGCCGGTTTCCCGGACCTGACACTCGGGCAGGTCGCACGGCACTTTCGTCCCCTTCACCGGGTCGACGAGGAAGGCCTCGCTGCCCGTCTCGGTCGTGACCCGATACCAGAACCGGCCGTCGCGAAGCCACGCCGGCCGCACGCCGGATCGCAGCACCAGCGGCGTGGTGCTCGAGCTCAAGAACCGTTCGGCGCGCGCGTAATCGTCTGCGGTCAACGCGCGTTGCTGTGCCGCGGCGGGTACCGCCGCGGCGGCGATCGCCAGGATGGAGGCGTAGATCAGTCTGCGCATGCGCCGGACTGTAGCATGACGTGCTACGCTGGCCGTCCGTTCATGCCGTCCCGCGTCGCCGTTGTCTGGGTGATCACCTGCCTCATCTGGAGCACCGTCTGGCTGTTCATCAAGATCGGCGTCACCGAGGTGCCGCCGGTGAGCTTCGCCGCGATGCGGCTCATCATCGCGATCCTCGTGATGGTGCCGGTCACGCTGGCGGGACGCACGCCGTTGCCGAGACAGCCGCGTGACTGGGGGCTCATCGCCGGGACCGGCGTCATCCTGCTTGGTTTCAACTACGCGCTGCTGAACTGGGGCCTGCAGTTCATCTCGTCAGGGCTCACGGCCGTCCTGCAGTCGATGACGCCAGCCTTCGCGCTGGTCTTCGGGCACTACCTGCTCCCCGACGAGCCGATCACCGGGCGCAAGGTCGCCGGGCTGGCGCTGGGCGTGTTCGGGGTCGGGGTGATCTTCTGGGACCGGCTCCACTTCGGCGGCGGCCGCGCCTTTGCCGGCGCCATCACCGTCACCCTCGGAGCGGTGTGCGTGGCATTCGCGTACGTCCTGGTCAGGCGCGGTGGGCGGCACCTCGCGCCCGGCATCATCACGACCGGGCAGATGATCGCGGCGTTCGTTCCGCTGTTGATCTACGGCTGGACGATGGAAGGGAATCCCTTCCAGATCAAATGGACGTCGAACGCTCTCGTCTCGGCTGCCTACCTGGCGCTGGCCGGCTCGGTGCTCGCGGCATGGCTGAACTACTGGCTGCTGTCGCGCGTCGGGACCGTGAACCTGCTGATCATGGGCCTGATCGAGCCGCCGATCGCAATCCTGCTCGGCGCCTGGATTCTCGGCGAAAGCATGAACAGCCGCGCCCTGTCTGGCGGCGCCCTCATCCTGACGAGCATGTGGCTCGTCATGGCTCCGGTCAGGCGCCCCGCGGCGCCGTGAGCGGGCGACAGTCGGCGTTACTCGGATCTGAGCGCGACCAGCGGGTCCACCCGCATGGCTCTGCGGGCCGGCAGGTAACACGCGCTCAGCGCAACCGCGAGAAGCACGACCGGCACTGCGACGAACGTCAGCGGATCCCGCGGCGAGACCGAGAAGATCAGGCTCTGCATCTTGTGGACGGTGGTCAGCGCCAGCATGACGCCGAGGGCGGCGCCGGCGATCGCCAGACCCATGCCCTGCCCCACGATCAACCTGACGATATCGCCGCGGGCGGCTCCCAGGGCCAGCCGGATCCCGATGTCGCGCGACCGCTGCGAGACCAGGTACGCGAGCACGCCGAAGAGGCCGACGGCTGCCAGCGTCATCGCGATCGCGGCGAAACACCCGAGGAGGTACATGTTGAAGCGGCGCGAGCCGAACGACTCCGTCAGCAGATCGCCGGCCTCGCGGACCTCATAGACCGGCACCTTCGGATCGATCTGGCGGATCGCGCCGCGGATCCCGTCCGCGTGCGACAACGGATCGTCGAGCGCGCTCCTGACGACGAGGCTCATGGGATTCCATCCCGCGTATGCCATCGCCGACCCGTACACCATCGGGCCGACTTCGGTATCGAGGCCGAAACTTCGTACGTCACCGGCGACACCGATGATGGTGTGAGGGTCGCGGTCGAAGCTGCTGATGACGACCGTCTTGCCGATCGGATCCTCCCCGGGCCAAAACCGGCGAGCCATGGTCTCGCTGACGATCGTGACCAGCATCGCCCTGCCGCCCGGTTTTGGAACATCGCGCTGGTCGAAGTCCCGGCCGCGAAGCGGGATGTTCATCGAGGCGAAATAGCCCGGACTCACGAGCCGCCAGTCCGCGGAGACCGGCACCCCCGGCGTCGTCGTCTGTCCGGGGATTCGGAGCTCGCTCATGGTATTGCCGCTCGTCAACGGAACGCCGCTGGAGGTCGCGGCCGCGCGGACGCCAGGCAGGGCGCCCACGAGGGATAACAGACGCTCGTAGAACGCTCTCGCATCCGCCGCGGCCGGATACGCCGTCCGTGGCAGGTTCACGCGCATGGTCACCAGCCGGTCGATTTCGAAGCCCGGCTCCACCTGCTGCAGCCGTGCGAAGCTGCGCAGGAGGAGGCCCGCGCCGATGAGGAGGGCGACGGAGAGCGCGACTTCGGCCACCACGAGCGTGCTCCGGAGACGCTGTCGGCCCGCGCCGGCGCTGGCGCCGCGCGACGCGTCCTTCAAGGTCTCGGCGATCTGCGGTCGCGACGCCTGAAGGGCGGGCACCAGGCCGAAGAAGAGCCCCGACAGGATCGCCGTCGCCAGCGCAAAACCGAAGACCCGCGTGTCAATCGTCAGTTCGTCGAGGCGCGGCACTCCCGCGGCCGGGCCTGCCGCGATCAGCAATTTCGTGCCGACCGACGCGATCGCGAGCCCCAGGGCGCCGGCGATCAGCGCGATCAGCATCGATTCCACCAGCAGCTGCCGGACGATCCGCGAGCGCTCCGCGCCGAGCGCGATCCGCACCGATATCTCCTTCTGCCTGGAAGCGCCGCGCGCCAGCATCAGGCTGGCCACGTTGCCGCACGCGATCAGCAGCACGAGGCCGACCGCGGACATCAGGATCGTCAGCGAGTCGCGCGTCTCCTGCGGCACGAACCAGTCGTAGAACCCGCGAAGACGCACGCTCCAGCCGCCGTTCGAGTCCGGATACTGCCGGCCCAGCTGTGCGGCGATGCCATTCATCTCGCTCTCCGCCTGCTCGAGTGACACGCCCGGCGCCAGCCGGCCGATCACCAGCAGGCGGTGATCGGCGCGAGACCGTGCCGGGTCCGGCGCGAGCGGCACGAAGAGGTCGAGGCGGTCACCGCCCCACGCGAACGAGGCGGGCAGCACGCCGATGACCTCGAACGGCCGTCCGTCCAGCGTCAACGTCGTTCCCAGGACGCCGGGGCTCGACGCCAGCCGCCGCTGCCAGAAGCGATGCGTGAGGATCGCGACGTTCGTCCGTCCGCCCGGCCGGTCCTCTTCGGATCGGAAGTTGCGGCCGAGGCTCGGCGTCGCGCCGAGAACCGGCAGGAAGTCTTCGGTCACCGCGCTCGCGCGGATGATTTCGGGGTCGCCGCCTGACGTCAGGGTGAAACCGGCCCCGCCGCTGGCCGCGATGCGTTCGAACGTCCGGCTCTGGCTGCGCCAGTCGAGAAAGTTCGGTTGCGACACCGAGAACGTCGGAAACCCCTTCTCCGGATTGCTTTCCCAGAAGCGCACCAGCCGGTCGGGCTCGGTGAAGGGCAGCGGCCGAAGGACGACGGCATTGACGATGGTGAAGATGGCGGTGGTGGCGCCGGCGCCGAGGGCCAGCGTGATCGCGGCGACGGCGGTGAACCCCGGGCTTCGCCGGAGCGTCCGGGCCCCGTAGCGCAGGTCCAGCCAGAGCGATTCGAGCCAGGGTCGCCCCCCGCCGCCGCCCGAGGTTGCCGGCTCCGGGTCGGCGCGCTGAACGAGGGCCTGCACTTCGCGGGCGAGCACGTCGCTGTCGCTGAGCTCCTGCAGCACCGCGCGGTCGGCGGCCTCGGGGCTCACGCCGCGGGCGACGAGCACCGCGTAGCGGTCCTCGAGGTGCTGGCCGACTTCTTCGGCGATCGCGGCGTGACGGGTGGGGGAGACATCGAGCTTCGCCAGCCGGCTGCGGACCTCTGACTTCCAGTTGCGCATTCACGCCTCCACGATCCGGTTGATGGCGCCCACGAACCGCTCCCACCCCGAGCGCTGCTGCGCGAGCACCTTGCGGCCGGCGGGGGTGATCCGGTAATACCGGCGGCGGCGCTGCCCGGCCTTCTCGACCCAGCGGCCGGTGATCCAGCCGCGCTTCTCGAGGCGGTACAACAGCGGATACAGCGAGGCGACCCGGAACCGGACGGCGCCTTCGGACCGCTCTTCGATCACCTGGCTCATCTCGT
Source organism: Vicinamibacterales bacterium (assembly GCA_035250005.1). Lineage (GTDB taxonomy): Bacteria > Acidobacteriota > Vicinamibacteria > Vicinamibacterales > 2-12-FULL-66-21 > JACDCA01. The sequence goes on along the minus strand of DATFFM010000205.1, from coordinate 19,000 downwards.
AGCCATGGCGCGCCCGGTGCTCGACCAGCGCGAGCACGAGCAGCTCCGCGCTGCCCTTCTTCAGCTCGCGGTCCAGGATGCGATCGACATACTTCACAGCAATATATTGCTCTGAAGGTCTTGGCACGTCAAGGCGGCCGGCTGGGAGCGATCCGGACGGTTGCGGTTACTCGTATCGCAGCGCCGTCATCGGATCGACCCTCGAGGCGCGATGGGCGGGGATGAACCCGGCGGCCAGCGCGACCGCCGCCAGAGTGAGCGCGGCGCCGGCGAAGACCGCCGGGTCGCGTCCTTTCATTTCGAACAGGATCCCCTCAGCCGCGCGCGCGATCCACAGCGACGCGAGCAGCCCGATCGCGCCGCCGATCACGGTCATCGTGCCGACCTGACGCAGCACCATGAACCGGACTCGTGACGGCGCGGCGCCGAGCGCCATGCGCAACCCGATCTCGCGCGTCCGTTGCGACACGGTGTAGGCGAGCACGCCGTAGAGCCCGATCGCGGCCAGCAGGGTCGCCAGCACCGCGAACGCCGTCGACATGACGCTGATGAACCGGTCGAGGAAGACGTTCTCGCGGACCTGCTGGTCGAGCGTCCGAAGCTGCTCGAGCGGCAGATTCGGATCGAGCGCTGCCACGGCGGGCGGGATCTGCGACAGAAACTGTTCCGGTTCGGTCGCCGTCCGGACGTAGAACACCATCCGCCCGATGGAGGCATTCTGCTTGTACGGACTGAAGAAGAGCGGCGGCACCTGTCCCTTCACCTCGCTGTATTTCGCGTCCTTCACGAGGCCGATGATCTCGGTGTCGAGATTCTCCCCATCGTCGGTCATCCGCTTGCCGACCGGATTCGCTCCGAGCTTGAACTTCCGCACGAATGCCTCGTTGACGACCGCGACCTTCGGCGCCTTGAGAACGTCCTGACGGGTGAACTCCCGACCCGCGAGCAGCGGGATGCCGAGCGTCTTGAAGTAATCCGGTCCGACCATGTTGAATCGTGAATTGCTGTCGATGTCCGGCCCGCGAGGGAATCCTTCCACCGTGACGTCGGTCCCCCAGTTGCTGCCGGAGAGCACCGGCACGAGCGCCGACGTCACGCTGGTGACGCCCGGCAGCCCCGAGAGCGTCTCCTCGATCCGTCCGAACAGTACCCGCGACCGCTCAGGCGTATACGCATTCAACTCCGGTGAAATGCCGAACAGCACCACGTTCCCGGTCTTGATCCCCAGCTCCACGCGCGCCACCTTCGCGAGGCTCTTCACGAACAGCCCGGCGGCGATCAGCAGCGTGATGGAGATGGCAATCTGGAACGTGGCCAGCGACCAGCGGAACATGGCCGCGCCGCGTGCGCCGGACGGCTGGCCCGACTGCCCCTTGAGCGTCGGCAGAAGGTCGGGCCGCGTGCTGTGGAGCGCCGGGAACAGGCCGAACAGCAGCCCGGTGCCGACCGTCAGCGCCGCCGCAAACGCGAGCACCATCGGATCGAGCTCGGTGCGGAAGGTCTGCGTCGCCTCTTCCGGCAGGATCGACGCGATCAGGTGGAGCGTCCATTTCGCCATGACCAGGCCCGCCAGCCCGCCGAATGCCGCCAGGATCAGCGACTCCGTCAGCAGCTGCCGGATCAGATGCCAGCGATTGGCGCCGATCGACAGGCGCACCGCCATCTCGCCGGTCCGCTTTGCCGCGCGGGCGAGCAGCAGGTTCGCGATGTTCGCACAGGCGATGAACAGCACGAGCGCGGTCACGGCGAGCAGCATTTTGAGCGGGGGGCCGGCCTCCGCCCGCACCGAGCTCTGCCCCTGGCTCCCGGGGATGACGTTGATCGGCTTCTCGCGGAACCGCTTCATCGTCGCTTCGCTCATCCCCTGCTGCAGCGGGGCCTCGACGTCGTTGATGATCCCGCGATAGAGCACGTTCAGGCCACTGTGCGCCTGCTCGATCGATACGCCGGGCTTCAGCCGCGCGAAGACGTACGCCCAGTAGCTCTGACGCCGGGCGAATCCCCTGAAGCCGGGTTCCATCAGCCCCCGCAGCGTGATCGGCACGAACACCTGAGGGTCGCCCCCAAGCGTCGTCCCCTTGAAGCCCGCGGGGGCGACGCCGACGATCGTCAGGGACTGGCCGTTGACCAGCATCTGCTGGTTGATGATGTCGGCCCGCTGGCCGAATCTCGCCGTCCAGTAGGCGTGGGCGAGAACCACCACGGGGGACTCGCCGACCCTCTGATCGTCGCCCGGGTTCAGCAGGCGGCCGGCGGCCGGCTGCAGGCCGAGCAGCGGGAAGTAGTAGCCGGATACGAGCACCCCTTCGCCGCTGACTGTCTGGCCGCCGAACGCCAGGTTGGCGCCGAAGAGCCGATGCGCGGCGACGCCGGCAAACACGGTGTGCAGCCGTTCGAGGTCGCGGAACATCGGATAGCTGAACACGTGGTTGCAGTCGCCGGCCTGATTGCAGGACTGCGACCCTGGCTTGGGCCCCGGGGCTTCGAGGTTCACCAGTTCGCCGGGCTGCCGCACCGGCAGCCTGTCGAGCAGCATCTGGTTGAAGATCGAGAAGATCGCCGCGTTCGCCCCGATGCCGAGCGCCAGCGAGAGGATGGCGACGATCGTGACGAAGGGTGAACGGAAGAGCGTCCGCAGGGCCAGCCTGATGTTCTTCATGTTGTCAGGTTCGACGAGAACGGAGGCGCCGGGGTTGGGTGATTCCTGGGAATTCGCTCGCGGACCGGCCCGTCAGCGTACGGTCGAGCCGATGAACCCGACCGGTTCCCCTTTGTTCATCGCGGGCGTGCCGACGACATAGAGGATTTCACCGGCGAACGGCGCCTTGATCTCTTCCAGCAATTTGCCGTGGAAGTCGGTCACGCGTCCGATCACCGCTCCCTGCGCCACGGTCTGCCCCTTCCGGACCGCGGCGTGAAAGATCCCGGTAAAGCTGCTGCGGAGCACTTCGCTGCGCTCGAGGAGCACCGGGTTGGCTATGGGATCCGGGCCCTCGTTCCGCATCTTCAGGTGCTTCAGCAGCCCGGCCACGCCCCGCTCGATGCGCAGGATGGAATCGGTGTCGATCTCGGCCATGCCGCCCGACTCGATGGTCAGCGCCGGTTTGCCGCGGGTGATCGCGGTGTTCGACAAATAGATCGACGCCTTGGGATCCGCCGGCCGTTCGCGGTCGACGACGATGTGATCCATGCCGAAGGCGAGCGCCATCTGCCGTCCGGCCTCGGCGACCTGCGGGGCCCCGGTCGTGATCCAGTACAGGTAGGGGCGAAGCGACTCGTTGCCGTCCCCGCAGTGCAGGTCCACCACGTGCGTCGCGCGCTCGATCACTTCGCGGGTGATGACGTCGGCGATCCGCTCCGACAGCGTGCCGTCCGCCTTGCCGGGGAAGACGCGATTCAGGTTCTTGTTGTCAGCGGGGGAGTAGTAGATCGTCCGCGCGAGGTACGACGGCATGTTGGCCACGTGCACCATGATCACCGTGCCGGCGAGCGTCGTCGGATCGATGGCCGCGCGAAGGTTCTGCAGCGCCAGGACCGGCGTGTACTCCTGGCCGTGGACGCCGGCGATGAGCGCCAGCACCGGGCCGGGGCGGGTGCCGTGAACCACCGAGATCGGAAGCACCGTCCCCTCGTCCCCCTGCCGTGCAGGGATCTGAATGGTCCCGGATGCCGACGTCCCCGGCGCCGCGGTGATCGGTCCGACGGTGAACGGCTGCTGGGCAGCCACGGCCCCGGACGCGAGAGCGCCGGTCAGGATGACGGCGGTGTAACAGACGCGCATGAGAATCCTCCGCGGCGCATTCTATGCTACGCGGGAAACGGGGACACTCAACTTAACGCTAACTGATGATCCGGGACGGCGACTTCAACCCGGATCAACAGTTAGCGTTAAGTTGAGTGTCCCCGTTTCCGGGTCACCAGAGGCCGACTCTGCCTTTGACCGACTCGATCATCTTTGCCGGATCGAATCCGACGCCCTGCTTGAAAACGGTTTCCACGTTCCGGATGTCGCTGATGGTCGCGGCCGGGTTGCCGGTGACGACGACCAGGTCCGCCTGTTTGCCGGCGGCAATCGATCCTATACGCCGGTCGCGCCCCAGGTATCTCGCGCCGTTGAGGGTCGCGATCTGGATCGCTTCCACGGGCGTAAACCCGGCCTCGACCAGCAGTTCCACCTGGCGCTGGTTCGAGTAGCCGGGGATCACGCCGCCCGAGCCGGTGGGGTCCGTGCCGGCGATCAGCAGGCCGCCGGCTTTCACGAACGCACGCTCGAGCGCCATCCCCTTGGGGAACAACTTCGCGTAGTTGGACTCGGTGTTCTGCGAGACGCGCGCGAAACTCCGCTCGTACTGTTCGCGCAGCGGCGTGACGAGCACATCGAGGCCCGGCGGCATCGGACGGCCAGGCGTGAACGTCTCGAACACCGTCAGCGTGGACGTCAAAGCCACCCGGCGGTCCACCAGCTTCTTCACCAGCGCCTTGAACGCCTCGCTGGTCTCGTCGAGGGCGGCGACCGCCTGCTGCCCGCGGCCCTGGCCGGGGCACTCGTCGGGCTTCTTGCCGGTCACGAAATCCGTGGACGCGAAGAACCCGTGCTCCAGGTTGTCGATGCCGAGGTCGGCGGCCTCCGCGTACGTCACCGAACAGAGATGGCCCGTGACCTTGAGGCCGCGCTTGTGCGCCTCTTCGACCGCGGCGCCAAGCTGCGCGCGCGTGATGTTCATGTAGGTCTTGAACGAGGTCGCCCCCATGCCGGCCCAGTAGTCCACCTGCCGGCGGGCATCGTCGGCGTCCTTCAGGCCGTGCATCTGGAGGAAGGCGTTGGGCCCGTTCAAATACGGCGCGGTGGCGTCGATCGCCGGCCCGGCCTGCCGGCCCGCCTCGATCTCCTGCTTCAACTTCATGTCCATCACGCCGTGCACGTTCCCGCCCGTCCGCATCGTCGTCACGCCGCCGGCGAGGTAGAGCCGGGAGAAGCTGGCGCCGAGCTGCGAGTACACGCCGCTGCCGGCCGGGTAGTACAGGTGCTCGTGAAACATCACGAGGCCGGGGATGATCGTCTTGCCGGTGAGATCGATCGTCGTCGCGTCGGCGGGTATGGCGATCTTCCCGCCGCCGCCGGCGATCTCGGCGATCTCGCCGTTGCGGATGAGGATGGTCTGGTTCTCGCTTGCCGGCCGGCCCGTCCCGTCGATCACGCGCGCGTTGGTGAGCGCGATGACGGGGGAGTCCACCTTGATGAATCCCCGCACGGTCTGGTTGAACTGGGGGCGTTGGGCCGCCACGTGCGTGGCGAGCGCCAGCGCGAGAACGCACGCGGGGAGTGCGGGTTTGGGCATCGGTCTACTCCAGGCCGGCGATTCTATCCCACGCGGAACTCTCGAGGAGGGCGCCAGCGGTGTGTGAAACGTGGCAAGCACGGACGGTTGCGAACCATCCCGGCCGTGTGCGTGTGCCTGCTGGCGCAGGGGCGGAGGGCTGACCATAGTTCGACCCGGTCCAACCGTCGTTGCTCTCCACCGCCGCGGTGACACGGCTCATCGCCATGCGGCTGGCCGATTCAGCATCGAGTTGCAACGCGCAGAGCGACGTTCCGCTCCATGTCGGGGTAGGGCCGGCCCTGCGCGTGGACGCGGACGTGAAACGGTGACACTCAACTTAACCGTAAGTCGTTGAAAATCGCGTGTGGCCCTGACCGACCGCGCGGCCACACCCTCGTTTTCAGCGACTTACGGTTAAGTTGAGTGTCACCGTTTCTCAGTCGGGCAAGGTCGCCACGATCCGTTTGGGGTCCAGCCGCCACACGTTTGCGGCGCGCAGGTTCGACAGCCACACCGACCCCAGCCCGAAGCGGATCGCGTCCCCTCCCTCCCCGTAGAACTGCTGGACGACCTTGTTGGTCGACGCATCGATCCGCGTGATCGGGTACTCGAACGACGTCACCCACACGGATCCGTCCCCGACCGCGATCTCGCCGCCATTGCCGGGGATGCCGGCCTCGATCGTCGCGACCACCTTGTTCGTCTTTGCATCCACGCGCGAAATCGAGCCGTCCCCCTGGTTAATCGTCCACACCGATCCTTCGCCCACCGCCAGAAACCGCGGCTTCGGCCCGACCGGGATCGTTTCTTCGATCACGTTGGTTCGCGCGTTGACCCGCGTCAGCACGCTCTTCTCGGTGCTCGTGACCCAGACCGCGCCTTCGCCGAACGCGACCGCGTAGGAACCGGGCGCCAGGTAGATCTCGGCGACTGCCTTGTTCGTTGCCGGATCGATCCGCGTCAGCGTGCCGTTCCTGTCGGTCATCACCCACACGCTCCCGGCGCCGGTCGCGAGGCCGCCTTCCGATTCCGGCACCTCGAAGGGCAGCGTTGCCTCGACCTTGCCGTCCTTGAGGCTGACCCGCATGAGGCTCTTGCCCACCCCCTTTTCGCCGCAGTTCGGCACCCAGAGGCTCCCGAAACCGACCGCCAGACCTGAACAGGGATGCCGGCCGACCTGGATCGTGGCCGCGACCGTATTCGTCTTTGGATCCAGGCGATGGACGGTGTCTTTGGGGCTGTTCGAGACCCACACGTGTTCGTCGACCGCCAGCCAGTCCGGCACGCCCGGGAGGCTGAAGACGGCGTCCGGCTTCAGCTTCGTGATTGGAATTCGCACCCCCGGGGTGCTGACGCCGGGCCGTTTCGGCCGCGGCGGCGGCTGCGCGGGCGTACCGGCAGGCGGTTGCGTCTGTGAAACCATCGTCAGAACCGTGCAGATCCCGGCAAAGCTGAGCAAGAGATTGTGCATGCGAAAGGCCTCGTTTCGCGGGCATAATAGTCCGCCCCTACCCGGTCCATGCGAAATTCGATGACTCGCACCCCCTTGGCTCTCCTGTGCGCCGCCGGAGCTTTGGTCGCCGCGACTGCCGTCCGGCTCGCCGGCGCCCCGCAGGCTGCCCCGCAGGCGACGCCGCAGCAGATCGACTTCTTCGAATCGAAGATCCGTCCGCTGCTGGTGAACTCCTGCTTCGATTGCCACACCGCGGACGAGAAAGGCGGGCTGCGGCTCGATTCGCGTCAGGCGGCGCTGAAGGGAGGGGAGTCCGGGCCCGCGATCGTCCCCGGTGATCCCGATGGCAGCCTGCTGATGAAGGCGGTCCGGCACGTCCAGGGCGTCTCGAAGATGCCGCGCGCCGGGGGGAAGTTGAGCGACGCCGATATCGCCGCGCTGGCCGAATGGATCACGATGGGGGCGCCGTGGCCGGCCGCGCCGAAGGGAACCCCGGCTGAGAGCACGGCGGCGACCATGGCCACCGGCCCGGCGGCCGAACGCCCGATCGATCCTCAGTTGAAGGCGTTCTGGTCCTTCCAGCCGATTCGCAAGCCGGCGGTGCCGCAGCCGGCGAACGCGTCGTGGGCAAAGACCGACATCGATCGCTTCGTGCTCGCGCGCCTGGAGCGGGAGGGGATGGCGCCGGTCGGGACGGCCGACAAGCGGACGCTGATCCGCCGCGCGACGCTCGACCTGACCGGCCTCCCCGCGACGCTCGAGGAGATCGAGGCGTTTCAGAAGGACGAATCCCCCGACGCATTCGCCAGGGTCGTGGATCGCCTGCTCGCGTCGCCGCGCTACGGCGAGACCTGGGGACGGCTCTGGCTCGACGTCGCGCGCTACGGCGAAGACGATCCGCGCAGCCTTGCCCCGATGCGGCTGGGATACGCGCCCTACCCGAACGCCTATCTGTATCGCGACTGGGTGATCAAGGCCTTCAACGACGATCTGCCGTACGACCAGTTCGTGAAGGCGCAGATCGCGGCGGACCATCTCGACGAGAAGCTGCGCGTTCGCCATCTGCCGGCGCTCGGCTTTCTCGGCCTCGGCCCCTGGTATTACGACAACGGCTCGGTCGAGATCACGCGGGCCGACGAGCGCCACGACCGCGTGGACGTCGTCTCCCGCGGCTTCCTCGGCCTGACCGTTGCCTGCGCGCGCTGCCACGATCACAAGTACGACCCGATCTCGGCAAAGGATTACTACGCCTTTTCGGGCGTGTTCCTGAACACGTCCTACACCGAGTACCCGATGGCCCCGAAGTCGGTGGTCGACGCGTACAAGGCGACCGAAAAGAAGATCAAGGACAAGCAGCGGCTGCTCAATGAATTTCAGAACGTCGAGAGCACGCAGCTGGGCGAGACGCTCGCGCTGCAGGCCGCGCGTTACATGCAGGCGGCGTGGAAGGTGCTCGGCGAACCCAAGGAAGATGTCGCGAGCGTCGCGGCCGCCGAGAAGCTGGATTACGAGCTGTTCGACCGATGGGTCAAGTTCCTGGTGAAACCGCCGAAGTTCTACCCGTACCTGACCGCCTGGCAGCAGATGATCAAGACGGGCGGATCCGAGGAAGAGGCCGAGAAGCTGGCGAAGGAGTTCCAGGAACTGCTGCTCGAGGTCATGTTCGAGCAGCGCGAGGTCAAAGCCGAAAACGACATCATCCGCGCGAAGGCGCTGCCCGGGACCAAGCCGAAGGAGCGGGCCAATCTGCCCCACGAGTTCGTCACCAATGACGATTTCTGCCCCGGGTGCGGGCTCGAGCTCAAGAGCCTTCCACCGGACCGCATGCACCTGTGGGTGGACGTGTTCCTGCGCAACCTTCGCGACCCGGCCGATGCGGGCGCGGACCCTGACGATGAGGGCGGGCGGCCGGGGCTGCTGTACTTCGCCGGCTGGACGCTGGAGCGCTGGCTCGGCGCAGACCGGCGCCGCTACGTCGAAGAGCTCCGCAACGACATCGCCGCGATGCGGAAGACACTGCCCGAGAAGTACGCGTACGTGCACGGCGTGAAGGACGTCGAGAAGCCGGTCGAACAGAAGCTGCACATCCGCGGCAACCCGATGCGCGAAGGGGATGTGGTGCCGCGGCGCTTTCTCCCCGTCCTGAGCGCCGGCACGCCCGCGCCGCTCACGCGCGGGAGCGGCCGCCTCGATCTTGCCGAGCAGATCCTCCAGCAGCCCATCACCATGCGTGTCATCGTCAATCGCGTGTGGAAGTGGCACTTCGGCACCGGGATTGTCGATACCCCCAGCAACTTCGGGAAGCTCGGGGAGCCGCCGACCAACCCGGAGCTGCTCGAGTACCTCGCGCAGTCGTTCATCGACAGCGGGTATTCGATCAAAGCGCTGCACCGGCAGATCATGCTGACCTCGGTCTACCAGCTCAGCGTGTCGGATTCGGCGGTGAATCACGCGAAGGACGCCGGCAACCGCTTCTACTGGCGGGCCAGCCGGCGCCGCATGAGCGCCGAACAGATCCGCGACTCGGTGCTGTTCGTTTCGGGATCGCTCGACTCGAAGATGGGCGGGCCGTCCGTCGCCCTGACGCCGGCGGCCACGCGCCGCACGGTGTACGGCAAAGTGAGCCGGTACAAGCTCGATCAGTACCTGCAGCTGTTCGACTTCCCGGCGCCGACGATCTCCGCCGAGCAGCGGTTCACCACCAACGTGCCGCTGCAGCGGCTGTTTTTCATGAACAGCGAGTTCGTTCAGCAGCAGGCCGAGCGGATCGCGCAGGAGGTCCAGCCGGAGCCGGACAATCCGGCCCGCATCCGCAAGGCGTACCGGATGATCTTCGGGCGCGAGCCGAATGCCGCAGAGCTCAAGACGGCAACCGGGTACCTGGCGGCCGAGCCGCTGCGGGCCTACGAGGAGCGCCGCGCCGCGGACGCGCTGGCGGCCAAAGACCCGGCGGCCGCGAAGAAGAAACCGGCCAGCGCACCGCCACCAGCGGGGATGGGTCAGGGGATGATGGCCGGCGTGAGCGGCCCGGGCACGGCCGGCGAGGCGGCAAAGAAGCTCCTGCCGGTCACGGCGCTCGGCCGGTACGTAAGGATCCTTCTCAGCTCGCCGGAGTTCATATTCATCGATTGACGAATTCGCTGTAGCGCAGGCCTTCAGGCCTGCATTCGCCGACGCTGTAGCGCAGGCCTTCAGGCCTGCATCGCGATCTCTATGAATCACAAATCCCCGCCGCCCGTCACCCGCCGCGAGGCGCTCTGCCGCATCGGCAACGGCTTCGGCATGCTCGCCTTCGCCGGGATGGTGGGGGACACGCTCGACATCGCCTCCACCCTCGCCGCCCAGGGCAAAGCGTTCCCCAACGGGGGCCTGCACCACGCCGCGAGGGCCAAACACGTCATCTTTCTGTTCATGAACGGCGGTCTCTCGCAGGTCGACAGCTTCGATCCGAAGCCGATGCTCGACAAGTACCACGGTCAGCCGCTGCCCGGCGGCCCGATCGCCACCGAGCGGAAAACCGGGGCGCTGATGAAGTCGCCGTTCACGTTCAAGAAGTACGGGCAGGTCGGCATGGAGGTCAGCGAGCTGTTCCCGCACGTCGGCGCGTGCGCCGACGACATCTGCTTCGTGCGGTCGGTCCACACCGACATCCCGAATCACGAACCGTCGATGCTGATGATGAACACCGGCCACACGCAGGTGGGGCGGCCGTCGATCGGGTCGTGGCTCACCTACGGGCTCGGCACCGGCAACACCAATCTCCCCGGCTACGTCGTCCTCTGCCCCGATACGCCGACGACCGTCGGGCCGCCGCTGTGGAACAGCGCGTTCCTTCCGGCCATGCACCAGGGCACCTTCATCTCGAGCCGGGTGGAGAACAAGAACGAGATCATCGGCAAGGAGTTCGACCCGAAGAAGCTCGTCTCGTTCATGCACAACGACCAGCATGCGCTGGCCGAGCAGCGGCGCGAGATCGACATTCTGGCCAGTCTCGACGGCCTGCGCGGGATCAAGGATCCGCAGATCGATGCGTCGATCGAAGCGATGGAGATCGCCTACCGCATGCAGACCGAGGCGCCCGAGGTGTTCGACATCCGAAAGGAAACCAAGGCGACGCTCGAGCTATACGGGCCCGGGAGCACGGCGCGCAGCTGCCTGATGGCCGTCCGCCTGGTCCAGCGCGGCGTCAGGATGGTGCAGGTCTACTACGAGAAGGGGGATCCCTGGGACCATCACGGCAACATCCAGGCGCACCGGAAGAATGCGTTCGACTCGGATCGCCCCTACGCCGCGGTGATCAAGGACCTCAAGTCGCGCGGGCTGCTCGAGAACACGATCGTCGTCTGCGGCTCCGAATTCGGCCGCACCCCGGTTGCCGAAATCGGCAACGGCGGTGAAGGAGCGGCCAACGGCCGCGACCACAATCCGTTCGCGTTCACGATGTGGCTCGCCGGCGGCGGCATCAGGGGGGGAACGATCTACGGCAAGACCGACGACTTCGGTTTCAAGGTCGCCGAGAACCCGGTGCACGTCCACGACATCCACGCGACCATCCTGCACCTGCTGGGCATCGATCACACGAAGCTGACCTATCGGTACAGCGGCCGGGATTTCAGACTCACGGATGTGTCCGGCCGGGTGGTGAAGGAGATTCTGGCGTAGCCGCTGCCGGTCAAACTTCAGACTTCAAACCTCCAAGCTTCAAACGTGAACTGAAAGCTCTATACTGAGAAAGCCAGCGCCGTGGAGGTTCCATGGCGTCTCTTCGCTCCGTCCTTCTCGTGTGCGTGGCCGCGGTGGTCCTGGCGGCTACCGTCTCCAGTTCCCGCCCCCCGGTATCGGCGCTCGAGACCGTTCACCTCGCATCCGGATCCGTGATTTCGCTTCGCACCCCCGAGTTCGTGCAGGTCGGCAGACGCTACGCCTTTACCTGGGCCGGCGGCGGGCCGGCGCAGACCTACGTAGTCAAATCGAAGCGCGAGGACGGCTGGGTGCTCGTCGAAGTGGCCGACGAGAACACCAACCCGGTCTACTTCGTCCCCGGCGAGCTGCCCACACGCTGGCTGAACGTCGCGACCGCGATCTCGATCCAGGAGATGCGACCGCATCAGTAGGCATTGGGCCTTTCGCATTTGGCAGTGACATGGCTCACCGGCGTCCGCCGATATAATCAGCGGAGTGAGTCACCAGAAGCTCCACGCCAACATCCTCGAGGTCATCGGCGACACGCCCATGGTCCGGATCAACCGGATCACGAAAGACGTCAAGGCCGACGTCTACGCCAAGATCGAGACCTTCAACCCGGGCAACTCGATCAAGGACCGGATGGCCGTGAAGATGATCGAAGACGCCGAGAAGAGCGGCGCGCTGAAGCCGGGCGGCACGATCATCGAGGGGACGTCGGGCAACACCGGCATGGGGCTCGCCATCACCGCGGTGGTGAAGGGTTACAAGTGCATCTTCACCACGACCGACAAACAGTCGAAGGAGAAGGTCGACGCGCTGAAGGCCTTCGGGGCCGAGGTGATCGTCTGCCCGACCAACGTCGACCCCGAGGATCCGCGCTCGTACTACTCCGTATCGTCGCGGCTGCAGTCGGAAGTGCCGAACTCCTGGAAGGCGAACCAGTACGACAACCTGTCGAACTCCCAGGCCCATTACGAACAGACCGGGCCCGAGATCTGGGAGCAGACCGGCGGCAAGATCGACCACCTGGTCGTCGGCGTCGGCACCGGCGGCACCGTCAGCGGCGTCGGCCGGTATCTCAAGGAACGCAACCCGAAGATCAAGGTCTGGGGGATCGACACCTACGGGTCCGTGTTCAAGAAATACAAGGAGACCGGGATCTTCGACAAGAACGAGATCTATCCGTACATCACCGAGGGGATCGGCGAAGACTTCCTGCCGCAGAACGTGGACTTCAGCGTCGTCGACCACTTCGAGAAGGTCACCGACAAGGACGCCGCGCTGATGACACGGCGCATTGCGCGCGAGGAGGGGATCTTCGCCGGCAACTCCGCCGGCTCGGCGATGGCCGGCATCCTGCAGCTGAAGGACAACTTCAAGGCCGGAGAGGTCGTCGTCGTGATTTTCCACGATCACGGCTCCCGCTATCTCGGCAAGATGTTCAACGACGAGTGGATGCGCGAGAAGGGCTTCCTGGAGAAGTCGGGCATGACCGCGCGCGATCTCGTCGCCTCGGGCGTCTCGGGGGAGCTCTTCGCGGTCGAGGCCAGCCGCCCGGTCGAGGAAGCCGTCCGGGTGATGAGCGAGCACGACTTCTCGCAGATCTCCATCACGCGTGACGGCCGCGTCGTCGGATCGCTGAACGAGACCCACCTCTACGAGGAGTTTCTCAGGGACCCCGGCATCAAGATGCAGCCGGTCGAGACCATCATGCAGCCGGCATTTCCGTTCGTGGACATCTCGACCCCGGTCGAGCTGCTCTCGACCATGATCACGCCGCAAAACCCGGCTGTGCTTGTTCGGGACTTCAAGACCGACAAGAATTTCATCATTACCCGGTCTGATGTCATTCGGGTGCTGTGCTAAGGACGATTCGAGGGAGCCATGAAGAGATCAATCGCATCCGCCGCGCTCGTGCTCGCAGTCATCGCGGCGCCGCTCGCCGCGCAGAACCCGCCGCCGCCGCAAAACCAGGAGAAGCCGGCCCCGACGATGACGGGGACGTGGGCGCTGGAGGCCCATCACTCCGCCGGCGTGAGCACGCCGACGGTCAACATCACCCAAACCGGCGAGAAGCTCGCGGGCAAGTACGTGGGCTCCTACGGCGAGTCGGAGCTCACCGGCAGCATCAAGGGGACGGAATTTACCTTCACCGTCGAGATCGGCACCGAACAGAAGGTCCGGGTGGTCTACACCGGCACCCTCGATGGCAACACCATCAAGGGCTCGATGACGATGGGCGAAATGGGCGAAGGCACGTTCACGGGGAAGAGAAAGTAGATCGATCGGCCGATCGGCTGATCGAACCGATCGATTGATCTACCGTTCGGCCGATCTTTTCGGGATCACGAAACTGGCGCGGCTGCGGACGTTGGCGCCGCGCGCGTCGACCTTTACCTGGATCCGGTGCGACTGTCCGTCGCGATCCGCCTCCTGAACCTCCACGCCGAGCAGATAGTAGGCAGACGTCTCGCGCATCATCCGGTCGATCGCGGAATCGGCGCTCGTGTTCACCTCCATGAACGTCCCGCCCGCGGTGCCGTTGAACACGTCGAGCGCCCGCGCGTACACACTGGCCTCGCGCATCGCCGTCTGCGCCACGCTTGGGGCGTCGGGTGAGAACTGGTCGAGGAATGCCGAATTGAGGTGAAGCGTATAGAGCAGGATGCCGGCCGCCGCCGCTTCCTTGCCCGCCTGCGTCGCGTCGCTCCGCATGTACATCCGCGCGCCGGACCGGTCGCCGGTCGGGATCCCGGCGCTGAGCACGACGACGGTCTTTCGCCCCGTGATGCCCTTGACCCCCGCGACCACGTCGCGCAACCCGGCCAGACTTCGCGCCGCCTGCAGCTCCAGGATCGAGATGGTCTCGTTCATCTCCTGCTCGACGGTGGTCGGGCAGAGCATGTCGCCAGCCTGACAGTTCCGCTGGACGACGCGCTGGAGTGCGTCGCGGTCGCGGGCGGCGACATCGATTGCGTCCGAAAGTGAATATTGATACTGGCGCATCTGTTTGAGCGCCGAGAACCCGACGAGCCTCGGAATCGCCGCCTCGAGCTGGGCCCGCTCGCGCGTCGGGTGGATGACGACGCCGGGAGCGGGGAAGCTCATCATGCCGACATAGTCGTTCGGCTTCGCGCGTTTGAGCAGCTCGCGCGCCGCATAGATGACCGACGGCGCATTGACCGGCCGGAAGCTGCCCTGATCCACGGCCAGAACATAGATGTTGGGCATCGCCGCCCGCGCCGGCGAGGATGCCGGGCCGCCCCGCGGCAGGCCCGTATTCGCGTCGATCAGCTCGGCGGAGACGACCGTCCGGCTCCTGCCGTCGATGCTGACCCGGAACTGTTCCGGTTTCAGGCCCGTAATATGCTCCCCTTTTCGATCGACGACCTGGGCGTCGACGAGCACGAGCTCCACGCCCGATTTCAAGGGTTGCGGCGGGTCCTGAACCGGGTGGGGGGCATGGGCCGCCAGCATGAGGCCGATAATTGCCAGAGATGAGACGATCGGTTCCGTGTGCATGGCCAACCTCCGTGCGGATCATAGCTCAGCCGGGCCTTGGTGATAGCCGTAAAGCGCTGTCGTGCTATCCTTTACGAGCCGCGGCGCGCGCGCCGTCATTCTGATGTCGATCAGCCCAGTCGAGTTTACCCTCGAGCTCACGCCTCGGGCGCGAGTAGACGTCATCGACGTCCGCCGCCTCATTGCCTCGAAATTCGGCGAGGCGCTCGACGTCTATCCGCGCGCGCTCTGCTGTTCCTTTCACACGACCGCCGGGTATCTGGATCGTGGCGTGGCGGCCCGGCTGCGGCAGAACGAAGCGGACGTCATGCCCTACATCGACGTCTTCCGGACGATGTTTCCGGAGGGGGCCGGCTACGAGCACGACAAGCTGGATCGCCGGACGGAGCTGACCGAGGAGCAGAAACCCCGCGAGCCGCTCAACGCGGATTCCCACCTCGCCTTCATGGCCGGCGCGCTGCGTACCTGCGTGTCGTACCCGAACCGGCGGGGGGAGCCGATCGCCTTCGTGGACCTCGACGGGATTCATGCCGGCCACGTCCGCCGCCGCCGCACGACCGTCCTCGGCTACAGCGCCGAAGAGACCATCGCGCAATCGCGGATCGTCGTGCCGGTTTCGAGCCACTCGGTCGATTCGATCAACCTCAAGGACCCGAACCTCGGCGTCTACGACAGGTGCGCGCAGCTCGTGACGCAGTACGGCGTCACCAAGGGACGGATCCGCCTGACGCTCGCGCCGGGGGAGCATCATGCCGGCCTGACGGTCAATGAGTACGAGACGCTCCTGATGCGGCACGACCTGCGGGAGGTCCTGCGCGACCCCGTGCGGTTCATGGCGGAGAAGGCAGGGCACATGCTGGGCAACCCCCGTGCGATCCCCGCCAAGACGCTCGACTACGCCAAGTACGATCTCGTCCGCGTGTTCAACAAGCTCGTCGACGCACTCGGTCTGCGCGAGTCCATGGTGGAGAGCGTGCTGTCTCGGGCGATCGGCATGCCGGCGGCACGGTTTCTCCGGATGAAGCGCTCGGTGAGCCTGCTCGTGTCGGACCGCCACGCAGCCGGCCAGGGAGCGATCGTGGAAGGCACCTACCAGAGCCCGATTCTGGTGCAGTGGCATCGCGGCGCACGCCCCGCGCGCGTCCTCGACGTCACGCTGACACGGTTTATCTAGGCGGGCAGCAGGTTGGCAGGCCTGAAGGCCTGCGCTACAGCGTGATCGAAATCCAATTCCGATCCCTTTGAAGTTTGAAGTTTGAAGTTGTCTATTTCCCCCCGCTCGGAGGCGGCGGCGCGAACAGCGCATCCTCGATCGGCACGTTCACCTCGATCTTGTCCGTGTACGCCGCGAACGACTGCGTGATCGGGCCGCCGGTGCGTTCCTCGTCCACCGCAAACGGGAACTTCACGCCGTTGATCTCACGGTAGTCGCTGAACACCAGCGTCGTGTCGTTGAAGCGGTGTTCTTTCGTCCTGGGGTCGATCTGGGGCAACCGAACCTTGCCGACGATCTGGGCCTCCAGATAGGTGGCGGCATCCAGGTACACGTCGCGTATCGCCCCCCCGCGCGTCGTCACCCTCAGCTTGTAGGCATCGATGGTTCCGACCTTCTCCTTGCCCTCGAGCGAGACGGTATGGCCCTTTTCCTTCCAGTCCACCAGCAGGCCGTCGAAGTCGCCGTCGGTCTCGCGTCCTTCGACGGCGATCGGCTCCGGGCGCATCACGACTTTGCCCTGGACGATGTCCCACGCCCCGGTCGCGTTGATCGCGCGCGGGATCGCCGTCGTCTGCCCCTTCGGCGTTTGTTCCCATCGGACCAGGTTTGGCCGCTTCTTGTACGTGACGACCTGCACGCTGGTGAACGGCGTTGCCACGGTGCGCGTGATCTTCACCGTCTGGATCGCCTTGAGCTTCTGGTAGCCGCCGCGGGCCTCGATGTGCCTTGCGACGAGCTCGTCCACGGTCTGCGCAGACGCGGGGGCGGCGAAAAAAAATGAGAGCGAAGCGGCGAGCGCAACGAGCGCCCCGGCGCGGGAAACGGACACACGCATGCAAACCTCCGAAGTCCGGAGATTATGACGTGAAACCGGCGGCGCGCGCATGCTCCTGGGACGAACGCCAGTTATCATGCTTGGAATATGCTTTCACAGGGCCATGTCGTCCTGCTGCATGCCTTCCCGCTGAACGCCGGTCTGTGGCGTCCGCAAGTGGAGCGGGCTCCGACCGGCTGGCGCTTCGTGACTCCGGACCTCCCGGGATTCGCCACCTCGGGGCTGCCGCCTGCCCGGACGATGGAGGAGATGGCGCGCGAGGTGCTGAACGTGATCGACGAACAGGGGATAGCGCGGGCGGTGATCGGCGGGGTCTCGATGGGCGCCTATGTCACGCTGGCGCTCTACCGGCTGGTCCCGGAGCGGTTTTCCGCGATGATCCTGGCCGACACGCGCGCCACTGCGGACAACGACCAGCAGATCGAGGGCCGGCGCAAGATGATCGCGACCGTTCGTGAAAAAGGGCCCTCGGCGATCGCGGACGAGATGCTGCCGAAGCTGCTCGGCGCGACGTCGCACCGGGTGCGGCCGGAGCTGGCCGGCCGCCTGCGCGCGATGATCGAAGGCAATTCGCGCGAGACGATTGCGGGTGCGGTCGAAGCGATGATGGGCCGCGCGGATTCGCGCCCGCTGCTCGCGCAGATTTCCGTGCCGACGCTGGTGCTCTGCGGTGAGGAAGACGTCCTCACGCCCCCCTCCGACTCGGAGGCGCTCCATGCCGGGATCCGCGGCTCCCGGCTGGCGATGCTTCCGGGCGCCGGGCACCTGCCGAACTTCGAAACTCCGGATGCCTTTTCGTTCGAATTGAATGCATTTCTCGGCGAGCTGCCGAATCTCGCGTTGAGCCGATAGGTTGAGCCAATAAACATGCGCTGTTTCGTCACTCTCTCTCTCGGGCTGCTGCTGGCGACGGTCGCCGCGGGCGCCTCGCACGGCGCCCCGCCGCAGCAGTCCCCGTCGACCGTCGAAGCTATCCATCGTCCGTTCGATCAGATCCTCGATCTCTACGTGCGCGACGGGCTCGTCTACTACAAGGCTCTCCAGTCGGAGCGAATGCGGCTCGACCGGTATGCATCGTCGCTCAACGTTCCGGCGGCGACGTATGCGGGATGGTCGCGGGAGCAGCAGATGGCCTTCTGGGTCAATGCCTACAACGTCTTCACGCTGCAGACCGTCATCGACCGCTATCCGATCCGCGGCAAGAGCCCGGAATATCCGGCGTCCAGCATCCGCCAGATTCCCGGCGCCTTCGACCGGATCAAGCATCGGGCGGCCGGGCGGTCGCTGACGCTCGACGAGATCGAGAAGGAGGTTCTGCCGGAGTTCAAGGAACCGCGGCTCTATCTCGCGCTCGGGCGCGGAGCCGTCGGCAGCGGACGGCTGCGGAGCGAGGCGTTCAGCGCCGACCGCATCACCCAGCAGCTCGAGGCGGTCGCGTTCGACTTCGTCCGGCAGGACCAGATGCTGAAGATCGACCGCGACGCCGGCACCGTGTCGGTGACGCCGATCTTCGGCTGGCGCGAGGCCGAGTTCGTCGCTGCGTACGACAAGGGGGCCGAAGGGCCGTACGCGCAGCGGTCGCCAGTCGAGCGCGCCCTCATCGGCTTCATCCAGCCGCGGCTGCTGCCGCTCGAGAAAGAGTTCCTGCGGAAGAACGAGTTTCGCATCGTCTATCTCCCCTTCGACTGGCGGCTCAACGATCTGACCGGCGGCCGGGTGAACTAGGCGATGGATCTCGGCCTGACAGGCAAGGTGGCGATCGTGACCGGCTCGAGCCGCGGCCTCGGGCTGGCGAGCGCGCGGGCGCTGGTCGCCGAAGGCTGTCGCGTGTGCATCTGCGCGCGCGGCGCGGAACGCCTCGCCGAAGCGGCGGTCGCCGCCGAGGCCGCCGCGAAGAGGCCGGGGATGGTGGCGACCGTCCAGGCGGACGTGTCCACGCCCGCCGGGGTCGCACTCGTCATCGAGCG
>DATFFM010000204.1:0-5298 GCA_035250005.1 Vicinamibacterales bacterium | reverse complement strand
ACCGGCCTGTTTGGCGCCGGCTTCACGCCCGACTACGGATCGCTCGAGGCAGTCTCCGTCCTGACCGCCGCACACGGCGCCGAATGGCCGACAGCGGGAATTCATACGGATTTCGCGACGAAGTCGGGCTCGAATCAGTATCGAGGCACGATTTACGGGGCCACCGAGCATCGGCGGCTGCAGTCGTCCAACGTCGACGCCGATCAGAGCCGGCGAGGCGCGTCGGGGGGTGAAGGGCTTCGGCCAGGCCAGGTCAATCAGGTGTGGCACAACGGCGACGTAAACGCCGACGTCGGCGGCTTCGTTCGCAAGGATCGGTTGTGGTGGTACTCGTCGGTCCGCTTTCAGGAGGTGGCTGCTCGCCTGGTGAATTTCCCCGTCGAGCCATACGTGACCAAGTTGACGAACTACAGCGGCAAGGCAACGTTTCGCGTGTCGCCTCGGCAGACGTTCGTGTTATACGGGCAGCGCGGGCTCAACCATCAGCCGACTCGTCTCGACCCCTTCGCGCCCGCAGGCAGCGATCTCTCGGCGGTCACCGCGATCAACAAGACAAGCGCTTCCACGGTCGACCAGCGCAATGCGTCGTGGCTGTGGAAGGGTGAATGGACCGGCAGCGTTCGCGACTCGATGGTGTTCGAACTGCGGGCGGGACAGTTCGGATGGGAGCAGGACTGGACGCCGCGCAGTACAGCGCGACGATTCGAAGATCTCGAAACGCTGGTGGTTGTCGGCGGCAACCGTGACTGGGAGAGCACCGCGCGCCGCAATCAGCTGACCGGCACCGTGGGCTATTTCACGCAGAATCGGACCGGGCGCCACCATCTGAGGTTCGGCGGCGAGGCGCTTCGATTCCTCGTACAGGAAACGTGGTTCTCGGGATACCCGGGCAACGTGCTGCATGTTCTGCGGAGCGGCCGTCCGTCGTCCGTGTTTCTTTTCGACACGCCATCGTCATCCCAGGCCGGCGTGAGGACCTGGTCCGCGTACGCGTCCGATGCGTGGCAGCCGAACCACCGGCTCACGCTCACGCTGGGTCTCCGATACGATCGCTACCGGCTGTTCCTGCCCGCGCAGGAACATAAGGCTGGCAGTCCGGACGCGCAGCAGTTCGCGGCCGTCTCGAGCCTCGCGGACTGGACCGCGCTCACGCCCCGCCTGGCGTCGGTCTTCGACGTGAAGGGCGACGGGAAGACGCTCGTGAAATTCAGCGTGGGACGCCACCGCGTCGCGCCGAACGCAAGCCTTGGCTTCAACTCGAACCCCAACTCGAACCAATGGTGGAAGCTGCACGACTGGGCGGACCTGAACCAGAACGACGTCTGGGAGCCAGGCGAGGAGGCGCGAGAGCGGCGGCGCCGGGGCGGCCAGGCCATCGAGTCGCTGGACCCTGATCTGAAACTCCCGGTGCTCGACGAAGCCGGCGCGTGGATCGAACGGTCGCTGCCCGGCGGCGTCGCTCTTCGAACCGGCGCGATCTGGCGGCTCGAACGCTTTCCGTTTGCGCGTCAGAACATCAACCAGCCGTTCGACGCGTTCACCGTTCCGGTCTCGATCCGCGATCGAGGCCCGGACGGCCTGGACAGCACGGCAGACGACGGACCGATCTGGACGGCGTACGATCTCGATCCCGATTACGTCAGCCAGCCGGCGGTCAACGAGGTGCGCAACGTCGCCGGGGCGAGCAGCGAGTACTTCACGTTGGAGATCGCGGCGACTCGCCACACGCGGGGGCGATGGACCCTCGGCGCCGGTTTCGCGCGCACGTGGAACGGCGACCACGCCTCTGGCTATTCAGGTCAGTCGCTGCGGAACAACGAGTATCCGCTGACGCCAAACGACCTCTTGAACGCCGGGGCGGCCGGCCGGTACGAATTCTCAACATGGACGGCAAAAGCGTACGGCACGTTCGAGGCGCCCTGGCAGTTGAGCATCACACCCGTCGTGCGTCATCAATCGGGTCAACCCTTCGGGCGCACGCAGACGACGGACCCGGGGCAGCTTCGTTATGGCATAGTGACGTTGCTCATGGAGCCTGTCGGCACCCGGCGCATGGACCACGTCACGCTCGTGGACATCAGGATCGCAAAGTCGCTGCGGGTGAAACGCCGTCGCGTCTCGGCATTCCTCGATGTGTTCAACTGCCTCAACGCCAATCCTGAACAGAACGCAATCTGGTCGTCGGGTCGAGATTCGAGCGGGCGCGCCTCCTTCCTGCGGCCGTTGAGCATCGTCCCTCCGCGCATTGCGAGGATGGGCCTCAATGTCAACTGGTAACGTCAGCGAAGACTGAATCGCTTTCGAAGCTGATCGAGTCTCGGATCGCCGCGAAGCAGCGACATCTCCGGGTACGCGAGGACCGCAGCGGTTCGCAGCGGCTCAACGGCGGCGGCGCGCGAGAGTGCCTCGAACGTGCGCTCCTTGTCGCCAAGCGCGGCGTAGTTCAAGGCCTGCCGGTACGGGTTCGCGTTCCGGGGCAGATTGAGGAGACGATCGACGTCTGCGCGGCGGCCCAGTTTCACGTAGGCCGGCATCAGCCAGCGTTCCCAGTTGCTCGGCTGGGGCCGGCTTTCCCACAGCGCGATGGCCTCCTCCGGCCGTCCGGCAAACGTCAGCGCCCTCGCGAGTATGTTCGCTGCATACGGGAAGTCAGGATCGGCGGCGACGACTTCCCGAAGGATCACGATGGCCTCTTCATAACGGCCGCCGATGAACTGCGCCCAACCCACCGCCCATTTCACTGCGAGCGACAGCGGGTCCATCTCCCTCGCGCCGGCAAGAATGTCGAGGGCCTTGGCCGCGTGTCCCTGCGGCACCAAGGTCGAGACCGAATAGCTCGTCCGGATCTCACTCAGGTTCGGATTCAGCCTGATCGCGCGCTCGAACGACGACGTGGCGTTCTCCCAGTCGCGCTCTCGCGCGTAAGTGACGCCCATCGCCGCGTGGGCTTCGGCGAGTTCGGGGTCCAGCTGCAGCGCCTTGACGGCGGCCGGCCGCATGCCCGCAAGAGCTGTTTCGGGAGCGTCGATCGCCCACGACATGGTGGCGTAAGCGTCGGCCAGTCCGGCGTGCGCCGGCGCAAATTCACGATCGATGGCAATCACCTGCTCGAACAGCCGCGCCGCCTGCTCCGCGCTTTGGGTGCCTCGGCGAGCCACGAGCGCCCGCCCCCGCAGGTAGAGGTCGTACGCCGCCAGGTTCGTCTGGTAGCGCCGTTGTCCGCGTCCAAGTGTCAGGCGCAGCTCATTGACAATCGCCCGCGAGATCTCATCCTGAATCGCGAACACGTCGTCGAGCGTCCGATCGAACCGATTGGACCACACGGGCACGTCGTCTGGCACGCGCACGAGCTGCGCGTTGATCCTGAGCTGGTTGCCAATGATATGGACGTAGGCTTCGACGACAAGAGCGACCTGTAACTGCTTCGCCACCTCGTGCAGGTCGCGCGGCTGGTTCTTGAAGAAGAAGGACGAGGTCTGGGACCTGACCTGCAGGCCGTCGATGACGGCAAGGTTGCGGATGACTTCGCTCGTGAGGCCGTCGATGAAGTCGTCGTTGCCGGGATCGGAACTGGCGTTCACGAACGGCAGCACCGCGATGGTGGGAGTGTTCGCTGCGTGGGCCGCCGCCGCCGGCGCACGCATGAACATCGCGCGCAAACCAGGACTCCAGCCGATCCCGAGTGCCGCCAGAAGCGCTGCCGCGGCGGCGGCGCCATACGCCACGCGCTTGATGGTTGGCGCGCGGTCAAGCGCGGCGAGCGCCGCGCCGAACATGTCGGCCCCGGCGTAGCGCCGATCCGGATCCGGATCGATCGCGCGACCGAGGACGCGGCGGAGCCGCACCGGGATCCCGGCACGATCGAGCCGCGCGTTGCCTTCGTCCCCCGATGCGTGCGCCCGGCGAAGATCCGCAAGATCGCCGCCAAACACCGGGTACGAGCCCGTCAACAGGCGGAACAGCACGACGCCGATGCTGTACACGTCGCTCCGTCGCGTGGCGGCCCCGCCCGACAGCACTTCGGGTGCGAGATAGAGTGGCGTGCCCGCGGTCGCCTTCCCGGTCGAGTCGTCGGTCTCGTATCCGGTGCCGAAGTCCATGAGGACAAGCCGGCCGCCGTCGTCGAGCATGACGTTCTGGGCCTTGATGTCGCGATGCACCAGGCCGGCGGCGTGGACCGCCGCAACCGCGGCACACAGGTCCACGCCGAGCCGTGTAACGTGGGCCGCCGTGAACGTGCGGCCGCTGCGCAGCGCCTCCTCGAGTGTGCGGCCCTTGACGAACTCCATCCACAGACCGATGCGCCCATCGATGGGCTCCGCGCCGTAGATGGTGACGACATTTGGATGGCGGACGCGCGCGAGCAGCCGCCCTTCCTCGATGACGGCGGAACCCGGCCCGTCATCGTCGAGGACGTCCGAGCGCAGCAGCTTCAGAGCGACCTCGCGCTCCAGCCGCGGATCCCAGGCGCGATGAACGTCGCCGAACGCGCCGTGTCCGATGCGCTCGAAGACCTGCAGGTGACCCCAGCGCCATGGTTCCGGCGGCATCGACACACTCGCGCGCCGTATCTGCCGCAGCGCCGCGAGTGTCTTGAGCTGCTCGACGAACGCTTTGTCCGGCAGGTCCTCCGCATCGACGCTGCGCCAGTCGACCGGCGTGCCGTCCAGGATGGCGTCGGCGATTGCGTCGAGTGCCGGCTTCGGATTCACGGCTTCATTTCCTCGGCGAGGCGCAGCAGGGCACGCCGTGTGGCTTTGCGGGCCGCGTCCGCCGTCGGCTTGCCGAGCACGTCCGCGAGATCCGCGTATGAGTACTCCATTTCCACGCGCCCGATGATCGCTTCGCGTTCTTCGGGCTCGAGCCTTGCGAGCGCCGCCACATATCGGGCCGCAGCTTCGGCACCGATAGCCTCCTCGAGCGGCGATCCCTGCCCCACCAAGTGCTGCTCGTCGACGTCAACGAGTGCGGGCGCTCGTCCCTTTCGGCGCAGCTCGTCCCGCAGCCGGTTCATCACCGCCTGCCGCAGATATGCCTGCAGTGCTCCGACGCCTCGCACTTCGAAGGCGTCCATCTTTGAAAACGTCCGCAGGAGGGTGTCCTGGACCAGATCGTCGGTGTCGGCCAGGTCTCTCGCCCACTGGGGCAGCCGGCCGCTGACGTACCGGCGCAGGGGCGCAAGGTGCCGCTGGATGAGGCGCTCGAGAGAATCCTTGTCGCCCTCACGCACGCGCTGAATCAATACAGCGGTTGAGTCGAGCGGCGCAGACGGCCCGTCGGGCATGGACGCTGTGCTCC
>DATFFM010000203.1:0-22518 GCA_035250005.1 Vicinamibacterales bacterium | reverse complement strand
TGGACGCGATGCGCTGCCGAATACTCGGCGATGAGCGGTTCGAACTCCTCGGAGCGGCGGCTATAGGGCGCCCGGGTGGTGCGGATGCCGGAGGCCACGTTGGCCACCGCGAATGTCTTCGTGGCCCCCACCTTTGGCGTGGTCGACAGAACGAGGCTCCCGTCCGCCTCGCGCCAGGAATAGATCTGGGCGCTGGCGGCAGCCGGCAGGGCGACGCTCAAGAGCGCCGTGAGGGCGATCAGCCGAAAGCCTTGGGGGCTCATCAAAATGTCGGGAAGTCAGCAGTTTAGCGCGATCAGATGGGGTGGACAAGGCAAGGGCGGTACCCTCTGGATCTCAACAACTTAGGGGCATCCGCGACCCGGCGGTGTCTCAGATCAGAGCTGGAGATTTCAGTTCTGTAACTCGCCTTCGAGAGCACTCTTGAGAGCCTGGGGGGCAGCCGAGAGCAGGTCCTCGATACGGGACGGGTCTTTTCCACCTGCTTCGGCGAAGTCCGGACGGCCGCCACCGCCGCCGCCGACGATCGGAGCCAGCGCCTTGACGAGGCTGCCGGCTTTGACCCTGGCCGTCAGGTCCTTCGACACGGTCACGACCAGTGCGACCCGGCCTTCGTTCTCCGAGGCAATGACGACCACGCCGCTGCCGAGCCGATCGCGCAGCGTGTCCGACAACCCGCGAAGCGCCGCCTTCTCGAGCGCAGACACGCGCTTCGTGATCAGCTTCACGCCCTCGACGGTCTGCACCTCGTCGCCCGCAGCTCCGGCGGGGCTGCCACCGAGCGCGGCCTTCATCTTCAGCCGTTCGACTTCGCGCGCAAGCCGCTTCGCATCCGCCTGAAGCCGCTGGACGAACTCGGCGGCCTGCGCCGGCGTGGTGTTCAGGGCGCCGAGCAGCCGGCCGAACGCATCGCGCTGCTGCTGCATCCAGGCGATCGCCCCGCTGCCCGTCAGCGCTTCGATTCGACGCACGCCCGCCGCGACGCCGCTCTCTTCGGTGATCACGAACGGCCCGATGTCGCCGGTCGCCCGCACGTGTGTCCCTCCGCACAGCTCCATGCTGAAGCCGGGAATGCTCACGACGCGGACGCGGTCGCCGTACTTCTCCCCGAACAGCGCCATCGCGCCGGCGGCCATCGCCTCCTCGGGCGAGCGCACTTCGGTGCCGACTGCGATATTGCGGACGATCTGGGCGTTGACGATCCGCTCGATCTCTTCGATCTGTTCGCGGGTGACGGCAGAGAAGTGGACGAAGTCGAAGCGCAGCCGGTCCGGCGCCACGAGCGAGCCGGCCTGCTTGACGTGTAGTCCGAGGACCTGTCGGAGCGCCGCGTGCAGGAGGTGCGTGGCGGTGTGGTTCCGGCGCGTCGCGTCGCGGACGGCATCGCTCACTTCGGCGGTCACCAGCTCGTCGCGTCGCAGCGTGCCCCGGTCGACCCGGACCTGATGCAGCCGCGGACGGTTGCCGCCCTGCTTCACCATCCGTTCGACGGTCGTGTCGGAAGCCGAGCCAAAGATGCGGCCGGCGTCGGAGACCTGTCCGCCCGATTCGATATAGAAGGGCGTCCGCGCGAGCGCGACGTATCCGCGGGCGCCGGTGGCCAGCTCCTGAACGGGCTCGCCGGCTTCGTCGAACAGCGCGAGCACCGGCACGCCGGCGACCGAGGTCGATTCATAACCGTCGAACTGATCGCCCGCGCTTTCGAACTGCCGCTCGAGCTCTGGATCGATCGCGAACGTCAGCCCCCGGTCGCCGCTCTTGAACGAGCTGCCCGCGCGCGCCTTGACCCGCTGGCCTTCCATCGCGCGCTCGTAGCCTTCACGGTCGATCGCCAGACCGCGCTGCCCGGCGAGGTCGTCCATGAAATCGAACGGCACACCCAGCGAGTCGTAGAGCCGGAAAGCTTCGTTCCCGGGGACGACCCGGGTGCCGGCGGCGGCGCGATCGAGGAACTCCTCGAGCCGCGGCAGGCCGGCGGTGAGCACCGCGTCGAAGCGCTCCTCCTCGCTCTTGACCACCCGAACGATCGTTTCGCCGTTGGCCTTCAGGTCCGGATAAGCGTCGCCCATTTCATCCACCACGACGTGGACGAGCTCGTGGAGCACCGGCTGCGTGAAGCCCAGCTTCTTGCCGTGACGCATGGCGCGACGCATGATCTTGCGGAGCACGTAGCCCCGCCACTCGTTGGACGGATTGACCCCGTCGTTGATCAGGAACGTCATCGCGCGGATGTGATCGGCGATGACCCGCATCGACACGTCGGCCGGCTCGGTGAACGAGGCCGAGTAGGCGCGGCCGGCGCGGGCGCCGATCGCCTGCAGGATCGGGGCAAAGAGATCGGTGTCGTAGTTGGAGAGCTGCCCCTGGATCACTGCGGTCACGCGCTCGAGGCCCATCCCCGTGTCGATCGACCTCGCGGGCAGCGGGTTCAGCGTGCCGTCGGCCTGCCGGTCGAACTCCATGAACACGTTGTTCCAGATCTCGACGAAGCGATCACAGGTGCATTCGACGCCGGCGCAGCCCTTCCCGAGCCGCTCGGCGTCGCACGGCATGTCGCCGCCCCGGTAGTAATAGATCTCCGAGCAGCGGCCGCACGGGCCGGTGTCGCCCATCTGCCAGAAGTTGTCGGCGGCGCCGAGCTCGCCGATCCGCTTCGCGGGCACGAGCGTGAGCCACGCCTCATACGCCTCGTCATCCCGGGGCACGCTCGCGTCCCCCTTGAAGATGGTCGGGAAGAGCCGTTCGCCATCGAGCTTCCAGACTGCGGTCAGCAGCTCCCACGCGAAGGGGACGGCCGCCTGCTTGAAGTAGTCGCCGAACGAGAAGTTGCCCAGCATCTCGAAGAACGTGTGATGCCTGAGCGAGGGCCCGACGTTGTCGAGATCGTTGTGCTTGCCGCTGACGCGCATGCACTTCTGCGACGAGGCCGCGCGCTTGTACGAGCGCGACTCCCTGCCGAGGAACACATCCTTGAACTGATTCATCCCCGCATTGGTGAAGAGCAGCGTGGGATCCTCGTGGGGCACGAGCGAGGAGCTCGGGACGACGGTGTGCCCCTTCGAGCTGAAGTAGTCGAGGAAGCTGCTGCGGATATCGCGGGAGCGCATCAGAACATTGTAATTGTGAATTCAGGTCCTTCCGGTTTTTCCGGGGGCTGGTTGCGAGCGTGGGCGCTGGCGGACGTTAATTCACAAGTCGCAATTCACGATTCGTCCGCCGCGGCTCCGATGCGCCGCAGGGCGGCGCTCACCGCCGCCGGCGTGAAGCCCTGGCGCATCAGGAACTGATAGAGGCGGGCGCGTGCCTGCATGGTCGATGGCCGCGGTCCCCCGCGGAGCTTCTTCTGGATCGCGCGATCGATCATCGCCCGCTCGTCGAGGTCGCCGAACACCTCCGCAACCGCTTCGGCGATCACGTCACGCGCGATCCCCATGGCCTGGAGCTCCCGGGTTACGCGCAGACGCCCGCGTCCCTTGACCTTCGACGCCGTCCGGGCGTACGCGCGGGCGACGCGCCGGTCGTCGAGTGCCCCGGTCTCAAGCAGCCTCGCGATCGCAACGTCGGTTTCTTCAGGGGTGTGGTCGCGATCGAGCAGGCGAGAGCGGAGATCGGCCACTGACAGCTCGCGTCGTCCGAGCAGCTTCAGGCCGTCGATGTACGCAGACATGGCCGGCTGTCAGCTGCCGAACCTCGTGATCCCCGAGGCGCCCGCGACGCCGCCCCGCGCCATCTCGTCGCGGGCCAGCTCCGAGGTCGTGGAGATGCCCTGGACCTTCAGCTTGAACTCGTCGATGTTCGACGCCCAGCGGAGTGCCTCCTCGAGCGTGACGAAGCCCTGCTGGTAGAGCCCGAAGATCGACTGATCGAAGGTCTGCATGCCGTATTGCGAGGTGCCTGCCGCAATCGCGCCGTGAATCAGTGCCGTCTTGTCCTTGTCCACGATGCAGTCGCGGATGAAGGGGGTGCCGACCATGACTTCCACGGCGGGGACACGTCCCTGGCCGTCGGCCCGCGGCATCAGACGCTGGGCGATGGCGGCCTTGAGGACGCTCGCGAGCTGGATCCGCACCTGACGCTGCTGGTGGGGCGGGAACACCGCGATGATGCGGTTGATGGTCTCGGTGGCGTCGACCGTGTGCAGGGTCGAGAACACCAGGTGCCCGGTCTCGGCTGCCAGCAGCGCCGTCTCGACGGTTTCGTAGTCGCGCATCTCGCCGACCAGGATGACGTCGGGATCCTGGCGCAGCGCGCTGCGGAGCGCGTGCGAGAACGACTGTGTGTCGACGGCCACCTCGCGCTGGTTGACCAGCGAGTGATGGTCACGGTGCAGGTACTCGATCGGGTCCTCGACGGTCATGATGTGCGCGGAGCGGGTCGAATTGATGTGGTCGATCATGGCCGCGAGCGTCGTGCTCTTACCGCTGCCGGTCGTGCCGGTCACGAGCACGAGACCTCGTTCCTCCGACGCGATCGCTTTCAGGACCGGCGGCAGGCCGAGCTCGGCGACCGTCCTGATCCGCATCGGGATGACGCGCAGCACCAGGCCGACCGTGCCGCGCTGTTGGAAGACGTTGCAGCGGAAACGGCCGAGCCCGGGGATGCTGTAGGCGAGATCGACCTCCTGCGTCTGCTGGAACTTCTCGCGCAGTTCGGGCGTGAAGATCGCGTTCGCGCACGCGTCGGTGTCTGCCCGGTCGAGGCGCTTGGTTTCGCTCGCCACCACCAGCGTGCCGTTGACCCGCATCATCGGGTAGCTGCCGACCTTCAGGTGCAGGTCGGATGCCCCCGCGCTCACGGCAATCTGGAGAAGCTGGTTGATGTCCATCAAAAAAGTGCGAAGTGCGACGTGCGAAGTGCGGCGTGCCTTACGTGCGACGTGCGACGTGCGGCGTGCTACGTGCTGCGTGCGGCATGTTGCGTGCCGGCGCCGACGGGCTGGAGGGGTTCGCCGGGATAGACGAACGTCAGCCAGTTGTGGCGATCGGGCACCTCGCCGCGGATGATGTCGAAGAACTCCCGCTGGATCGCGGTCGTGATCGGGCCGCGCGTCCCGTTGCCGACCGGGATCTTGTCCACTGACCGGATCGGGGTGATCTCCACGGCGGTGCCGGCGAAAAACGCCTCGTCGCAGATGTAGAGCAGCTCCCGGGGCAGCATCTCCTCCCGCACTTTATAGCCGAGGTCGCGGGCGATGGTGATGACGCTGTTGCGCGTAATCCCCGGCAGAATCGACGCCGTCAGCGGCGGCGTGTAGATGGTCCCCTCACGGACGACGAAAAGGTTCTGGCCGCTGCCTTCGCTCAGGTAGCCGAACGTGTCGAGGGCGATCCCTTCGCTGTAGCCTTCGCTGATTGCCTCCATCTTGATCAGCTGCGAGTTCGCGTAGTTTGCCGACGTCTTGGCCAGCGTCGGCAAGGTGTTCGGCGCCGACCTGGACCACGAGCTGATCCGCACGTCCACGCCGTTCTCGAGCGCATCCTTGCCGAGGTAGGCGCCCCATTCCCAGGTCAGGACAGCCGAATCGACGGGGCAGGGGAACGGGTTGACCCCCAGGGCGCTGTAACCGCGATAGATGATCGGACGGATGTAGCAGGCCTTCTGCTTGTTCGCGCGAATCGTGTCGAGCACCGCCTGCGTCAGGGTGGCCTGGTCGACTTGCGGGTCCATCCGGTAGATCCGCGCGGAATCGAACAGCCGCTTCATGTGGGTATCGAGCCGGAAACAGGCGGAACCGCGGGGGGTGTCGTAGCACCGGGCGCCCTCGAAGACGCCGCTGCCGTAATGAATGACGTGCGAGGCGATGTGAATCTTCGCATCGGCCCAATCCACGAGCGCGCCGTTCATCCAGATCTTGCCGGTGCCGCTGAAGGCCATCAATCACTCCGTTCCTTCTGAATCCCGCCGCGATTCTAGCACAGCGGTCGCGGTCAACCCACAGTCCAATCAGGGCTTGCGCCTCTGCCCGCCTACTGTTTTTCGTTGCAGAACGGGCACCGGTCCGTTCGGGCGTGGAGCGGCTTGCGGCACTGCCAGCAGAACCGCGCCGCCGGCGCGTCGCGTGCGCGCAGCCTGGTCTGTATCCCGTGGGCATCGTCCCTGGACGTGCGGGCGCCGGGGGCCTCGCCTTTCGCGCCCGCCGATGCCGACCGCCGCGGCGCGGCACTGGCGCGGGCCGCCAGGACATCCTCGAGAAGGTCCGTGCTCCGCTGGTACCGGTTGCCGATGTCAGGGGCCATCGCACGCATCACGATGTCGCTGATGAGCTTCGGGATCAGCGGATTCTTGAGACGCGGCGGCGAGACGAGCTCCCCCGACATCAGCTTCCCGATGTCGGACGGCGCCGGTGTGTCGTACGGCAGCATGCCGGTCAGCATCTGATACATCGTCACGCCGAGTGAATAGATGTCGGAGGCGAAGACGGCCTTGCCCTGGAACTGTTCAGGCGCCATGTACGGGGGGCTGCCGATGACCGTCGTGCCGTGCGCCGCGATTTCGAGAAAGCGCGACGTGCCGAAATCGGCGACCTTCAGCATGTCGTTCTCGGTAACGAGAACGTTCGCCGGCCGCAGGTCGCGGTGGATGACCCCCTGACGGTGCGCGTGATCCACCGCGTTGCAGATCTGGCAGGTGAAGTCGAGCGCGCGGGTGACGTCGAGCGCGCCGGTGGCGCCGATGACGTTCTCGAGGGTCTCGCCGGCCACGTACTCCATCACGATGAAGAAGACGTTTTCTTCTTTCTCGGCGGTGATGATCGACACGATGTTGGGGTGGCTCACGCTGGCGAGCAGCCGGGGCTCGCGCAGCAGTTCACCGAAGTCGAGGTTCTGGCGATGCGGCACCTTGATCGCGACCCGCTTGTCGATCCAGGTGTCCTGTGCGAGGTACACCGTACCGAAACCACCGCTCCCGAGCGGCGCGACGATCTTGTACTTGCCGAGAGTCTGGCCCTTAAAAAGCAATGCTGAGGGCTGAATGAAAGTAAGGCGACAAGGGTGAACGGCGCAAGTATAACGCGGGTGAACGATAATCCCGGGATGCTGCCGCGGTTCTACGCACCCGATCTCGACCGCGAGCTGGCGAGCGTGACCTTGCCGGCCGACGAAGCACGGCATCTCACGCGTGTGCTCCGGCTCGGCGCCGGTGACGAAGCAGTTGTGTTCGACGGCCGCGGCGTCGTGTTCCGCGCCGTGGTCGAGGCGGCGGTGCGTGACACGGCGTCGCTGCGATTGATCGAGCCGGTGCCCGCGCCGGCGTCGCCAGCCGTGCAGATGGTCGTGGTACAGGCCGTGCTGAAAGGCAGCAGCATGGACGACGCCATTCGCGATGCGACCATGATGGGGGCAGTGGCGATCGAGCCCGTGCTGACGGCGCACGCGGACGTCAAGGCGTCGTTCGTCAGACGCCCCGAGACGGTCGAGCGCTGGCGGCGCGTGGCGCTCGCGGCGGTGAAGCAGAGCCGGCGCCCGACCTTGCCGGTCATCGAGGAGCCGCGGACGTTCGAGGCGTGGCTCGCCGCCCCGTCGGGCGAGATGAAGCTGCTGTTCGTGGAGCCGTCGGCCCGGTGCGCCCCCCAGACGCTCAAGATGATCGAGCATCACGTGCCCGCGCGTGCCGCCGTCCTGCTCGGCCCCGAGGGGGGATGGGCCGCCTCCGAAATCGAAGCCGCGCTTCAGAGCGGGTGCGTCGCCGTGACGCTCGGGCCGCTGACGCTGCGCGCCGAGTCGATGCCGGTGGCGGCCCTGGCTGCGCTGACCGCCATCTGGCCGGCGTGATGCTGGGGTCAGATCTCGATTTTTCGAAGCGGGCCTCGATTTCCGTGGCCCGCCTTCGAAAAATCGAGATCTGACCCCAGTTACTTCTCGCCGGCCAGCAGGCGGTCCGCCGGCCGGGGTAGACTTTCGAATGACCTCGATGACCCTGTCGCTGAAACATGCGCCGTTCCGCGACGAGCAGATCTGCGGCGCCTGCGGCGCATCCTTCGTGCCGGAAGAGGATTCCGGCTCCCGGATGATCACCGTCGGTCCCGCGGGGGCCGAGCCGGTTGCCGCGCTGATGTGCGGCGGGTGCCACTCGAAGTGGTCCCACGGCAGCACGCTGACGCTCCGGACCCTCGCGCGCGCGACTCGCTGAACATCTCTCCGACTGGCTGGATAGCCCACGCTCTGCGGCGCCGCTTACGGCTTCGCTGCGCCCGGCCGGGTGAGCACGAACGCGAGCCAGTCGTCTTCTTCGGCCATCTCGGTCACCTCAAAAACCTCCGACAGCGCCTCCGTCACGCGCGCTTCCTCCTCCGCGTTGAAGCCCGACACGAGAAGCGATCCGCTGGGGCGCACGAGACGCGCCAGGTCCGAGGTGTGGCGGCACAACAAGGTCCCGGTCAGATTGGCGGTCACGAGATCTGCCGACGGCACAGTCGTGGTCGTGAGATCGTCCACATGCGCCTCGACGATCCTCTCGACGCCGTTGGCCGCGATGTTCTCTCGCGCGTTCTCGATGGCGTCAGGATCGTTGTCTATTGCTGCCACGAACGCCGCCCCCAGCCTGGCGGCCGTGATCGCCAGGACGCCGGATCCGGTCCCCACATCCGTGACGGTCAGGCCCGACAGGTTGCGGTTCTGGAGAAGCACGAGGCAGAGCCGCGTGGACTGATGATGTCCGGTGCCGAAGCCGCGTGACGGCTCGATGAGGACGACGATCTCGGCGCTGGAAAGGCGGGGCGGGGGGAGATCCCATGGCGGTGCGATGGTCACCCGCCCGATGGTGATCGCCGGCAGGTCGGCCTGCGTCCGCCGCGCCCAATCTTCATCGTCGACGTCGCGCTTCAGCAGGTCGACGAGCGCGAACTCCGAGTCCGCCTCGATCGCGGCGGCGGCGGCGTCGCGCGACGCCGGTGCCGCGAAATGCGCGGTCCACACCTGCGGAGCATTCACGTCGTCTTCATGGATCGCGACGAGGTCGTGGTCGGCGAGCAGCGCCACGAGACGGTCGCGAAGCGGGGCGGTGGTGCCGGACGGGAAGCTCAGGACGAGCGCGGCGGACCGATCCACTACGTGAAGATGTCCTTCATCCGCTCGAAGAACGGCCGTTCTTCCGTACCCGACCCGTCCTCACCCTGCGGCGGCATCGTGGCGGCCAGCTGCTCGAGGATCTGCTTCTGTTCCTTGGTCAGCTTCTTCGGCACGGTGGCGCGCGCGATGACGTGCAGGTCGCCGTGACCGCGGCCGCTCACATTGGGCATCCCCTTGCCGCGAAGCCGGAACCGAGTGCCGGGCTGGGTGCCGGATGGAATCGTCAGCGTCTCACGGCTGCCGAGCGTCGGCACTTTCACGCTCCCCCCGAGCGCCAGAGTGGGGAAGTGAATCGGCAGCTCGCAGTAGAGATCGTCCCCCTCGCGGTGAAAGAACGGGTGCTCCTGCACGTGGACGACGACATAGAGATCGCCCGGAGGGCCGCCCGCGGTACCGTGCTCCCCTTCGGCCGACAGCCGGAGCTGCTGACCCGTCGCGATGCCGGCCGGGATCTTGACGGTCAGCTTGCGCTCGCGGGCGACGCGGCCGGCGCCGCGGCACGCGGTGCACGGCGTGGCGATCGTGCGGCCGGTGCCGCGGCAGGTGGAGCACGGCCGGGCTACGGTCAGAAACCCCTGCTGGTAGCGCAGCTGGCCGGTGCCCCGGCACGGCGCGCAGGTCTCGGCGGTCGTTCCGGGTGCGGCTCCCGAGCCGGTGCACGTCTCGCAGATCTCTTCGCGCGGAACGACGATCGACGTTTCGGTTCCTTCGGCCGACTCCTCGAACGTGATCTCGAGGTCGTAGCGCAGATCGGATCCCCGCTGCGGCCCTCCCCGCCGGCGCCGCGCGCCGCCGAGGATGTCGCCGAATCCGAACATGTCTCCGAGCCCGGAGAAGATATCGGAGAAGTCGGCGAAGATCGTCGGATCGAATCCGCCGGCGCCCGCGCCCGCGCTCACACCGGCGTGCCCGAAGCGGTCGTACATGCTGCGCTTCTGCGCATCGGCGAGCACCGCGTACGCCTCGGCCGCTTCCTTGAACGCCTCTTCCGCCTTGTGGTCGCCGGGATTGCGGTCGGGATGATGTTTCAGCGCGAGTTTTCGATACGCGCTCTTGATCTGCTGCTCGGTCGCCTGGCGGTCGACGCCCAGAATCTCGTAGTAGTCACGTTTGCTCACGCCGGGTTACCCTTGGCGACTCTGACCATCGACGGCCGCAGGAGGCGGTCGCCGAGCATGTATCCGCGGCGGAACTCCTCGATGATTTCCCCTTCGCGGCGGCCTTCGGCTGGTTCGTACGACACGGCCTGGTGATAGTACGGATCGAAGTCGGCGCCGAGCGACTCGACCGGCGTGACCCCCCGCTTGCGGAGGATCTCGTCCAGCTGCTTCAAAATCAGTTCCACGCCTCGCCGATAAGCCTCGGCGCCGTCGCCGCCGGTGTCGGCGTTGAGCGCGCGCTCGAGATCGTCCACGAGCGGCAGCAGCTCCTCGAGCACGCCGGCCGCAATCGACTCCGAGAGCGTCTGCCGTTCGCGATCCGTCCGCTTGCGGTAATTGTCGAACTCCGCCGTCTTGCGGAGCAGCAGATCCTTGAGCTCGTCGCGCTCACGCTGCAGCCGCTGCACTTCGCCGGCCGCACCGGCATCCTCGAGCGGGTCGAGCGCGGCCGCGGCGGTATCGTCGAGCGGGTCGTGACCCGGATGGTTGCGATTGTCTGCCACGATGTTATGCGTCGGTCCGGCCGACCATGCGGTTGATGGCTCTCGTCAGGCTGTCGACGGCGTTGATGGCGCGGGAGTACCGCATGCGGGTCGGCCCGATCACGCCCACGGCTCCGGTGCCGCGTCCATCGTTGTAGGTTGCCGCGACGATGCTGAAGCTGCGCAGATCCGGCGCCGGGTGCTCGCTGCCGATGACGACGGTGAGCCCGGAGGCGCTGATGTACTCGTCGAGCAGCTGAACCAGTTTGGTCTTCTCCTCGATCATCCGCAAGAGCGTGCGCAGCGTCTGGATCGTGGCCTCGGGATCCTCGCCGCCCACGTCATCGAGCAGCAGCGATGTCCCCTGAATGAACACGCTCGGCGCGGTCGCCATTCCATCGAACGTCGAGTTCGCCAGCAGGAGCGCGCGCTCCATGAGCGCGTCGTACAGCGTCCGCTCTTCGCGCAACCGATCGAGCACCGAATGCCGCACCTCGATCAGCGAACGGCCGCGGAACTCGCTGTTCAGGTAATTGGCGGCCTGCTGAAGCTCGACCGAGCCGTAACGCTCGGGGGGATCGATGACTTTGTGGGAGATCTGCCCGCCGTCTGAAATGAGCACCACGAGGATCTTGCCCCCATCGAGCGGTACGAATTCCAGATGCTCGAGCCGGGCGGTATTGGCGGCCGGCGCGATGGCGAAACCGACGTGGTGCGAGGCCCGGGACACCTCGTGCGAAACGTGCGACAGCAGGTCCTCAACCGTACCGGCCTGGCGAAGACGCGCTTCGACCTGCGGCCCGGGGCGCGACGCGCGCCGCTCAGCCATGAACTGATCGACGTAGGCGCGATACCCCATGTCGGTCGGGACCCGTCCGGCAGATGTATGCGGCTGCCGGACATAGCCCTGCTCTTCGAGCCGCGCGAGGACGTTGCGGAGGGTCGCGGACGACACCCCGAATCCCCGGCTGGCCAGCCAGAGCGAAGAAACCGGCTCCCCCTGGTCTATGTAGGCCTGGACGAGGACGCCGAGAATCCGCCTATCTCGTTCCGGAAGTGCAGGATGGCGCGTCATCTCTAGTTAGCACTCTCCACCTTGGAGTGCTAAAACATTATACGTCAGTTCGCTGCTCACAGCCCGGCCCTGGCATGCAGCTCGGCCGCGGCTGAACGGGCGGTCGCGGTCACCTCCCCTGCATCCATCCGGCTGAGGCGGAAGTCATCCGTGAGCACCTCGCCGTCGACCATGGTCAGCCGGACGTCGGTGCCGCGGGTGGCGTAGGCCAGCGTGGACCACGGATCGGCATCGGGCGCAAGATGCGCCCGGTCGCGCTCGACGAGGATCAGGTCGGCGCGTTTGCCGGGCTCGATGGACCCGATTTCCCCCTCCATCCCGAGCGCCCGTGCCCCTTCACGGGTCGCCATCACGAGCGCGTCTTTCGCAGTCAGTGCGCCCGGGGCCTCGCGGACGGCCTGGAGGACCGCCGCCAGGCGGACCTCGTCGAACATGTCGAGCCGGTTGTTGCAAGCCGCGCCGTCGGCGCCGAGCGATACCGAGATGCCGCGCTGCCGCATGCGGGCGACCGGAGCGATCCCCGATCCGAGTTTCAGGTTCGACCCGGGGCAGTGCAGGACCTTGACGTCCCGCTCGGCGAGCAGCTCCTGCTCGCGGTCCGTGACCCAGACGCAGTGCGCCACGCAGAGGTGAGGCGTGGCGAGACCGGTGTCGGCGAGGTACTCGAGGTTGCTGAAGCCGCCCGAGAGCCGTCTGACGACGTCCACTTCGTCGCGGTTTTCGGCGGCGTGCGTGTGGATGAGCGCTCCCTCGGCGCGGGAGAGCTGCGCCACCGCCTCGAGCAGCTCGCGTGAGCATGAGACGGCGAAGCGCGGCGCGAATGCCGCGCGCAGCCGTCCGCTGGCGCCCCCCTCCCATCGCTTTTTCAGCGCGAGGCTTTCGTCGATCGACGCGGCGGTAACTTCCCGCAGGCGGGCGGGCACGTTCTCGTCGGAGTCCATCATGCACTTGCCGACGACGGCGCGGAGCCCGGTTTCGGCGAGCGTTTCGAACACGACGTCGGTGTCGTGAACCGTCTCCATGGTCAGCACGGTCGTCGTGCCCGACAGCAGGAGCTCGGCCGACGCGAGGCGCACCGATGCGCGGAGCGTCCGCGGCGTATGTGCCGCCTCCATCGGCCAGACGCAGCGCTTCAGCCAATCGAGCAGCGGCAGGTCGTCGGCGTAGCCGCGGAACAGCGTCTGGCAGAGGTGGATGTGGGTCTGGATGAAACCGGGCAGCAGGTACGCGCCACGGGCATCGATCAGCGAGTCCCAGGGGCCATCCGGTTCGGGCCCGACCGAGACGATGCGGCCGTCGCGAATGCCGACGGAGCCCTCGAGGATCTCGAGGCCGTCGTTCATCGTCAGGATGGTTGCGTTACGAACGATCGTGGAGGGCACGTATGTTGGGGCGCTTCATCGAGAGCTGCGCCGTGCCGGCGCCCCGGCGGACGGCGATGAGCTCCGCGAGGATGCTGACCGCGATCTCGGCCGGCGTGATCGCCCCGATCTCGAATCCGATCGGCGCATGGACGCGCTCCAGGCACTCGAGCGGCATGCCTTCGGCGATCAATGCATCGTAGATGCGCGCGACTTTCGCGCGGCTGCCGATGAGCCCGAGATACCGAAGGTCGCGCGCCGCCAGCGCGCGCATCGCATCCAGGTCGTGCTGATGCCCGCGGGTGACAACGACGACGAAGGCCGCAGCCGGGATTGCGGCGCGGTGCAGCCAGTCGGGAATCGGCTCGACGATCACCTCGGCGCCCGGGAAGCGCTCCGGGCTCGCGAACTTCTCCCGGTCGTCCACCACGTGCAGATGGAAGCCGGCCTCGCCGGCAATCTTCCCCAGGTGGTAGCCCACGTGGCCGGCCCCGATCACGTAGAGGTGGGGATCGGGGAGCAGCGGATCGACGTGCACGTCCATCCGCCCGCCGCAGATCAGGCCGTTCTCCTGCGCGAAATCGTCGTTGAGCTCGTAGTGCACGACCGACGAACGCCCGTCGGCAATCGCGAGCCGGGCCTTGCCGATGGCGTCGTTCTCGTAGCAGCCGCCGCCGATCGTGCCGATCGTGCGCCCGTCGGCAAAGACGAGCATCTTCGCCCCCGCCCGCTGGGGCGTGGACCCCTGCGCGCGAATCACCGTGACGAGCGCGGCGGTCTCCCCGCGCTTGAGCGCCTCGGCCGCCGCGGTGAGCACGTCTTCGTTCAGAAGAGGACCTCGATCTTCGACTTGCCCTTGATCTGCGCGACGAATGCCTGCTGGCGTTCGTCGCGACGCTTCTCGGTCAGGAACTGGCGGATCTTCTCGGTCGCCTCGGTGATCGGGATATCCTTCCGCTCGGCCACCTTGATGATGTGGAAGCCGAACTGGGTCTCGACGACGTCGCTGATCTGCCCGGGCTGCAGCGCGAATGCCGCCTTCGAGAACTCCGGCACCATGCTCCCCTTGGTGAAGAAGCCCAGGTCGCCGCCCTGCTGCGCGCTGCCGTCGCTCGAGTGCTTCCGCGCCAGTTCCGCGAAGTCGCCGCCCCCTTTGGCCTGCCGCAGGACGTCATCGATCGCGGACCGGGCTTTCTTTTTCGACGCCTCGTCGAAGCCCTCGGGCCGGATGAGGATGTGGCTCGCGCGAACCCCGCTGAACTGATCGGGGTTCTTGTCGTAGAAGTCCTTGATCTCGGCATCGGTCACCGCCGGCGCCGTGGCGAGCTCCGCCTCCATCATCTTGCTGATGGCGATGTCTCTGCGGATGTCGGCGCGCAGACGTTCGAGCGTCATGTTGCGTTCGGCCAGCGCTTTGTTGAACGCCTTCGGGTCGGGGATCTGCTTTCTCAGCTCGGCGATCCGCGCGTCGCTGACCTGCTTGGCTTCCGCGTCGGTGACTGTGATGGCGCGCGCGCGGCTCTCGTGCACGAGCGCCGTATAGGTGACGAGCTGGTCGATCACCGCGCGGTAGATCTCGTCGCGCCGTTCCTTCGGCACCGCCTGACCCGCCTGCATCTCCATCTGCTTCAGGAGGCGGTCGAACTCCGCTTTCGGCACGTTTTCGCCGTTGACGCGCGCCACGACGGCCGGGATGGTCGCGGGTACCGGTTTGGGCGGTTCGGGCGGCTTCTGCGCCGCCGGCTCGGCCCCGGGCTGACCGGATGCCGGCGAACTGGAAGCCGGCTGACCGGGGGCCGGCTGACCCGGGGTCGCTTGACCTGAGGCCGGCTGACCAGAGGCCGGTGTGGCGGTCTTGCCGTCGGCCGACGGGGGCTTCCGGCAGCCGGGCGCCGCGCACAGCAGAATGATGAGAGCGGCGGCTGCGCCGGGTCGAGCTTTCAGCATCTCCATATTATGGCCGGAACGTGTGGAGATAGCAGAGCTCGACCGGCTCGGTGCCCTGAATGAAGGCTTCGCGGAAGACACGCGGGCAGCCGGGAGTCGCGAGCTTGCCGGTATCCCGATCGATCTCCGCGAACGCGATGCCCTCGGGCGGCTCGAAGCCAGTGCTCGTGCGCCCCGCCAGGGCGCGCGTCATGAAAGTCGTCCAGATCGGCAGCGCCGCCTGAGTGCCGGTCAGGCCGACCGGCTGATTGTCGTCAAGGCCGACCCAGACGACGGTGAGGAGCTCGGGGGTGAAGCCGACGAACCACGCGTCGCGGAGGTCGTTGGTCGTGCCGGACTTGCCCGCGGCGTCGGGCGTGAACCCCGCCGCCCGCGCCCCCGCGCCGGTCCCTTCATTGATGACACTGCGCATCATGTTGGTCACCAGGAAGGTCGTGTCGGGGCGCGCGACGCTGCGCGGCACGGCGGTCTCGACGGGGATTTCCTTGCCTCCGCTGACGATTCTCGAGATCGGCTTCACCGTGCGAATCGTTCCGCCGTTGGCGAACAGCGTGTAGGCGCTGGCGACCTGCAGCGGCGTGGCTTCGAAGACCCCCAGTGCGATCGACGGGTACGGTCGCGGCGGCGTGCCCGCCCCCACGCGACGCCAGAGGCCGGCGACCTGATCGTACCCGGCCGACTCCGCCACCTTGATCGTCACGATGTTGCGTGAGAGCGCCAGCGCCCGGCGGAGCGTGATCGCCCCTTCGTACTGGCCGTCGTAGTTGGCCGGCGTCCACGTCTGCTCGTTGAACTCCCACGTGGTCGGCTCGTCGATCACGACCGAGGCCGGCGTGATGTCGCTGCGCCCCTGGGCCAGGGCGCTTTCGAAAGCGGCCAGGAACACGAACGGCTTGAAGACCGATCCGGGCTGGCGGTTGGCATTGATCGCCCGGTTGAACTGCGACTGGTTGTGGCTGCGGCCGCCGACGAGCGCGAGGATCTCGCCGGTGCGGGGATCGATGGCGACGAGCGCGGCCTGCGCGCGTTGCCGCTTCCGCTTCGCGAGAATCTCGTCCACGTGGGTCAGCCCTTCGCGGACGGCGTCCTGCGCCAGTTTCTGGAGATGCAGGTCGAGCGTGGTGTAGACGTCCACCGCCCCGGCGACCTTGTACTTGTCCTGCAGCTCCTGGCTGATCAGATCCACGAAGTAGGGAGCTTCGTTCTCGAGCGAGCGCGCCGCGACCACGAGCGGTTCGCTGGCCGCGCGGGTCGCGGCGTCCGCCGGGATGAACCCCGAATCGACCATCGCCTTGAGCACGACGTTGCGGCGTTCCTTCGAACGCTCCGGGTTGTTGAACGGCGAGTGCCGCGGCGGCGACTGGATGACGCCGGCGATCGTGGCCGCCTCGCTCAAGGTGACGTTGGCGACGTCCTTGCCGAAGAAGAGCCGCGCGGCTTCGGGCACGCCGTGGATCGCGAACGACCCGCGCTGCCCGACCCACACGTCGTTCAGGTACAGCTCGAGGACCTGATCCTTCGTCAGCCGGCGCTCCAGCGCGATCGACATGATCCATTCCTGGAACTTCCGCTTCGGCGTCCGCTCCGGGGTCAGGAAGGTGTTCTTCACGAGCTGCTGCGTCAGCGTGCTGCCGCCGCGCATGTAGCTCTTGCTGCCGAAGATGTAGGTGAAGAACGCGCCCGCCACCGCGATCGGATCGACGCCGGGATGGTCGTAGAAGCGGCGGTCTTCGATGGCGAGCACGGCCTGCACCATCCTCGGGTGGATCTGCGCCAGCGGCACGTCGCGCCGCTTTTCGCGGCCGGTCGTGATGAGCGCCGTGATCAGCGGCGTGCTGAGCTCCAGGCGCTCCGATTTCTTGCCCCCGTCGACGCTCTCGATGAAATCGATGCCGGACCGCTCCTGATTCTTGCCGCGGGCCACGAAGTGGATGCGAGACAGCCGGCCGCGCGCCTCACCGTCCCGGGGCACCACCAGCAGCGTGTCGCGCCCGATGGTGAACTCGCCGGGCTGTTCGGCCCGGGTGCGCTGTGCGTACCCCAGGTCGTTCAGCCGCTCGACCAGCTGGCGGGCGGTCAGGGACTGGCCGCGCCTGACCTCGAAGGGGCGCGCGAACACGCGGGGATCGGCCCGCTGGAATTCG
Organism: Vicinamibacterales bacterium; assembly: GCA_035250005.1. GTDB lineage: Bacteria > Acidobacteriota > Vicinamibacteria > Vicinamibacterales > 2-12-FULL-66-21 > JACDCA01. Next base: position 5,281 of record DATFFM010000203.1, on the reverse strand, counting down.
CCGTGCAGCCGCGCGTCGATCATGCGCGAGAAGGTCACGTAGTAATACCCGGTGACGACCGACAGCAGCAGGAGGGGAATGCCCAGCGCAAGCAGGGCGTAGAACTTCCAGCCTCGCCGCCGGCGGCCCTTGGCGCGCGCGGGCTTGCCGCGGCCGCGTCGGTCCGTGACGGCGACGGCTGCTTCGGGCAGTCCGATACGGGGTCTGGCCATGCGTTCGAGGAACCTGGGGGAACGTCGGTATTGTAACCGGCGTCTGAAGTAACCTGTGGAAAAGTGTTGCGCATGACGAACGTCGACCTGCTCGTGTTCGGGCCGCACCCCGATGACATCGAGATCGGCCTGGGCGGCACCGTGGCGCTGCACGTCGCGCAGGGGTTCCGGGCGGGGCTGTGCGACCTCACCCGGGGGGAGCTTGGGTCGAACGGCACGGTGGAGGACCGTCTGGCCGAGGCCGAAGCCGCCCGCGCGGTGCTTGGCGCCGACTGGCGCCTGAATCTGGGCTGGCCGGATGGTGGCGTCTACGACACGCCGGAGCACGTCACCGACGTGGTGCGCCTGGTCCGCGCCTGCCGTCCGGAGGTGGTCGCCATCCCGTACTGGAACGACCGCCACCCCGATCACCGCGCCGCCAGCGAGACGCTGACTCGGGCGGTGTTCAAGGCCGGCCTGCGGCGTTTCAGCCTGCCCCTCTTGCCCGCTGCAGAGCCGGACCGCTCTGAGCCCGCCGACGCTTCAGCGCCGTGGCGACCGCGCCGCGTCTGCTACTACTTCATCAACGACGATGCGCCGGTGTCGTTCGGGCTGGACGTCTCGGAGGTCTACGACAAGAAGCGCCAGGCGCTGGCCTGTCACCGGACGCAGTTCGCGCCGGAGGGCGCGGACCGTGTGCCCACACGATTGACTGCTTCCACGTTCCGGCAGCTGATCGAGAGCCGCGACGCGCATCTCGGCGCCCTGACCGGCGTAGCGTTCGCCGAAGGGCTCATCGTCCGGGAGCCGCTGCTGCGTCCATCGCTCTTCGACGACCGGAGGGTCGTGTGAACATCGGTATCGTCTGCTACGCCTCGGTCGGCGGCAGCGGGATCGTCGCGACCGAGCTGGCGAAGTCGCTCGCGGTCCGCGGTCATGGCGTGCACGTGCTCAGCACCGACCCGCCGTTCCGCTTCGGCGAATATCAGCCCGACCTGTGGTTCCACCGCGTCAACACGCCGGCCTATCCGCTGTTCCGGGAGCCGCAGTACGTGATCTCGCTGGCGACGCGAATCGTCCAGATCGCGCGCGAGTTCGAGCTCGACATCGTGCACGCGCATTACGCGGTGCCGCATGCGACCGCGGCCTACCTCGCCAAACAGATCATGGTCGCCTCGCGCGACGTCGCGCGGGTGCCGCGGATCATCACGACGCTGCACGGCACCGACATCACCCTGGTCGGCAGCGATCCCTCGTATTCGGAGACCGTCGCGTTCTCGATCGCGGAATCCGATGGCGTCACTGCCGTCTCGCAGAGCCTGAAGGCCGACACCTACCGCACGCTCGCGGTCGATCGCGAGATCACCGTGATCCCGAATTTTCTGGACTGCAATGTGCACCGGCGCGAGTACAACGCCGTCCTCCGGGCGCGGTACTGCCCCCCGGGGTGCGAGAAGCTGATCGTCCACGTCTCGAATTTCCGTCCGGTCAAGCGCGTCCGGGCGGTGGTCGAGGTGTTTGCCCGGATCGCCGCGCAGGTGCCGGCCCGCCTCCTGCTCGTGGGCGACGGCCCGGATCTCGGCGAGGCGCTCGAAACCGCCCGGCGGCTCGGCGTGCACAAGCGCGTGGAGGCGGTCGGGGAGCAGGACCAGGTTCAGCCGCTGCTCTCGATCGCCGATCTCTTCCTGCTGCCGTCGGAGCAGGAGAGCTTCGGCCTCGCCGCGCTCGAGGCGATGGCGTGCGAGGTGCCGGTCATCGCGTCGCGGGTCGGCGGGCTCGACGAGGTCGTCGAGAGCGGCGTTACCGGGTTTCTGCACCCGCCCGCCGATCTCGAAGGCATGGCCGAGAGCGGGTTGCGCCTGCTCACGAATCCGGAGATGCATCGCAGCTTCGCCGAGCAGGCGCGGGGCACCGTCACGGGCCGGTTCTGTGCGGACCTCGTCGTTCCCATGTACGAGGCGTTTTACGAGAGGCTCGTCCAGGCCCCTGTCTGACCCGGACCGGCGTCACATCGTGATCAGCCAGTGCCGGCCGGCTTCGAGCGGAAGGTCCTCCAGCAGCCGATCCACCAGCGCCGGGCCGTAGCGGTTCAGAAAGAACACCATCGCCAGCGTCCGCTCCTGCGGATGCCCCTGCGGAAAGATCTGGGCCTGCGCCCGGGCGAACTGGCGCCGCAGCGTCTCGTTCCGCTTCTTCGCTGCCTGGATGACCTTGTGGTGAAGGGCGCGCAAATCGTGCTCCATCCGGCCGAGCGTGGTCCTGGCCGCACCGGCCAGGGTGGGATCGACGGCCGGAACGGCCGCGATAATCCGCTCGAGCATGCGCCGGACTTCCTCATTGGCGTGGGCCAGCGCCTCTTCCACCTCCTTCGGCAGCTGCGCCTCGAGCAGCCGGTTCAGCGCGCCATCGTCCTGCGGCCGGAGGGATTCGACCGGGAGGTCGTATTTGGCCAGAAAGCGGGCGGAGGCGGAGTCGATCAGCGTTGCGGTGGCACGGGGCAGGATGAGCGGCATCGGCACGCCGAAGTGTTCGTACACGCCGCGCAGCTGTCCCAGGTACGCGAGCTCGCTCGGGCCGGCGACATAACAGACGGTAGGGAAGATCGCGTCCTGCACGACCGGCCGCAGAAGCACGTTCGGGCTGAACCGCTCCGGATGATCCACGGCGGTAGCGGCGAGCTGTTCGGGCGTGAATCGCTCGTCACCCGCGACGAATGCGCCGCCGTCGCGACGGATCACGCGCCGGCCGCCCTGCATGTGGAACAGCGCGATGCTGTCGGGGTGCGGGATGACCTGCGGCTGATGGCCGCGCGACTGCAGCTCGGCGCCGGCCTGCGCCGCGAGCGCCGCCGTCCGGCCGGCGAACTGCAACTCCCGTACGAAGAGATCCGCGACGAATGGCTTGACTGCCGCATCCGACGACTCGAATACCACGAGGCCGTGCGGGCCGAGCACCGCATCGAGCAGGGTCGCGAAGGCAGTCCCCATGCCGGCCCCGGCAGCGTAGGCGCCGCGCAGCGTGTCGTGCAGCCAGCCGCTGAAGTCCGTGGGTGCGAGAGTGGCGCGCAGCTCCTCGAGACTGGCGGCCACTCGCTCGTCCAGCGTCAGCGACCCAACCGGCGCTTCGCCGGCGCCTGGGGGATCAGGAAGGGCGACGACTCTGGGTTCCAGGTTGGCGTCGAGAACGGTCGCGGCGCGAACCTCGGCCCAGTCATGATCCTCGGTTTCGACCCAGAACACTGGCACGACCGGCACGCCGTGTTCGGCCGTCAGCCGCCTGCCGAGCTGGATCGCGCTGATCGCCTTGAAGAGGTTGTAGAGCGGGCCGCCCAGCGCTCCAGCCTGTTGTCCCGTGACCACGGCGACCGTGCGGTCATCGGCGAGCAACGCCGCCGCGCTTCTCGCCGCGGCAGCTGCGCCGCGCCGCTCGAGCTGGGTCTCGACGAGTCGAGCGATGTCGCGCCGACGCCGCGGATGCTGTTGCGCGCGGACGATCGCACCCTGCCACGAGGCCGGCGATTGCGGGTCGCCCGCATATAAGGGAGCAACCTGAGTGAAATTGAATGCATAGTCACCGGCGAGCGGACGGATCCAGGAGATCTGCCGGACGTCGATGCCGATCTTCGAATCGGCTGACAAGGTGCACGTACTGTCTCAGATTGTGTTACATTTTTTCAACCCCGCCTCGAGGAGCTCCTGAAACTGACCCGAGACGATCCGTCTGCGTTCGCACCTCCGCCCGCCTTCGGCCCCTTCCGGGTGCTGCATCAGATCGGCGTGGGCGCGCTCGGACCGGTCTTCCGAACCTACGAACCGACGCGCGATCGCCTCGTGGCGGTGAAGGCGTTCCGGCTCGACATCACGCCCGAGCTGGCGCAGTCGCTGGCCGACGAGCTGTCGAAGGCCGCCGAAGCCGGACTGTTCCATCCCTCCATCGTTGAACCGATCGCGGCCGGGGTCGAAGGGACCGTGGCCTATCGCGCCGACGAGTACGTCGCCGCCGAGACGCTCGACGTCGCGATGCGTCACTACGCGCCCGCCCCGATCGAGAAGGTCCTGCCGTTCATTACCCAGCTGGCCGGAGCGATCGACTTCGCCAGGACGGCAGGCGTCGGGCATGGCGCGATGCATCCCCGCGACATCTTCGTCACACCCGAAGAGGCCCGGGCGAGCGGATTCGGCGTCGTCGAGGCGCTGGAACGCGTCGGGTTGCGCGCGCCGGTGCGCCGGCCGTATACCGCACCCGAGCGGGTCGCGGGCGGCGCCTGGGGCGCCCCCGCGGACGTCTTTTCGCTCGCCGTCATTGCCTACGAGCTGCTGACCAGCCGCCGGCCGTCAGGGACCGGGTCGCAGATTGGCGCGATCGGCGGCCAGCATGCGGCCGGCATCCACGCCGTCCTCGTGCAGGCGATGGACGACGACCCGTCGCGGCGGCCTCAGTCAGCCCTGTCATTCGCGTCGGCGCTCGATCGCGCCTCGCGCGGGGAGACGACGGCTCCCGTGGCTGCGGCGGCTCCGGTGCCTGCGGTGGCCCCGCTGCCGCGTGTCGACGACGCGGTTGCTCCGGCACCGCCGGCCGGGGTGGACCGGGGCGAGGCGCTGGCTTTCGACGACATCGCAGAGGAACGCGACGAGGACGAAGCGCACGTCGCGCTGACTCTCGACGAACTGCATGCAGGCGAGGGGCCCGGCGACGCCGCGGACCCATCGTTCTTCGACGACGAAGCGGTCGAGGATCTTGCGCTGGAGCCGGCGGACGGCGACGACCCGGCGCGGTTCAGCGACGATTTCGCCCCCGCGCCGAATCCCCCCGCCGGGCCGCCTGCACCACCGCCGCCGCTGTTCGGGAGCGTGGCGCCGGCAACCAGTTACGGGGACGAGCCGGTCGTCGTGTACGAGCGCGGGGGGCTGCTGACGGCGCCGGTCATCGTGACCGTGGCGCTTGCGCTGCTGGTCGGCTTTGCCGGGGGGTACGCGGTCGGCAGCCGCGCCGGCGCCACCGGTCCTGGCGACACCGTCGCGGGGACGACCCAGGAGACGGGAACGACGCCGGCTCAACCCCAGACGGCCAAACCGTACAGCGAACAGGCG
>DATFFM010000202.1:0-6640 GCA_035250005.1 Vicinamibacterales bacterium | reverse complement strand
GCCCGTCCGCCTCGACGCCGGTCTTGATCGGCAGGTCGAGGTCGGTCAGGTCGACCGACAGTGAGAACTCGTAGCCGCAGTTGCGGCAGCGATCACCCTGGTCGAAGCTGATGTACTGGCACTTCGGACACTTCATGGGCGGCGTGACGGGACCTCGGGCCTGGCCGGCACGGCGGAACGCGCGGCGGCAAGCAACTGGCGCTGGATCAGGGTCGTGAGCTCGTCGGCCCGCCGCCGGTGCGGATCCCCGCTCGGCACGACGTCGAGCGCGGCCAGCGCGTCGTGGAGGTGCCCGTCCGCATAGAGCGCCTGCCCCCGCGACAGCGCGACTTCGCCAATGGAGGTCACGGGCAGCGGCGCGTTCAGCGTCGAGACCGGGACCTGTTCGGTCCCGCCGAGCAACGGCCAGCGGAGAACACCAGGCTGAAGCAGGAGCCCGAATGCGGCCGCCCCGAGAATCACGCCGGCGACGACACCGGCTCCGGTCCACTTCCATCGCGCGCTCCGCCGCGCGGCGTCACTCGCGGCCGGAGGGTCCGCCAGCGGCAAGCTCCGGCGCGCCGGCGACATCGGCTGGGCCGCGGTCTCGAGGCGATCGATTCTCGCCATCAGCGCGAGCGCCTCGTCGGCCGAGGCGCCGTGCTCGACGGCAGACGCCACGAGCTGCCGGGCGGCTCCAGCGTCGCCGCGATCGAAGGCGGCGCTGCCGGTGTGGAGCAGCTCGTCCCCCTTGCGCTGCCGCTCGGCCACGGCGGTGCGCGCCCGCTCGATATACGCGCGTGCGCTGGCGTGGTTGCGGTCGATGAAGAGGACCCGCGTCCAGACGTTGATGGCGAGCTCGTACTGTTCGGCGAAGTAATGGTCGAGCCCCGTGAGCAGGAACTCCTCGATCAGCGTGTCGCGGTCGCGGTCGGGCGCGTCTGCCCCGCCGGGCGGACGGTCGAAACGCAGCGGGTCGGTCATGTGCAGGTGGAGCCGTGAAAGCTTCCGGAATTATAGTCTTGCCATGTCCATTATTGAATCCATTCCGAACGTGAGTGAAGGGCGGCGCCCCGGCGTCATCGAAAAGCTGGCCGGCGCGATCACCGCCACGCCAGGCGTCCGGCTGCTCGACCATTCATCCGACGCTTCGCACAACCGTTCCGTTTTCACCCTGATCGGTGACGCCCCCGCGCTGAAAGCGGCCACACTGGCCTTGTTCGAGGCGGCGGTCGCGCACATCGACCTGCGGTCGCATCAGGGGGAACACCCGCGGCTCGGCGCGGTGGACGTCGTGCCCTTCGTGCCGATCGAAGGCGCGACGATGGAAGACTGCGCCGGGCTCGCCAGGGACGTCGCCGCCACCGTGGCGGAGCGCTTCGGGGTGCCCGTCTACCTGTATGAAGAAGCGTCGAGCAACCCGGCCCGCAAGAATCTGGAAGACATCCGCCGCGGGGAGTTCGAAGGGCTCACCGCCAAGATGGCACAGCCGGGATGGGCGCCCGACTACGGCCCGGCCCGCCCGCACGAGTCGGCCGGGGCGTCGGTCATCGGCGCGCGGATGCCGCTGATCGCCTACAACATCAATCTCAATACGGACCGGCTCGACGTGGCGAAGAAGATCGCCGCGGCCATCCGTCACAGCAGCGGCGGCATGCGCTTCGTGAAGGCGATGGGGGTGATGCTCGAGGATCGGCGCCTGGCGCAGGTCTCGATGAACCTGACGAATCATCAGAAGACGCCGATCTTCCGTGTGTTCGAAATGGTGAAGCGAGAGGCCGAGCGCTACGGCGTCTCGATCCTCGAAAGCGAGATCGTCGGCCTCGTCCCGTCCGCCGCACTGCTGTCGGCAGCGGAGTTCTACCTGCAGATCGAAGGCTTCAGCGGCTCACAGGTCCTCGAGAATCGAGTGAGGGACTGACGCCAAGTCTTCTACGCGGACTCCTCCTCGGCTTCGCCGCGCCGTGCCGGGATGATGCCGAAGCCCTTCATCTTCCGATAGAGATTACTGCGTTCGACGCCCAGCACTTCCGCGGTCCGCGAGATGTTGCCCTGCTGCGCGGCGAGCGCTCTCAGGATGTAGCCTCGCTCGAACCGATCGCGCGCCTCGTGGAGCGGGGTCGCTTCCTCGGCGGGCACGCCGACGTCGCGGACGGCGCCCCCGTCGAGAAACGCCAGGTCGTTCAGCGTGATGACGTCCCCCGGCACCATGATGATCAGCCGCTCGATCACGTTGCGGAGCTCGCGCACGTTGCCGGGCCACGGGTAGCTCCGGAGCCCGGTGGCCGCGCCCGCGTCGAAGCGCTTGGGGCGCCGGCCGTACTCCCGCGCCAGCTCCGCCATGAAGTGATCGGCGAGCAGCGGGATGTCGGCGTCGCGTTCGCGCAGCGGCGGCACGTAGACGGGGATCACGTTGAGCCGGAAGTACAGGTCTTCGCGGAAGCGGCCCGCACGAATCTCCGTCGGCAGGTCCTTGTTCGTCGCCGCGAGCACACGGACGTCGACCTTGACGCTCGCGGTGCCGCCGACCGGCTCCACGATCTGTTCCTGCAGCGCGCGAAGCACCTTGGCCTGCGTCTTGAGCGTCATGTCCCCGATCTCGTCCAGGAAGAGCGTGCCGCCGTCGGCGAGCTCGAACTTGCCGCGCCGGTCCGCGAAGGCGCCGGTGAAGGCGCCCTTCATATGACCGAACAGCTCGCTCTCGATCAGCTCCTCGGGGATGGCGGCGCAGTTCACCTCGATGAACGGCGCCACGCGCCGGCGGCTGAGCGCGTGAATGCTGCGCGCGACCAGCTCCTTGCCGGTGCCGTTCTCACCGAAGATCAGCACCCGGCCGTTGGTCGGGGCCGCCATGGCGATCTGCTCGCGCAGCTGTCCCATGGCGTAACTCTCCCCCACCATCGTGAGGCGTCGATCCACGGTCGCACGCAGGGCGCGGTTCTCGGCTTCGAGCCGCCGCTGCCGGACGGCGTTGCCGATCACGAGGACGGTCTTTTCGAGTGAGAGCGGCTTCTCGACGAAATCGTAGGCGCCGAGCTTGATCGCGCGGACCGCCGACTCGATGTTGCCGTGCCCCGAGATCATGACGACCGGGGAGTCGACCCGGCGCTCGCGGAGCCTGGCCAGCGTGGCCAGCCCGTCCATGCCCGGCAGCCAGATGTCGAGCACGACCACGTCGAAGGCCGCCCGCGACAGCCGGTCGAGGCAGGCCTCGCCGCTGTCGACCGCCTCGACGACGTACCCCTCGTCCCGCAGTACTCCGCTCAACGCACTCCGTACGCCGGCTTCGTCGTCCACGATCAGGACGCTGGACTTCATACCTTGGGGCCGTGACGTGCGGTCAACATGGCAGCTCGATCGTGAACAGCGTACCCGAAGGCACGTTGTCGGCGACGTCGATGGCCCCGCCGTGCTCGGCGATGATCCGCCGCACGATCGCCAGCCCGAGCCCGCTGCCCCGCCGCTTGGTCGAGTAATACGGCAGGAACAGCTTTTCACGGTCCTCGGGGGGGATGCCGGGGCCGTTGTCGCTTACCGTCACGCGGACCACGCCGTTCACCGCGTCGTGCCCGGTGGCCAGCTCAATCGACGGAGCCGAGCCGTCCGGCCGCAGGCCCGCGGCCGCCCCGCCGAGCGCCTCCACGGCGTTGTCGACCAGATTGATGATCACGCGGCGGATCTGCTCCGCGTCGATTCTCACCATCGGCAGCGCTTCGGCGAACCGGCGCTCGAGGACGATGTGCTTGAAGAGGCCCGCATAGAGCGCGGTGATCTCCGAGAGCACCGCGTTCAGATCCATCGGGACCGCCCGCGGCGCAGGCATCCTGGCGAACTGCGCGAACTCGTCGACCAGCTGCTTGAGCGAGTCCACCTCGGTGACGATGGTCGATGTGCACTCGTCGATCAGCGCGCGGGCGTTGGGCGGCGCGCCGGCGAACTGCCGGCGCAGGCGTTCGGCGCTCAGTTGAATCGGGGTCAGCGGATTCTTGATCTCGTGCGCCAGCCGCCGGGCCACGTCGCGCCACGCCGCGACGCGCTGCGTACGGATCAGCGGCGTCACGTCGTCGAACACCAGCACCGTGCCGGCTGGAGCGCTGCCCTCGGCCTGGAGCTGGGTCGCGGCCGCCGTGAGATGCACCTCACGGCCGTCCCGCGTGAGCGCGACCTCCTGCGCCGGCGGCCCGCCCGGCGATCCCTGCGCGCGCCGGACGATCTGCTGCAGCGGGCGGAGGTCGTCGCGGTCGAATACCTCCTCGGCCGGCCGTCCGGTCACGCCGGCATCGACGCCGAGCAGCCGGACCGCGGCGCTGTTGACGGTCTCGATCTGCCCCTCCGGCCCGATCGACACCACGCCGGTGGCGATCCGCTCGAGCACCGTCTCGATGTACCGGCGTCGCTCCTCCACTTCCTGATGCTTGCGCTCGAGGTCCAGGCGCGACCGCTCCAGCTTGCGCTGGCTCGCGGCGAGCTCCCCGGCCATCGTGTTGAAGGCCTCGACGAGGGATCCGAATTCATCGCGGGTTTCGGGCTCGATGCGGTGATCCAGCCGGCCCGCGCCGATTTCACGGGCTCCCGCGGCCAGCGCCTGGATCGGGCGCGTGATGCGTTTGGCCAGGTACATCCCGATCCACGTGGCGCTGATGAGGATCATCAGCGTCATCATCAGAAAGATCGACAGGTAGACGCCCTCGAGCGCAGGCCGCATCACGAGGAGCTTCATGTAGCCTTCGTAGGCCTCGTTGATCCGCCTGGAATGCTGCGCCACCAACAACAAGTCACTGGCGATGACGACGCCGGCGGGCGCCCCGGCGCCATCGCGCACGAGCCGGCCGGCCCGCACCAGATCGCCGCCATCATCGAGGGCATCGTGGGCGGTGACGTCGCTGCTGCCCGACGCGATGCGGGCGGCCAGCCGGTCGGCGGATCCCCGGTTTCTCAGGCGCGCAAGCCCCGGTGACTCGACGGCAACGACCGGGCGCGGCGCGCCGCCGCGGATCTGGTAGACCTCCACGAGCGCGACGCGCCCCTGCCGGACGTCGGCCTCGATCGCACGGCGGATCGCCGCGACATTCCCGGTGCGGAGCGCCTCGAGCGGCACCTCCTGCGCGATCCGCGCTGCATGCGCTGCGACCTCCACCTGGCGGCCGCGGTAGTACTCCTGCGCGACGGCGCTCGCCGACTTGAGGATCGTCTCCAGCGGAGCGGCGAACCAGCGCGCGGTGCTGTTGCGGATCAGCTGCCCGCCCACCAGGAGCACGAGCACCGAGGGCACGATCGTGAGCCCCAGCAGCGCGAGCACCAGCTTCGCGCGAAACTGCGAGAACGGCAGCCCCCGCCGCCGCTCGACCACCAGTTTGACGATGTTGCGCGCCAGGACGAACACCAGCGCGATGAGCATCATCAGCACGCCGGCCGACAGCGCATACACCACGACCTCGGTGAGGAAGTCGGGATTCATCTCGGCCGACTGGTCGGCGAGCACCGTCATCGCGACCAGCGCCGCGATCAGGGCGACGATGCCGAGGAGGATCAGGCGGGGGTTGTCGCGAAGGGGTCGCCGCTCGACGGCGCTCTGCCGGACAGGCGTTTTTCGCGCCGGCAGCGTCGGACGCACCGCATCTCTAGTGACAGCCACAGCAGGAACTCTGAACGCTGAACTCTGAACGCTGAACGTGGACCCGGGAACCTGGGAAACCTTACTCCTTCTCCTTGACGTTGAGCAGATCCTTGAGCTCGGTCATGAACTCGCCGATGTCGCGGAAGTGGCGGTAGACGGAGGCGAAGCGGACGTAGGCCACCTTGTCGAGCACGCGGAGCTCGTTCATCACGAACGCCCCGACCTCCTCCGTGCTCATCTCGCGCTCCGGCTTCTCCTGCAGCGCCGACTCGACGCGGTCGGCGATCGCCTCGAGGGACGCGACGCTCACGGGCCGCTTCTCACACGCCTTCAGCAGCCCGGCCAGCAGCTTCTGCCGCTCGAACCGCTCGCGGCTGCCGTCCTTCTTGACCACCATATAGGGGATTTCGTCGATCCGCTCGTAGCTGGTGAAGCGGCGGCCGCAGCCGAGGCACTCGCGGCGCCTGCGGATGACCTCCCCTTCCTTGCTCTCGCGCGAATCGACCACCTTGTCGCCGAGGTGGGCGCAGTATGGACACTTCATGAGGCTTCCGAACTCGCGAGCTTCTGGGCACTCTGGAACGTGAGGCCCTCGCGTGCCATGAAGACCACGCCCAGGAGTGTCACCGGGAGGAACGACACGGCGTGCAGCACGATCGCCGCGCCGATGGCGCGGTCGTCGGGCGCACCGAAGAATGTCTGCACGGCCACCTGATAGGCGACATGAAAGCCGCCGACCTGGCCCGGCGTTGGCACCGCGACCCCCACGATCAGCAGCGTCATCACCAGGAACGAACCGGTGTACGGAAACGTAATAGAAAAGGCCTGCGAGGTCAGCCAGATACCGGCGCCGAGCGACAGCCAGAGCGGAAAGGACTGGAGCAGCGCGATCGCCAGACGGGCCGGCTGGCGCATCACGGCCAGCCCCTGCGCGAAGGTCTCGACCAGCTGCGCGACCAGCCGGGCGGCGCGCGCGGGGAGCACGCGTTCGACGCGCCCGGCCGCCCGCCCCAGCCGTTCGGGGTGACCGGCCAGCGCGAACAG
>DATFFM010000201.1:0-6559 GCA_035250005.1 Vicinamibacterales bacterium | reverse complement strand
CGCCGTCGCCGTGGCGCTCAGGCGCAGACGCCTGGCCGCGACGCTGGCCCGGACCGGACGGCTGGTGGCGGCGCCGGGAGCGGCGCCGCGAGAGATCAAGGCGGCGACCGGGGCGAGCCGATTCGCATACGGCCCCGCGATCGCTGTCGGCAGCATGCTCGCGGTGCTCATCGCGTAAGTGCGGCGCATCGCATAACCCGTTGGTCCGACGCAGGAGTGGAGCCATGAACATGAAGAGGATCAGAAACCAGCGCGGTGCGGCACTGCTCGAGACGGCGATCACGATCCCGCTCGTGCTGCTCGTCACCGTGTCCATCTTCGAGTTCGGCCGTGCGTACCAGACGTGGCAGGTGCTCACGAACGCGGCGCGCGAAGGCGCCCGGGTCGCGATCCTTGGCGAGAGCACCGACGCGCAGGTCACCGATGCCGTGCGCAACTACATGCAGGGCGGGCAGCTGCAGCAGGCCGACAGCGCGACCATCACCGTCGAGCGCACCGTGCCGTTCGGCAGCAACACCGCCTCGAAGGTCACGGTCACCTATCCGTTCAACTTCACGGTGTTGAATCCGGTCATCCGGCTGGTGCAGAGCAGCTCCACCACGGGCCAGGGCACGACCAACATGGTATCGAGTGCGCTCATGCGCAACGAGAGCTGACGTCCGAAGGCTGAAGTCTGAACGCTGAAGGCTGAACGCTGAACGCTGAACCGTTTGCACGCTGAACGCTGAACCGTTTGCACGCTGAACTCTGAAGGATCGCTGAACTCGGAACGGAGCCTGACAATCATGCGCAACCGAACTTTCGCCGTGGTGGCCATCGCCCTCCTCGCAGGCGGCAGCCTGGCGTACGGCACATACAACTTCATGCAGGCGTCGCCAGTGAAGGCGATGAATGTGGCGACCCAGCCGGTCGTGGTCGCCGCCGCCGACCTTCAGCTCGGCACCGCGCTGCAGAAGGACGACCTGCAGGTCATCCAGTTCCCGCAGGGGTCCGCGCCCGACGGTTCGTTCGCCCAGCCGGCCGACATCCTCGGCCGCGGCCTGATCATGCCGCTCGTGAAGAACGAGCCGGTCCTGGCCGCGAAGCTCGCGTCGAAGGAGGCGGGCGCCGGTCTGCCGCCGGTCATCCCCGAGGGCATGCGCGCCGTGTCGGTCCGCGTGAACGAGGTCGTCGGCGTCGCCGGTTACGTGCTGCCCGGCAACCGCGTCGACGTCGTCGCGACCGCGAGCCCCACCGAGTCGCGCTCCGATACGACGTCGAAAGTCGTGCTCACGAACGTGCAGGTGCTCACCGCCGGCACGCGTATGGAGCAGGGCCAGGACGACAACAAACCGACGCAGGTCACCGTGGTGACGCTGCTGGTCAATCCCGAGCACGCCGAGCGTCTCGCGCTGGCCAGCACGGAAGGCAAGATCCAGCTGGCGCTGCGCAACCCGCTCGACCAGGGTGCGCCAGAGACGCCGGGGATTCGCACCGCCGGCCTGATGGGCGGCAAGCCGGCCGCCGCGCCGACGGGTGCGCGGGTGGCGCGGTCGCGCAAGCCGGAGCTGAAGGCGCAGGTCGAGGCACCGGCGCCCGTCCAGCCGGCCGTCGAAATGATCCGGGGCGACAAACGTTCGGTCGAAATCATCAAGTAACGATCGAGCTTCAATTAACGGGAGCGGAGGCAAAAGCAATGGACCGCAGATTCGCATCGGCCCTGGCCGGTTTCATCATCGTGATCCTCGTGGCCGGGCCGCAGGCGCAGCAGCAGACGCCTGCGTTTGGCAGCCCTGCCGCCGTCACCACCCGTGACGCGGCGCCGCTCGCGGCGCCGACCAGCGTGCACCTGCTCGTCGGGCGCTCGACGATCCTCGACATCGGCGCGACGATCGCGCGCGTGTCGCTGACCGTGCCCGACGTCGCCGACGCGATGGTCACCTCGCCGACCCAGCTCCTGATCCACGGCAAGCAGCCCGGCACGATCTCGATGTTCGTGTGGGACCGCATGGGCGCGATCAAGACCTACGAGGTCATCGTGCGCCGGGACCTGAGCTCGCTGGTCGAGCAGGTCAAGCAGCTGTTCCCGGGCGAGCCGATCACCGTCGCCGGCAGCGGCAAGGACGTCGTGATCTCCGGCACCGTCTCGAGCAAGTACGTGATCGACAAGGCCGGCGACGTCGCGGCCGGCTACGTCGAGAAGAAGGAGAACGTCGTCAACCTGCTCAAGCAGGCCGAAGGGGTCGCCTCCAACCAGGTCATGCTCAAGGTCCGGTTCGCCGAGGTCAGCCGCAACGCGCTGCAGGAAGTCGGCGCCTCGCTCTTCTCCGACGGCAACAACAACCTGTTCGGCCGCACCACGACCGGCCAGTTCGCCGCGCCGCACTTCGACCTCAACCAGCCGAGCGCGGCCCTGGGCGAGACGCTGGTGTTCAGCGACTATCTGAACCTCTTTCTCTTCGACGCGAAGAACAAGATCGGCGCGGTCGTGAAGGCGCTGCAGGGCAAGGGCGTGTTCCAGAGCCTGGCGGAGCCGAACCTGATCGCGCTGAACGGCAAGGAAGCCAGCTTCCTGGCCGGCGGCGAGTTCCCGTATCCGGTGCCGCAGGGGCAGTTCGGCTCCTTCACGATCCACTTCAAGGAGTACGGCGTGCGCCTCACCTTCACACCGACGGTGCTCGGCGGCGACCTGATCAACCTGAAGATCCGCCCCGAGGTGAGCTCGCTCGACTTCAACAACGCGGTCGTTCTCGAGGGCTTCCGCATCCCGGCTCTGACCTCGCGGCGCGCCGAGACCGAGGTGGAGCTGCAGGATGGCCAGACGTTCGCGATCGCCGGCCTGCTGAACAACACCGCGCTCTCATCGATGCGCAAGGTTCCCGGCCTGGGCGACATCCCGGTCCTGGGGCTGCTCTTCCGCAGCCGCGCCTATCAGAAGGAGCAGACCGAGCTGGTCGTGATGGTCACGCCGACGATCGTCCGCCGCGGCGGCGCTGGCGTCTCGCAGGGCATCCCGTCCCTGGTCGAGCCCTACATGCCCGCGAACGACAAGCCGATCGCGCCGCCCGACCCCTACATCGGTTCGCCCGTCTATCCCGCGAAGGGGGGCGGCAACGCGCCGGCTCCGGCTCCGTCGGCCGCCCGCGCCCAGCAGCCGGCGAATCAGCCGGCCGTGCAGAATCCGATGCCGTCCACGCCGATCCAGGCCCCTGCGACGCTTCCGTCCGCGCCGGCGATGACCGAGAAGCAGCGCAAGGCCGCCGCGGCGGAAGAGAAGCGCCAGGCCGACGAGGCGCGGATCGCCGCGGAGAAGGCCGAAGAGAACCGCAAGAAGATCGCAAAGATCGAGGCCGACCGCGCGAAGAAGCAGGCCGAGGCGGACCGCAAGGCCGCCGACGCTGCCGAGAAGGCTGCGCGCAAGAAGCTCCAGGACGACCGTAAGAAGGCTGCTGAAAACGAGAAGCGCGACAAGGCGCTTGCCGAGGCCGCCGCGCGGCTGAAGCAGGCGCAGGCCGCCTATCAGGCGGAAGTGGCCAAGACCAGCAAGGGAGGCGGAAAATGACTCGCCTGCGCCGGCTCCGTGACGACGAATCGGGGATGAGCTACGTGTTCATCGGTATGGGGATGATGGCGTTTCTGAGCGCCAGCATGCTCGCGATCGATGTCGGCATGTTGATGACGTCGCGCAACCAGGCGCAGAACGCCGCCGATGCGGGCGCCCTCGCCGGCGCCACCGCGCTCGTCTTCAACGACTACGACGACCGGACACCGAGCGGGCCCGCCGTCACCCACGCGATCGCGGCCGCCAAGGCCAACGCCGTGATGGGTGAGGACGTGTCGGTCGAGGTGATGGACGTCGAGTTCCCGGTGGACGAGGCCGGCGAAGCCAATCGCGTCAAGGTGACGGTCCACCGCACCAGCGAGAGGGGCAACCCGGTCTCCACGCTGATCGCCAAGTTCTTTGGCATGGAGACGGCCGATATCGGCGCGACCGCAACCGCCGAGGCCTCGCCCGCCAATGCGATGACCTGCGTGAAGCCGTTCACGATCCCGGACAAGTGGATCGAGAAGCAGACGCCCGGCTGGGACGGCCTCGATACCTACGACGCCTACAACAGCAAGGGTGTGCCGCTCGCCAATCCCGATATCTACATCCCGGCCGACCAGCCGGGCTACACCGGCTACAACCAGGAGTCGAACCGCGGCCAGCTGCTCGAGATCCGCGCCGCGACCGGCAACAACATCACCGTCAGCTTCTATTTCTCGCTCTCGATCGGCGGCGTGGAGGGCGGAATGGTCGGCGGCGAAGCCTACGAATGGAACATCGCGCACTGCAACACGTCGATCATGCACTGGGGCGACCCGCTCATCCAGGAGCCCGGCGCGATGGCCGGACCGACGATCCAGGGCGCCGAACAGCTGATCTCGCGGGATCCTGGCGCCTACTGGGATCACGGCACCGGGACGGTCAAGGGCAGCGCTTTCAGCACCAGCCCGCGCGTCTTCCCGATCCCGCTCTACGATCCGCCGTTCTATGACAGCGGCAAGCGCAACGGCCGGTACGCCGACCTCAAGGTCGCCAACTGGATCGGGTTCTTCCTCGAGAGCACCCAGGGCAACGGCATCTACGGCCGGATCATCCCGATCTCGGGCATTCGCGACAAGAACGGCCCCCATCCCAAGGGTGTTTTCCCAATGGCTATCCGGCTGGTGCAGTAACCATGGCGCAACTCGCGGTGTCCATCGTCAGCAACGACGACCAGTGCAAGCACGAAATCGCGCGGATGCTGCGCGCCTGCGGTGTGCCGATCGGCATCGTCGAGGAGCGCCGCGCCGGCGATACGGCGATGTCGGACGTCTACATCATCGACATCCGGTTCGACGCGTCCTCGGGCATGGCGGCGATCGAGCGCCTGCGCGCCGGCCATCCGGGGGTGGCGATCTTCGCGGTGGCCGGCACGTCGGAGCCCGACCTGATTTTGCAGGCGATGCGCGCCGGCGCCAACGAGTTCTTTCCCTGGACGGCGGCGGGCCTCGCCCATAGCACAGAGGAATCCCTCAAAGGCGCGATCCGGAAGACGGCGGCCAGGCGTGACGCGGCGAGCGCCGGCGCCAGGCAGCCGTGCTCCACCCACGTGTTTCTCGGAGCCAAGGGGGGCGCCGGCACGACCACGGTCGCGGTCAACTGCGCGGTGGAACTGGCGCGGCTGACCAAGCGGCCGACCGCGATCATCGACCTCAAGCCCTGCCTGGGCGAGGTCGCGCTGTTCCTGGGCGTCCGCCCGCGGTTCACGATCCTCGACGCGATCGAGAATCTTCACCGTCTGGACCGCGACTTTCTGCGCGAGCTGATGTCGCGGCACAAGTCGGGGCTCGACATTCTCGCCGGGTCCGAGCAGTTCGACCGGCCGAACGCGCAGGACGCGGTGGCGGTCGAAGAGCTGCTCCGCGTGCTCGGCAAGTTGTACGACTACATCGTCATCGACATCGGCAACCTGATCAACGCGTGCGCAGTCGCCGCGTTGTATGCCGCCGACACCGTCTTTCTCGTGGCGAACCCCGACGTGCCGTCGATCCGCAACGCGCAGCGGCTGGTCGACCGCGTCCGGCAGCTGGGCGCCGGCAGCGAGCGGATCCGCGTGCTGCTCAACCGGACGACCGACCAGCACCTGATCGCGCCGAAACAGATCGAAACCGCCCTCGGCTACGGGATCCACCATTCGTTCTCGAGCGACTACCGGACGGTTTCGACCGCCCTGAACTCCGGTGTGCCGCTCACGTTGACGAACCATTCTGAAATCGCGGAGCAGTTCGGCAGCTTCACCAAGCAGCTGATCGGTCTCGAAGAGCCTAAGGCGGAGCCCGAACGGCGCCGCGCGTTTCTTGGAATTCTCTAGCCAGGGGTCCGCTTCATGAGTCTCACGGTCAATCCCACTCCGATGCCACCGGCCCCCGGGCCGAAGCCCGCACGCTTCGAAGCGCCGCGTCCGCAGTATCTCGAGCTCAAGGCGAACGTTCACCGCAAGCTGCTCAACCGGCTGAACCTCGAAGCGCTGGCATCAGCAGAGCGTTCGCGCGCCGAAGCGGAGATCCGAACCCTGCTGTTCGAGCTGATCGCCGAAGAGGGCATGCCGCTCAGCATGACGGAGCGCGAAGGCATCCTGGGGGACGTCATCGACGAGGTCTTCGGTCTCGGACCGCTCGAGCCGCTGCTGCGCGACCCGGGAGTGAGCGACATCCTGGTCAATACCTTCAGCCACGTCTACGTGGAGCGCAGCGGCAAGATCGAGCGCCTGCCCACCACGTTCCAGGACGACAAGCACCTGATGCGGGTCATCGACCGCATCGTCAGCGGCGTGGGACGCCGGGTCGACGACAGCTCGCCGATGGTGGACGCGCGCCTGCCCGACGGCTCGCGCGTCAACGCCATCATTCCGCCGCTCGCGGTGGACCGCCCGCTGCTGTCGATTCGCCGGTTCCCGGCGGAGCGGCTGCAGGCGGATGACCTCGTGACGCTGAAGGCGCTGACGCAGCCGATGCTCGATTTCCTGGCGCACTGCGTCCGCGCGCGCCTGAACTG
>DATFFM010000200.1:0-36012 GCA_035250005.1 Vicinamibacterales bacterium | reverse complement strand
GAACGGCTTGAGTGCGTTCATCGGAGCCGGCAGGCTGTCGGACTCGAGCAGCAGCCGCAGGTACTCCGCTTCGTTGTACGCCGCCTCCGTGGTCGCAGCGCTCTTCCGCAGGAACGCCACGCCGTGGGTGTTCCTCAGCTGAACGTCGAACCCCGGCTGCGCCGGCACGACAACACACTCGATGCCCGACTGTCGCCAGACCGGATCAGGCGCCGCTCGAGGTGGCACGGGAGGCTCCTTGTCTGCGGGGTGACGGGCCCACCCGGCGGGTGTAGCCTCGTGATACGGCCGAAACACCTCCGCGGCTTCTGCTGGATCCACTCGCAAGGCGAGTACCCTGAATCGGGTAGGATGATCGTCCCAAGGCTGACGTGGCACATTCGGCAGATCCCGGCGCATTTGACACCCCGCCCAGGCTCCAGCGCGAAGCTCGACGATATGAAGCGCTCATTTCCGCCGAAGGCAGCATCGTCTGGGTCGTCGATCCGGATCTGCAGCCCACCGGCCGCAACCAGGCGTGGGAGCTCTACACCGGCCAGGTTCCCGAAGCGTATGCCCGCCTCGGCTGGCTGAGCGCGATTCACCCCGACGATCGCGAGCGGATCCAGGCCGACATCACCCGTGCGCGTGCGGCCGGCTCGGCGCTGTCGATGGAGTTCCGCATCCGCCGCGCGGACGGCATCTACCGCCGCAATCTGATTCGCGCCATCCCTGTCCGCGAGGATGACGCGATCGTCGAATGGATCGGCACCGCGACCGACGTCGAAGACGCGCGGCAGACCGCCGACGATCAGCGGGACCTCCGCGCCCGGCTGCTGTCGCTCACCGACGGCGCGGAGTCGCTGCTGTCCACGCGGAGCGAACAGGCCGCGCGCACCGCCGTGATCGAGCTGACGCAGCGCGTGCTCAGCGGTGATGCATATGCCATCTGGCGTCTCGACCCGCTGCAGCATGAATGGCGGATCGTGCATTCGTTCGGCCTGAGCCCGGTCTACGAGTCGCAGCGGGTGGCCGGCGAGCCCGTCGCCTTCGTTCAGCCGCTCGCCATCGCCGAGGTGCAGACGGCCGAGCTGCCGGAGGCGCGGCGACAGGCGTACGCCGCCGAAGGCATCCAATCGCTGCTGGCGGTGCCGCTGCCGGTCGGCGGCGCGCGCCGGGCCACCCTGGTGATCTACTACCGCACGCAGCACGAGGTGACCGAGACGGAGCTGCGGGTGGGGACGGCACTCGGCCAGATCGCAGCTGCCGCGCTGTGGAACGCGGAAACCTACGAGGCGCTGCATCGTTCCCAGGTCTCGGCCGAGCGTCACGCGGCGAGGATCACGTTTCTCGCTGACGCGTCGGCGCTGCTCGGATCACTCGATTACGAAGCCACGCTGCGGGAGCTCGCGCGGCTCGCGGTGCCGCAAATCGCCGACTGGTGCGCGGTCGACATCCGGCACCCCGACGGCTCGCTTCAGCGCATCGCCACCGCACACGTCGACCCGGCCAAGGTGGAACTGGCGCGTATGATTCAGGAGCGCTATCCGACGGATCCGTCGGCGGCCTCCGGCGTGCCCAACGTGCTGCGAACCGGCAAGGCGGAGTTCTATCCCGAGGTGACCGACGAGATGCTCGTCGCCGGCGCGCGTGATGCCGAGCACCTGGCAACCCTGCGGGCGCTGGAGATCCGTTCGGCGCTGATGGCGCCGCTGACCGCACGCGGACACACGCTCGGCGTCATCACCTACGTGCGCACCGGCCCGGGCTCTCCGCTGTCGGATGACGACGTGACCGTGCTCGTGGAGGTTGCCCGGCGCGCCGCGCTCGCGGTCGACAACGCGCGCCTCTACCGTGACGCCGAGCTCGCCAACCGCGCGAAGGACGAATTCCTCGCGATCCTCTCGCACGAGCTCCGCACGCCGCTCAACGCCGTCATGGGTTGGAGCCACATGCTCCGCGAAGGGCTGCCCGAAGACATGACGCGGCACGCGATCGAAGTGATCGGACGGAACGCGCGGATCCAGAAGCAGCTGGTGGAGGATCTGCTGGACGTCGCGCGCATTGCGAGCGGACGCCTCGAGCTGCAGCGATCCCCGGTGGATCTGCGTGACGTCGGCCGGACCGCCGTCGACTCAGTGCTGCCGGCGGCCCGGACCAAGAACGTGACGCTGTCGTTCGAGGCGGCACACCCGGCCCCGGTCAGCGGCGACACCAACCGGCTGCAGCAGATGATCGCGAATCTGCTCTCGAATGCGCTCAAGTTCACCGACCCCGGCGGCCGCGTCACCGTACGGGTGGCGCACGCCGCCGGCGCCGCCGAGCTCGCCGTGATCGACACCGGCATCGGGATCACCCCGGACTTTCTGCCGCACGTGTTCGACCGGTTCCGGCAGGCCGATGCCTCGCTCACCAGGCCGTACGCCGGTCTGGGGCTGGGCCTCTGGGTCGTCAAGCAGATCGCCGACGCCCACGGCGGCCGCGTGCACGCCGCCAGTGGCGGCCCGGGAACCGGCACGACCGTTACCGTGACGCTCCCGCTCGCGTAGCCCTGAGAGGGTGGGCTTCGGTATTGAACGTGACGTGGTCGAAATCGAGGGCGTCGGGGGCGAACAGCAGGTACAGATACTTCAACGTCTCGGCCAGCAGAAAGCTGTGCTGGAGGTCCCCTTTCTCCTTCGTCACCACGCTCTGGAGAACGGTGTAGCCGGCGTCCGTGCGGCAATGGGCCACCAGGTCGCGGAACATCGTACGGCCCATGTCGAGATACTTCGCATCCTTCGTGTAGTGCGCCAGGATGTAAGCCGATTCGATGATCTCGGGCCGCAGCTGATAGCTGGCGCGGGTGACGGTCATCGTGCGGTAGTCGAGGGCCTCGGGCTCGATGCCGTGCAGGGTCCACATCCTGAACGCGGAATCCTGCAGCCGGCGTGCCCGGTCGAGATCCCCGCCCATCGCCAGCACGCCCGGAAAGAACGCATGCAGCGATCCGAACGTCGTGCCGGTTCGTGCGCCGGTCGACATATCGGCCCGTCCGTACCACAGCCCGCCTGACGCCTCATCCGCGATGAACCTGTGCACCGGGCCAATGCTCGCGCGATACATGTCCCCGCAGTCCCGGTCCCCGAACAGCCGCTCGCACTTGAGCAGGTACTCGTAATACGAGTCGATGGCGCCGCCGATGTGGCTGGCTTTGTTCGTCCACTCGCCGGTCTCGACGTTGATCCCCTGCCCGACCAGGCCGGTCGTCGGATCGCGATGGTTGTACAGCGCGACCAGCGCGCGTTTGGCGGTGTCGAAATAGACCGGATTCTTCGTCAGCTTCGACAGCGTGCCCCACTCGAGAATGAGCGTGCCGATCTCGGCGGGGTTCGAGACGACGCCATCCACGCGGCCGGTCCGGAGGTTGACGAAGCGGTACGGCATGCCGGTCCGCGACTTGAACGCCGGCAGCAGTCGCTTCGCCAGATCATCGGCCATCGCGAGCAGCCGCACGTCGCCGGTGGTCTGATGCGCGCTGAGCAAGCCGCCAAGGATCCGGATCGTAATCTCGAAATTCGAGACGTTGATGTCCTTGTCGAACGAGAGGCTCGTGGCCACGTAATCCGTGGTGGCCTTCACTTCGTCGTGAAACCCCATCACGGCCAGGGTCGAGAGGGTGTCGACGGCGGTCATCAACAGCGGTTCCTTGCCGTACCAGTCGCGCCAGGTCTTCGAGACCGGCAGCAGGTCGTCGTGCCCCCACGCGTACGTCTTGTAGCCCTTCCAGGCGTGCAGCAGCTCCTGCCTGACTCGCTCGGCGAGCACCGGATCCGACGGCGGGCGGGGACCCGTCGCCGCGGCCGGCACGACCGGACGCGAGCCGCAGGCGACCACCGCGGCGGCAAGCCAGACGATCAGGACCTTCTTCACCGGACCTCCGCGTGGGATGTCACGATCTCGCGGACGACTGCCTGCGGGCGCTGATTCACGGTCAGGAACATCCGCCCGAGGTATTCGCCGATCAGGCCCAGGATGACCAGCTGCGTGCCGGAAAAGATCAACAACGACGACATCACCCAGCCCCAGCCGTACTCGGGACCTCGACCTTGCAGCCACAGCAGCCCCACGATGCCCAGCGCAAGCAGGCCCACGCAGGCGGTGGCGAGGCCAACCAGGGTCGCCACGCGCAGCGGCAGGATCGAGAAATTGAGCCACGCGCTCAGCCACAGCCGAATCAGCCGGCGCAGCGTATAGCCGCTGGCCCCGGCGGTGCGCGCTTCGTGCCGAACGGTGATCGATCCGATCCGCTGCGTGACCTGCAGCAGCAGCCCGTCGAGATATGGATACGGCCCCGTATAACCGGTCACCTGCCTGACGATGAACCCGCTCACGCAGCGGAAGCTCGAAAGGTAGAAACCGTGCGGCTTGTCGAGCGCCAGGTCGGTCATCCGGTTGGTGAGCCGGCTGCCGAGATTTCTGAAAAGCGAGTGCTGCTTGACCTCGTAGTGCCCGAACACGACGTCGAGACCGGTCGCCAGCGCATGCTCCCACAGCCGGACCGCTTCGGCCGGCGGGTTCTGCCCGTCGTCATCGAGGTTGACGATGTGTATGCCGCGCGCATGACGCCAGCCGGTGAGAACGGCGTTGTGCTCGCCGAAGTTCCGGGCATGCTCGATATACGTGAGCGGCACCCGTGCCGACGCCACCAGCCCGCGGCAGATCTCCGCCGTCCGATCCGAGCTGCCGTCGTTGACGAGCACGATCTCATGGCCCCCCTCGACCGCCAGCCGCTCGATGTCACGCACCAGCGTGTCGATCGTGTCGGCACTGTTGTACAGAGGGATGACGAAGCTCAACGCGGGGGCCACGGGTGGCAGTATATTCCCAGGTTCCGGGTTCCAGGTTCCCGGTTCCTGGTTCGGCGTTCCTAGACCTTCAAAAAGGCGGCCCCGCGGACGCCGCTGCTGTCACCGTGCTTCGCGGGCACGAGGCGGGTGCGCGGGGGCTCGCCGCCGAAGGGGCGCAGGAGCGGCGGGACGTTCGTGTAGAGCCGCTCGATGTTCGACAGGCCGCCGCCGAGCACGATGACGTCGGGATCGAGCAGGTTCAGGACCGCCGTCAGGGCCCGCCCGAGTCGGTCTTCGTACCGAGCGAGCGCCGCGGCTGCGAGCCGATCGCCGGCCCGTTCGCGGCGTGCGATTTCGACCGCGTCGGCCTGCCCTCCGCCGATCGCAGCATGGTCGCGCGAGAGGCCCGGCCCCGACAGGAACGTCTCGATGCAGCCGGTCCGGCCGCAGTAGCACGGCGGGCCCGGCCACTCGCCGTCGATCGGAGCAGGCATCGGGTTATGGCCCCACTCCCCGGCGATGGCATTTGGCCCGGTGAGCACGCGCTGATGGACGACAATGCCGCCGCCGCAGCCGGTCCCGAGGATGACGCCGAACACCACGGCGGCACCGGCGGCCGCTCCGTCGGTGGCTTCCGACAGCGCGAAGCAGTTCGCGTCGTTCGCCAGCCGCACCGGGCGGCCCAGCATCTGCTCGAGATCCGGACCGAACGGCTGCCCGATCAGCCAGGTGGAGTTCGCGTTCTTGATCAGGCCACTCGCCGGTGACGGCGTGCCCGGGATGCCGACCCCGATCGAGCCGCGCCGGCCGGTGTCGCGTTCGAGCGTCTCCACGACCGAGACGACGGCCGACAGCGTCCGGCGGTAGTCGCCACGCGGCGCCGGGATCCGAAGCCGGCGCAGCTCCCGGCCGTCCGCCGCCAGGGCGATCCCCTCGATCTTCGTGCCGCCGACGTCGATCCCGATGCGCATCGCTTATGATCCTACCGGATGCGTCACCGACTGTTGTCTCTTGCCCTCATGATCCTCTGCGCGGCATCCTGCGCGCGCGACGCCGGTCCCGCCAGGGATCGGCGTCCGGTTGTCGGCGTGTCGCTGCTCACCCAGACCCACGCATTCTTCAAGGCGCTCGAAGAGGGGCTGCGCGAAGAGGCCGAGGCTCGCGGGCTCGAGCTCGTCGTCGTCGCCTGCGAGATGGACCCGGCCCGGCAGGCCGCGCAGATCGAGGATTTCGTGGCGCAGCGGGTCTCGGCCATCCTGCTCGCGCCGTGCGACTCCAGCGCCGTCGGCCCGCACCTGCTCGGTCCCGAACGCGCGGGGATCCCGGTCTTCACCGCCGACATTGCGGCGCGGAGCGGCAAGGTCGTGTCGCACGTGGCCAGCGACAACGTCCAGGGGGGCCGGCTCGCCGCGCAGGCGATGGCCGAGTTCATCGGCGGTGCCGGGGACGTGCTGATCATCGATCACCCGACGGTGGCGTCGGTCCAGGACCGCGTGCGCGGCTTCGAGGAAGAAATCCGGCAGCATCCGGGCATCCGCCTTGTCGGCAAGCCGTCGAGCGACGGCCAGCGGGCCCGCGCGATGGCGGTCATGGAAGACATGCTCCAGGCGCATCCCCGGCTGAAAGGCGTCTTCGGGATCAACGACGATTCGGCGCTCGGCGCAACCGCGGTGCTGGAGGCCGCCGGCCGGAAGGATGTGGTCGTCATCGGCTACGACGCCACCGAGGAGGCGCAGCAGGCGATCACGCGCGGCGGGCCGCTGAAGGCCGACGTCGTGCAGTACCCCCGCCGCATCGGCAGGACGGCGATCGAGATGATCGCACGGCACCTGAAGGGGGAGCAGGTGCCGGCGGTCGCGCCCATCGAGGTCGGGCTCTGGAAGAAGGGCTCCTGAGGCGGTGCTGACCGCGGCCGGCGTCAGCAAGTCGTTCGGCGGCGTGCACGCGCTCAGCGGTGTGGACTTCGCGGTGAACGCCGGAGAGATCCACGCCCTGGTCGGCGAAAACGGGGCCGGCAAATCCACCCTGATCAAGATTCTGAGCGGCGCGCTCGTTCCCGACACGGGCGTCGTGCGCCTCGGTCAGGCCCGGCTGCCGAGCGGCGATCCGCCGGCCGCCCGCAGGCTCGGGGTCAGCTGCGTGCACCAGGAATTCACATTGGTCGCCGGCCTCTCCGTCGCTGACAACATCTTTCTCGGCCGCGAGCGCGGGCGGGGTTGGCTTCGCCGGCGCGAGATGAACCGGGCGGTGGACGCACATCTGGCAGACCTGGGCGTCACCATTCCAGCCGGCACCCTGGTACAGGACCTCAGCGTCGCGCAGCAGCAGCTGGTCGAGATCGCACGGGCCCTGGCCGACGATGCGCGGGTGCTGATCCTCGATGAGCCGACCGCCAGCCTCGCGGATCCGGAGATCGACCGGCTCTTCGCGGTGCTGCAGCGGCTCTGCGGTCAGGGTCTGGGCGTGATCTACATCTCGCATCGCCTCGAGGAGATCTTCAGGATTGCGGACCGCGTGACCGTGCTCCGGGACGGCCGCGTCGTGTCCACGTCGCCGCGGCAGGAAGTCACCCGCGCCGAACTGATCACGCGGATGGTCGGGCGCGATCTGTCCGAGGAGTACCCCGCGCGCACCGCGACGCCCGGCGAGACGGTCCTCGAGCTCGAGCACCTCTCGTCGCCGCCGCGCTTCGCCGACGCGACGCTCTCGGTTCGAGCGGGAGAGATCGTCGGTCTGGCGGGGCTCGTCGGGGCGGGCCGCACGTCCACCGGCCTGGCGGTGATCGGGGCGCTTCGCGCGTCGGGCACGCTCAGAGTGCGCGGCCAGGCCGTCACGTTCAGCTCGCCGTCCGCCGCCATTCGCGCCGGCCTGGCGTACGTCACCGAGGACCGGAAGGCCCGGGGACTGTTCCCGCTCATGGACACCGGCGCCAACATCACGGTCGCGTTTCTGCGCGCGTTCGCGCACGGGGGATGGTTGTCAGCCGCGGAGGAACGGCTCGCGGCGGAATCGGCGGCCCGCGACTACGACGTCCGCGCCAGCGGGCTGGATCAACCGGCCGCGACGCTCTCGGGCGGGAATCAGCAGAAGCTGCTGCTCGCGCGCTACCTGCTGAAGCCGCGGTCGGTCATCGTGCTCGACGAACCGACGCGTGGCGTCGATGTCGGCGCGCGCGCCGAGATCTACCGGATCGTGAACCGGCTCACCGAGCACGGGCTCGGCGTGCTGATGATCTCGTCGGATCTCAACGAAGTTCTCGGCATGTCCGACCGCGTTGTCGTGATGCGCGACGGCCGCACCGTCGGCGAGCTCGCACGGGGGCAGGCATCGGCGGAGCGCGTGATGGCGATGGCTACGGGGACGGCATGAACAAAGGTTCCAGGGTTCCGGGGTTCCGGGGTTTCAGGGGCTTCAGGGTTCCGGGGTTCGGTTACGCGATCTTCGTCGCGCTCCTCGTCGAGTGCGCCGTGCTGGCGGTCGCTACCGACGCCTTTCTGACCCCCGCCAATCTCGGCAACGTCCTGCGCCAGAACGCCTTCACGGCCATCCTGGCCGCCGGCATGACCTTCGTGATCCTGACCGCGGGGATCGACCTCTCGGTCGGCTCGGTCGTGGGGCTGTCCGGCATGGTGTGCGCGAGTGTGATGGCGGCGGGGAGCGGCGTACCTGCGGGAGTCGCCTCGGGTCTGGTCGTCGGGCTCGCCGTGGGCGTGCTGAACGGCGCCGCCATCACCACGCTGCGCGTCCCGGCCTTTGTCGTGACCCTGGCCACGATGTTGATCGTCCGTGGCGCGGCGTACAAGCTGACCGACGCGCGAACCGTTTCGGGGCTGCCGGCAGGCTTCGGCGCGCTGAGCAGCAGCTTCGCGTCCGCGACGCTCATGATCGGTATCTTCGTGGCCGCGTGGCTGCTACTCATGCGGACGCCCTTTGGCCGGCACGTCTACGCAGTCGGCGGGAATGCAGAGGCCGCGTGGCTGTCGGGCGTGCGGGTCGCCCGCGTCCAGTTCGCGGTGTACACGCTGTGCGGCCTGACGGCGGGCGCTGCCGGCGTGCTAGTGGCGTCGCGCCTGAATGCCGGGTACCCGCGCGCCGGCGAGTTCTACGAGCTCGACGCCATCGCCGCGGTCGTCGTCGGCGGCACGAGCCTGTTCGGGGGCCGGGGATCCATCTGGGGCACGCTCGCCGGCGCGTTCTTCATCGGCGTGCTGAACAACGGCCTGAACCTGTTCCGGGTCAGCCCCTATGATCAGCTGATCGTCAAGGGGGTCGTGCTCCTCGCCGCCGCGTCGCTCGACCGCTGGCGCCGCGCGTGAGTGTGCGTCCCTGACACGGCTCGTGGAGCCTTGGGGTCCTTGGGGTCCGTGGGGTCCTCGGGGTCCGTGGGGTCCGTAGGGGTCCGTGGGGTCCGTAGGGGTCCGTTGGGTCCGTAGTGTCCGGGGTCCATGGCGCCTTGGCCCTGGGGCGTACGCGCGGAAAACGCGCGGACCCCACGGACCCAAGGACCCTGCGGACCCCGCGGACCCCGCGGACCCCGCGGACCCCAAGGACCCTGCGGACCCCGCGGACCCCAAGGACCCTGCTCGGGCGCGTGCAGGACGCGCCCGGCCTGAAGGCCGGGCCTACTCGGGGGCCAGGGTGACGATCGTGTAGCGGTCCATCGGGAAGTACTTGACGAACATCTCCTTGACGTTGGCGGCCGTCACCGACCTGATGCGGTCGTCGCGCTCGAGGACGTGTGCGATGGGGTCTCGATCGAGCAGCTTCGCCGCCTGCAGGCGGCTGAGCCAGTAGCCGTTCTCTTTCATCCCGGTCTCGTGCTCGCGCATGGCCGTCTCTCTGGCGCGATTCACCAGGTCCTCGGTCGGCCCCTCCTTCTGCATCCGCTGCACTTCCTGCATCACGCGGTCGGTCATCTTGCGCAGGTTCTCGGGCGCGGCAGTGAAGGTCACGGCGATGTGCCCGCCGCCGCGCTGAAAGGTCTCCTGCTGCAGGCCGACCCCGACGCTGTAGGTCTCGCCGAGCTCCTCGCGGAGGATGTCGCGCAGCGCGATCTCGAGCACGTCGGCCGCCGTCGAGACCCGCGTGATCTCGGAGGGATCCTGCGGCGGATCGGCGAAGAACGAAATCCGGGTCGTGATCTTCGGCTCGCGTCCCTTGTTCACGGTGGCGCGCTCGATCGAGGCGGGGAACTTGAGGCCGACATCCCTGACCTTGCCCGCGGGCTGCCCTTTGGAGGGCAGCGAGCCCACGTACCGGGCCACGAGCGGGATCGCGTCGCCGAGGTTGAACGCGCCCACCATGATGAAGGTGAAGTCCGCCGCGTTCGAGAACCGCTCGCGGTAGAAGCCGGCCATCGCCGCGCGATCGAGCTTCGCGAGCCGCTCGCGCGTGACCGGCGCCGCGGTGTAGTGGTTCCCGGAATTGACCTGGCCGACTTTTTCGCTGTAGAGCAGGTTCGGATTCTGCTCGCGGTTGGCGTACATCGCGTCCAGCTGTTTCTTGATGTTCTCGAACGCCTCGTCGTCATTTCCCGGCGACGTGAAGTTCAGATGCAGGAGCTGCAGGCCGGTCTCGAGGTCGCCGGGGCGCGCGGAACCGGTGATCGCGTGGGTGGACAGCGAGATCGAGGGATTGGCATGCGCGAGCTTCCCGGCCAGTAGTTTCTGCAGGTCCACCGCGCGATGGCCGCCGACCCCCGACACCTGGACGAGCGCGGGCGCGAGCAACGCCTCGACGAAGTTGTCGGGCGGCGCCACCGACGCCCCCCCCGGAGCCGCAAGGCTGTAGAGCACTTCGTCGTTCTTGAAATCCGTCGGCTTCAGCCAGGCCTCGACGCCGTTGGCGAATCGCACGACCGTGACGCCGAGCTCGGGGATGTCCCGTTTGTCTTTGATGGCGCCCGGATCCGGCGGCGCGTCCATGAGCGCCCGTCCGCTGCCCGCGTCGTTCCACGCCATCACCGCCACCGCATCCGCTTTGACGACGGTATCGCGAAGCTGGGCTTCGGTCGGCACCGCCAGCCCGTCCTTCCGCGGCGAGGTCGCGATGATCACGCGCGCAGTGTCGGCGAACAGCGACCTGGCGATCTCGCCGACCTCGGTGGCCGTCATCGCCGGGATCAGCCCCTGCGCCAGCCGATACTCGTATTCGATTCCCGGCGCCGGCTCGCCCTGGAGAAAGTGACTGACGTACTCCTGCGCATACGATCCGCTCTCACTCTTCTCGCGCTCGTTGTACGCCCGCTCGTATGACGCGAGCCACCATTTCTTCGCGCGCTCGAGCTCCGAGGCGCCAAACCCGTGCTGCTGCACGCGGTTGGTTTCGATTTCGAGCGCGGCCAGCCCCTGCGGGATCTTTCCCTCCTCCACGCCGGCCCCGAGCGCGAAAGCCGCGACCGTCGGGCTCAACGAGGTCTCGTAGGCGCCGGCCCCGAGGAACTGCGCGTCGCGCTTGCGGGACAGTTCGTCGAACCGCTCGTTCAGCATCTGGTGGACCATCTGCTCGGCGAGGTTCCGGCGGTAGTCCGCGACCGTGTCGTCGCCGAGCTTGTTCCGCTTGCGCAGGACCGACACCGAGGACTGCGTCGCTTCGGGATCGGTCGCGACCTCGACGAGCAGTTCCGTATGGAGCGGCACGTCGTAGGCCCTCGCCGGCGCGGGCGCCGACGACTTCGCCATCCCCCCGAACATCGTCTTGACCTGGGCTTCGATCTTCGCCGGATCGATGTCCCCGACGACGACCAGCGCCATCCGGTCGGGCCGGTACCATTGGGTGTAGAACGCGCGCAGCGTCGCCGGGGTGAAGCTTTTCAGCACCTCGGGCTTGCCGATCGGCAGCCGCTCGGCGTACTTCGACCCGTGATAGAGGACCGGGATCTGCTGGTCGCGCAGCCGGGCCGCCGCACCGAGACCGCCGCGCCACTCTTCGATGACGACCCCGCGCTCCTTGTCGATCTCCTTCGGGTCGAGCGTCAGACTGCCGCCGACGTCCGCGAGCCCCTGCAGTCCCTTCTCAACGGTTCCTTCCTTGTCGGTCGGGACCTGGAACATGTAGACCGTTTCGTCGAATGACGTGTAGGCGTTGACATGCGGTCCCATCCGCGCGCCGGTCGATTCGAGCGTCTTGATCAGTTCCCCGGGCTTGAAATGGCGGCTGCCGTTGAACGCCATGTGCTCGAGAAAGTGCGCCAGCCCCTGCTGCTGGTCGGTCTCATCCACCGACCCGGCCTTGACGGCGAGCTGGAGCATGACGCGATCGTCGGGGCGGTCGTTCTTCCGTATGTAGTAGGTCAGCCCGTTCGCCAGCGTCCCCCGCACCACGTCGGCGTCGAACGGCAGCGGATCGGCCGGCGAAAAGTCCGGCTTTGGCGCCGGCGCCGGCGCCTGCGCCCTGCCGGGGCTCGATGGCGTGACGAAGAACAGAAGGCCCGCAGCCAGGACGACCGCTCGAAAACGGAGATTCCGCATGGCGCCACTCTACCGCAGACGCTCGGGCGGCGTTAAACTTCGGGCATCTTCTTTCAGGGAGCATGCATGCGCCGGGTCATTCTTGCTTTTGTTTGCGCCATCACCGCGCCGGTGATCCTGTCGTCTCAGACCAAACATCCGCCCGCGCGGTCGGAGTGGGGGCAGTTCGAGCAGCTGGCGCTGCAGCCACGGGGCGGCTTGTCGCCCGATGGCAAGTGGCTGGTGTACGGGATCAACCGCTCGAACCGCGAGAACGAGCTGCGCATCAGGCAGATAGCGACCGGCGCCGAGAAAACGATCGCCTTCGCCTCGCAGCCGTCCTTCTCGGCCGACTCGAAGTGGATCGCGTGGGCGATCGGCTATTCCGAAACCCAGGAAGAACGCCTGCGCGCGCAACGGCGGCCGATCCACCGCAAGCTCGGGATGCTGAGGCTCGATGGCAAGTCCGAGCCCTCGGTCATCGACGGCATCGAATCCTTCTCGATCGACCCGAGCGGTTCGTTCATCGTGATGCGCCGTTACGCGCCGGAGCGTGCGCCCGGGGGTGGAGCGACGCCGCCCGCGCCGGCCGGCCCGCCGGCACCGCAGCCACCCGCCGATGAACCGGCTCCGGCCGGCGTGACCATCATCGTCCGGG
Source organism: Vicinamibacterales bacterium (assembly GCA_035250005.1). Taxonomy (GTDB): domain Bacteria; phylum Acidobacteriota; class Vicinamibacteria; order Vicinamibacterales; family 2-12-FULL-66-21; genus JACDCA01. The sequence goes on along the minus strand of DATFFM010000200.1, from coordinate 23,098 downwards.
AGCTCGACAGCGGCCGCGACACGTCGTTTGGCAATGTCGCGGAATTCGCGTGGCCGAGCGTGACCGAACCGGCCAAGCTCGCCGGGCGCCTGCTCGCCTTCACGATCAGCACCGACGACAAGACCGGCAACGGGATCCATCTCTACGACGCGGCCTCCGGGGCCCACCGCGTGCTCGACTCGTCGTCTTCCGTGTACTCCGGGCTCGGCTGGCGCCGCGATGCCGACGACCTCGTCGTGCTGCGCTCGCAGGGGGATGACACGCGTGACGGGTCCACGCAGGTCGCGCTGGCCTGGACCGGTGTCGCCGGCCGATCGCCGAAGAGCCACACGCTCGATCCGGTGAAGGCCGTGCCCGCCGGCATGCGGACGGTCTCGTTCCGCCGGCCATCCTGGTCGGACGATGGACGCAGCGTATTCCTCGGCGTGGCGGAGTGGGCCGCGAAGCCACCAGCGGAAAAGAAGCCCGATCCCAGCGGCGAAGCCCCGGCGCCCGCGCCCGCACCCGCGGACGAGACGCCCACGGTCGACATCTGGCATGCGAAGGACGTGGACGTCATGCCCCGGCAGAAGATCTCCGCGCGCGCCGATCGCCAGCGCAACCTGCTCGCGGCCTGGGACCTGGGGTCAGGCGGTCTGGTGCAGCTCGCAAAAACGTCCGCCGAGCTCGTCGCACCGATCCGCAGGCAGCGGCTCGCTTACGCGGCCACGTGGGACGGTTATGCGATGGAGCGCAGCATCGGACGCACGGCGGCCGACCTCTCGCTCGTCGAGCTCGAGACGGGCACTCGCACGAAGGTCGCCGACCGGATCGACGACGGCTACCTGCGGGTGAGCCCGAAAGGGCGCTATCTTCTTTATTTTCGCGACGACCATTACTGGACGGTCAACACCGCGACCCGGGTCGTGACCAACATCACGAAGAGCGTGGCGACGGCATTCGTCGATCGCGAATCCGACGTCACCACGAAGCAGAAGCCGCCGTACGGTGTGGCGGGATGGACGAGCGACGACGCCGACGTCCTGCTCTACGACAAGTTCGACATCTGGCAGGTCGCCTCCGACGGCTCGCGCACGGCGCGCCTGACCGACGGCGCCGCCGAACAGGTGCGCCACCGCGCCGTGCGGCTGGATCCCGACGAAGAGTGGATCGACCTGTCGAAGCCGGTCGCAATCGCGCTGTTCGGCACGTGGTCGAAGAAGTCCGGCTATGGGCGCTGGATGCCGGCCACCAGGCAGGTCGAGCGTCTGATCTTCGACGATCGGTCGATCAGCGGTCTCGCGAAGGCGGCCGATGCGGACGTCTACGTTTACGTGACCCAGAAGTTCGACGACTCCCCGGACGCGTACATCGCCGGCGCCGATCTGAAATCGGCGCGCCAGGTGACTCATACCAACCCGTCGCTCTCGAAGTACGCCTGGGGCCGTTCGGAGATCGTCGAATTCAAGAGCGACCGTGGGTTGCGTCTTCAGGGCTCGCTCTACTACCCGGCCGGATACGAGCCGGGGAAGAAGTACCCGATGGTGGTGTACCTGTACGAGAAGCTCTCCGACAACGTGCACCGCTTCGTGCCCCCCTCCGAGCGCGATTACTACAACGCATCGGCGTTCACGTCACAGGGGTACCTGTTCTTCCAGCCAGACATCGTGTTCCGCCCACGCGAGCCGGGGCTGTCGGTGATCGAATGCGTCGAGCCGGCGGTCAGACGGGTGGTGGCGATGGGCGTCGCCGATCCCGCGCGGGTCGGTGTCGTCGGGCATTCGTGGGGCGGCTTCGACGCCTCGTATCTGGCGACGCACTCGAGCGTCTTTGCCGCGGCAGTGGCCGGCGCGGCGATCACCAACCTGGTCAGCAACTACGGCAACCATCACTGGACCTCCGGCATCGCCGAGACCGATCACATCGAGACCGGGCAGCAGCGGATGGAGGTTCCGCTGTACGAAGACCTGCAGGCATACATCCGCAACTCGGCGGTGTTCAACGTCCACAACATGAAGACGCCGCTGCTGCTCGAGGTGGGCGACAACGACGGGACCGTCCACTGGCACCAGGGAGTCGAGCTGTACAACATCGCCCGCCGGGCCAGGAAGGATGTCGTGATGCTCGCATACGGCGGCGAGGACCACGGCCTGCGGCGCAAGGCGAACCAGATCGATTACCAGAAGCGCATCCACCAGTGGTTCGGCCATTACCTCAAGAACGAACCGGCCGCTCCGTGGATCACGAGCGGGCTGCGGTACATCGACCGCGACAAGGAGCTGAAAGGCGCCGCTGCGAAGAAGGGCTCGTCATAGCGTTGGACGTCATCGGCTTCGGCGAGAGCTCGGTGGATTACGTCCACGTCGTGGCCGAACTGCCGCGAGACGGGCGGTCGAAGATCCGGATCGCGTCGCGCTACTCGTCGTGCGGCGGTCAGGTGGCCACGACAATGGCGGCGTGCGCGGCGCTGGGGCTCGAAGCGGGGTATCTGGGTCCGGTTGGCAATGACGAGAACGGTCTGCGCGTTCAGAACGAGCTGCGGCGGCGTGGCGTGGACCTCTCGCGCCTCGTCGTCCGTGCCGCGGCGACCCGATACGCCCTGATCATGGTGAATCAGGCCAGCGGCGAACGCGTCGTTCTGTGGGATCGGGATGCGGGCCTCGATCTGCCGGGCCGCGAGATCGCGAGCGGCATGGTGGCGGGTGCGCGCGTCGTGCACGTGGACGCCACGGACGAAGCGGCGTCGATTGAAGTCGCGCGCCTCGGCCGCGCGGCAGGCGCGATCGTCACCTGCGATGTGGACACTGTGACCACCCGAACGCCCGAGCTCCTCGGCCACGTCACCATGCCGATTCTGGCTGAGCGCGTGCCCGAGGCGTTGACAGGATTGAGCGATACTGAGGGCGCCCTGCGGGCGCTGCGCCGAACGCATGACGGTGTGCTGGTCGTCACATCAGGCGAGCGGGGAGCGTCGGCGCTCGACCGGGATCGGTTCGTCCAGGAGCCGGCCGCTGCGGTGGACGCGGTCGACACCACCGGCGCCGGGGACGTTTTCCGCGCCGGCTTCATTTACGGCGTCATTCACCAGTGGCCCGTGGAGCGCACGCTGCGGTTCGCCAATGCCGCCGCGGCTCTCAGCTGCACGCGCGCCGGGGCCATCGACGGGGTCCCGACTCTGGCCGAAGTCCTTGCGCTGACATCACCATCATGACCCGACGCACTTTTCTCGGAACGCTTGCCGCCGGCGCCGTGGCCGCCCACGGACGGCTCTTCGCCCAACCGCAGAATGAGGGGCTCACGATCGACGCCGCCGCACTCCGCCGACGCATCGAGGAGCTGAGCGTGTTCGGCCGCCCGGCCGGCGGAGGGTTTGCCGAGGGTGTGAGCCGCGTCGCCTACTCCGATGCGGACGTCGCGGGCCGACGATACGTGATCGACCTCATGCGCACGGCCGGCCTCGACCCTCGCATTGATCCGGCCGGCAATGTCTTCGCGAAGCAGGACGGCGCCGAGCCGTCCCTTCCGCCGATTCTCTTCGGGTCTCACATCGACTCGGTCCCCAATGGGGGCAACTTCGACGGCGATCTCGGTTCGCTCTCGGCGATCGGGGTCATCGAGGCCTGCCATCGCGCGAAGCTTCGCACCCGGCATCCGCTCGAGATCGTCGTCTGGGCGGCTGAAGAAGGTGTCGCGTTCAATCGCGGCCTGTCGTCCAGCCGCATCGTTGCCGGCGACGTCGCGCCATCCGACATGGATCAGGTGTGGAATGGGATGCGCCGCGGCGATGCGATCAAGCGGATCGGCGGCGATCCCGAGCGCATCATGGATGCCCGGCAGCCGAAGGGTGCATGGCACGGCTATCTCGAGCTGCACATCGAACAGGGGGGCACGCTCGAGCGCGACCGCGTCCAGATAGGCGTCGTCCAGGGGATCGTCGCGATCGAGCGTTACGAGGCGCGGATCACCGGCTTCGCGAATCACGCCGGCACGACGCCGATGGCCGAGCGGCAGGATGCCGCGATCGCCGCCGCTCACCTGACGCTGGCGGTCCGGGAGGCCGTCACCGGCCGCCCGGGCCGGCAGGTGGGCACGGTGGGCAAGCTCGAGCTTTCACCGAACGCCCCCAACGTGGTCCCCGGGGCGGCGACGATGATCATCGAGCTGCGCGACCTGTCGGTGGATCTGCTGAAGGAGGTCGCGGCCGACATCCGGTCGCGTGCGGCGAAGATCGCCGAGGCGACGCGAACCACGATCCAGATCGTACCGGCGAGCTCGAACGCCCCGGCGATCGCCGACACGGGTGTGCAGGACGTGATCGAGAGGTCCGCCGCAGGTCTGCGGCTCTCCTCTCACCGCATGCCGAGCGGCGCCGGCCACGATGCCCAGATGATGGCGCAGCTGGTGCCGATGGGGATGATCTTCGTCCCGAGCGTCGGCGGTGTCAGCCACTCGCCCCGGGAGCTGACGCGGTGGGAGGACTGCGCCAACGGCGCCAACGTCCTGCTGCGGGCTGTTCTCGCGCTGGACGGCCTGTAGATCCAGTACCATCGTGGCATGCTGAAATCCGTCCAGGTGCCGACTGCTCCGAAACCCGTGGGGCCGTATTCATCGGCGATGATCGCCGGCAATCTCGTCTACGTTTCGGGCCAGTCCGGGCGCGATCCGGTCACGGATCACGTAGCCGAAGACATCGAGACCCAGACCGAGCAGGTGCTCGAGAACATCAGGACGATCCTCGAGGCCGCCGGGAGCAGCCTGTCGAGGGTGGTGCGCTGCGGCGTGTTTCTCACCGATATGAACGAGTTCGGGCGGATGAACGCCGTGTACGAGCGGATGTTCGCCGGGCACAAACCCGCGCGCACGACGGTCGCGGTTTCGGAGCTGCCGGGGCCCGGACTGCGAGTGGAGATCGACGCGGTGGCGATGTTATGAACGAGACGCGCGAATACTTCAACGAGGTGGCGGGCGACTGGGAGTCGATGCGGAAGCAGTTCTTCGGCGAAGGGGTCCGCCGTGCCGCGATTGCGGCGGCCGGCGTCGAGCCGGGGCTGACCGTCATCGATGTCGGCACCGGCACGGGGTTCCTGGCCGAGGCCGCGATCGAGGCGGGGGCGCGCGTGATCGGGGTGGACCTCTCGGAAGGCATGCTCGCCCAGGTTACGGCCCGGCTCGCCGGCAAGCCGTTCGAGGCCCGGCTCAGCGAACCGGCGTCGCTGCCTCTGCGCGACGCGGAGGCGGACGCGGTGATCGCGAACATGTTCCTCCACCATGCGGAGGATCCACCCGCGGCGATCTGTGAGATGGCCCGGGCGTTGAAGCCCGGAGGCCGGCTCGTCATCACCGACGCCGACACGCACACGCACGAATGGCTTCGTGTCGAGCAGCACGACCGCTGGCTCGGGTTCGATCGCGCCGACATCGCGAGCTGGTTCACCGCCGCGGGCCTCGAGCGGGTCACGGTCGGCGACACGCGGGAGATCTGCTCGCCGACGTCCACCTGCGGCACGAAGGCCGCCATCACGATTTTTCTGGCGCGCGGAATAAAACGGTGACACTCAACTTAACGCTAAGTTGTTGATTCTTTTCAACGCTCGTCAGGGCGCCCGGCGATTTTCAACAACTTAGCGTTAAGTTGAGTGTCACCGTTTTTGAGACACCGTTTTTTGGACGCCGATGATTCCCATAATCGAGGAAGAGGCGATTCGGGCGGCGGTGACTCCCGAGCGCGCGGTCGCGGTCATCCGTGATGCGTTCAAGGCGGACGGTGAGGGCCGCACCCACGTGCCCTCGGTCATCAACCTCGAGATCCCCGCCGCGCGCGGCGAATTCCACGTCAAGACGGCGCACATCGAAGGGGTACCGCACATCGCGGTGAAGATCGCGTCGGGCTTCTACGGCAACCCGTCCAAAGGGCTGCCCAGCGGCTCCGGGTTGATCGCGCTCTTCGATGCCTCGACCGGGCTGCCGGCAGGGCTTCTGCTCGACAACGGCTTTCTCACCGACATCCGGACCGGGGCCGCGGGCGCCGTGGCCGCCGACTACCTCGCGCCGCGGACGATCACGACCGTCGGCGTGATCGGTTCGGGCCTTCAAGCCCGCCACCAGATCCGCTGCCTGCGGGTCGTTCGCGACTTTTCACACCTCGTGGCCTGGAGCCCGACGCGCGGACGTCTGGACGCCTATTGCGCAGAAATGGGCATGGAAGGTTACGACGTCACCGCCGCTGCCGAGATCGAGGAGGTGTGCGCCGCGGCCGACGTCCTGATTACCGCGACGCCGTCACGCGCGGTGGTCGTCAAGGCTGCGTGGCTTCGCGAAGGCATGCATGTCATGGCGGTCGGCTCCGACGCCCCGGGCAAGCGTGAGCTCGAGGCCGCATGTCTGGAACGGGCCGACCTGCTCGTGGTCGACCGATATGCGCAGTGCGCGGCCTTCGGCGAGCTGAAGCACGCACTCGAGGCGGCGCTCCTCACACGCCACGATGTGCACGGAGAGCTCGGGGAAATCGTCGCCGGCCGCAAGCCCGGCCGCACCTCCGACACACAGATCACCGTCGCCGATCTGACCGGAGTCGGCTTCCAGGACACGGCGATCGCGTCGGCCGCATTCGAGTGGCTGCGCTGAGCGAACCAGCAACCCCTCGCCTCAGGCTTCAGCTCTCGCGCAGTGCACTTGCCGGATCCAGGGCCGCCGCGCGTCGAGCCGGCATGAAACTCGCGAGGGCGGCGCTGCCGAGCAGGACGAGGACGACCGCTCCGATCGTCAACGGATCCGCGACACCGACGCCGAACAGCTGGTTCTGGATGACACGCCCGAGCGCCATCGCGCCGGCAATCCCCAGGAGCGCACCGCCGGCCGCGAGCGCGACCGCGCGCCCCACGACCATGCGCAAGACCTGCCCGGTGCGCGCGCCGAGCGCCATGCGGATGCTGATCTCCCGCGCACGCTGCGCAACCGCGTAGCTCATGACCCCGAAGATGCCGGTCGCCGCCAGCGCGAGCGCAACCCCGGCGAACAGCGCGAGCAGCGCGGTGTAGAAGCGGGGCCGTGCCACCGACCGGGTCACGAGCTGCTCCAGCGGCGAGAAATCGGTGATCGCCAGGTTCGGATCGAGCGCGCGAATCTCAGCGCGGATCGCGGGTGCCAGCGCAATCGGATCGCCGGCACTGCGCACGACGATGCGCACGGTCCGGGCCGTGCGCTGGGCGTACGGCGTGTACAGCTGCGGCGCGACCGGTTGCCCGGGATGCCGCTGTCGCACGTCGGCGACGACGCCGATGACCTCGCGACGAACGCCGCTCATTTCGACCTGTTGCCCGAGCGGATCGCTGTCCTTGAACCACCGGCGGACGGCAGCTTCGTTGACGATCGCGACCGCCGGCGCCTTGTCGTGGTCGTGGGTCGTGAACCCCCGTCCTCGCCGCAGCGGCGTCCCGATCGCTGTGAAGTACTCCGGTGTGATGCTGGCAATCCCGATCTCCCGATTGACGTTGGCGGGTGGAGGCGGCGCCCCCACGACCTGGAAATCGATCAGGCCCCCCTGGCCGCTCAGCGGCAGGACCGTCGTGGCCGCGACCGAGGTCACGCCGGGCAGCGCGCGCAAACGCATCTCGAACTGATTCACCCGATCGCGGATCTGCTGCCCCTTCGCGTACTCGTCCCCCTGCAGGGCGATTCGAAAGGCCATCGCCTGTTCGGCCTTGAAACCTGGATTGACGCGGGTCAGCTCCACGAAGCTTCGGATCAGGAGGCCCGCGCCGGTCAGGAGCACCACCGAGAGCGCCATCTCCGCAACCACCAGTCCGGCCCGGACCCGATGCGCAGTTCGGCCCGGACCCGCACCGCGCCCCCCTTCGCGCAGCGCCCGCTGCAGCCGTCCGCCCGTCGCCTGAAGCGCCGGCAGCAGCCCGAATACCAGGCCGGTCACCAGCGCAACCGCCAGTGTGAAGAGCGCCACGGGGCCGTTCACACCCACTTCTTCGAGGCGGGGGATGTCGGCCGGCTGCGCGGCGACCAGCGCGCGCGTGGACCAATGCGCAATCAGGAGCCCCAGCGCGCCGCCGGCCAGGCCCAGAACCACCGCCTCGGTCAGCAGCTGCCGCAGCAGCCGTCCCCGGCCTGCACCCATGGCCACGCGAACCGCAAGCTCCCCTTCCCGAACCGACGCCCGTGCCATGAGGAGGTTGGCGACGTTCGCGCATGCGATCAGCAGCACCAGACCGACCGCGCCGAGCAGCACGAGCAGTGGTCGCTGCACGTCGCCGATGATCCGTGCGCGCAACGAGGCGCTGGTGAACGTCAGTCCGTCGTTCGTGTCTGGAAAGTCGCGCTGCAGCTGAGCGCCGATCCGCTTCAGGTCGTCGTCCACCTGCACCGCGGTCACGCCGGGACGGGTCCGGCCGAGCACCTCCAGGTACTCGGCTCGCCGGCGGGTGGCGGTGGTGGCACTGAACGTTTCGTCGTACTCGAGCGGCGCGTACATGTCCACGACGTCTGGCAGCCGCTCACCTGCTGCGAGCACGCCGACGATGGTGTATGGGTTGCCGCCCACCAGAACCTTGCGGCCGAGCACACCGCGATCGCCACCGAACGCGCGCTGCCAGAATCCGTGATCGATGACGGCGAACGTTCCCTGACCAGGGCGGTGTTCCTCGGGCACGAACCCGCGTCCAAGGGCCACGCGCCAGCCCACCAGCTCGAACAGTCCGGCACTCACCCGCGCGCCGCGAATCTCCTGCGGCTCACCGGCGCCGAGCAGGGTGAACGTGCCCGTCGTGTACGCCTCGACCTGCTCGAACACCCGGCTGTGCTCTCGAACGCTCACGAAATCCGGGGCCGACAGCGCCCAGTACACCGTGCCGTCGGGATAGAGCATCCGCGGCTGGAACAGCCGGCCCGCATCGCGGTACGGCAGCGAGGCGAGCAGCACGCCGTGGACGACGCTGAAAATCGCGCTGTTGGCACCGATGCCGAGCGCCAGGGTGACGACGGCCACGAGGGTGAACCCTGGTGTCCGCCGCAGCATGCGAAGCGCGTAGCCGACGTCCTGCCGCAGCTCCGTGACGTACTCCGTGCGTGTCATCCGACGCCTCCGTCTTTCGTTGATCTCCAGACACTGGTTGCGGGAGCTGTCGTAATCGCCGAAACGCCGCAGGGCGATCTCGCGCGCGCGAGCCGGCGTCTCTCCCTCGTCCACCAGCTCCCGGATCCGCATCTCGAGGTGAAACGACAGCTCGACGTCCACATCACCGGCGGGGTCAGGCCCGAAGAAGCGACGGAAGCGCGCCCAGCGTGACATGGCCGTGCTTACGGGGCCGCCTTGAGAGCCGCGAAGACCGCCGCCGCGTAGCGGCGCCAGTTATCCGTCTCGATCTCCAGGCGGGCACGCCCGAGCTTCGTCAGCGCGTAGAACTTCGCCTGCCGGTTGTTCTCCGAGGTGCCCCAGCTCGCCGAGATCCACTTGCGTTCCTCGAGGCGGTGCAGCGCCGGGTACAGCGTTCCCTCACCGACCGCCAGCGCATCGCCGGTCGCCTGCTGGATCCATCGGGCCACGCCGTAGCCATGCGCCCGGCCGAAGCTGAGCGCCTGCAGAATCAGCAGGTCCAGCGTGCCTCTGAGGATGTCCTGGCCGGGGGTCTTGATCTCTCCCATCGGGTTCCAATGGGAAGGTACTCCAGGCCCCCTTGGAACGCAAGGGGTCAGAGACGAGCACCAGCGCTCCGGAGAGATCGTCCCGGCCTTCTCGTGATGCGAGGCGCCGCGCGCCAGTCCGAGATCGCGAGCCGCCTTGTCATCGGTGAGAGCCGCGCGCGCCTGGTCCGCCAGCTGGTGACCGAGACCGTCGTGTTGGCGGTGGCCGGCGGAGCGCTGGGTGCGATGCTGGCGTGGTGGACGATCGGGGCCCTGGTTCCGCTGTTTCCGGTCGCGCTGCCCGCCGACTGGATTGCCGTGGATCTGCGCGTGCTCGCCATTGCGGTCGCGGCGTCGGCCGTCTCGGGTGTTCTCGCCGGGATTGCGCCGGCGGTCGCCCTTTCATGCCGCGGCTCGGCTGCCGCAACGAAAGATCAGACCCGCTCGACGCCCAGGTGGGGCCGGCGCCTCGGATCGGCGCTGATCGCCGTCGAGGTCGCGGTGTCACTGGTGCTGCTGACGGGGGCCGGCCTGTTGATCCGGACGCTGCTCACCCTCTACGCCATCGATCCCGCGATCGAGGTCGATCGGCTGGTCGCGCTTCGTGCCACGCCGGTACTCCCGGCAGACGCCGCACCGGCTCGCGCGCTGGAGTTCTACCGGCAGCTCGTCGACCGAGTCCCCGCGGCGCCCGGTGTTCAGGCCGCCGCCGCAATCGACACGCCCCCTTTGGCGGCAACACCACGATCACGACGGCGATTACAGACCTTGTCACTACCCCGACTCCCGTCAGCCCGCGCACGGCGACGCCCGGCTACTTCGGGACAATGGGTATGGAGCTCCCGGCCGGCCGCGATTTCAACGGCGCCGACGCTGCCACCACCGGCAAGGTCGTGATCGTGAACCAGACCGCCGCGGCCAGGCTCTGGCCCGGACGCCGCTATATCAGCTTGCCGATCTCATACCCGTGACGGGCCCGCGCCTCGACCAGCGACAGGATGAGCAGCTCCGCGCTCCCCTTCTTCAGCTCCCGGTCCCGCATCCGCGCCATATGTTTCATAGCGATATGTTTCAGAGAGATAGTATTGGGGACTTCGTGTGTCAAGGGTTCCAGGGGGTTCCAAAGGGTTCCAGGGGTTCCAGCGGGTTCGAGGTCAGAACCGGAACCCCTGGAACCTCCTTGGAACCCCCTGGAACCCTTTGGAACCCTTGCTAAGATCAATCCGAATGCCTCGCTTCAAATTGCTGATCGAATATGCCGGGACGAGATACAGCGGCTGGCAGATCCAGAAGAACGCACGGACGGTGCAGGGGGAAATCGATCGTGCCGTGCGCGCGGCGACGAACCGGCGGGAGTTCGAGCTCTACGGCGCCGGCCGGACCGATGCCGGGGTGCACGCGCTGGCGCAGGTCGCGCACCTGGAGCTGTATACCAACCTCGCGCCGGAGCTCCTCCGCCGGAAGATCAACGACGAGCTGCCGGCCGACATCCACATCCGCAGCATCACCAAGGCGCCGCACAAGTTCCACGCGCGCCACGACGCCGTCGAACGGAGCTATCTCTATCAGATCTCGACCCGGCGCACGGCCTTCGGCAAGCCGTTCGTCTGGTGGATCCGCGAGCCGCTGGCGCTCGACGCGATGCGCGAAGCGGCCGCGGCATTCGTGGGGATGCAGGACTTCGAGGCCTTTACCGTGGATGATCCGGAGGAGAAATCCACGACGGTGCGGGTCGATGCGGTGGACATCGAGGAGCACGGCGCGCTGATCCTCATTCGCGTGCGCGGCTCGCACTTTTTATGGAAGATGGTGCGCCGGATGGCGGGCGTGCTCGCCGCGGTCGGCCGCCGGGAGATCCCCGCAGGCGACGCCGCCGCGTTTCTCGATCCGTCGCGGGTATCCGACGCTCGCGCCACCGCCGCGGCGCTCGCCGCCCCCGCCGCCGGCTTGTTCCTCGAGGCGGTCCGCTACAAAGCGGACCCCCCGATTGGCAGCATGCGGCCAGTCATCGCGATCGATTGATCGCCTGTCGACATCAGCACCCAGCACGGAGCACGGAGCACGAACTCGGCACTACTTCTTCTTGACTCCCAGAGCCTCGAGCTTCTTGATCGTGTCTTCGCCGGCGCTCTTGACGCTGACGCCGGTCCCGCGAGGCCCCTTGTCGATATCGAGAATCTTCCCGTCCGCGCCGATGTAGAAGGTGAATCGGGTGGCGAACTGTTGTTCGGGCGGACGATCCGTCCGGATCACGCCGTAGGCCTTCGCGGCGGTCTTGTCGGGATCCGAGAGGATCGGGAACCCGCCGCCGTGTTCCGCGGCAAATCGCTTGTTTGTTTCGGCATCGTCGACGCTCGCCATGAAATAGGCGATGTCGAAGGTCTTGAGGGCGGTCTCGCTGTCACGCAGCGAGTTGCACTGGGCCGTTCACCCGCCGGTGAACGCCTTGGGGAACCAGGCCAGAACGACAGTCTTGCCCCGGTAGTCCGACAGCTTGTGTACCTTGCCGTCGGATCCGGGCAACGCGAACTCAGGCGCCATATCACCGACCTTCAGATCGGCCGAATACTGCGCCGGCACCGGCGTCTCGGGAGGCGGTGGGGACTGACCCTGGCCCGAGCCCGCGGCGGCCATGGCCAGGAGGCCGATGCCGGCGAAGGCACAGACTGACAGGAGTTTCAACATGGGGGGATTGTACTACGCTCGTCCGTGCTCCGTGCTCCGTGCTGCGGTGCTAGATCGCGCAGAAGCCCTCGGCCTCTACGTCGAAGGCGCGATTGAAGCGGGCGCGGTAGTTTTCCCACGCAATGGTCGACGTGAGCTCGACGGTCCCCTCCTCCCCCAGCAGCTTTATCACCGCGCCGTACACATCGGCCGGCACGTCAGCTGGGGTCGCGGTCAACAGGTCGGCGAAACGGAGCACGAGGCGCTCGTCGTCGGTGAAATGCGGTGAGGACTCGTAGCGCGTGACCGCCCGAACCTGGTCGAGGGTGCGCCGGCATCGCTGCTCCCGGCAGCGTTGATGTCGATTCAAAACGGGCAGCCGACACGCGAGGCCACCAGGGTCTGCGCGAGCTTCTTGAGGCGGAGCGGGACCAATGAGGCCGACGCCTGGGAGAGCTCCATCAGCGCTCCGCCCCGCAGGAGCCCGGGGCGAAGAGCCATGATGCGGGTGGGCACCGGCACCTTGTGAAGACGGCGATTGACGAGAAAGAGGATGAGCCGGGAGAGCAGCGTCCGGCACCGGTCGACGCCGGTCATTCGGGCCATAATGAGAAAAATGTATCAGGTGATCGCCCTTCTGCTCGCGCTGCCGATGGCCCTCGGCGTGGCGCCGGCGGCGGCGCAGCGCAGGACGCCGGTCGAGCACGCCCGCGCCGGCTGGGACGCACTCAATGCCGGCAAGGCGCAGGAAGCGGCCGACGCATTCTCGGAGGCGCTGAAGGGGGCACCGCAGGAGCCGAGCGTGCTGCTGGGCGCCGGCGTGGCGGCGCACCTCCTCGGCCAGGGGGATGCCGCCCGGCGCTTTCTGGTCGACGCGCTGAAATACGCGCCGGCGCTGACCGCCGCGTCGCTCGTGCTCGGCGAAGTGCTCTACCGCGCAAACGACCTCAACGGAGCGATTCAGATCTACCAGCAGGCGCTCGCACACGCCCCCGATCACCAGCAGATCCTGACGAAGCTCGAGGCGTGGCGGCGCGAAGCGGCGCTTCACGACCGATTTGCGCAGAAGCTCGGCGACCACTTCACCGTCCTGTTCGAAGGGCCGGCCGAAGCCGACCTGGCCGCAAAGGCCGTGGCGGTGCTGGAGTCTGCGTACTGGCGAATCGGTTCGGCGCTGTACACGTATCCGTCAGAACCGATCAGCGTCGTGCTCTACACGCGCGAGCAGTTCCGCGACGTCACCCAATCGCCGGAGTGGGCCGGTGGGGCCTACGACGGCCGGATCCGCGTTCCGGTGCTCGGCGCCCTGAAGAACCCACGCGAGTTCGAGCGCGTGCTGGCGCACGAGTTCACGCACGCGCTCGTCAAGAACCTCGCGCCCCGCGGCGTGCCGCAATGGCTGAATGAGGGGCTGGCGATGAATTTCGACGGGACCGATCTCGACGCCCAGGTCGAACGCGCGCGATCGGCCGACCCGCCCCACGCGCTCACGACGCTGGAGCGGTCGTTCGCGGGGATGGACGGCCCGGCCGCCGCCCGGGCATATGCGCAGAGCGCCGCCGCCGTCAAGCGCCTGCTCGACGAGGCCGGCGCCCCCGCCGTCGTCGGCATCCTCACCGACCTCGCCCGCGGCCTTCCCTTCCCCGAGGCCTTCGAGCGCAACGTGAACATCAAGTACCTTGAATTCCAGAAACGGCTCTGACGCACGTCGCACGTCGCACGGCACGTCGCACGTCGCACGTCGCACCGCACGTCGCACGTCGCACATCGGACGTCGCACGTTTGATATGATCCGCCCCTGACTCCTGGAGATCTGAATGGGACTTCATCCGATTACGGCGCTGATGTCGGCGCTCGGCGTGCTGACGGCGGTCTACATCGCGGGATGGTCGCGCGCCGTGATGGCGGTGCGCAGCGTGGCCAATCGCGAGCCGTCGCCCGCCACCGATGCCCGGTTCCCGACGCCGCCCATGATCGGCCTCGGGTTCGTCACGAACTTCTTCGATGCCCTGGGCATCGGCTCCTTCGCCACCAGCACGGCGGCTTTCCGTCTCTTGAAGATGGTGCCGGACCGCGTGATCCCCGGCACGCTCAACGCCGGGCACACGCTGCCGACGGTCGCGCAGGCGTTCATCTTCACGTCCCTGATCCCGGTCGACATCCTGACGCTGTTCTCGATGATCGCCGCGGCCGTCGTCGGCGCGTGGCTGGGCGCGGGCGTGGTGGCGGGCTGGTCGAGGCGGCGGGTTCAGATCGGCATGGGCCTCGCCCTGCTGGTGTTTGCCGGGCTCGCGGTCATGACGCAGTTCGGGCTGTTCCCGGGTGGCGGTGACGCGCTCGGCGTCCGCGGCGTCAAACTCGCGCTGGCGGTGGCCGGCAACTTCGCGCTCGGCGCGCTGATGACGCTGGGTATCGGGCTCTACGCGCCCTGCATGATCATGGTCAGCCTGCTCGGGATGAATCCGACGGCCGCCTTTCCGATCATGATGAACTCCTGCGCCTTCCTCATGCCCGTCGGCAGTCTGAGATTCATTCGCGAGCAGAGCTACAGCCTGCGGGTTGCGCTGGGTCTCGCGCTCGGGGGCGTGTTCGGGTCGATCATCGCCGGGGTGTTCGTGAAGTCGCTCAATCTTGAAACGGTCCGCTGGCTCGTCATCGTGGTCGTGGTCTACACGGCTGCGACGCTGCTGCTGTCGGCCTTCTCGAACACCGGGGAAGGCGAGCCGGCGCCTGCACGCGCGCGTGTCTAACGGCGGCGTCATGGTGCTCAGACGGGTCCTTCCCGCCGCCACTGCCCTCGGTGTCATGGCGGCGCTGACCGCGGCGGCCCCGACCTGGACTCCGCAGCTGACCGGCGTCAATGCACGGTTACGGGGCATCAGCGCGGTCAGCGAAAAGGTCGTGTGGGCGAGCGGCTCCGGCGGCACGGTGCTTCGCACGACCAACGGCGGCGACAGCTGGACGGTCGTGCCCGTGCCAGGCGCAGAACGTCTCGACTTCCGCGACATCGATGCCGTGAGCAACGAC
Organism: Vicinamibacterales bacterium; assembly: GCA_035250005.1. GTDB lineage: Bacteria > Acidobacteriota > Vicinamibacteria > Vicinamibacterales > 2-12-FULL-66-21 > JACDCA01. Next base: position 7,798 of record DATFFM010000200.1, on the reverse strand, counting down.
ACCGCCTACCTCCTCAGCATCGGCAACGGCGAGCTGTCCCGGATCTACAAGACCGAGAATGCCGGCGCGACTTGGACGCTTCAGCTCGCCAATACCGATCCGAAGATCTTTCTGGATGCGATGGCCTTCTGGTCGGAGGACCGGGGGATTGCTTACAGCGACGCGGTGGACGGCCGCTTCGTCGTTTTCCTGACGACCAACGGCCGGACGTGGGAGCGGGTTGCGGCCGACACGCTGCCGCCGGCGTTGCCGAACGAAGGCGCCTATGCCGCAAGCGGCACGAACGTCGCCGTCCGGGACAATCACGTGTGGATCGGCACGACCGCCTCCCGCGTGCTGCACTCACCCGATCGCGGCCGCACGTGGACGGTCTCGCAGACGCCCATCCCCACCAGCCAGTCCGCCGGCATCTTCTCCATTGCCTTCCGCGACGCGCTGCACGGCATCGCGGTCGGCGGCGATTACCGCAAAGAATCGGAAGCCGTCGACAACGCCGCCGTCACGACCGACGGCGGCCGGACCTGGACGCTGTCGAAGGGGCTCTCGGGCTACCGTTCGGCCGTCGCCCACGTACCGCGATCGAAGGGGTCGTGGCTCGCGATCGGCCCGCTGGGAGCCGACGTCTCGAACGACGACGGACGCACGTGGAAGCCGATGCCGGGCGCCGGCTTCGACGCCTTCAGCTTCGCGCCGCGAAGCCGAATCGGCTGGGGCGCCGGTCAGCGGGGCGGCATCGGGCGTCTCGACGGCTTCTGAGCTGCAGGATCGAAGACGAAGACAGCGTGCCCGGAGCGACCCCGCGAGGCGGCTTCTTACTTGATGATCCGCAGGTTCGTCGGCACGCTCGGCGCCCCGACGATTCTCAGGACCACGCCCCGGGTGTAGCTCAGGATGTACAGCTCGCCGGCGGCATCCACGCCGAACGAACTGATGTTGGCCAGCTGCGCCGATCCGCCGAGCTCGTTGGTGTGCTCGCGGACATCAGAGGCCCGCGCCTCGCCGCCCGCATCCAGGGTCAGCGCCATCGACCACACCCGGCTCTCGATGAAGTCGGCGAAGAAGTAGCGCCCGCGGAAGGCGGCGCCGAGCGCGGATCCGCGATAGACATAGCCGCCCGTAATCGAGCTTCCGGTCGAGTGGTCGTACTCGTGTATGGGATCGACCAGGGGCGTATAGGCGGGCGGGAGCGTCAACACGTTGTCGTGCGCTCCTTCGCGGTTGCGCCATCCGTAGTTGCGGCCGCCCCGCCCGCGGGGCTCGTAATTGACCTCTTCCCACCGGTTCTGGCCGACGTCGGCCGCGACCATCGCGCCGGTGCCGCCGCGCAAGGGATCGTCGAACGTGTAGCGCCACGGATTGCGCCAGCCGAAGCTCCAGACCTCCGGCCGCGCCCCCCCGGCGACGAACGGGTTGTCGGCCGGCACGGCATAGCCCAGCGGGTGCGAATCGGGGACGCTCACGTCCACCCGCAGCATCTTGCCCAGCAGCTCCGCACGGTCCTGCGCGCGATGGTTCGGATCGTTGCCCGATCCGCCGTCACCAAGGCCGATGTAGAGATAACCGTCTGGTCCGAACGCCAGGTGCCCGCCGTTGTGATTCGCGAACGGCTGCGCGATCAAGGCGGGACCGGCGCCGTTCCAGCGCAGGTCGAAGCGCGTGGCTGGGTCGGCGATCAGCGGGTTCGACGAGCGGCGAAACCGCGCCACCACCGTATGACCGTCGGTGTTGGTGAAGTTGACGAAGAACCGGCCGGTGACCCCGGCATCAGGCGGGAACGCCAGCCCGAGCAGCCCCTGCTCGCCGCCCGACCGCACCGCCGATGTGATATCGAGAAAATCCGGCCCGAGCAGTTCGCCGTTGCGGACCACGCGGATCCGGCCGCGCTGCTCGACGATGAATTGGACGGTGGGGTCGGTCGGGTCCTGCGCAAAATTCAGCGGCTGCAGGAACCCGGACGCATGGACGCGCGTTCGCAGCAGCTGCGACTGCGCGGCCGCGACGGCCGGGATCCCGGCAGCGATGGCAAGCACCAGAAATGTCATCCGCATATGGCGAGCCACGGCCCTATTATCTATGAATGTCGTGGCAGACGCGCGGCTTCGGACCGCGGGCCGGGATCCTGCTGCTGCTCGGCGGCCTGATCGCCGGATGCGAGGCGAACAACCCGCCGCCGTCCCCCTCGCCGGGCACCGGCACACCCGAGACGATCACTGGCCGCGAGCGGATCGGCTGGGACCAGGCCGCCGGCAGCGCCGCGGAGCTCTCGACCGTCCGCTACGCGATCTACGTGGACGACGCGCGCTCGGAGCTGGCGGAGGTCACGTGCAGCCCCGCCGCGCCCTCCGGGTTTGCCTGCTCGGGGCGGCTGCCGGCCATGTCGCCGGGAGCGCACGTCCTCGAGCTGTCCGCGTTCAGCGAGATCGGCGGGATCCTCGAAAGCGCTCGCTCGGCGCCGCTGCGCGTGACCGTGACCGCTTCGACGAGTCCGACAGAGGCTGCGCCGCTGGTGGACGGCGAGCGCCTGACCACGTCTGACGGCGTGCAGTTGACGGCGTCGCGGCTGGTCGAAGGCCTGGCCGAAACGGCCGACATGGCGCTCGCGACAGACGGCCGGCTGGTGATCGCCGAACGCCCGGGCAGCATCTTCATCCGCGAGGCAACCGGGTCGTTCAGAGCGGCCTTGCCCGAAGTCGAAGGTGAGCTCCTGGCGATTGCGCTCGCGCCGGACTTCGCTCGCAGCGGACACGTATTCGTCATTCACACGCGGCCGGGGCTCTTCAGGTTATGCCGTTACCGTCTGTTTGGCCACCAGTTCGTCGAGCGTCTGGCGGTCCTGCCCGACGTCCCCGCGTCGGGTGATCCGGCAGCAGCGCTGCGGTTCGGTCCCGACGGCAAGCTGTATGCGGCCTTCGACGACGGCGGAAGCCGGGACGCGGCGCTGCGGCTCTCGGACTGGAGCGGCAAAGTACTGCGGTTGAACGCCGATGGGAGAACTCCCGACGACCAGCCGGCCGCGTCGCCTGTGTTCTGGAGCGGGCTGGCCGCCCCCCGGGGGCTCGACTGGTCTCCCGATGGCGGCGCGCTGTGGATGGCGGAGCGCGGTCACGATGGGATCGAGCGCGTCCGTGCCTTGGTGACCGCCGGCGAGCGCCCGCGACGTGCCGGTCAGCGCGCGTCGTACGTCCTCCCCGGAACAGTCGGCGCGTCGTCGCTCGCGTTCCACCGCGGCGAGGCCGTCGCGCCGTTCCGCGGCGACCTGTTCATCGCGGCGCGCGATGGGGGCTATCTTCTGCGCGTCCGGTTCGACGAGCACGAGCGCACGCGTGCCGTGACAACCGAGAAACTTCTGGAAGGACGGCTGGCAGGGGTGCGCGCCGTCCTCACCGGGCCGGACGACGCGCTTTACGTTGCTACCGAATCCGCGGTCTGGCGCCTCGCACCAATCCACGATCCACAATCAATCCGCAATCCACAATAGGTCCACGATCCGTCGATCCGCTATCCGCAATCGCCAATCGGCAGTCGACGCCCTACTTCTTGACACCTTCGGCATCGAGCATGACGATCGGCGCGATGGCCGTCGCCTTCAGCGGACCTTCGATCGACGCCCGGTCGCCGACGATCACGATGTTGAGGTGGCCGAGGTCCACGTACTTTTTTGCGACCCGGAGGACGTCTTCCTTCGTCACCGCACGGACGGCGGCGGCGTACTTCTGGTAGTAGTCGGGCGGCAGGTCCTGCAGATACAGGCTGGTGATCGTCGAATTGATCGCCGATACCGAGCTGAACTGCGCCGGGAGGCGCTGGATCAGCGTGTCTTTCGCGGTCAGCATTTCTTCGTCGGTGATCGGGCGGCCGCCGTGGATGCCGCGCAGCTCCTTCATGAACTCGACCAGCGCCGCATCGGTCTTCTCGCTGACGATGTCTCCGCCGGCGCGGAAGGGGCCGGGCCCCTTGCCGTAGGCGAAGCCCGAGTTCACGCCGTAGCTGTAGCCCTTCTCCTCGCGGATGTTGGCGTTGAGCCGCGACTGGAAGTGGCCGCCGAGGATGAAGTTCATCACCTGCAGCGCCATGTAGTCGGGCGTGTTCCGCGGCGGGCCCGGCAGCCCGATGTTGAACACCGACTGCTTCGAGCCGGGCCGGTCCACGAGATAGATCGTCGTTTCGCGCGGCTCGGGGACGGCAGGGTATGTGAAAGCCGGCTTGGTGCCGCCGGCGGCCCACCCGGCCAGCGCCTTCTCCACCGCCGCCCTAGCGCCGGCGGTGTCGATGTCGCCGACGACGGTGACGATGGCGCGCCCGGGCTGGAAGTACTCCTTGTGAAACGCGACGACGTCTTCGCGGGTCACCGCCTTGATCGTGGATTCGTCGGGGGTCTGGCCGAAGGGGTGCGCGGTGCCGTAGAGCACCCGCGAGAACACGCGACTGCCGATGAAACCCGGCTGGGCATTCTGATTGGCCAGCGTGATCAGGCGCTGCGCGCGAAGGCGATCCAGCGCGGGCGCGGGGAAGGTCGAATTCAACAGCATGTCGGCCATGAGCTCGAGCGTCGGCTGGAACTTCTCGGTCGTCGAGAGAAACGAGACCGATCCGCTCTCGTCACCAATGCCGGCGCCGACGTTGGTGCCGAGCAGCTGAAGGGCCAGCGCGAGCGCCTCGGCGTCGCGCGTCTTCGTACCCTCGCGCATCATCGCGGTCGTGAAGGCCGCGACGCTCAGTTTGTCGGCCTTCTCGAACTGATTCGTGCCGCCGGCAAACGTGAGACTGAACGAGATCAGCGGCAACCCGCGCCGCTCGATCACGATGAGCTGCGCGCCGTTGGTCAGCTTGCCGGTGGTCCACGTCGGGACTTTGAGCTCGGGCACCTTGCCCGGGGTGGGGGCCTTCGTGCGGTCCAGCTGCTGGGCAATCGGCGCCGCGGCCGCGAGTACGAGCAGCAGCGCGCACGAGAACGAAATGTGGCGGCGCATTACGGCGTCCCCCCTGGCCCGAGCTTGTCGGCGCCGCCGACCTTCTGGCTCGCCTCCGGCCGGGCCGCCAGGTCGGTCTTGCCCTCGGGCACCACACTCAGCACAACGCGTCCTTTCGTCAGGTACTTGTTCGCCACCCGCTTCACGTCGTCAGGGGTCACGGCGCGCCTCGCGTCGTAGGCCTTCCGGTAATACCCGGGATCGTTGTGATAGCCGGTTCCGTCGGCGAGCTGGTTCGACTTGCCGAGATTCGACTGGAGGCCGCTCACGAACTGCAGCTCCTGCGATGCGGTGGCGAGCTGGATCTCCTGCGGGGTCGGGCCTTCGGCTTTGAGTTTCTCAATGATCGCATCGGCATCCTGCTCGAGGGCGGTCAGGGTGCTGCCGGACCGCGGGTTCACGGTGAGCACGAACTCGCCGACGTCTTCAGACGTGGATTGAAAGGCGCTGATCGAGGCGGCGGCCTGCTTGTCGTAGACCAGCGCCTTGGTCAGCCGGGCGGTACGCCCGCCCGAGAGCACCGATCCGAGCACGCTCAGCGCAAAGACGTCCGGATGACTGGCGCCGACGGTCGGCCACTGCACGTACAGCCGCGGCAGCGGCACTTTGTCTTCGAAGACGAGGCGCTTCTCGGCGGTCATCGCGACCGGCTCGATCTTCGGGCGGCTGATCGGCTTGCCGCGCTCGATGCCGCCGAAATACTTCGTGATCCACTGTTTCGTCTGGGCCGGCTCGAAATCGCCGACCACCGTCAGAATGGCGTTGTTCGGCGCGTAGTAGAGGCGGAAGAAGCTCTTGACATCCTCTTCCGATGCGGCCGAGAGGTCCTCCATGCTGCCGATCACCGACCAGGAGTACGGATGCCCTTTCGGGTACATCGCCGCCGAGAGGATCTCGCCGACGCGGCCGTACGGCTGGTTGTCGATCCGCTGGCGGCGCTCGTTCTTCACGATGTCGCGCTGCGCGTTGAGCTTCGCGATGTCGAGGGCATCGAGGAGAAATCCCATGCGGTCCGACTCGAGCCACAGGGCGGTCTCGAGGTAGTTCGACGGGACCGTCTCGAAATAGAGCGTGCGGTCGTTGTCGGTGGTGCCGTTGTTGGAGCCGCCGATCCCGTTGGTCAGCTTGTCGTGCATGCCGTACGGAATGTTGCCAGAGCCGGTGAACATCACATGCTCGAAGAGGTGGGCGAAGCCGGTGCGCCCGGCCTCCTCGTTCTTGGACCCGACGTGGTACCAGAGGTTCACGGCCACGGTCGGCGTGGCCTTGTCCTGCGAGAGGATCACCTGGAGGCCGTTCGGCAGCGTGTAGTGCTCGAAGGGGATGTTGATCGCCGCGGATTTTGCGGCCGGCGCCTTCTGCAGCGCCTGGGGTGCAGCGGGCGGGATCGAGAGCAGGACGATCGCCGCCGCCGCCAGAAACCTGGGCATCATTGCTTCTTCTCCGGTCCCTTTGAGAGGGACTTGTAGTACTGCTCGACGAGCTTTCTGAACTCTTCGGGCACGTCGCCGTCGCCCGACAGCAGGACCTCGTTGCCTTTCAATTCGGCGCGCCGGCGCAGGTTGAACTCGAACCGCTTCACCGCATCGGCCGCCTGCGCCTGCAGGCGGTCGAATTGCGCCGGATCCTTGAACACCTGGTCGCTGTCGAGCGCGCGCAGCTTCCTGAGCATGTCGGCCACGGCCGCCTGATCCTCTTTACCAACCGAACGGCGCAGCTGCTCGGCCGAGGAGGCGAGCTGCCGGATCTCGGCCCGGAACTGCCGCGCGTCTTCGGGCGTCATCGGGCCGCTGCCCGGACGGCGATCGCCGCCGCCGCCGCCCAACCGCTGCACGCCGGTCGTATCCCCGTCGCCCCCGCGACCGTCCTGCGTGCGGTCGCCCTGATTCTGGCCGCCCTGCCCGCCCTGCTGGCCACCCTGACCTTGCCGGCCCTCCTGGCCCTGCCCGCCCTGCTGACCTCCCTGGCCCTGCTGCCCCTGGCGGCCCGCCTGACCTTGGCTACTCTGCTGCCCACGCTGACCCGGCTGCCCTTGCTGGCCACCCTCGCCTTGCTGACCGGCCTGGCCAGACTCGCCTTGCTGCCGCTGACCCGGTTCGCTTCGCTGGCCCTGCCGATCGGACTGGCCGCGGGCGTCCTGCTGGCCCTGGGCACCCTCGCCGCGGCCTCGCTGCGGCACGTCCTGATCGCGTTGCGCGCTCTGGGCGCCGGGCCGCGGACCCTCCCGGGGCTGTCCGGACGCCCCCTCGCCCTGCCTCTCGCGCGCGCGCTCGCCGAGCGATTCCATTCCCCGCGCCAGCTGCCGGGCGCGTTCGAGCGCCTCGGCCTGCGGGTCCGGACGCGTGCGTCCGAGCGCAGCCTGCGCCTCGCCGAGCTTGTCGCGCAGCGTCTGAAGATTCGAGCCGATCTCCCGCTCGAAGTTCTCGGTGTCGGTCTGCGACATGCCAGAGCGGACGAGTGCGCCGGAATACCGGATCTTGTCGCGGACGCGGTTGTCGCGGAGGCTGCCGGCCGCTTCGCTCATGCGGCGCGAGGCGTCCCGCTCGTCGCGGCGCATGTCGGCCGCCGCGCGATCGATCTGCTTCTCGAGCTCCGTCACTTTCTGTTCGAGCTCCCCTTTGCGGTCGAGCAGCTGCTGGACCTGCTCGCGGTTCCGCCCGGCGGGCGGCGGCAGCCCGCGCACGTCGTTCGCGATCTCCTTCTGCTCTTTCGCGATCTCCTCGGCGCGGCGGACCGCATCGCTGACATCGCGTTCCGCGCGGCCGGTCTGCGACCGGCTCAGCTGCTGCTCGGCCTGGCGCAGACGCTCGAGCGCTTCGGCCGACTGG
>DATFFM010000199.1:0-24512 GCA_035250005.1 Vicinamibacterales bacterium | reverse complement strand
TACGGCCAGACCGGACCGTCGGCGTCGAAAGGCGGGTTCGATCTGGTCGCCCAGGGCGAATCGGGGATCATGTCGGTGACCGGCGAGCCCGATCGGCCGCCGGTCAAGGCGGGGGTGCCGCTGACCGACCTCGGCGCCGGGCTCTTCGCGCTGTCGGCCATCCTCGCGGCTGTCCATTGGCGGTCGACTTCGGGTCGGGGGCAATACATCGACACGTCATTGCTCGAGGCGGGCATCGCGCTGTCGGTGTGGGAGGCCACGGAGTTCTTTTCGGGAGCCGGTCTGCCGGCCCGCCTGGGATCCGCGCATCGCATGAGCGCGCCCTATCAGGCGTTTCGGTGTGCCGACGGGTTCATCACCGTGGGCGCGGCCAACGATCGGACGTTTGCCAGGCTGGCGGCGCTCCTCGGGCACCACGAATGGCTGGAGGACGCGCGGTTTTCGACCGACGCGGCGCGGGTCGGCCATCGCGCCGGGTTGGCGGATCTGATCGAGCGGATCACCGCCGGTGGAACATGCGCGGACTGGCTGCAGCGGCTCGACGCGGCGGGCATCCCGTGCGGTCCCATCCACGATTACGCACAGGTGTTCGCCGACCCGCAGGTCGTCGAGCGTGAGATGGCGGTCGAGGTCGAGCATCCTGTACTCGGACATCTGCGCACGCTGGGCACCCCCGTCAAGATGTCGGCGACCCCGTTGAACGTCCACCGGCGTGCGCCGCTGCTCGGCGAGCACACCGTACAGGTCCTCAGCGCGGCCGGGTTTGACGATGACGAGATCGGGGAATTGCGCCACGCGGGCGCAATCTCGGCCCGCGACAGGTAATTGATGGGAGTCGGGGTTCTGCGGGACCGTAGGCTAGGCAGGCTGGTGGCTTGCCAGAGCACTATCGATGTCGTTCAGCAAGGAGTCGATTGACGCCTGACGTCCTGCCCCATATGCCTCGGCCCAGCGATCGGAGCCGAGGCGCCGGCGAGCGTCTCGTTCGACCTGTGCTCTGACCTCGGACACGGGTCTGACGACAATCCTCGCCCCGGTGCTCTCGGCCACGACATCCCGAGCACCCAGGATCCGAGCCGCCCATGCGGCGTCTCCCTTCAGTGCCGCGGCAGCGGCGAGGGGAACCAGTGCATGCACGAATGCGAATTTGTCATGGAGGTCGCGGATGCGTGTGAGACTTTCACGCACCAATACGATCGCCTCATCGGGATCCCCGCGCCGCACCGCGAGGAAGCCGCGAACGAACAGCTCCCGTGCTACGAACCACGGTCCAGCATCTCGAAGCACCGATGCGGCCTCATCCAACAGGCGTTCCGCTTCGTCATCGTCGTTGATTTCGAATGCGACCCCAACCAGGCCAATCCGCGCATTCCCGGCGCCCCACGCGATCGCCAGCGCCTGGAACCTTTCAATCGCGCGCGTAAACCAGTCTCGGGCTGCCGTGAGATTGCCAAGGCCCTGTTCGACGCGCGCTGACAAGTCCTCAGCCCGCGCGACGAGGTTCATGTCGCCGGTGGCGTGAGCGAGCGCGAGCGCATGCGTGAGAGCGGTGCGTGCGCGCCCGAATTCTCCTTGTGTGAACCACATGTGTGCTGCTCCGAGGAGCGCCCTCGATTCAGCCGCGGGCGGGAGCGACCGAAAGGTCAGCACCGCTTGGTACCACGACAGGCCTTCGGCCGCCTGCCCCCGGATCAGCCAGAAGAACATCACCCCCCATGCGATGTCGGACGCTTCGGTCGCACGGCCGCGCTCGATCAGCCACGTCAGAGCGCTGCGGTAGTTCTCGAGATCCTCATGCACGCGATTCAACCACTCGGCCTGCGCCGGTCCGACCAGCCCTTCGGCAGCGAGGGAGGCTTCACCCGTGCAGTAGCGCGTCAAACACTCCATGGCGTCGTCGAAACCCCCTGCCGCCGTGAGCTCACGAGCCGCGTACGCCCGCACGGTGTCGAGCATTTGATAGAGCGGACGAGTCGCCACCGAGCTCTCAGCGCGGAGCAGGAGGCTCCTGTCGATCAAGGTGGCCAGCGCGCCGAGCGCTTCGGCGGGGTCATGAGCGGCAAGGACCGTCGCGGCGGCGTCGATCGAAAAACGGCCCGGCAGCGCACCGAGGCGGCGGAATGCACGCTGCGTGTTCGAGTCGAGCAGCTGATAACTCCAGGCGACCGTCGCGGTCATCGTCCGTTGGCGTTCGGGGAGATCGTTCGGGCCGACGGTCGAGAACAGGGGGTCCTGCTCGAGTCGGCGGAGCAGATCTTCGGCGGTGAGCACTTTCATCCATGGCGCCGCCAGCTCGAGCGCGAGCGGCAGGGCATCGAGCCGACGACAAATCCCCGTCACGATGGGGTTGTTCGCGGCGGTCAGGCGGAAACCGGGCTGCACCTCTCGCACGCGTTCCACGAACAGGCGCACCGCAGGGAGGCGCGCCATATCGGCGGGCGTCATCGGTTCTGAGCTGGTCTTCAGGGTGAGAGGGCCCAGGGCGTATTCCCGCTCTCCTCGGACGCGGAGCGGCGCGCGGCTCGTGACCAGCAGTCGAACCACAGAGATCGACGTCAGGAGAGCGGTGATGAGCGGCGCCGCGTCCAGGACCTGCTCGAAATTGTCAAGCACCAGCAACGTCGGGTGACCCTCGCAGGCAGCACCTGCGCGGCTCGGCAAATCGGCCGCGGTAGGGACGGCCAGGCCAAGCGCGTCGGCGATCGCGCACGCAACGAGCCCCGGATCCCCAATGCAGGCCAATGGCACGAACACCACCCGGATCGAGCCCTCGTCCGCGACCTCGCGTGCGAGTTCCAGAGCCAGACGCGTCTTTCCAACTCCTCCCGGGCCTACGATCGTGACGAGGCGGAAGGCGGGCTCGGCGAGCCACTGCCGCAGCACCTGCACGTCGCTCTCACGGCCGAGGAGGGCCGTCAGGGGAAGGGGCAGCGAGGCTCCGCTCAATTCATCGACCGCGGTGACAAGAGCCGAGGCTCGCGCACTCGCGAGGAACGCGTCACGGGTCGGGCCCGTCAGATCAAGTGCGGCCGACAGCGCACGCACCGTCTCGAGTTGGGGCCTCCGACGGTGCCCGCGTTCGAGTGCGCTGACACCATGAACCGATAGCCCCGCAATCGTCGCGAGCTCCTCCTGTGTGAAGCCCGCCGCCTCGCGAAGCGTTCTCAGCTGGACGCCAAACGACCCCGGGGGGCCGGGTTTCATGACGCGGTGATCTTACACCCGCATGTGCGGCCGTCGTGCGGGTCCTGTCCGGGTGTTGTCCGTGGGCGCCGGCCTGGGTCGCAGAGCAGACTGGCCGTCTGGCAACCGCGAGATGACATCAAGGAGAAGGCATGAGTTCGAAGACAACACCCACGACACAGATGAGAGGGCTGCTGGCACTCACAATCGGGGCCCTGGCCGCGCTGGCGGCGATCGGCATCGGAGCGCAGACGGCCGGACCCAGTGGCCCCGATCGCGAGCCGAATTTCCGCTCGCTGCGGGAACGGGGCGACATCAAGTTCCTGCCCGCGCCGCTGCAGGATCGGCTGGTGGAACTGGCCCGGCGGCCACATTCGTACCTGCCGCTCACGGTCTTCAGCGAGGCAGTCGAGCCCAGCCAGCTGTTCGGGTACTACCTGCTCGACACGACCGGATTCCCACCCAACGTGTTCACGAGCCTCGTTCCTGGCATCAATGACAATGGCGTGATCCAGACGGGCGCGAACTTCGCCAACGGCGGACTTCCAACGGTGGGGGTGGTGCGCGTGACTCTGGAGCCGAAGCCCGGCCTCCCGACGGATCCCGACGATCCGCGGGCGTTCATCGACATGTTCACCGATATCTCGGGCCTGTTCGTCATCAACAACGAGTCGGGCTGGTACGAAGGATGGATGCTTCACGATCTGCGCGTGCCACCCGTCGCGGCGCCGCTCGCCGACGGCCGCGCCCAGTACGGGACCGTGACACCGGCCGACGCGGCGGCCCTCGCCGCCATGGGAACCGGTAACAACGTGCCGGGCCACTTCTTCACGTCGGACGGCACCGCGGTGCGCTTTCCGAGCGGCGGCGGCGGGCTTCCGCCGATCCCGGGCAACACGGTGGGATTTTCGGTGAGCGTCGGCGTGTTCAATGCGCTGCAACAGAGTGACGTGCACGCGTACTGGGAGTTCAACCACGGCACCAACCGGGTATTCCCGCACTACGAGCTGCCCTTCACCGGTGGATTGCCGGGTACGTTCCCGGGCCTGCAGTTCGGACGGCAGTCGGTGATTCCGGGATCGGGCCCCTTCGGCGTGGTCAACACGGCGGCTACCCACGGTGACGACCCGAACAATCCTCGCGATCCCGACCGTTTCGAGCCGGTCAGCTCGGGACAGACCGAGACGCGCAATCGCTTCATCCCGAGCGGGCTCACCGCCGAGATCTTCCGGAACGTGTTCACGCGGCCAGTTTCGTTCCTGCCGGGCGTCACGGATATCGGCGAGCGGCTGCTGCGCGCCTATGCGATCGAAGTCGCCCGGGTCGATCAGAATGCCGACGGCGCACTCTCATTCGCGGAGACGGACCTGGAGGGGTCATCGGACGGGCTGCCGAACACACGGCTCTACCTCTCGCCGAGGTCCTTCAACCGATTTTTCGTGACGCGCGAGATCAACGACGGGTTGCTGGCGCCGCGACTCGAACCGAGCCTGCGCGCATGGGTGATGAGCGGGTTCCTGACACTGGTGCAGCCCGCCGTACCCGCCTCGGTTCCGCAGGATGCGGACCTCCGCTGACGCGCCGGTGCTGGCGGGCGTGCGCCACACTTGTGCTCCATCCCTTTCCGCGCGACGCCCGGCACGGCGTCGCGCGGGTTCTCACCATTGACGGAACGTGAGATTGAACCGCCCGGGACCCGTTCCCTCGGGCGCCGAGCCGGGCAGGATGCGGGTCACACCGTGATACCGCAGACGCGAGGGGCCGCCCATCACGACCACGTCGCCCGACCGCAGGATCACCGGCTGCGTCGGGTCGCGCCGTGACAGGCCGCCGATCACGAAGCGCGCGGCATCGCCGAGCGACACGGAGACGATCGGAATCCCGGCCGCGATCGTCTCCGGACGCTCGTCCTTGTCCTGGTGCACGCCCAGCTTCGCGGACGCGGTGTAGAGGTTCATGATGCAGAGATCCGGCCGCATCGTGAATCCCGCGTCTGCCGCGGCGAGCTGCGCGATGCCGGCGAATCGGGATGGAATCTCGGGAACCGGCAGGCCATCGAAGTCCGACCGTCGATCCTCGTAGCTGTACGTCATCCCGTTCCAGTGCTTCCCGAGGCAGAGCATGCCGACGCTCATCTTGCGGCCGCCGCGCACGGTCGGCGTGTACATCGGGACCGGCCCCGCGGCAAGCTCGCGGCACATCTGCCATAGCTCGCGCTGTTCGGCGGCAGGCAGGCGAGATTGAAACAGCACCAGACCGGGTGCGAGCACGGTGCTGGAAGAGGTGGCTCGGTCCATAAGGTCCATAACACGATGATACTGACCAATGCTGGTCAGCCCCGTCTGAACCGGGCAACTCCATGGCCGCATCTCCCGTCAAAGGGAGCATCATGACGATGAAGCTTCCTTACCTTCTCACAGCCGCGCTGGCGCTCGTCCCTGCGTTCGCCCCATCCACCAGCAGCTCCGCCGTCCAGCCATCGCAGCGCAACGCCGAGTGGTGCAGCGAGAGCAGCTACGGCGACGACCGCGCGCGGCACAACGAGGTCCGGAACTTCGCGGTCCCCGCCTCAGGCGCCACGATCAACGTCGACGCGTCACCCAACGGTGGCATCAGGGTCGAGGGGGAGTCCCGCGGCGACGTCCAGGTGCAGGCCTGCGTGAGCGCGACCGCCGAGGGCGAGGCGCAGGCCCGGGCGCTGGCTCAGCGCGTCGAGGTAGTCGCCACCGCCGAGAAAGTGTCGGCGAACGGACCGGAGAACCTCAACCGCCGGGAGGGGTGGTCGGTCAGCTTTCGGCTGACGGTCCCGAACCGAACCTCGCTGTCGCTCCGGACGACGAACGGCGGCATCTCACTGACCGACGTCGATGGAGAGATCGATTTTCGGACGGTCAACGGCGGCGTCAGCCTGACACGCATCGCCGGCAACGTGCGCGGCCGCACCAGCAATGGCGGCGTCACCGTCGACCTCGATGGTTCGACCTGGAACGGCCAGGGCCTCGAAGTGGAAACCCAGAACGGCGGCGTCACGCTGGCGATCCCGGCGAATTATTCCGCGCGGCTCGAGACCGGAACCGTGAACGGCCGGATGAACGTCGACTTCCCCGTGACAGTGCAAGGCCGCATCGGCCGCACCATCGACACGCAGCTCGGGAGCGGCGGACCGCTCATCAAGGTCCGGACCTCGAATGGTGGAGTGAACGTCCGGCGGAAATAATCAATCGTAGATGGTCCGCTGCCGGCCCCGGCCGCGCCAGCGCCGACAGGTCCGGCAGCGAGCTCCCCGTGGTGGATCAACGTCGGCGTTCGCGCGTTCGTTCGCGAACGCACCCACTTCCCACGGTTTGGTAGTGGTCAATTTTCACCTTGGAGGAAATCGTGGGGCTGCTGGACGCGGTTGAAAAACCCCCGCGTAGCCAGGCGTCGCATCAGCGACGTTCGAATACGATTCGCCGGATGTCGAGAACCGTTTCTGACGCTTGCGACGGATCGTCGGCCGGTGCTGGCCTACGATGCTCAAGCACCAGCCGCCCGCGATTATCAAAAGAGAGGCTGCGCTCGAAGGTGACGCCAGGGGGCTGATACTGATCGCGGAGTAGTATGCGCCCGTTATCGCGTCGAAGGCTGGAACGTATCGACTGGTCGCCTCGCTTCGTGACTAGAACCTCACCGTCGAGTCGATACATCGTGGACTCGCGTTCACCCTTCTGCGGACCTCGTGGTCGGCCAAACTCGTCGTAAGTCTCACCTGAGCGCAGGCGCATCTGTTCAAGTCGCAGTGTCCCAGCGTCTTGCATGACCACCAGTTCGTGACCGGCAATTTTCTGCGGTTCTATAGCGGTCCAGCGCCCGCTGAAATCGGCAGGAGTCTGGATCGCGAGCAGTGTCGCCGGCATCGTAGCAAGGGCGAATGAAATGAGACGGCGCATAGTCCCTCCTCCTGACCCGGCAGGGCAACAAGGCCGAGACTGACAATCTACCGCAGGTGCGTCAGGTCTGAAACTTGACCACTTCCCACGCTTCCGACGGGTTTTGCACGCCCCGTCGTTCCCTGTATGATGCCGGCTCCACTTGCCGGGTTGTGGGGTTCAAACCCGTTTTTCAGGAGAGCTATCTCATGAAGCGTAGAGAATTCGTCGAAAAAGCGGGCCTCGGGGCGGCGGCCCTGGTAACGCTCGCCAACACGGACGGCGTCCGGGCGTCGACCGAGGCCGCCCCACAGCACCATGGCGCCGTCAGCGGCCCCCTGGCGAATGCGACGGTGAGTTTCGGTGCGTGGAGGTCGGGGATCAACCGGCGTCCGAATATCGGGGCGACGGCCGGTGTGCCCAACAACATTCATGCGCTCATCCCGCACGAAGTCATGATCAAGGCCGGTGGCACCGTGAACTTCATCATCGCCGGGTTCCACGTCGTGGCGGTTTATGACGATGGCACGCAGCCGATTGACATCGACAGGACCATCACGGTTCTGCCAACGAACGCGCCGGCTCCACCGATTATCGATGACCCGAACAACCGGATCTACCGGGGGATCGATCCGACCGTTCTCCCCTTCCTCCAGGGGCCGCAGCAGCAGGGGCCCATCGGCCCTGCCTTCCAGCCCGTGCTCCAGGATCGGGTCGAGGTCGTCCACTTTCCCAATCCGGGGATCTTCCTCGTGATCTGCGCGGTATTGCCGCACTTCAACGAGGGGATGCATGGGTTCGTGAAGGTGAATCCGTAAAGGGCCCACGTCCGAATCAGGAACCATCGTCGGGGCCGGGTGTCAGACAATCCAGGGCGTCAGACACCCGGCGCCTCTTGGCCTGGCTCTGGATGGAGCCGTTCTTCACAGCGCGCCGGTTCTCTGGCCGCGCTGCTCGAGGCCGTCCCGGAAGTGGAACGCGGACTGCCCCAGACCCTGGAAGCGAGATGATGCAGGAATCCCGCGTCGAAGATCGGCGCCGCCGGTCGCTGTGGGCGGCCGCCGGTACCGGCCCGAGTCCGGCAGAGCCCGCAGCAACTCCGCCCGTCGCGCCAAGGCCTGCAACCTCCCCTCTGGCGCGCGCGAAAGCGAAGGCACGCGATCGCATGGGGTCCGGGAGCCGCTAGCGTGCGCTCATCGGAACTGCACGGCGTCGTACCAGCCGCACGAGCCCCCAGATGGGTGATCGCCGTTTTGTGGAGCATCACACTGGCGGTGGCGGCGCTGCACACCTGGCGCTACCGGTTCAACCTGTGGAACCTCGACGCCGTTTCGTACCTCGACGTCGCCGATGCATGGCGCGCGGGGCAGTGGCGTGATGCCCTGAACGGCTACTGGAGCCCGGCGTACTCGTGGGCGCTCGCCGCAGCCTTTGCGGTGGTGACTCCTGCGCCCGAGCACGAGTACGTCGTGCTGCACGCCGTCAATCTGGGCCTGTTCATCGTCGCGACGGCCGCCTTTCATCGGCTCGTGCGCGAGATGATCCGCGACATGCCGCCGGAAAGCGTGGCATCGGCCTTTCAGCCGGCGGGCTGCGCGGTGCTCATGTTCCTGCTCTTTCTCTGGTTCGGCCTCACCCAGTTCGTCGTCTGGGCCGAGAGCCCGGACCTGATTCCCACCGCCGCCACGTTCGCCGCCGCGGCGTTGCTGCTGCGGCTCCGGCGCGCCGCGACACCCGCATCGGCGGCGCTGCTCGGTGCGGTCCTGGGCGTCGGGTATCTCGGTAAAGCGGCGATGCTGCCGGTCGCGCCGGTGTTCATACTGGCGGGGGCGATTGCTTCCCGGAGGGCGTGGCTTCGCACCGGCGTGACGGCGCTGCTGGCGCTCGGTGTTGTCGCGGGGCCCTGGATTCTTGCGCTCAGCGTGTCGCGCGGCCGGCCGACGTTCGGCGACTCCGGACGAATCAACTATCTCTGGCAGGTCAATCGCTCCGAAAACTGGCCGCGGCATTGGCCGCCACACTGGCCGCATTGGGACGGCGTCGAAGGCCGCGGTCAGCCGGCGCACCCCGCGCGGCGTCTCCACCAGAGCCCCGCGGTCTACGAGTTCGCGACACCGTTCACGGTCACATACCCGATGTGGTATTCGGTCGATTACTGGTATGAAGGCGTCTCGCCTCGGTTCGACCTCAGGGACCAGCTCCGGCGGCTGAAGCTGAGCGCGTCAGACTACCTGGAACTGCTGACGCTGAACCGCAACAACCGCGATTACTTCAACCCGCAGCCGGCGCTGTTCGCCGTGATGCTGCTGCTCTGGTTCGCCGCACCGCTTCCGCGACAACGCTGGCGGCCAGCCTGGGCGCTGATCGCTCCGGCGGCAGCCATCCTCGTGATGTACGCCTTCGTGCGGGTTGCTCCGCGATACGTTGGCGCCGCCGTCCTGCTGATGTGGGTGGCGGCCTTCGCCGCCGTCCGGTTGGCGCCGGGCATCGAAGGGCGCCGCCTGCTCCGCGGCGCGAGCGCAGCCGCCACCGTCGTTCTCGCGCTGGCGATCGCGGTCGTTACCCTGGGCGAGGTATCGGACGGCTGGCGGCGACTGCTTCGCGGCGAGGCGGCCGAACGCAACATGCCCTGGTACACGGCAAGCGTATTGCGCGAGGCAGGCGTGTCGCCCGGCACACCCGCAGGCGTCATCGGCAACGCGCAGGTCGCGTCGCGCTGGGCGCGGCTGGCGCGCGTGCGCATCGTTGCCGAAGTACCCGTTGCCGATCTGCCGGCGTTTCTCGAAGCCGATGACACCACGGTGGCGGGGGTCATCGCGGCATTTCGACAAACCGCTGCCCGCGTCCTGATCGCGGAGAGATTGCCGGCTGGCTCGAAATGGAGCAATTGGACGGCCGTCGAGGGGACCCCCTACTCTCTGCTGTGGCTCGATCAGCCGGCAGGCGTTACCGTTCGGTGAACAACGAGATGATGCCGTCGAACGTGAGCGCGCCGACGTAGGTGGAGCTCGGGACGGAACTGCTGTAGCCCGCTGCCGCCAGCCGTGTCTCCTGGTCCTTCAGCCGCCTCTGCTGTTCCTTCAGATCCTCGATCTGGCGCTGGCGCGCGCGCTCGAGGCCGCCCGCGTGGATGAAGCCGACGATGGCCTGGAGCTCGCCGCGATCGAGAAACGTCCCGTGCCCCGTGCACACGTCCAGGATCGTGCCCGACAGCCGCGCGAAGTTGACGCGGTTCATCATCGTTCCGCAGCGGACGCACGGCCGGTAGCTCACCCGCTTCTCGAACGCGGGGGGGCGGGCGTCCCTCTTGTGCAGGACAGCCGCCTGCGCCTCGCGGTCCGCACAGATCCGCTCGAAGGCCTCGGCATCGACCCACAACCCGTCGCACGACGCACACTCCAGCATCGTCACCGCACCCACGACCACCGATTGCATGTCTCCACGACACGCCGGGCAGCGTGCGTTCGCGGGCTCTTCACGTCGTGCGCGCCTCGCGCCGCAGCGCTCGCAGAAGGGTGCCTCCTCGAAGATGAGGGCAAAGCAGGCGGGGCAGCTGACCGTGGCGAGCCGCGCGCGGCAGTAGGCGCACCGTTGCGCGCCGGAGCGCGTGGCAGCGCCACATTGGGGGCAGCGGAGTGCGCGGGCGTCCATGCAGTTCTATCCGCGCTCGGCGACCTTGCCAAGCGGATGCCTTCGGAGCATGACCAGCGACGCGACGAGCGCCACGATCAGGCCGGCGAGCAGCGCCAGCTCAATGGATACCTGGCGGAACACCGTTGGATCGGCCTTCTCGAGCATCTGGGGCAGCTCCGCGGTGAGGACCAGCAGGCGCCGGACCACGGCAATCAATCCCACCATCAGAAAAGGCTCCGGCGCCAGCGTGTGCTGGCGGAACGACACCTGCACCGTGTACATCACCTCGACGATCAGAAGAATCAGGAGAAGCCGGTCGAGGAGCTGGACGATGTTCTCCGAGAGCGAGCCGGCCAGGAGGTTCTGCCAGAACGCATGCGCGCCGGTCGCGAGGAGGGTCAGCGCACAACCCGCCAGCACTGCTCCGAGGCCGACGTAGACGATGTCTTCGACCCAGCTGAACACCCTCGTCAGCCAGTCACGCGGGGAGTCCGGCTTCCGGGCGTCCATGCGCCATTATGCGGCAAACGCGGTTACGGAGAGGCACAGCGAGCACGAAGAGAACACGCCGTAAGACCATTCAGGTTCTGTGCTCTCCTTTGTGGCCGCCCTGGTCCTCTCTTTGTTCCTAGTGCTGAAGCCGTCGACGTGACACGCCGCGCCCCGGCTGATGCGGGAGACGGTCTTTGGCACGATGGCCACGAAGGGCACGACGAGCACGAAGGAGAACACAACGAAAAACTTTTTCAGGCTTTGTGCTCTCCTTCGTGCCCTTTGTGCTCTTGGAATCGTAGTGCTGAAGCCGTCGGCCGTGAGCCACGCTCGGGAGATGGTCTTTTGCACGATGGCCACGCATTAGGACGGAGAGGCCACTTGACATCGCCCGGTGCTCGTAGTATTTAACTTATAGGTTAATTAACTAGATGGTATACCAACCATGGCAACAGACCGGCTGAGCACGACGTTCGCGGCGCTCGCCGACCCCACGAGGCGTGCGATCCTCGCCCGGCTCGTCAGCGGTGAATGCGCGGTCACTGAGCTGGCCGAGCCGTTCAAGATGAGCCTGCCGGCCGTGTCGAAGCATCTGCGGGTGCTCGAACGGGCGGGGCTGATCGCCCGGGGACGCGAGGCTCAGTGGCGGCCCTGCCGGCTCGACGCGGGGCCGCTCAAGGAAGTGGCGGAATGGACCGAGCCCTATCGCGCGATCTGGGAGCAGCGTCTGGACCGCCTGGAGACCTATCTGCAGCAACTCAAGACCAGGGAGAAGAAACATGGCCGTAAGCACCGTCGCAAATAGGGACAGCTTCAAGTTGACCACCCCGTCGGATCGCGAGATCCGGCTGACGCGCCTCTTCGACGCGCCTCGCCACCTCGTTTTCGAAGCGATGAGCAAACCCGAGCACGTTTCACGGTGGTGGGGCCGTCTCGGGGACAACTACTCCGTGCCCGTGTGCGAGATCGATCTGCGGCCCGGTGGCAAGTGGCGCTTCGTCAACCGCACCCCGACCGGCGAGCTGGCCACGTTTTACGGTGTCTACCGCGAGATCGCTCCACCCGATCGGCTGGTCTACACCGAAATCTTCGAGCCGTTCCCTGACGCGGAATCGGTGGTCACCACTGTCCTGACCGAGGAGAACGGCAAGACCCGGCTCACGGTGACGGCGAGCTATCCGTCGCTCGAAGTGCGTAACATGGTGCTCGAGACCGGGATGGAACGCGGGGCCGGCATCAGTTACGACCGCCTGGAAGATGTGGCGGCCGAACTGAAGGCGCAGGCGTAAAAAGCCGCAACGGCGTGTCGAGAATGGCCGTTCCAGGCGGCGCGGCTGGTCTCGTCGTATGGAGCTACAATCCAGACATGGGATTAATGGACTTCATCAAGGGCGAACTGATCGAGATCATCGAGTGGACGGATGACTCCCGCGACACTCTCTCGTATCGCTATCCGGACGACGACAAGGCGATCAAGAACGGGGCGCAGCTGATCGTCCGTGAATCGCAGCAGGTGCAGTTCGTGTACCTGGGCGAGTTCGGCGACACCTTCGGCCCCGGCAAGCACTCGCTCACGACCGACAACATCCCGATCCTGACGAGGCTGAAGTCCTGGAAGTACGGCTTCAACTCGCCGTTCAAGGCGGACGTGTACTACCTGAACACCCGTCTGTTCACGGGCAACAAGTGGGGAACCGCGAACCCCATCATGATGCGCGACGAGGAGCTCGGGGTCGTCCGCGCCCGGGCCTTCGGCACCTACGATTTCCGGATCACCGATCCAAAGCTGTTCCTGAAGGAAGTCGCAGGGTCCGATCACAACTTCCGCGTCGACGAGTTCGCCGACACGATGCGCTCGCGGATCGTCAGCGTCTTCGCCGATGCCCTGGCGTCGGCGAAGGTGCCGGTGTTCGACGTGGCGAGCCGCTACACCGAGCTCGGGGAGGCGCTGCAGCCGCTCATCAACCCGGTCCTGGCCGCCAAGTACGGCATCGAGCTGGCGAGCTTCGTCATCGAGAACGTCTCGGTCCCGCCCGAGGTCGAACAGGCCATCGACAAGCGCTCCAGCATGAACGTGGTCGGGAACCTGAACGACTACATCAAGTTCCAGATGGCGCAGGGGATGGAGAAGGGGGGCGGATCCGGCGGCGCGGCCACCGAGCTGGCCGTCGGCCTGTCGATCGCGCAGCAGATCATGCAGCAGCAGGGGATGCCGGCCGGCGTCGCGAAGACCGCCGCGAATGGTGCGGTCGTCCTGCCGGACCTGCTCGCGCCCTCGGACGTCGCGACCGCGCTCGGCGTACCGGAGGCCGACGTCATGACGATCATCGAATCCGGCGAACTCGCGGCGAAGAAGATCGGCTCGTCGTACCGGATCAAGCGATCGGCGCTCGACGACTACCTGGCCAAGTAGTGGACCCACGGACCCTCGAGTCCCTCACGAAGCATGCCTGCGCCGCGTGCGGGGCGCAGGCGGAATGGAACCCGTCGCGCGGCATGCTCGTGTGCTCGTTCTGCGGCACCGAGGCGCCGTTCGTGGTGGACCCGGCGACCGGGGCCCTGGTCGAGCACGACCTGGTCAAGACTCTCCGCGACATCCCCTCGGAGGACCGCGGCTGGCTCGCTGAGAAGCGGACGGTCCAGTGCCAGAGCTGCAAGGCGGTCTCGGTGTTCGACACCAGCCGCACGGGGCAGAACTGCGATTTCTGCGGCTCCCCCTCGCTGCTCGACTACCAGGCGATCAAGGCGCCCATCCGGCCGCAGGGCGTGCTGCCGTTCAAGGTCGACCAGGGCAAGGTCCGGGAGCAGATGCGCGAATGGTTTCGCGGGCGCTGGCTCGCACCGTCGAACCTCGGCGCCCGCGCGCTCGTGGACCGTGTGCACGGCGTCTACATTCCGTACTGGACCTTCGACGCCCACGCCGTCTGCCCCTGGGAAGCCGAAGCCGGTCACTACTACTACACGACCGAACGGTATCGCGACAACAAGGGCAACACGCAGACGCGGCAGGTCAGGCACGTTCGCTGGGAGCACGCCTCGGGTGAGGTCACGCACTTCTTCGACGATGAGCCGGTGCCGGGGACGCAGGGGCTGCGGCACGACCTGCTGAAGAAGATCGAGCCGTTCCCGACCGCCGAGGTGCAGGGCTACGACACCGCGTTTCTCTCCGGCTTCGTCGTCGAACACTACCAGGTGGTGCTCGTGGACGCCGCCGCGCGCTCGCAGCAGCAGATGGCCGAGCAGCTGCGGCAGATGGCATCCGCGCAGGTGCCGGGCGACACGCAGCGGAATCTGGAGATCCACCCGCAGTATTCCGGCCGCACGTTCAAGCATGTGCTCGTGCCGGTGTGGGTGCTGTCGTTCAACTATCGGGCGAAGCTGTATCAGGTGCTGGTCAACGGCTATTCTGGAAGGATTGCGGGGGATTACCCGCTGAGCCCGTGGAAGATTTTCTTCCTGGTCGTTGTTATTCTGATCGTGGTGCTGATCGTGATTGCGTTCAGCCAGGAGTGATTGCGAGGTCCCGCATGTTTGGCAAGCCGAAGCAGATCGTTTCAAAGACCGACGCGCTCCCGGGGCGCGCCCAGAGCATGCCGGTGCCGGCCGCGCATCATGTCAACGGCGCCCGCCTCGAGGAGCCGTTCCCGGAAGGGCTGGAACGGGCGATGTTCGCGCTCGGCTGTTTCTGGGGAGCCGAGAAGAAGTTCTGGCAGCAGAGAGGCGTGTACACGACGGCCGCAGGGTATGCGGCCGGCCACACGCCGAATCCGACCTACCGCGAAGTCTGCAGCGGCATGACCGGGCACGCCGAAGTCGTGCTGGTCGTGTTCGATCCGAAGCAGATCTCGTACGCCGAGCTCCTGAAGCTGTTCTGGGAGAGCCACGACCCCACCCAGGGGATGCGGCAGGGCGGGGACGTCGGCACGCAGTACCGCTCGGGGATCTACTACTACAGCGACGCGCAGAAGCAGGCCGCGGAACGCACGCGAGACGCGTATCAGGAGCAGCTCTCCCGCGCCGGGCACGGCCGGATCACCACCGAGATCCTCCCGGCGCCCGCGTTCTACTACGCCGAGGATTATCACCAGCAGTACCTCTCGAAGAATCCGGAGGGCTACTGCGGCCTTGGCGGCACCGGTGTCGCCTGCCAGGTGGGGCTCGAGGTCTCTTAGCTCCAAACTTCAAACTTCAAAGCGGGATCAGGAATTGGAAGGTTTGTAGTTTGAAGTTTGCAGTTTGAAGTTGCTGTGCCGCGGATCAGCTAGAATGTCCCCGTTCCTATGGGTCTCGAATGGTGGCATTGGCTCGTTCTCGGGCTCGTTCTCGTCGCGCTTGAACTGGCGGCGTCGGGCGGGTTCTATGTCATCTTCTTCGGCATAGCGGCGCTCGCCATCGGCGCGCTGCGCCTGCTGGACCTCGCCGGCCCCCCCTGGATGCAGATCCTGCTCTTCATACTCATCTCGGTGGGCGCCCTGCTGTTCTTTCGCCGGCCCATGCTCCGCTGGCTGCAGCTCGACGCCGCGGCGGGGGACGTCGATTCGCTGGTGGGGGAAACGGCAACCGCGCTCGACGAGATCCAGCCGGGAGGCATCGGCCGGGCCGAGCTCCGCGGGACCGTCTGGACTGCGCGCAACCGCGCCGCCGTCGCGCTTCGCAAAGGGCAGCGCTGTACCGTGGTGTCGGTGGACCGCCTGACCATTTTTCTCGAGCCGGAAGGAGTGCGCCTGTGACCGGTGGCCTGATCGTTCTGATGATTCTCGCGTTTCTCGTCCTGATCATCATCGCCAAGGCGGCGGTCGTCGTTCCGCAGCAGAGCGCCTACGTCGTCGAGCGGCTGGGGCGTTATCACGGCACGATCAGCGCCGGCTTCCACGTTCTGCTGCCGTTCGTCGACACGATCCGCTATCGCCATTCGCTCAAGGAGTCGGCAATCGACATCCCGGCGCAGGTCTGCATCACGCGCGACAACGTGCAGGTCGGCGTCGACGGCGTCCTCTATCTCAAGGTGCTCAATCCCGAGCGCGCCTCGTACGGGATCTCCGACTTTCTCTTCGCCATCATCCAGCTCGCCCAGACGACGCTGCGCAGCGAGGTTGGCAAGATCGATCTCGACAAGACCTTCGAGGAGCGGACCAACATCAACACCCAGGTCGTCAGCGAGCTGGACAAGGCCTCGGAATCCTGGGGCGTCAAGGTCCTGCGGTACGAGATCAAGAACATCACGCCGCCGCACGACGTGCTGGCTGCCATGGAAAAGCAGATGCGCGCCGAGCGCGAGAAGCGCGCGGTGATCCTGACGTCCGAGGGCACCAGGGACGCGGCCATCAACACCGCGGAAGGCGTGAAGCAGGAGGTCATCAAGGCCTCCGAAGCGCGCAAGCAGCAGCAGATCAACGAGGCCGAAGGCGAGGCGGCCGCGATCATGGCGGTCGCGACCGCTACCGCCGCCGGCATCCGCAGCGTCGCCGAGGCGATCAAGATGCCGGGCGGCTTCGAGGCCGTCCAGCTGCGCGTGGCGGAGCAGTATGTCGGGCAGTTCGGCGAGCTGGCGAAGAAGAGCAACACGCTCGTGCTGCCCGCCAACGTTGCCGACGTGGCGTCGATGATCGCGCTCGCGATGAAGTCCGTCCAGGCGTCCGGGCCGGATGCGGCGGCCGTCCCTGCAACGAGACCTGTGCGGTGACGCGGACTGAAGTGTCAGGGCTCCCCGGAAACGGGACGTTCGTCGGAACAGGGGTGCGGGCCATCCCGTCTATGACCATATGAGGCTCTCATCTGCCGTTACAGCCGTGCTGGGCCTGGCGCTGGTGTCGGCGGGTTGCACGGTCACGGTCGACTCCCACAGCGAGATCGTCCGCCAGGAGAAGCGGTTTGCGGTTGACGGCCGGGCAGACGTCCGGATCTCGACCTTCGACGGATCGATCGAAATCCGGTCGTGGGACAAGGCCGACGTGGTCATCGAGATCGAGAAGCGCGGGCCCTCCAAGGCGGCGGTCGAGGGGCTCGAAGTCATATCCACGCAGAAGGGCAATCTGATCGAGCTCGAGGTGAAGCGGCCCCGCAGCGAGTCGTTCAGCGGCATCGGGCTCCACCGCACCGCAAACGCCCGGCTGATCGTCAGTGTGCCGCGCGAGACCGACATCCGGGCACGGAGCGGCGACGGCTCCATCCGCATCGACCGCGTCGCAGGGCGGATCGACCTCCGCACCGGCGACGGCAGCATCCGCGCCGCCGATGTGTCTGGCGACCTGACGCTGGACACGGGAGACGGGTCGATCACCGTGGACGGCGCCGAAGGCAAATTAAGCGTCGACACCGGCGACGGCAGCGTCAGCGTGTCGGGCAACCTCGGCGCGTTGAAGCTGCACACCGGCGACGGCTCGGTGGTGTACCGCGCGGCCCCGGGATCGACGATGTCGGAGCCGTGGGAGATCGTCACGGGCGACGGCACCGTGTCGCTCTATCTGCCGGCCCAGTTCGGCGCCGAGCTCGACGCCCATACGGGCGACGGCACGATCCGCAACGATTTGAACGTGGAAGACGCCGGCGAAGAGCGCGGCCGGCGCACGCTGCGCGGCCGGATCGGCGGCGGCGGCAAGCTGCTGCGCGTGCGCACCGGCGACGGCTCCATTCACCTGAAATTGAACTAGCGGACCGGCGTTGCGGTCGTGGGCCGCGCCGGGCAGCGGCGGGCAGCCCTGAAGGGCTGCGCTACGTCAGGCGGCATACGGCGCCGGATCGTCGAATCCTGCCGCTTGAAACCCCTCGAGCCGCTCCCGGCACTTGCTGCAGCGCCCGCAGTGCCGGCCGTCCACCGGCTGCATGCACGACAGCGTCAGCTCGAACGGCACTCCCAGCGATCTCCCCAGCCTGATGACGTCTGCCTTGCGCAGCTGCAGAAACGGCGCGTCGATCTCGATCGTGGCGCCGAGCCCGAGCGAGAGCGCGCGCGCCATGGCTTCGAAGAAGGCGGGGCTGGCATCGGGGAACGGATTGCAGGCGAGCGGACCGATCAGGATCTTGGACAGCCCCGCGCGGGCGGCGAACACCGACGCCTTCGACAGCAGGACGACGTTGCGCCCTTCGATGTAGACGTCTTCGTCGGGCGTATCGAACCCGGGCGCGTCCCCCCGCACCGCCCAGTGAGCGGCCGGGTAGACGTCGCGCATGTCGACGTTCAGCAGAACCATCGGAAGAACCCCCGACCGGTTGGGCAGCGACGCGAGAAATCGCTCCGCCATCCGGCGCTCTGCGGCTTCCCACGCCAGACCCGCGCTGACGTAGACCGGCTGCGCCCCACCGAACCGTGCGGCCGCCTCGGCCAGCAGAACGGCGCTGTCGAGCCCGGAGGAGAAAAGAACGAGGGGAATCACTGAAGAAACGCTGAACGCTGAAGGCGGAACTCTGAAAGAATATTTCGCACCATGTATCTAGTCACCAAGCGCATCGAATTCTGTTACGGCCACCGGCTGCTCGACTACGAAGGCGTCTGCAAACACCCGCACGGGCACAATGCCGTCGCCGAAGTGGACGTCAGCACCGACACGCTCGACAACCGCAACATGGTGGCGGACTTCAGCGACATCAAGCGGATCGTCAAAGGATGGATCGACCGCGAGCTCGATCACAAGATGATTCTCCGCGAGGACGACCCGCTCGTGGAGCCGCTGCGCGCGCTCGGCGAGCCGATCTACATCCTGGAAAGCAATCCGACAGTCGAGCGGATCGCCAAGCTGATCTTCGACAAGAGCCGCGAGCTCGGCATCAACGTCGTCAAGATCCGCGTCTGGGAGACGCCTTCGTCGTTTGCGTCGTATTCGGCGCAGGGGTCCTAGCGCCGGAAAGGCAGCTCGTACGACAGATACAGAAGAATCCCTGCGCTCGAATCCGATTCGATCCACGTGATCGGGACCGCGGCGCCAGCGACGAGCTGCTGGTCGCCGATGTTCCACCCGCCTCGCGCCCCCGGCGCCAGCGTGAAAACGGTCTCGCGCCCCTTCGTCCCGTCGGGATTGGCGAACTGCTCGAACTCGAGCACGCTCTCCAGCATGAGATTGAACATCGGCCGCAACCGGTAGATTCCGCTCCCGGACAGGTGCGGCGTGACGAGCGACACGCGCTCGGAGCCTTCCAGGTCGGGCCGCGGGTCGGCGCGCGGATACCACGTCACCCCCGCATTCGCATGGAGGTACAGGTCGCCGCGCTGCTTGCTGACCGGGACGTTCACCTGAACGCCGACCGAGTTCTGAGTGTAGGGCGACGAACCGGTCGGCAGGATCAACGAGAGCCGGGG
Organism: Vicinamibacterales bacterium; assembly: GCA_035250005.1. Taxonomy (GTDB): domain Bacteria; phylum Acidobacteriota; class Vicinamibacteria; order Vicinamibacterales; family 2-12-FULL-66-21; genus JACDCA01. The sequence goes on along the minus strand of DATFFM010000199.1, from coordinate 5,003 downwards.
CGAAATGGCCGGATACCCCGGATCCTCCATGCGCGCCTGATACCGGTAGTTGAGCATCACATCGCCGAAGCCGCTCTCCCCCCTGACACCCGCAAACGGCACCGTGTACGAGAGCTGGTGCTGCTGCGAATGAAACGGCCACTCCTGCGTGAACGCGAAGTCCCATGCGCCGTTGTTCCGCTGGAACCCGAAGATGTTCTGAAAGATCCCCCGCTCCTGGTTGAACGCCTCTTCGACGAGGAACGAGTTGTCGAGGATCTTGAACGGCTCTCCCGGCGGCGTTGTCGTCTGGGCCGCCGCACTCAGCGGCAGCAGCAGGCCGAGCAGAAGAACCTGGATCGCTTTCACCATGACCTTCGAGGCGGCCTTCGCCCCGATCGTGATCTCGCGCTCGTTCTCACCCTTCAGCCGAACGCTGTCGGCGGCCTCGTCGCGTTCCTCCACCTCGACGACGCTGCCGGGCTTGAGGTCGTGGCGTTCGACGAAACGGAGAAAGCTGGTGTCCTGATCTGTGACGCGGCTGACCGCGACGCGCGAGCGCAGCGGGCAAGTGAGGAGCGTGTCGTATTCGCGGCGGTCCAGCGTGCCCTGGGGGTCGGGGATCGGATCGCCGTGGGGATCGACCGCCGGCCGGCCGAGCATCTCGTCGATCCGGTCGATCAGCCGCTCCGAGACGGCGTGTTCCAGGTGTTCCGCCTCGTCGTGGACTTCCGTCCAGCTCATACCCATCACCTTCACCAGGAACAGCTCGATCAGCCGGTGCCGGCGCAGGACCATTGCAGCCAGCTTTTCACCGGCCGGCGTCAGGCGGACCCCGGCGTACGGCTCGTACCGGACCAGCCCCGATTCGGCCAGCGTCTTGACCATCGTGGTCGCCGTGCCGGGCACGACGCCAAGGGCGCTGGCCAGCCGGCCCATCGGGACCAGCTCATCAGCTCCAAGGCCTATTTGGGCCTGAAACAGGGCTTTCAGGTAGTTCTCAACGGTGTAGGACGGAAGCATCGACTTGACTTCGAAGCATATTATATATTATTTTGAGGTGTCAAAACGTTAGATTGAGACCATCGAAATGACCTCTCTCACCCGTCGCTCGTGGATCCGGCTCGCCGGATTTGGAACCGCTGCGGCCGGGCTCCTGAGGTCGCGGGCGCTCCGGGGTGCACAGGAGGGCGGCCACACGCCGGCGATGGAGCATGCCGCCCATGCGATGGGGCCGGTCGGCACGGCGGACCTCTCGCGCTTCGATCCGACGCATTATCTCCGGGCCTCGAACTTTTCGGACCTGCCGCCACAGGAGCGTTCCCGCTACTATCGCGAGACGAAACGCCCGGATGGATCGCTCCTGCGGGAGTACGAGATCGTCGCGATCGACCGTGAGATCGAGATCGCCCCGGGGGTCTACTTTCCCGCGTGGACGTTCAACGGCCAGGTGCCCGGCCCCACGATTCGGGCGACCGAAGGTGACCGGATCCGGATCAACTTTCTCAACCAGGGCTCGCACCCGCACACGATCCACTTTCACGGATGGCACCATCCCGAGATGGATGGCTCGCTGCCCGAGCATCAGGTGATGCCGGGCGGCCGGTTCGTCTACGAATTCGACGCCGAGCCCTTCGGGACGCATCTGTATCACTGCCACGCCGCGCCGCTGAAGCGACACATCCACAAAGGGCTCTACGGCGTGTTCGTCGTCGATCCGAAAACTCCTCGGCCGCAGGCCGACGAGATGATCATGATGATGAACGGCTTCGATACCGACTTCGACGCCGAGAACGACGTGTACGCGGTCAACTCGCTCGCGAATCACTATATGGCGCATCCGATCCGCGTGGAGGTCGGGCGCCCCGTGCGGATTCATCTGATCAACGTCACCGAGTTCGACCTGATCAACAGCTTCCACCTGCACGGGATGTTCTTCGACGTGTTCCGCACCGGGACGCGGACGACGCCCGACGATCACACCGACACGGTGATGCTCTGTCAGGGGGAGCGCGTGATCCTCGAGACCACGTTCCGGTATCCAGGCAAGTTCATGTTTCACGCGCATCAGAGCGAGTTCGCCGAGCTCGGATGGATGGGGCTCTTCGAGGCCGTGGGGGCGCGACGTGACACATGAGGTCGTCTCGGTGGCGGCTCCCGCGGTGAGCCGCGCGCGTCTGTGGACGGCGATCCTGCTGCCGCTCGTGCTCCTCGCGGGCATCGTGGCGCTGATCGTGATGTTCAGCCCGGCCGAACAGCTGCGTGATCCCGCAGCGCCGCCGGTCGAGAACCTGGCGATTCGTCGCGTGCTGCTCCAGCCCGAAGGCTTCATCGTGACGGTGCTTAACGAGAGCCCGAAGGCGATCACCATCGCGCAGGTCATCGTGGACGACGCGTACTGGCTGTTCACGGCGGATCCGGGCCCGGTCGTCGCGCCGCTGCGATCGGCGACCCTCACGATCCCGTACCCGTGGGTAGCCGGCGAGGCGCATGCGATCCACGTGATGTCGTCTACCGGCACCAAATTCGCGTATGAGATTCCCGTGGCGCTGCAGACGCCCGCGCCCGGCGCGAGGCAACTGCTGATCTTCGCCGTGATCGGCCTGTTCGTCGGCGTGATTCCGGTTGCGCTCGGGCTGTTGTGGTTTCCGGTGCTGAGAACTTTGGGCAGGAACGGGATCGACGCCGTTCTGGCGTTCACGATCGGACTGCTCCTGTTCCTCGTCCTCGATGGGACCGAAGAAGGATTGGAGTCTTCGGGGCTCCTGCCGGGATCCTTCCAGGGGACGGCGCTGTTCGCGCTCTCGGCGGCGGCCGCCTATGCGGCCCTCGAGCTTGTCGGTGCGTGGCTCTCGACCCGCAAGGCCGCCGTCCGGGCCTCGGGGGCACCATCGGCCTGGACCCTGGCGCTGATGATCGCGGTGGGGATCGGCCTGCACAACTTCAGCGAAGGGCTGGCGATCGGGGCCGCGTTTGCGCTCGGCCAGGCGGCGTTCGGCACGCTGCTGATCATCGGCTTCACGCTGCATAACGTGACCGAAGGGCTGGCGATCATCTCGCCGCTGTCGAAAGAGAATCCCGGCGTACCGGGGTTGTTGAAGCTCGGCCTTATCGGCGGCGTACCGACGATCGCCGGCGCCTGGATAGGCGGCCTCGTCTATTCGCCGGTCGCGGCGGTCGTGTTTCTCGGTCTCGGCGTCGGCGCCATCGTTCAGGTTGTCGTGCAGATCCTCGGGCAGATGGCCCGGGATCGTCCGCTGGCGGAGCGGCTGGTCCATGCACCGATCGCGCTGGCGCTGCTCGGAGGCTTCGCGGTGATGTATCTCACGGGGATGTTGCTGGTATGACGGTACGGGCAAAGAACAGGGTCACGGTCGCGGGTATCCTCGTCAGCATCGTTGCGCTGGCGGCGACACTCCTGCCGATGGTTGCGTCGTCGGATCAGCCCGCGGTGCGCGACATCCGCATCGTCGTTCGCGACATGTCGTTCTACGTCGAGGGGAGCACTCAGCCGAACCCGACGATTACGCTTCGCGCCGGCGAAAAGGTCCGCATTCGTCTCCGCAACGACGACGCCGGCATGCGACACGACTTTGCGATCAAGGCCTGGACGGTCGCGACCAGGGTGCTCGTGGATCGCGGGCAGGAAGACGAGATCGTGTTCCGCGTACCCACCGAGCGCAGCGCGCAGACCTATCAGTGCACCCCGCACGCCGGGATGATGAGCGGCGAAATCCGGGTCGAATGACCGACGGCCGTGTGCCGCTCGCCGACGCTTTCGCGTCCGCCGTTTCAAAGCAGCGCTACGTTCGCCGGCTCTTCTCCACGATCGCCGACCGGTACGACCTGATCACGGTTCTCCTGTCGTTCGGCCTCGACCGCCGCTGGAAGCGACGCGCCGTGGAGCTGGCCGCGCCTCGCCAGGGCCAGCGCGCCCTCGACCTCGCGTGCGGCACCGGCGACCTTGCCGTTGCCCTCGCCTCGGTGGGCGCCTCGGTCGTCGGTCTCGACGTGACTCACCGGATGCTGCAGCTCGCCAGGGCCAAGCCGGCTGCGCGCCGCGTGGGATTCGTGGTCGGCGACATGACCGACCTGCCGTTTGCAACCGGACGATTCGATCTCGCGACCACCGGATACGGCCTGCGGAACGTGCCGCAGATCGAAACGGCGATTCGAGAGATCTACCGCGTGCTGCGTCCGGGTGGTGTGCTGGTCTCGCTCGATTTCAACCGCCCTTCGAACGCGGCCGTCCGCGCGGTCTACCTGGGTTATCTGTCGGTCGTCGGCAGCGTGCTCGGATGGGTCCTGCATCGCGACCCCGATACCTATCGATACATTCCGGAATCGATCCGCCGGTACCCCGGCGCGGTCAGGGTCGCGGCGCTCATGAAGGCGGAGGGTTTCGCGCAGGCGAACTGGCGCCCTGTTCTCGGCGGGCTCATGGCGATCCACGTCTGTCGGAAGTAAGATTTAGCGCGTGAGCATCGAGACGTCAGACCTTCGCCGCCGTCTCCGCACCGCCATCGACCAGGCGAGGAGCAACGCGGCGGCGCGGCGCGAACGCAGCGCCGCCGCCGCGCGTGATTACGAGAAATTCCTCGAAACCATCGCCATCCCCGTCGTTCATCAGTTTGCGAACGTGCTGAGCGCCGAGGGGCATCTGTTCAAGGTCGGCACCCCGGCCGGGTCGGTCCGCCTCACGTCGGCGAACTCGGGTGAGGACTACATCGAGATCCTGCTCGACACGTCGGAGGATCCGCCCGAAGTCGTCGGGCGCACGAGCCGCGGCCGCGGGCGGCGGATGATTTCGTCGGAGCGGGCCGTCCGCGAGCGAACCGCCGTGGCGGAGCTGAATGAAGAAGACGTGCTGGCGTTTCTGCTGACCGAGGTCGTGCCATTCGTCTCGAGGTAGAGGCCGGCTCCGGCCCGGACTGCCCCTGAAACTCAAACCACGCCGTCGGCGCGCAGCGTCTCGATCTCGGCGGCGCTCAACCCGGCATCTTTCGACAGGATCTCCACCGTGT
>DATFFM010000198.1:0-6238 GCA_035250005.1 Vicinamibacterales bacterium | reverse complement strand
CGCGTGGAGGTGCGGTCCACGCCGCCGGGCGCCAGCGTGACGGTCGACGGGGTGTGGCGCGGCCGTACACCCCTCACACTCGAGAATCTCCGGTTCGGACAGTACGCGATCCGCGTCGTGCAGCAGGGATACGCCGTCGTTCGCGAGGAGGTGCGGTTGACGTCGGCCACACCCTCCCGCTCGCTGTCGTTCAAGCTGCAGCGCAGCACGGCCCCACGCCCCATCGCACGACCGGCCCCGGTCGCCCCGGCCCGGCCCGATCTCTACACGGGCTCGATCTACGTGGACTCGCGCCCGCGTGGCGCGCGCGTCTTGGTCGACGGCAAGTTCATGGGCACCACCCCGGTCCGCATTCCCGACCTGGGGATCGGCTCGCACGTCGTCCGTCTCCAGCTCGCCGACCATCGCGACTGGACCTCCAGCACACGCGTGATCGCGGGAGAAGAGTCGCGCGTGACCGGATCGCTCGAACGCAACCGATGAAAGCCACGCTCGCTCTCGAAAATGGTCTCGTCTACGAAGGCGATGCCGCAGGTGCGCCCGGCGAGACGTCGGGAGAAGTCGTATTCAACACCAGCATGACCGGCTACCAGGAGATCCTCACGGACCCCTCGTACGCCGGGCAGATCGTCACGATGACGGTGGCGGAGGTGGGGAATTACGGCATCTCCGACGAGGACGGCGAGTCGCGCGGCACCCAGGTCGCCGGCTTCATCATGCGCGAGGCCTCGCCGGTATCGAGCAGCTGGCGGTCCGACGCGACGCTCCGCGACTACCTCACGCGCAACAACGTCGTCGCGATCTCCGACATCGATACGCGCGCGCTGACGCGCGTGCTGCGCTCGGCGGGGGTCATGCGCGGGGTGATTGCCACCGGCGCGGCGGATCCGCGCGAGCTGATCGAAAAGGCCCGGGCGGTCCCATCGATGGAAGGGTCGGATCTCGTGCTCGGCGTCACCTGCGAGGCCCCGTTCGACTGGAAGCCGGAGCCGACCGACGAGTTCACGCCGGTCCCGCAGCGGCGCGCCGCCCGGCCTCTCCGGATCGCCGCCTACGACTTCGGGATGAAGTACAACATCCTGCGGCGCTTCACTGCCCATGGCTGTGACGTTCGGGTCTATCCGGCGACGACACCGGCCGCCGAACTGCTGGCTTCGAGCCCCGACGGCGTCTTTCTGAGCAACGGGCCTGGCGATCCCGCCGTGCTCGATTACGCGATCGGCCACGCGCGCGAGCTGATGCAGGCGGATGTGCCCATTTTTGGAATCTGCCTCGGGCACCAGATCCTGTCGCTCGCGATGGGCGGCGAGACCTACAAGCTGAAGTTCGGTCACCGGGGGGCCAATCACCCGGTGAAGGAGCTCGACACCGGGAAGGTCGAGATCACCTCGCAGAACCACGGCTTCGCGGTGGACCCGAAGTCGCTGCCGAACGACGTGAGGATCACGCACCTGAATCTGTACGATGGCACGGTCGAGGGATTGCGGCACGAGACGAAACCATTCTTCTGCGTCCAGTACCATCCCGAAGCCGCTCCCGGCCCGCACGACGCCGACTATCTGTTCAGGCAGTTCCTCGACGCGATGGAAGGGAGGAATCCCTAATCCCTGATCCTGATCCCTGATCTGATGAGGGATTAGGGATCAGGGATTAGGGATTGTCCAGCTCACCAATGCCCAAACGCACTGATATCCGTCGCGTCCTCGTAATCGGCTCCGGCCCGATCGTCATCGGCCAGGCGTGCGAGTTCGACTACTCCGGCACCCAGGCGTGCAAGGCCCTGCGCGAAGAGGGGCTCGAGGTCGTGCTGGTCAACAGCAACCCGGCGACGATCATGACCGATCCCGAGATCGCCGACCGGACCTACGTCGAGCCGCTGACGCCCGAGATCGTGGCGCAGATCATTGCGCGCGAGAAGCCCGATGCCGTTCTGCCGACGGTCGGCGGGCAGACCGCGCTGAACCTCGCGATCGCACTCGCCGACAACGGAACGCTGCAGCAACACCGGGTCGAGCTGATCGGCGCGTCGGTCGAAGCGATCAAGCTGGCCGAAGACCGCCTGCTCTTCCGCAACGCGATGCGCGAGATCGGCGCCAAGGTGCCGCGCAGCATCTACTGCCGCTCGCTCGACGAGGCGATCGCGGCGGTCGAAGAGATCGGCTTCCCGGCGATCATCCGGCCGTCGTTCACCATGGGCGGCGTCGGCGGCGGCATTGCCTACAACGTCGAGGAGTTCCGCGAGCTCGCCGGCCGCGGCATCGACATGAGCCCGGTTCACGAGATCCTGCTCGAGGAATCCATCATCGGATGGAAGGAGTTCGAGCTCGAGGTGATGCGCGACCGCGCCGACAACTTCGTCGTCATCTGCTCGATCGAGAACGTCGATCCGATGGGGGTCCACACCGGCGACAGCATTACCGTCGCCCCCGCGCTGACGCTCACCGACCGGGAGTACCAGCGCATGCGCGATCTCGCGCGCCGCATCATCCGGCGGGTCGGCGTGGAGACCGGCGGCTCCAACATCCAGTTCGCGATCAACCCCGAGAACGGCCGCATCATCGTCATCGAGATGAACCCGCGCGTCTCACGTTCGTCGGCGCTGGCGTCGAAAGCGACCGGCTTCCCGATCGCGAAGATCGCGGCGAAGCTGGCCCTGGGCTATCACCTCGACGAGATCCCCAACGACATCACACGCCTGACCCCGGCCTCCTTCGAGCCGACGATCGACTACGTCGTCGTCAAGGTGCCGCGGTGGGCGTTCGAGAAGTTCCCGCGCGCCGACCGCACGCTGACGACGCAGATGAAGTCGGTGGGCGAGGTGATGGCGATCGGACGGACCTTCAAGGAAGCATTCATGAAGGCATTCCGCTCCCTGGAGCTCGGCAGCGCCGGGCTGCTCTTCGGGCAGCAGCCGGGCGGAGGGCGTGAAGGGCTCACCAACGAGGAGGAGCAGGGGGCGCTGCAGCGCGAGTTGAGCGTGCCGACCGACCGGCGGATGTGGGCGCTGTTCCGCGCGCTCGACCGCGGCTGGACGGTCGACGAGCTCCACCAGGCGACCAAGATCGACCCGTGGTTCCTCGTCCAGTTCTCCCAGATCGTCGAGCTGCAGCGATCGGCGGCGCTGGTCGGGCTCCGCGGCATGTCGGCCGACATGCTGCGCGCACTGAAGCGGGCCGGTATCGCCGATCGCGAGCTCGCGACGGTGCTCGGCGCGGACGAAGACGCCGTTCGGAACGCCCGTCTCGAGCTCGGCATCAAGCCGGCCTACAAGCGGATCGATACCTGCGCCGCCGAGTTCGAGTCGTTCACTCCGTACATGTACGGTACCTACGAGCGCGAGTGCGAGGCGGATCCAACGCCGAAGCCGAAGGTGGTGATCCTCGGCAGCGGTCCGAACCGGATCGGCCAGGGCATCGAGTTCGACTACTGCTGCTGCCATGCGGCCTTCGCCCTGCGCGACGAGGGCTACGAGACCGTCATGGTCAACTGCAACCCCGAGACGGTATCGACCGACTACGACACGGTCGATCGCCTCTACTTCGAGCCGCTGACCTTCGAAGACGTCTCGGCGATCATTTCGCGCGAGCAGGAGGCGGGCGGCGACGTCGCCTGCGTGGTTCAATATGGCGGCCAGACGCCGCTGAAGCTGTCGCTGCCGCTGCAGGCGGCCGGATACCGCATCATCGGTACGTCGCCCGACTCGATCGATCTCGCCGAGGATCGTGAGCGGTTCGCGAAGCTCCTCTGGGACCTCGGGATCCCGCAGGCGCCGAGCGGCACCGCGACCTCGGTGGAACATGCCCGCGAAGTCGCGGCGTCGATCGGCTTTCCGCTGGTCGTGCGGCCGTCATACGTGCTCGGCGGGCGGGCGATGGCGATCGTGTACGACATGGCGGCGCTCGACCGCTACATGACCCACGCCGTGGCCGCGTCGCCCGGTCATCCGATCCTGATCGACAAGTTTCTCGAAGACGCCGTGGAGCTCGACGTCGATGCGGTCGCCGACGCCACCGGCGCGGTCGTGATCGGCGGGATCATGGAGCATATCGAGGAGGCCGGCATCCATTCCGGCGACAGCTCCTGCGTCGTACCGGCGTTCAAGGTGGTGGACCGTCACGTGGAGCTGATCCGGGACTACACGAGGCGGATCGCGCGGGCCCTGCAGGTCGTCGGCCTCATGAACGCGCAGTTTGCGATCCGAGACGATACGGTCTACGTCCTCGAAGTGAACCCGCGCGCGTCGCGGACGGTGCCGTACCTGTCGAAGGCGACCGGCGTGCCGCTCGCGAAGATCGCGGCGCGGGTGATGATCGGCCGCACCCTCGCACAGCTCGGCCTCACCGAAGACCTCGAGGTCTCCGGCTTTTTCGTCAAGTCGCCGGTCTTCCCGTTCGTGCGGTTCCCGGGAGTCGACACCATCCTCGGGCCGGAGATGAAGTCCACCGGCGAGGTGATGGGCGGCGCGTCCACGTTCGGGAACGCGTTCGCGAAGGCGGCCATCGGCGCCGGTGTGGACCTGCCGCGCGGCGGGACCGCGTTCATCAGCGTGAACAATCACGACAAGCCGGCGGTCGTGCAGATCGCCCGCGACCTGAGCGATCTCGGCTTCGCGATCGTCGCCACGCGCGGCACGGCGAACTACCTGCGCGCCCACGGGATCGACGCCGCCATCGTGTTCAAGGTCAACGAGGGGCGGCCGCACGTGGGCGACGAGATCCTGAACAACCGGATCCATCTCGTCATCAACACGCCGCTCGGCCGTGAGTCGTTCTTCGACGACCGGACCGTACGACGGATCGCCATGATGCACGGCGTCCCCTCCATCACCACCCTGACCGGCGCCGCCGCCACCGTGAACGCCATCAAGGCGCTGCGGACCGAGAGTCTGAGCGTGCGCGCCCTGCAGGAGTACCACGCAGAAACTGCGACGGGTAAGACCTAGTTCCTGTTCAGATTCCCGCGACAGCTGCCGCGCTTTTCACAGGAGGTGAGGAGGGATAGGAGAGAAATCCTAATGTTTCTCCCGATCGCCCGATCCCGTTGTTTCGGCTCGGGGTCTTGCAGCAAGCCGCCCGGTGCGCGTGCCAGCTGCACTCATCGCCCTGCCACTTCTCGCCGGCGCGTCCGCCGGCGTGCTGTCATCTGCCTCCAGCCCTGAACGCCTGATCCTTGCGGCGGCGGCCGCATCCGTGCTCTGCCTTCTGGCCGGCGCCGGCTTCCTTGCCGACGATGTGCCGGTGGGAGTCGTCGTGTGCGTGGTCGCGGGGAGCGGCTTTGCGGGCTATTCCACCGGGGGAAGCGGCACGCGCGCCCTGCTGCGACCCCCGCTGCTGGAGTGGTTCGAGGCGGCGGCCGTCGAAGGGCCGGAGCCGGTCGTCGTGGAAGGGGTCCTCCGCGAGGACGCGGCGCTCGTGCCCTATGGCGCGGTGATGACGCTCGAGGTCGTGAGCGTGAGACGTCCGGCGTCCCGGTCCGTCCGCGTCCACGGGGGTGCGCGGCTGGTCGTCGGTGGGGCACCCGCGGCCCGCGAGGTGGAGCGATGGCGGGCCGGCCGAACGATCCGCGCCGCGGCGTTGCTCAGGCGTCCGGCGTTCTTCAGCAACCCCGGCGTCCCGGACGGCCGACGAGCGATGGCTCTACGCGGCCTCATCCTCACCGGGTCGATCAAGAGCGCATCGCTCGTCGAAGTGACGGCTGGGGGCGGATGGCTGGACGAGCGCGCGGCGTCGGCCCGCGCCCGCGCGCGCCGGGTCATTGCCCGGTTCGTCGGCCGCTTCGACGCGCGCTCCGCCGCCGTCGCGACCGCCATCCTGATCGGCGATCGCACCGGCCTGTCGGAAGACGACGAGCGCCGGCTGCAGGACGCCGGCACCTACCACGTGATCGCCATCTCGGGCGGCAACATCGCGATCCTGACCGCGCTGTTGATCTTCGGTGCACGGGCGCTGCGGGTCCCTGACCGCGCCAGCGCTGCCATCTGCATCCTGGCGCTGCTGTTCTACGGGGAGGTCGCCGGCGGCGCGGCATCGGTCGGCCGGGCGATCACCGCGGCGGTCATCTTTCTCACGGCGATGATCCTGGATCATCGCGGCTCGCCGCTGAACGTTCTCGGGGTCGCGGCGCTGCTGGCCGTCGGGCTGCGCCCGGGGACGGCCCTGGACGGCGGGTTCCTGCTTTCCTTCGGCGCGACCGCCGGGATCATCCTTGGCGTTCCGAAAATCGTCCGTCTGGCACCGGC
>DATFFM010000197.1:0-8449 GCA_035250005.1 Vicinamibacterales bacterium | reverse complement strand
CCTCCGCCGGCGGCTGCTCCGCCGCGGGCTCCACGGGCGGCACCTTGCGCTGAAGCTTCAGGCACGTCCCCGCCTTCGTTCTCAGCTGCCGGACCCTGCCCTCGGCCACGCCCACGACCGCCAGCCGCGGGCTCGCTGCCCGACTGGGTCTCGTACATCCGCATCATGCCGTTGTGGTTGTAGGCGACCGATCCGAGATAGCCGGGCGACCAGCCGTCCATGAAGGCATGGGTGTAGACGCCTGGCATCCCCCACTTGGTCATCTGCGAGAGCTCGAAATTCGAAAAGAACGGCAGCTCGGTGAACAGAATGGGATCGAGGTTCGGATTCTGCGGCGCCGCGCCGCTGTAGGTATAGAGCAGCGCCAGCGATTCGTGCAGGTCGTGCATGATCGGCGGGTACGCGGTGAAGTAGAAGTCCACCAGCGCGCGCATCGTCACCTGCGACAGGTGAATGTCGCGGTTGTTGTCGTGATAGACGTACTTGCCCCAGTACGGCACCCCGGCGCCGCGCCCGCCACCGCCTCGTCCTGACTCAGGCGCCTGCCCCGGGCCGGTCGAGGGAGCTTGTCCCGAGCCTGTCGAGGGAGCTTGCCCCGAGCCTGTCGAGGGGCGATCCGGTCTGGTCGCCCGGGCGGCTTCGGCCTCCTCGCGCCCCTTGTAGAACCAGTCGACGTTGCGATCGCGGCCGTCGGGGTCTGCCACAGGCGTGATCGACACGATCACGTTGTCGCGGATGCTGGTAATCAGCGGAGATGTTTCGGTGGCCAGCCGGTACACCAGCTCCATCAGCATCTCCGAGGGGCCGGTCTCGCCGCTGTGGAGGCCGCCCATCAGGTGATACTGCGGCTTGGTCGTGGCGATCAGCTCGCGGACCTGCGCCTCGCTCAACCCGCGCGGATCCGCAATCTTCGCCAGGTTGTCGCGGTTCTTCTGCAGGTTCGTGATGTTCTGGTCGGATGACACCCAGACGACGACGAGCTCGCGGTCTTCGTCGGACTTGCCGATCGTCTCGACCCGCACGCGTGGAGTCGCAGCCGCCAGCGCCCGGTAGTACTTCAGAATGTCGGCGTAGTAGGTCAGCTTCGCCGGGGCACCGATGTGATACCCGAGCACGTCCTTCGGCATCGGGATCCCCTGCACGCGCGGCAGGTGATCGACGAGCGGACTGCTGAAGTACGGCTGGGTCGTCCACTCCTTGACCGACTTCGCAAAATCCTCGTCCTGCGTCTGCTTCGGATCGCGCGTCTCGGTCACCGCCTGCTGGGCGGGGAGAGAGATGGCGGCCGCGAGGACCGAAATGCCCAGAACCAGCCGCCACCACCGGCGGCGAACGTCGTGCTCGACTGTCATCGGGAGCTCCTTGGAACCTGGAAGATGGCGGGGGAATTCTAGCAGGTGTCAGGACTCCGTGCTGCGTGCGCCGTACGCCGTGCTGCGTGCGCGCGCAGCACAGAGCACCGAGCACGGCGCACGCAGCACGGTCTCGGCTAGACTGTCGCATGCCTATGCGCGTGTTGCTCTCTGCCTTCGCTGCGATCCAGATCGCAATCGTAGCGACCGCCCAGGCCCCGCAGGCGCCGGCGCAGTGGTTCAAGGGGAACACCCACGCCCACACGCTCGAGAGCGACGGCGACAGTACCCCCGAAGAGGTCACGCGCTGGTACAAGGAACACGGCTACAACTTCCTCGTGCTCAGCGACCACAACGTGCACACCGCCGTGGACGCGCTGAACCTCCGTTACGCCGTGCCCGGCAGCTTCACGCTCATTCGCGGCGAGGAGGTCACGAGCGCCTTCGAAGGCAAGTCGATCCACGTCAACGGCATCGATACGCGCGAGCGCATCGGGCGGCAGGAAGGCTCGTCGGTCCTCGAGATCCTGCAGCGCAGCGTGGACGCGGTTCGCGCGCAGGACGGCGTGCCGCACATCAACCATCCCAACTTCAACTGGTCGCTGACCGCCGAGCAGCTCCGCAGCGTCAAGAACAACAAGCTGTTCGAGATCTACAACGGCCATCCGATGGTCAACAACTTTGGCGGGGGCGGCAGGCCCGGCACGGAGGCGGCCTGGGATGTCATTCTCTCGAGCGGCGTCCTGCTCTACGGCATCGCCGTGGACGACGCGCATCACTTCAAGGACCGCGGCAATCCGAAGCTGGCGGGGCCCGGGCGGGGGTGGATCGTCGTGCGGGCGGCGGAGCTGTCCCCGCGGGCCATTCTGGGCGCGATGGAGCGCGGGGATTTCTACGCGTCCACAGGCGTCGAGCTCAGCGATTACCAGGTGACGACGTCGGCCATGACAGTGACGGTCAAAGAGGACAGCTTCGCGAAGTATCGCATTCAGTTCATCGGCACGGGCGGCACCGTGGTCCATGAGGCGCTCGACAGCCCGGCCACATACCGGTTTCGCGGCACGGAAGGTTACGTTCGCGCGCGGGTGCTGGAGAGCAACGGCCGGATCGCCTGGTGCCAGCCGGTGATCGTCCGGTAGGTTTGCCGGTCTGCTGCGCGGAGGGTTTGGACGGCGGGGGCGGAATGGCGAAACGGAAACCGATGTGGCTGTGCATGTCGTTCGCACAGCTGACCCCGCGCCGGAAGTGGGTCGACGGGCATCTGGTGCTCGCCCGTCCGGTTGAGGATGCGATGTTCCGCTGGGTGCAGACGTTCTCTCCCCGAAACCACCTGCATGTCTTCAGGCTGACACGTGTCGAGGAGATCACCCCGGCCTTCGTGACGTTGCTGCGGGAAGCATATGCCGTGGGCCGCCAGGATCACCTTCGCAGGTAGACGGACCCGCGCCTACGGTCCAAGCAGGATCTTCACCGCCAGCGCCAGCAGCGCGGCGCCGGTGATCACGTCGAGCACCTGGCGCGGCCGGTGGCGCGAGAGCACGCGCGCCAGCGTCGCGCCGGCCAGCGCCCAGGCGGCATGCCATGAGAGCGCCATGCCGATGTGGATCGCGGTCAGCGTCATCGCGGTTCGCGCGAACGGCGCCCCGCGCGGAATGAACTGCGGCAGCACGACGAGATAGAACGCGGCCAGCGAAGGGTTCAGCACGTTGGTCAGGAACCCGGACGAAAAGTCTTGCCACCGCTCGCGCGGCGGCTCCTCACGGGTCACCGTGATGGCGGCGTGGGCATGAAACGCGCGCCACCACGCCTGCAGGCCGAGCCACGAGAGATACGCAACACCGCCCCAGCGGAGCACGGTCCACGCCGACGGCCAGCGTTGAAGCGTCAGCGCGAAGCCGAACGCCGTCAGCAGGCCGTAGCAGAACGAACCGCTGTTGGCGCCGGCGGCCGTGAAGAACCCGGCGCGGGCCCCGCCGGCAATGCTGTTGCGAAGCACGACCGCCGTCGAGGGCCCCGGGCTCAGCACGAGTGGAGCGGTCACGGCGATGAATCCCCACAGGGCCGCCAAGCTAGAGCCCGAACTCCTTCCTGGCCGCCTCGAAGCACTCCGGGCACACGCCGTGGCTGAACTCCGCCTCGGAATGCTCCGACAAGTACGCCTCGAGCTGCTGCCAGTAGTTGCCGTCGCGCCGGATCTTCTTGCAGTAGGAACAGATCGGCAGCAGCCCTGAGAGCTGCTTCACCATCGCCAGCGCGGTCTGCAGCTCCGTCACGCGCTGCGAGAGATGCTGCTGCAGCGCCGCGATACGGGCCCCGGTCTTCAGCCGCGCCCGCAGCACGCCCCAGTCGAACGGCTTCGTGATGTACTCGTCGGCGCCGCCGGTAAGCCCCTCCACCATCTGATCGAGCCGGTCGTGCGCCGTCAGCAGGATCACGTACATGGTCCCGAGCGACGGCGTCGCGCGGATCTCGCCGCACAACGTCACGCCATCCGCGCCGGGCATGCTCCAGTCGAGGATCGCCAGCGGCGGCGGCGACGGGCCGTTCAGCACGACGCGCGCCGCCGTCCCATCTTCGCAGACGATCGGCTCGTATCCCCAGCGCTCGAGCTGGACCTGCAATCCGTGCCTCAACGCCGCATCGTCGTCGGCGATCAGCACCCGCATGCCGTTCCCCATTCCGCGGAATTGTAGTGCATCGCTTGACAACGCCTCCCACTCTGGCCTACGCTGCGAAGGTTCGCACTCGCTGCGGACGCTTATCCAGAGTGGCTGAGGGAACAGGCCCGATGAAGCCACAGCAACCAGGCGCGAGAGCCCCGGTGCTTCTTCCTGCCCGAACTACGGGAGAGATAAGAGCCTCGGCAGACCAATCCGGTCTCTGAAGATCTCGCTCTCAATTTTCTGCGGCTGGCGTCGTGTGGCTTCCGCTGGCCTCGCCTGAGCGTGCCTCTCAGGCAGGCGGGCCCTCCGCGCGGCGTGACACGCCAGACCGCTCGGAGACCATCGATGACGACCTGCGTCGCGGCATCCGTCGACATTGCCCTGCTGGGTTGCGGCAACGTCGGAACGGCGTTCGCGCGGTTGGCCGGCGAGGATCTTTCCGCCGGCGGCCCGCTCAAGATCATCGGGGCGCTCGTCAGAGATGCCGCGCGCCCGAGGGAAGAGCCCGCGCTCCCACTGCTCACGACAGATCCGCGGGCTCTCCTCGCCCAGCGCCCCGACGTCCTCGTGGAGCTGCTCGGCGGCCTCGAGCCCGCGCGGTCGCTGGTGCTCGAGGCGCTCGAACGCGGCATCCCGGTCGTCACCGCCAACAAGACGCTGCTCGCGCATCATGGCGCCGAACTGCGGAACGCGGCCCGCCTCACCGGGACGCCGCTCCTCTATGAGGCGGCGGTCCTTGCCGGCGTCCCGTTTCTCGGGACCTTCGCGCGGCGGCCCCATGCCGCCGCCGCGTCCAGCCTCGCCGGCATCGTCAACGGCACGACCAATTTCGTTCTCACGCGGTGCGCCGCCGACGGCTGCGACTTCGCGCACGCGCTCGATGACGCCCGGCGCCGCGGGTACGCCGAGCCCGATCCCCGCAACGACGTCGCCGGCATCGACGCCACGGAAAAGCTCGCCGTCCTGCTCCAGCATTTCGCCGCGCGGAGCGTGAGCCCGGGCGCCATCGAAACCGCTGGCATCGACTCGGTCACGGGGACCCAGACGATGCACGCACGCGAGCTGGGGGGCGTGATCAAGCCGGTCATCTACGCCGACTGGACGAACGAGCCTGCCGCCTTCAGCGGGCCGGCGTTCGTGCCGTCGGCGCACGTGCTCGCACGCGTGGACGGCGTCGAGAACGCGCTGCTGCTCGGGACTCGCCATGGACGGCTGCTCTTCCAGGGGCCTGGGGCCGGTCCGGAGGTCACGGCCGCTACGGTGCTGGACGACGTGCGGGAGATTGCCGCGAGCGTCGGACACGCTGCCCGCGGTCCGCTGGCGGCAGAACCGCTGGCGGCAGAACCGCTGGCGGCCGAGCCAGCGACGGCCTCGCTCGCGGCCCCCGACACCGAATGGATGGTGACGCTGGATGGCGCCGCGCTCCCGCGGGGCGTGGACGTCGCCGACCTGCTTGCCTCCCACGGAGTCTTCGCCCATCGCGTGAGCGGACGCGCCATCCATCGCGGGCGCGAGCACCAGTCGCTCCTCGTCTGGCCGGTCAGCCGCCCCCAGCTCGAATGCGCGCTTCTCGCGCTCTGCCGCGCGTCGGGGTGTTCGACCCGAGCGTTGCGGGCGCTGGAGCCGGTTCAGTGACGCCAGCCATTTCGGTGATGAAAATCGGGGGCTCGGTGCTCACCGGCCATCAGGCCTACAGGCGTGCGGCGGCATTCGTCGGCGCCCGTCTCTGCGCCCGGCCGGGCGAGCGCATCGTGGCGGTCGTCTCCGCGGAGCTCGGCGTGACCGACGCTCTGCTGGCAGCCGCGAGGGAGATCGTCGAGGAGCCCGAGCCTGGCGCGCTCGATCTGCTGTGGTCGACAGGGGAACTCCGCTCGGCGGCGCTTCTGGCGCTGTCGCTCCAGGCGATCGGAGTGAAAGCCGGCGCGGTGAACGTCCACCAGACCGGCCTGGTCCAGCCGCCGGCTCCGGCGTCGCCTGGAACCTCGCGCCTGAAGCCGCTTCGGCTTCGCGCCCTGCTTTCCGAGAACGATGTCGCCGTGGTCCCGGGATTTCTCGCCTGCGGGGCGGGCGGCACCATCGTGTCGCTCGGCCGCGGTGGTTCGGATCTCACCGCCGTCCTTCTCGCGGCCGGTCTCGGCGCGAGCCGCTGCGAGCTGCTGAAAGACGTGCCGGGATATTTCACCGCGGACCCGAAGCGCGATCCCGACGCCCGCCCGCTGCGGTGGCTTCCCTACTCGCGCGCCCTCCAGATGGCCGACGGCGGGTGCCGGCTCGTCCAGCGGCGGGCCCTGGAGGCTGCGCAGGACCACAGCGTCCCGCTGTTCATCAGCGCGATCGGACAGGAGGGGGGGACGGTCGTCGATGGGGAAGGCTGAAGGTTGAATGCTGAAGTAAGGATGAAGGCAAAGGGAAAAGGCAAAAGGCAGAAGGCAGAAGAAACAAGGAGACAAGGGCGATGGAGTTTTCGACACGCACGATTCATGCGGGGCAACCATCCGAGCCGGAGACGGGGGCGCTGATTGCGCCGATCTTTCAGACGTCCACCTACGAGCAGGAGGAGCCGGGCGTCAACCGGGGGTTCGACTACTCGCGCACGAACAACCCGACGCGAGCACGACTGGAGGCGGTGCTGGCGGATCTGGAAGGAGTCGCGCACGCAGCGGTGTTCGCGTCAGGCCTGGCGGCCGAGAACGCGGTGCTCCAGTCGTACCTCAGGCCGGGCGACGAGATCGTCATCCCGCTCGACGTCTACGGCGGCACCTACCGGATCCTGACGAAGATCTACGAACCGATCGGCTGCATCGTCCGGCAGGTGGATCTCGCGAATCACGCGGCGCTGGACGCCGCGCTGACGAATCGCACGCGCCTGCTCTGGGTCGAGTCGCCCACAAACCCGCGGCTGCTGGTCTATGACATCGCCTCGATCTGCGCCTCCGCGCACGCCAGAGGGGCGCTCGTTGTCGTGGACAACACCTTCGCTACCCCGCTCTTTCAGCAGCCCTTTCAGCTCGGCGCCGACATCGTCGTGCACAGCGTGACGAAATACCTGGCCGGGCACTCCGATCTGATTCAGGGCGCCGTGCTGGCACGCGACGCGGGGGTGTTCGAGCCGGTGAAGTTCATCCAGAACGCGACCGGCGCGGTGCCTTCGCCCTTCGACTGCTGGCTGACGCTGCGGGGCCTGAAGACGCTGGAACTGCGGATGGCGCGTCACGCGGAGAACGCCGAAGCCATCGCCGCGGCGCTGGCGTCGCATGCACTGGTGCGGCGGGTGTACTTTCCCGGCCTGCCGGACCACCCGGGGCATGACATCGCGTTACGGCAGATGACCGGATTCGGCGGGATGGTTTCATTCGAGCTGAACGGTACGATTGACGAAGTGGTGTCGTTCGTCTCGTCGCGGCGCTTCTTCGCCCTGGGCGAGAGCCTTGGCGGCGTCAAGTCGCTGGTATGCCACCCGGCGCGCATGACGCACGCGTCGATTCCTCCAGCTGAGCGCGCGAAGCTCGGCCTCTCCGATACGCTGATTCGGCTGTCGCCCGGTTGCGAACATCGCAAGGATCTCGTCATCGACTTGCTCCAAGGGCTTGAAGCGATCTCGGCGGCACGGTCCACGGCCGGCGTGCGCGGGGAGGCGGCATGCGCCGTGCTTCCGTCGCGTTCATGAGATCACCTGCGACTGGTCATGGCATGTGGCGTGGGGCGGCGGCCGGGGCGCTGGGCGGCCTCGTCGGATCCTCGGCGATGGTCGCCTTCAATCACCTGCTGGCCGCCACCGGCTTCGCGCGCAACGACGTGGGACGCAAGCCGGAGCGTCGGACCGATGCCAAGCCGAACGACATCGACGGAACTCTTGCCGACGAGCCGGCCTCGATGAAAGCCGCCTCCAACCTGACCGAAGCGGTCACCGGGCAGCCGCTCGGCGAACGCGGGAAGAAGATCGGCGGGCCGATCATGCACCACGCGTTCGGCGCGGTGGCCGGCGCGTTGTATGGGGCGACGGCCGTGGGCATACCGCAGGTCACCGCCGGCGGGGGCATGCCTTACGGGTTCCTGGTCTGGCTGACCGGCCCCGAATCCGGCGTGCCCCTCGCCGGGTTGTCGCGCGCGCCGGATTCGTATCCGCCGGCGCGCCACGCCGCCTCCCTGGCGACGCATCTGGTGTTCGGCGCGACCGTCGAAGCGACGCGGAGGTGGATGACCCGACGATAAGATACGTAGCAGATGCGGCGCGTCCCCCTGCTGATAGCTGCCGGCGGCAGCGCCTACCTGGCCGCGATGATCGTGCTCGCGGTGACGCAGGCGCCGCTGGGCACCCCCCTCTTCTTCCTGTGCGCCGGCGTCGGTGCCGGCGTGTACGCCCCACTGGTCGCCACGGTCTGGCGCGGGGCCGATGCCCGCCGCGACACCTTCGTTCTCGCCATCCTGTTCGCG
>DATFFM010000196.1:0-52099 GCA_035250005.1 Vicinamibacterales bacterium | reverse complement strand
CGTTCGAGCTCGACGCCGATACTTCGGCGCGATTCGGCGCGCTGATGGACGAGGCCAAGCAGGGGATCGAGCGAATCGAGCGCGAAGAAGCCGAGCGCCGCGCGGAGGCCGAGCGCCGCGAGGCGATCGCAGCCGCGCGGGCGCAGCTCTGCGAGCGCCTCGATCGGGCGCGCGGCGAAGAAGCCGCCGCCCAGCTCCAGATCGCCCGCGCCGAATGGGAGGGGATGGCGCTGCAGTCGCCGCTCGCAGCTGAGGATGCCGCGCTTCGCGCACGCTTCGAGGAGGCGTGCCGCCGGGCCGCCGACCGGCATCAGCGCCGCGAGGAACTGCAGAAGGTCGCGGGCCGTCTCGACGAGATCTCAGCCGGTGCCGAAGCCGCCGCCGCCCAGGACGACACGTCGTCGGACGCCTGGAAGGCGATCGCCAGCGAGTGGCAGGCGCTCAGAACGCAGGTTGATGAGATCGATGATGCCGTAGCCCAGCGGTATGCGGCAGCCGAGGCCCGGATGCGCGCGCGCGACGAAGAGAGGCGCGCGGCGGCGGAACGTACGGTCAAGCAGCAGGTGCAGCGTGCGGAACAGTTGATCGAGCGCGCCACCAGACGTACCGCAGCTGAAGACCTGACCCTGCGTGAAGCGGACCGCATCGCCCGGGACCTGCGCAACGCGATCGAAGCACCTCCGATGCTGCCGCCGCGCGAGCAGCAGGCGATCGTCGAGCGGCTGAGAGAGGCCCAGGGAGTGATCGGGCCCAGGCTCCACGAGCTCCGCGAAATGGACGAGTGGAAGCGCTTCGCGAATGCTGCGGTGCAGGAAGAGCTGATCGCGAAAGCCGAGGCGCTGCGGGCGAAGTATCCGTTCGACACCCCCGAGCTGCTGAAGCCCGAAGACCTGGACCATGCGGCCAGGGAGCTGCACGACATCCAGGAGCGCTGGAAGACGGCGGCCGACGCGCCGCGCGCGCAGGCGCAGGCGCTCTGGCATCGCTACCGGCAGGCAGCGGATCCGATCCAGGCGCAGGTCCGCGTCTTCTTCGCGCAACGGAACGAAGAGCGCAAGGCCAACCTCGATCGCAAGATGGCGCTCATCCAGCGCGCCGAGTCGCTCGCAGACTCGACCGACTGGGTGAAGACGGCCGAAGAGTTCAAGAAGCTCCAGGCCGAGTGGCAGGCGATCGGTCCGGTGCCGCGCCACGACACGCGCGAGACGTGGAAACGCTTCCGCGAAGCGTGCGACCGCTTCTTCACGCGGCGCAACGCGGACCTCGCCGAACGCAAGGAAACCTGGGCCGCGAACCTCACGCGCAAGGAAGCGCTCATCGCCCGCGCCGAGGAGCTCTCGACCTCTACCGAGTGGGACCGGGCCGCCGCCGAGATCCGCCGGCTTCAAGCGGACTGGAAGGCCAGCGGACCGGTGCGCCGCAACAAGTCCGAAGTGGTGTGGCAGCGTTTCCGGGCCGCCTGCGACACGTTCTTCGAACGCTACAAGCGCCGCGACCAGATCGAGCTCGAAACGAAGCAGGCGGACCGCGAGGCGCTGGTCAACGAGATCGAGACACTCGCAGCCGCACCGGCCGCGGAGGAGGCACCGCTGCTCGACCGCGTGCGCGCGCTCCGCACGCGCTGGAACCAGTCCACGCCGGTGGTACGCCAGGGGGCCGATCCCTTGAGCGCCCGTTTCGTGGCGGCACTCGAGCGGCTGACCGCGGCCGCGCCGGACGCGTTCAAGGGAACCGAGCTCGACATCGAATCGAACCGCGCCCGGATGGAAAAGCTGGCCGTCAAGGTCGAAGGGCTGGTCGCCGAATCCGAACCGGCGGCCGCCGGTTCGCAGGCGCTCGCCAGCATGCTGCGCGAGGCGCTGGCGTCGAACACGATCGGTGGTCGCGCCGGGGAAGAATCGAAGTGGAAGGCAATGGCTGAAGAGGTTCGCCAGGCGCAGAGCGCCTGGACCCGTCTCGGCCCCGTCCCCGGCGACGCCGGCCGCGAGCTCTCGGAGCGATTCCGCAAGGCGTGCAACCGCTTCTTCGACCAGTACCGCCGAAAGGTTCCCCCGGGCAAGCCGGTCGGCGCTAATCGGTGACTATCGTCGATACCTCACCTTGCCGCCGACGATCGTATAGGCCACCTTCGCGGTGAGAATTTCATCGTCGGGCACCGTCAGGATGTCTTTCGACAGCACGACGATGTCGGCGTACTTGCCGGGCTTCAGCGTTCCCTTGCTGTTCTCTTCGAACGCCGCGCGGGCGGTGTTGATCGTGTACGAGCGCAGCGCTTCCATCCGGTTCATCCGCTGGTCGGGGTAGAACACCGATCCATCCTTGACCTTGCGGGTCACGGTCGCGTGGTAGCTCGCGATCGGGTCGACGTCTTCGACCGGAGCGTCGGTACCGTTGGTGACGAGCGCGCCTGACTTCATCAGCTTCTGCCAGACGTACGCGCCCTCTTCGGCGCGCTTGTTGCCGAGCCGCGCCGGGACATACGGTGCGTCCGACGTGCAGTGGATCCCCTGCATCGAGGCGATCACCCCGAGCCTGCCGAAGCGTGGAATGTCGGCTGGATGCAGATGCTGGGCATGCTCCACGCGCCAGCGGACGTCTTTCTTGTCGGGATTTGCCTTGAACGCGGCCTCGAAGATGTCGAGCGTCTCGCGGTTGGCCCGGTCGCCGATCGCGTGCACGCACAACTGGTAACCGTGCTCCATCGCCAGCTTCGCAGTCTCCTGGATCGTCGGCACCGGTGTCGTGTTGTCGCCCGCATCGTCCGGCTTGTCGGAGTAGGGTTCGAGCAGCCAGGCGCCGCGGGAGCCGAGCGCGCCGTCGATCGAATGCTTGATGGCGCGGACGGTGAGGTGGCCGCCACCATAGTCCACCATCCGGTACTTCGCCAGGTTCTCGCGCAGCGCGTCGTTCCCCTGCCGGATCATGACCCAGAGACGCACGCCCAGCTTCCCCTCGTCGATCATCGTCTTCATCAGGTCGACGTCCGAGAACGACGACCCGGCGTCCTGAAACGACGTGACCCCCTTGGAGAGCACTTCTTTCGCGGCAAGCTCCAGCACCTGACGGCTGCGGGCGGCCTGCTCGTCGGCCGAGAGCCGCGGCGCGCCGAGATTTCGTTTCACCAGGCCGGAGGCCCGCTCGCGAAGCAGCCCGGTGGGGTTGCCCTTCGCGTCACGCACGAGGTCGCCCCCCTCGGGATCCTTGGTCGCGGCCGTGATCCCCGACAGCTCCATCGCTTTCGCGTTGACGAAGGTCGCGTGGCCGCTGGCGTGCGTGAGCACGACGGGGTTATTCGGCGAGACCTTGCTGAGCGCGTCGTGAACGGGGAAGCCCTCGACGTTGGGCGACGGGCGGACGTCCCATTTCTCCTGGTGCCAGCCCCGGCCGTAGATCCACTCTCCCGGCTTCGCGGTCTTCACGCGCTCGGCGACCATCCCGACGATCTCGTCCCAGGTCTTCGTGGACATCAGCTTCAGGCCGAGCTCGGCGTTGCCGATGCCGTTGAAGTGACCGTGACCCTCGATGAAGCCCGGGATCACCAGCTGCCCCTGGAGGTCGATCACCTCCGTGTTCGGACCGATGCGCTTCTTGATGTCGGCGTTCGAGCCGACCGCAACGATGCGGCCCGCGGCGGAGGCGATGGCCTGCGCCTCGGGGGCGCCCTCTTCGACGGTGACGATCTTGCCGTTCGTGAGTACGAGATCGGCGGCCTGCACCGCGTCCTGCGGCGCGAGCGCAAGCGCCCTGGCGGTGAAGGCCAGCCCGGTGACGACGACGGCGAACGAGGTGGCGGCGATCACGCCGCGGAGCTTGGTGTGCATGATGTTCCTTCAGGCGGCCTGAAGCCGGCTACTAAACAACCGATCGAAATTGCCCGCGAAGATCAGCGCGCGGTCCTGATCGCTCAATCCGATCGCGTCCAGCGCGGCGGCCTGCGCGTCGTGGACGCCCTTCTGCCAGCCGCGCGGAAAGAACGACGAGTCGGTCCCGAAGATCAGCCGCTCCGGACCGGCGGCAGCCACCGCCTGCCGGAAGACGGCGTCGAGCGTAAGCCCCGGATAGTACTTCATCCAGCCGTTCGAGCTGGAGGTGTCGAGGTGGATGTTCCGGCACTGGCCGGCAGCCATCAGTGCTTCCCGAAGGAACCCTGCTCCAAAGTGCGGAATGATCACCGCCACGTCTGGAAAGCTCGAGGCCACGGACGCGACGGCGAGCGGGTCGCCCAGACGCAGATCGAAGGGAGAGGGCAGGCCCAGCTTGACCCTCACACCCACCGTGAGCACACCGCAGTGCACGAACACGGCGGCACCGTGACTTGCCGCCGCCTGGAACACTCTTTCGACTGGCTCGTCGTCGAGCCGGTACCGGTGCATGGCCGGGAAGAGGCAGACGCAGCGCATCCTCATGTCTGACAGTGCCCGCTCGAGGCGGTCGGCGGCATCGGGCGCCACCGGGTTCAACATGAAGAAGCCGACGAATCTATCAGGGCTCAGACGTACGGCTTCGGCGACCGACGCTTCGTCGCCGGGAATGCTGGCGATGAGCGCGGCCCGTGCCACGCCGTGGCGATCGAGCTCGCTGACCCACGTCCGCGCCAGCGCATCCGGGCTGCCGGGATCCGACCAGCCCAGCCTGGACGCGACGGCGGCCGCACGCCCTGACTCCGGCAGATCCGGCAGCGGCCGGGAAAGCAGCTCGAGAAAGCGGGACGAGAAGAAATGGCAGTGAACGTCGTTGACCATCACCCCGCGAACTTATACCCCATTCCATGCACGGTGAGCACGAACTGGGGATGTCGAGGATTGGGCTCGATCTTCTGCCGGAGCCATGCCACGTGGACGTCAACGGTGCGGGTGGACGGCATGGCGTTGTAGCCCCACACCTCGTTGAGCAGCTCCTCGCGCGTGAGCGTCGCGCCGCGATGTTCGATGAAGTACTTCAACAGCTGGAACTCGCGGGCAGAGAGCTCCAGCGGCGCGCCGTCCCTGGTCACCTCGGCACGCCGGAAGTCCACCCGGACGGCGCCAAACTGATAGCCCTCGGTGGGATGCGGGGTAACCGGAGCCCGCCGGAGCTTCGCTTCGATCCGCGCGAGCAGCTCCACCATCTCGAAGGGCTTGGTCACGTAATCGTCGGCGCCGAGCTTCAGGCCCACCACCTTGTCGACGACCTGGCCTCGCGCGGTGAGCATGATCACCGGGGTTTCGACGTTCCGCTTGCGGAGGTCCTTGAGCACGTCGAATCCGCCGAGCCTCGGCAGCATCACGTCGAGGAGCACGAGGTCGAACGCCTCGCCGGCAGCGCGCTCGAGGCCGCTCGGGCCGTCGTTCGCGGTGTCGACGGCATAACCCTCTCGCGTCAGGCGGTCGCGCAGCGTGAGCACCAACCCCGGTTCGTCTTCGACGAGCAGAATGCGTTTCAACCTTGAGACCTGGTGGCTCCGCCTTCAAGCGGACGTGCTGGCCGGATCCGGCGCGGACGAGGCGCGCGCGACGGCCTCTTCGGACGCCGCGGGCAGGTGCACGGTGAACTCGCTGCCGCTATCGGGGGCGCTGCGCAACGTGATCCGGCCGCCGTGCGCCTCGACGATCCGCTGTACCAGGCTCAGGCCGAGCCCGGCGCCGTGGATATGCGCCGCAATCACGCGCGGCGCGCGGTAGAACGGCTCGAAGATGCGCAGCTGCTCGGCGGGCTCGATGCCGATCCCCTTGTCGGCCACGCTCACCAGCACCTCGCGTCCGCGGGCGCTGGCGCGTATGCCGATCCAGCCGCCGCCTGCGCCGTACTTGATCGCGTTGCCGATCAGGTTCTGAAAGACGCGGCGGAGCGCCTGCTCGTCACCGAGCACCCGCGGCAACGCGTCGGCGACATCGTATTCGACCGCCAGGCCGGCCTCTTCCAGGAGCGTGGACGATGACCCCACGACATCGCGGAGAAGGGGGAGGACCGGTACGGGCCCGAGCGCGAAGCCGCGCTGGCCGGAATGGATCCCGGCCAGCTCCAGGATCTGCTCCACCATCTCGGTAAGCCGCCGTCCCTCGCCGCGGACCAGCGCGCCGTACTTCCGCACCTGGGGATCGTCGTGAACGACGCCGTCGGCGAGATTGTCGGCCGCCGAGCGGATCACCGCCAGCGGCGTCCGCAGCTCATGCGACACCGCCGCGACGAACTCCATCTGCTGGCGCGCGAGATCCTGCGCACGGCGCGTGCTGACCACCAGAAACCCGATGCTGACTCCGAGAACGCCGAGGATGCCGGAGCTGACCAGCAGGTTGCGGCGCCGCGCTTTCGCCACCGCGGTCTCGAGCGAGCCCGAAGGATGTTTCACGATCAGCCGCCAGCCAGGCGGATTCGCGGACGCCCGGGTCGCGGCGGCCGTGAAACCCAGCTCGAGATCCTTCTTCTGTTCCAGCGGACCGCCGTGCTGCAGCCTGACCGAGAGCGGCGCCTGGCGGATTTCGATCCGTCCGCCCCTCCGGCCCGTTGCCGCGTCCCGTCGGGTGGATTCTTCGAGGCGCGTCGTCACGAACGACGTGAAGCGCCGCACCTCGGACGCCATCGCCCCCAACTCCTGCTGGCGGATCCGGAACAGGTCGGCGGCGGCGTCGCTCGAGGCGTCGGGATCCGGCGTGAATCCGGCCGTCGTGGTGTAGACCGGCGTCTTTGCGGCGGCGCTGACGACCGCCATCTCATAGTCGATCCCCTCGCTCGCGCCGCGGAAGTGCTGCTCGGCCAGCGATGGGAACATGTCGCCGGCGATGTACTCGCGGTCCAGCGCCAGGATCACGGACGCCATCGGCTGGGGCGGCGCCGCCGCGCCCGGCTGGGTGAAGAACATCACCGGCGCCGGGACCAGCACCGCGGGGATGCGCTCCCACAGCACCGGCGGCACGCTTCGCACGATCAGCGTCATGCCCTGGGGAGACGAAGGGCTCGGCGCGGCGAGGACGGTGCGAATCGGATCCAGCGCATCGGGCCAGTCAACCGGCTCGATGAACCGTGTCGAGGCGTTGAAACGGTGAAGCGTTGGAGCCATACCGTCGGCCCGCGACACGATGTACACCTCTTTCACCAGGCGCGGGTAGCGGGATGTCGCGTGCCAGCGATCGTGGCGCTCGGCCACCTCCGGCGCGAGGATGGTGCTGTCCCGTAAGGGGTCCAGCTGAAACGTGAGATAGGCGCGCGTGATCTCGCGGTCGAAGTCCTGAGCGAAGCTGCTGGCGCGGGCCGCGAGATTCGCCTGCATCCGCTCGCGCTCCGCCGTGCTCACCTGCCCGAGCCAGCGGTACTGGAGCGTCGCCAGCAGCACGATCAATCCGAGCAGAGCGGCCGCCACGATGAACATCGGCAGCCGTGATCGAACCCTCATGAAGCCGAGTCTAGCATCTGAATAAGGGCCCGAATCGACGAGCGCCGCAGGTTTTACGTGCTTAACAATCTCTTTGCACCGCCTTAACCACGGCCGCGCCCGGCGACCGTATCGTCAGGGCATGCGAATTCACACTCTCAAGCTTGGAACGGTCGGGTTGCTCGTCGCCGCAGCGATGCCGGCGGCGGCACTCGCGCAGGATGCGAAGGCGGCGAAGATCATCGCCACGACCCGCACGGCGATCGGCGCAGGCAAGCTCGACGCAATGAAGACGTTCAGCCTGCAGGCGTCGACCGAGCGGAATCTCGGCCAGGTGCAGATAACCGGTGAGGTCGATCTGCTCCTCGAGATGCCCGACAAGTACCTCAGGTCCGAAGCCTCACGCGGCGCGGTGAGCATGACGATGAACAGCGGGTTCAACGGCGACAAGGCGATCATGCCTGCCGGGACGTCGATGATGCCGGGCGGGGGAATGATGGTGCGGATGGGTCCCGGTGGCGCGGTCCCCGCCGAAGCGGCCAGGCTCACCGACGAGCAGAAGGACGAGATCAACAAGTCGATGGTCCGGGCGGCCCGGAGCGAGGTGTCGCGCATGATGCTCGGCTGGTTCGGCGCCGCCCACCCATCGCTGGGGGCCCACTACACGTATGCCGGCGAGGCGGAGTCACCCGACGGCAAAGCACACGTGATCGACGTGAAGGACGCCGACGGGTTCGAAGCGCGCCTGTTCATCGACCAGAAGAGCTCCCTCCCCCTGATGGTGACCTACAAGGGGCGCGCTCCCCGGGTGGTCATGTCGAACGGTCCGGCGGGCAGAGGGGCGCAGGCCTTGACCCACGCGGCCGGCCAGGCTGCCGCCGAACAACCGCTCGTGGAGCTGGCGCTTTTCTTCGAGGACTGGCGGCAGGCCGACGGCATCAACTTTCCGCACGTCATGCGGCGCGCTGCGGCCGGTGAAACGACCGAGCAGTGGACGATCAACAAGGTGAAGGTCAACCCGAAGATCGACACGAAGAAATTCGACGTCGGGGACGGCAGGAGCTGATGATGTCCCGCCAACGTCTTGCTGCGTGCGTACTCGCCGCGGCGCTCGCCGGCTACGCCAACGGCGCGGCCGCCGCACAGCGTCCGCCGGGCGGGAGGCTCCAGGTCGTCGTCAAGGACCCGAGCGGCGCCGTCATTCCAGGCGCGATCGTCCAGGTGAAAGGGGCCGAAGAGCGGACTGCATCCGTCGTCCGTGGCGACATCGCCTCCGATGGCCAGGGGGTGGCGCGGGCCGAGGATCTCGTGCCCGGCCGTTACACGATCGAGGTGTCGTTTCCCGCCTTCGAGACGCTGGTGATCCCTGACGTGCGGGTACGCGCCGGCGACAATCGCCGCGAAGCCGTGCTCAAGATCCAGAAACTTGACGAAACGGTTTCGGTTGGCCGCGACAAGGCCACTGTGGCATCCGATCCGAACAACGACCGGTTCAATACAGTGCTGTCGAAGGATCAGATCAACGCGTTGCCGGATGATCCCGACGAGATGGAGCGCGTGCTCAAGGAGATGGCCGGCCCAGGCGCCGTGATGCGCGTGGACGGCTTTCGCGGCGGCAAGCTCCCGCCGAAGGCGCAGATCAGGTCGATCCGGTTCTCGCGCGACATGTACGCGGCCGAGAACCACGCGGCCGGCATGGTCTTCGTCGACATCGTGACCCAGCCAGGCCTCGGGCCGCTGCGGGGCAGCCTGGACTTTCTCTTCCGCGACGATTCGCTGAATGCGCGGAACGCGTTCGTGACCGAGAAGGGGCCGGAACAGACGCAGCAGTACACCTTCAACATGAGCGGCACGCTGCGGAAGGAGCGGACGTCGTTCTCGTTGTCGGCTACCGGCGCCTCGCTGTACGACTCGGCCAACATCAACGCGCTTTCGCCTGACGGGTCCCGGTCGCTGGCGGCGATCCGCCGCCCGGCCGACCGGCTGAACTTCAACGGACGGCTGGATCACGCCATCAACAAGGCCCACACGCTGCGGGCCAACCTCCAGACCAATGGCAACCAGCAGAAGAGCCTCGGCGTCGGCGGCTTCGAGCTGGGCGACCGCTCGTTCGCGCGGACGACCGACGACTCGATGCTGCGGCTCTCCGAAGGGGGCCCCTGGTCGCGCAATGTGTTCGTGGAGAACCGGCTGCAGCTGCGGCGCCAGGCGACGACCGCACGGTCCGACATCGAGGCCCAGGCCGTGCGCGTGCTCGACACCTTCACGATCGGCGGAGCGCAGCAGGCCGGCGGCCGGGA
This sequence comes from Vicinamibacterales bacterium, assembly GCA_035250005.1. GTDB lineage: Bacteria > Acidobacteriota > Vicinamibacteria > Vicinamibacterales > 2-12-FULL-66-21 > JACDCA01. The sequence goes on along the minus strand of DATFFM010000196.1, from coordinate 42,451 downwards.
GTCGTTCGACGTCGAGTGGGCCACCAACCTCGACTGGACCAGGGGCCGGCATGCCGTCCGCGCCGGCGTACTCCTCGAAGGGGGATCGTACGAGAGCGACAACCGGACCAACTACCTCGGCACGTTCACGTTCACGTCGATGGCGGAGTACGAAGCCGGGCGGCCGGCAAGCTATACGCAGCGGCTCGGAGATCCGCGCGTGGAGTACTCGCAGTGGCAGGCCGGTCTGTTCATCCAGGACGACTGGCGCGCGCGATCCAATCTGACGGTGAGCGCCGGGCTTCGCCAGGAGCTCCAGTCCCACCTGGACGACCGCCTGAATCTTGCGCCGCGGGCCAGCGCCACCTGGTCGCCGTTCAGGAACGGCAAGACAACGGTCCGCGCCGGCGGCGGGATCTTTTACGAGTGGCTCGAGTCCGAGATCTACGAGCAGGTCCTCCGCGTCGACGGCACCCGTCAGCAGGATCTGGTCATCACGAATCCAGGATACCCGGATCCGTTTTCAGGCGGCGTGGCCCAGCAGATCCTGCCCGCCAGCCGCTACCTGCTGGGCGACGGCCTCGTCATGCCGACGCGGATCATGGGCAATGTCGGGTTGAGCCACCAGTTCTCGCCCAAGTTCGGGATGAACGTCAGCTACACCCGCACGCGAGGCGAGAATCGCTTCCGCGGCCGGAACGTCAATGCGCCGCTGAACGGGCTGCGACCGGACCTCTCGCTCGGCAACGTGACCCAGGTGGAGTCGACGGCGAACATGCGCGGCGAGACGTTCGTAGCCGGCATGAACCTCCAGGTTCCCGCGAAGCGGATCATGCTCTTCGCCAATTATGCGTGGCTCAACCAGGAGTCGGATGCCGACGGCGCGTTCAGCCTTCCGGCCGACAGCTACGACCTGTCGAACGAGTGGGGACCGGTGACCGGGGTGCCGCGGCACTCGGTCAGCGGGATGTTCAGCATGCCGCTCATCACGAACATGCGCGTCGCGCTCAACGGCGGCGTCCGCAGCGGCACGCCGTACACGATCACCACCGGCCGTGACGACAACGGCGACACGGTCTTCAACGACCGGCCGGCCGGCGTCGCCCGCAACTCCGCTCGCACCGAGATGACCTGGGAGCTCGGCGGTCGCCTGAGCTACGCCTTCGGCTTCGGCCGGCGGCCGCCGGCCGGCGGCGCCGATGGGCACGGCCAGCCGACGATCGTGATCCAGCGCATCGGCGGCGCGTCGGGCAGCGACATCAGCGGCGCCTTCGGCGGGGGGGCCGACGACAAACGCATCCGGTTCGAGCTCTTCGCCTCCGGATCCAATCTGTTCAACGCCGTCAACCGCGTCGGCTATTCCGGTGTGATGACCTCCCCATTCTTCGGCCGCCCCACGGCCGCAATGCCCGGCCGGAGGGTGGATGTCGGCCTGAGGGTGGGATTCTAGGGAAGGCAGAAGGTAAAAGGGAGAAGGTAGAAGTTTTCCCCTTTTACCTTTTCCCTTTTACCCTTTCCCTTTCACAAGTCTCCCCTCCACCACCAGAAAGTAAGGCAGCGCGAGCGCCGCCAGGCCCGCGGCCACGCCAAATGCCGTGGCAAACCCGTAGCGCTGGATCAGCCAGCCCATCGTCGTCGAGCCGGTGCCGATGCCGGTGTCGAACGCGGCCAGGATGGCGCCGAAGGCGGCGCCCCGGCGCTCGGCGCTCACACCCTTCATCACGTACCCGACGTACGCCGGGTAGGCGGTGCCGAACCCGATCCCGAAGATCACCGCTGACGCGAGCAGGTGCGCGCGACTGCCGCCGAGCGCGAGCACGCCCAGGCCGCAGGCGATCAGCGCCAGGCACGGAATGAAGACCGTCGAGTAGCCCCACCGGTCGCCGAGCCGGCCGAGCAGCGGGCGCGTGACCAGGATGACGATGGCAAGCGCCGTGAGGTAGAGGCCTTTCGGTGCGACGCCGTTAAGGTCGGCATACATCGCCGTGAAGCTGGTGATGCCGCCATAGCCGAACGAGTAGAGCGCCAGCGTGACCGAAATGATCAGCACGCGCCGCTCGATCAGCGGTTTCGGGTGCGCCCCGGCTGGGGCCGCAGCACGGGGATGATCGTGCAGCCGGGTCGCGATGACCGCCATGATCAGGTTGAGCACCGCGGACACCACGCAGAGCCAGAGCCACCCGTAGCTGTAGATCCGAAACCCGACGATCGGCGCCACGGCGACCGCCGCCAGGGTCGACAGGCCCCAGTACCCGATGCCTTCCGCCCGCCGCCGCTCCGGCAGCAGATTGGTCATGTAGGCGGCGCTCGCCGACAACAGCCCCGACCAGAACACGCCGTGCAGCACCACCATCGCCAGCAGGAGCCGCACGTTCGTGATGACGGCGTACAGCATCGAGAAAGCGACGAGCGCCAGGCTCGACACGATCAGCACGCGTCGCGATCCGACCCGGTCGGCGTAGGCGCCGGTCAGCGGTGCCGAAAACGCCGACGAGTACGTGAGAAAGCCGAGGAACAGTCCCGACGCGAACGTCGAACCGCCAAGGTCGATGATGTGAAAGGGCGCGGTGGGTAGCAGCTGAAAGGCCGACAGAAACACCGTGAAACTGAAGCCGCACATCACGAAGAAGCGCGGCGTGAACAACCGTTCCGACACCGGGCAACTGTACCAGATGATCTTGGTCAGCCTGAAGCAGCGTGCCCCTGGCCGGGCACCACGTGGACGGTGACGCACAGTCGAAGGTTCTCTCGACGTAAAATCGCTTCATGGAACAGGATCTGAGCGCGTTCCGGCCGACGCGCATCTGGAAGCGGATGCCCGCCGAGCGGCGCATCAAGGCGGCCGAAGTGTTCTGGGCGGACGAGCAGTCCACGGACCAGCAGGTCGAGGCGGTTACCGCGATCGCGGCGCACATGAAGTTCCGCACCAAGAGCGTCATCTCATTGCCGCTCGAGCGCAAGGCCCGGTATCTGGCGACGCTGCCGGGGATCTCCGAGACGGTGGCGGCGCGTGCGCTCGTGAGCTATCACCTCGAGCATCAGCGCCCGATGATGGCCGCGTTTCTCGACGCGCTCGGGATCGCCCACGAGGACGGCCTGATCAACGAGGAGAACGTGCCGGCCCCGGATGCCGAACGTGTACGGGCCGCCGCCGACACGCTCGCCGAGAAGTACCCGGCCGATGACGTGTCGCTCTACTTCAGCACCCTGGTCTCGCAGGATCCCGAGACGTGGGGCGAGCTGGCCAAGCTAGCGCAGATCCCCGCCTAGCGCGCTGATCTCCGCCGCGGCCCGACGGCCGCTCTCCACCGCGCCGTTCATGAAGCCTTCCCACTTCACGCTCGTGTGCTCGCCGGCAAGGAACACGCGGCCCGCGGGCCGCCGGAGCCAGTCGCGCAGGCAAGGATCGAAATCCGGCGAGAACACCGCGTAGCCACCGCGGGCGAGCGGATCGTCTTCCCAGCTGGTCTGCCACGCCGCCGTGAGAGGCGCCGGCGTGCCGAGCCAGCGAAGGCGCCGGACCACCCCACGCGGGCCTTCACGACTCAGGATCGCCCGGCACTCGCCCGACGCCCCGCCACCGGCGAGGAGCATCAGGATCCCCGAAGCGCCGCGCTGGTGCTCGCTGGCGTCCCACACCGCGCCGATCGGCAGCGAGGTCCCGAATGCGCGGTGCCGGTGCGTGCGCCGCCAGAACGGCCGCTCGAACTGCAGCAGCACGCGCGTGGCCGGTCCGTACTTCAACGCCGAGATGGCCCGCCACTGCTGGTCGGGCAATCGCGGCTGGAACTCGATTCGCCTGAGCGTCGTCGCCGGGACGGCCAGGACGGCGAAGTCGGCTGACAGCTCCCGGCGGCGGCCTTTCTCCGAAAACCACAATGTCACACGGTTCCGGCGGCGCCGGACCTTCTCGACCAGCGCCGCAAGGACGATGCGCCCGGCAAGCGCAGCGGCGAGCTTCTGCGGGAGACGGTCGTTGCCGCCCGGGATACGAAAGAACTCGTCTTCACCCGGGAGACCTTCCGAGAACTGGTCGACGAGCGCCAGGAGCGAGAGATCCTCCGGATCGGCGAGAAAGAAGCCGCGTGTCGACCGGACGCCCGCCGCGAAGCTGCGGCCGGCGCGCTGCCTGCGCAGCCACTGCGCAACCGACTGCGGCCCGAGCGCCGCTGCGACGCCGGAGTCCCACCGTTCACCGGCGGCTTTGTACCGGGCAATGTCAGGCTCGAGGCGGGCGGCGGCGTGCTTCCAGACCGACGGGCTCTTCCACACCCGGTTCCGCCCGGCAGCATCAGGACCGTAGTACGTGAACCCGGCGCGAAGGATCCTTCGGGGTTCGAGGCCGACGGCCTTCGCCAGCTCGTGGACGAGCGTTTGCTCCCCTTCGATGAGGTCCGCGCCCGCTTCGCCGTGCTGGCGGTCCGCGAACACGCCGCGAACGGTCTGCACGCGGCCGCCGACCCGGTCGCGTGCCTCGAGCAGCGTGACGTGCGCCTCTTCACGCTCGAGCTCGCGCGCCGCCGCCAGGCCCGCGAGCCCCGCCCCCACGACAATGACCGAACGACCTCGCAACCTTCCGCCCATCCCCTGAGCATAGCGGACACACCCGCGAGCCTCGCCGACTGACCTAAGATAAGCGCCATGACCTCATGGATCGTTCTTGCGCTGTTGACGCTGCCCCCTTCAGCTGACGCGCTGGCATCGCAGGTTCGTGCGCTCATCGCGGACAGCGGCGCGGAGGTGGCGGTCGCGTACCGAACGCTCGACGGTTCGTCCGAGCTCCTCATCGATCCCGACAAGCCGTTTCACGCGGCAAGCACCATGAAAGTGCCGGTCATGATCGAGCTGTTCAGGCAGGCCGAGGCCGGCATGCTGAAGCTCGATGAGCAGCTGCCGATCCGCAATGAGTTTCGCAGCATCGTCGATGGCAGCCCCTACAAGCTGAGCGAAGGGGACGATTCGGACCGGGAGGTCTACGCGAACGTCGGCAGCGCGATGACGCTGCGGGCGTTGAACGAGGCGATGATCACCGTCAGCAGCAACTTCGCCGCGAACCTGCTGATCGAGAAGCTGGACGTCGAGAAGATCCGCACCACGGTCACCCGGCTCGGTGCGCACGGCATGAGGGTGCTTCGGGGGGTCGAGGATTCGAAGGCATTCGAGAAGGGTCTCAACAACGCGACCACCGCGCGCGGCCTGCTCGTGCTGTTCGAGAAGCTGGGTCGTGGACAGGCGGTGAGCGCCACCGCCGACCGCGAAATGATCGAGGTGCTCGCGCGCCAGAAGTTCAACGAGGCGGTGCCGGCGGGCGTTCCGGCAGGCACGCGGGTCGCGCACAAGACGGGCAGCATCACCCGGATCCAGCACGACGCCGGCATCGTTTACGGGCCGCGCCCCTATGTGATCGTCGTGCTCGTGCGCGGCATCCAGGATCAGAAAAAGAGCCAGGCGTTGATCGCCGACATTTCCAAAGCGGTCTGGCAACATGCCGGGTCGCTCCGGTAACCGCATGCAGCGACTGCCGCCGTTTGCCGGCATCGTGACCTCCGCGCAGGCCCAGCGAGGCGGCCTGACGGTCGCCGACGCGACCGCCGTCCTGCATCGCCTCGCCTATGTCAAACAGCGGCTGGCGATCGGCGCCGCGGCGTTCCTGCCGTCCACACCCGAGTGGGAGGCCAAATGCGCGCTCGCGCTGCACGGCTGGATCGATGCTGATCATGCGGCCGCGATCTACGCCCGCATCGCCGAGATGCGGGAACCGGCACCCGGCGCGGGCGACGTTCCCGACGAGGGGTTGTCAGCCGCCCTGGACGAAGCACTGGCGGCGCCGACCACCAGTGCGCGGCTTGGCGCCGTGTACGGCGCCATACGCCCGGCGTTTCGCGTGGCGTTATTGGCCTACCTCGAGCGGACGAACTCGTTGTGCGACCAGCCGACCGTTCGGGTGCTTCGCGCGATCGCGGCCGAAGAACCGGCCGTTGAAGCCTGGAGCATCGCCGCACTCGCCGCCGTCAGGTCGAGCGAATCCATCGACTGGGGGAACCACATCGCGGGTGCGCTCGGGGCGGCCGGCGGGGTGGACGGGCTTTCGACGCGAACACCGGGCCCGCCGCCACGACACCGGCGGCCCTACCGGTTCGACGTCATACCCGCGCGCGACGAACGGTTTGCCGGCATCTTCGACACCTCCACGCCGGCGGACGTGGTGTACCTCGACGACACCCGATCGGCCGACGAACGCAATGCGGCACTCATCTTCAAACGGCTCCGCGAGATGGATGTGCCCGAGGTCATCGCCGGCGTCGTCGCGGAACGCTGGGCCGAGGAGCGCAATGCGGGCGCTCGCGGTCGTCCGTGGGCGTATTACACGTCGATGCTCCGGCAGATGTGGGACGAGGCCAGGCATGCGATGCTCGGCCAGGCGCTGATGGAATCGCACGGCGTGGACTGGGCGAGTCTCCCGGTCAACGTCACGTTCTCGTGGAAACTGGCCAAGTACTGCTCGCCTGTCGAACGGCACATCCTGCTGTATGCCATCGAGCAGTCGCTCATGCCGCGCGATCGCGGCAAGCCGTACGAGCACCGCGTGGCCGCCGAATCGGGAGACCGGCTCTCGGGCCTCTTCCACGATTACGACTGGGCGGACGAGGTCCTGCACGTCGAGATCGCGCGGCGCTGCCTTCGGCCGGAGCTGCCGGGCGGGCTGACAGAGGCGCGCGAGCGCGCCGACGCCTTGTGGGCCCGGATCACCGAGACGCTCGAACGCGAGCCCCCGCCGGCGGGCGCCGCCGCGGCCGCGGACTGGTGGCCGCGTTTCGCGCGCCAGGTGATCGGTCGTGACGCAGCGGCCGTTCCGGCAACGCACGTGAAGGACTGGCGCCCAGGCCCCTAGAACACGTAAACGAAGTTCACCACCGGGAACGCGAAAAATTCGCCCACCCCGATCGGCATCGCCAGCGCGAGATCGGCCGACAGACGCTCCCCCAGGAAGCGGACGCCGCCCGACAGAATCCCATCCCCGTTCTTCCACACGTAGTTCTCGGTCATCAGCTTGACGTTCCGATGAACGCGACGCTCGCCTCCGACCATCACGACCCCGCCGCGCGCGTCGTCGGCGTATGCGAGCCCGGCGCCCGCTGTCACGGCGTTGTCGCTGCTGCCGAACGTCGCCACCCCGTAGGCGATCCCGCCGTTGAAATCACCGCTGGCCCCGAAAACATGCAGTATCCCGACGGCAGCCTGCGCCCGTCCGGTATTGAGGACCTGCAGCTTCGGCGTGACCCAGAACGGCCGGTCTCCCTCATCGAATCCAAAGACGAGCGGCGTGCCGCCGCCGATCGAGAACTGGTCGGTGACACCCACCTGAACGAACGGCGCGAGGAACTCGAAGACACCGATCGACACCTGTCCCCGGTCGAGCGATCGGCCGGTGGGTGCGAAGAACAGCCGGCTGCGGTGCAGGTCCGGCCTGATGAACTCTCCCCCCTCGATGCGCCCCCTGACGACCCGAAGCGAGGCAATTTCCTGGCGGCGCGCCGTGACGATGGCGCCCGCCTGGGTGCGAAAGACGACCTCCTGATCGGTTTCACGCTCGACCGTGCCATACATGCGTGAGCCGTCCTTCAGCACGAGCTCGGCGAGCTCGACCCGCCCGTCGGGCGGCGGAACGGTCTGCGCGAACGCAGCCGGCGCGGCGATGAAGAGCACGAACGCCACAAGCGACACGCGGATGTTTCTGGTCATACGTTTCATAAGGCGCAGGATAGGCGCCCGATGGCTCAGGAGTCGTGAGGGGGGAGTGAATTAGGCTGAAATCAGCGGGCGCGGTCGGCCAGGGTGGCGAGAATCTGCCCGAATTCCCGGTGCGGACGCAGGGGCTCGAGGAGGGGCTCGACGGGGATGGTCCACCCGGTAAAAGGCAGATCCACGCGCTCGAGGAGGGACCTCAGGCACATGAGCGCCTTGTCGGTGCGTCCGGTGGACGCATTCAGAAAGGCCTCGGCGATCGTCGCCTCGCTGCCGCGGCCCCCCCGACGCAGCGCCTCAATGGCGGCGGCCGCTTCGGCAAATGCCTTGTCGGCTGCCTTCGCCTCGCCGGCCGCCGCGAGCGCGGTGCCCAGGCCCACGAGAGAGCGCGCGTGGTCCGGAAACAGCTCCAGCGCTCGCCTGAAGTGCTGTACCGCCTGCTGCGGGTCCCCTCCCCTCAGACGGGCGAAACCGGCGCCATCGCACGCATTCATGACGAATTCGGCGCCGTACAGCTGGTTGGTCCCGCCGGCCACTTCACACGCGAACTCCGCCTCGGCTTCTGCCACATCTCGGTGTGCGAGCCGCACGATCCCGAGGAGCCAGTGCAGGCCGCGGGCGGGGTACCGCTGCCGCAGATGCGCCTGGCGGTCCTGGACGATCGCGCCTTCACGAAGCACCGACTCCGCGCGGTCGAGCGAGCCGCGCGCGATGAACACCATCGCCGCCTCGAAATGGGCGAACGGGAAGTCGGGATAGAGCTCCATGACCCGACCCACCGACCGCAGCCGCTCGTCTCCCCAGGCGGCGTGCGCGACGCGGAAGTGATGCCCCCAGTACCCCGGCTCGAGCGTCACCGCCCGGCGTGCCGACACGAGCGCCTCGCTCGCGCGCCCGGCGCTGACGAGCAGAAAGGCCAGCGTCGCATGGGCCTCGGCCAGTTCGCGATCGAGCTCGATCGCGCGGCGCACATTGTCGATCGCTTTCGCCAGCAGCACGGCGTCGGGATGGTTCTGCGCGCGCGACATCTCGTACTGCCAGAAGTGCGCGTTGCCCAGGCCGACGTGCGACGCGGCGTAGCGCGGGTCCAGCTCGATCGCACGCTCGAAATCCTTGATCGCCAGGGCGACCTGCGCCCCTTCGAGGGTCTCGAGCCGCACGCGTCCTTCCGTGAATACCTGGTACGCCTCGAGGCTGCTCGTCTCTCTGGTGGAGCGGCGCGCAGACGTCCCGCTGCGGCTGCCGATGGCCGCGGAGAGCTGCGCGACGATGCGGTCCTGGAGGTCGAAGACGTCCACGAGCAGGCCGTCCGCCTTGCTGTCAGCGAGCGCTTCTCCGGTCGCCGCGTCGACGGCGCGGGCGGTGATCCTCAAGCGGTCGCCCGACCGCTGAAAGCTGCCGACCACCGCGAGATCGAGCTGGAGCTCGCGCCGCAAGGCCGCCAGCTCGGTGCCGACCCGGCGCGAGGCCTCGACGATCCGCGTCCGGTCGAGAGTGCGCGCCTGCAGCGCGCCACGCAGGTCGTTGGTCACGGTCTCGGCGATGCCCGAGGAGAGCCAGTCGAGCGACGCGTCTTTACTGACGTTCGTGAAATCCAGCACGCCGACCGACGGCACCGTCGGTGCAACGTCGGCTGGCGGATGGGCGGCGGCGGGGGACGGCGCGGTGACGGGCGCAATGAAGCGGTAGCCCCTGCGCGCGACAGTCTGCACGTACAGCGGCTTGGACGGATCGTCGCCGAGCGCCTGCCGGAGCTCTGAGACGACCTGCGTCAGCGCGTTGTCGGTGACCGCCACGTCGGGCCACAGCGCCTTGAACAGCTCTTCCTTCGAGACCAGAGCCGACGGCCGCGCGACCAGGTACAGAAGCAGGTCGATGATCTTCGGCGAGACCGGGATGACGGCGTCATTCCTGGTGAGGCGGTACGCGCCGGTTTCGACCGTGAACGGCCCGAACCGGTAGTTCCCTGGGGCGGCCCCCTGCATGATGCGCGGATTGTATCTCTGGACGGTCAGCGGCAGGTGACGCCGGTATGTTCGAATGAGATCACGCGCAGCTGCGGCATCGGGGGCGGCGGTTCGGGGCCCATGCCGCGGCTGCCGCCGATGGTGATCCGGCTGTTGCCGATCCGCTTGCCGAATCCGCTGGAGGTGGGCAGGTCGGTCTTCAGCTCCGCGGTGACCACGTCGGCGTGGCCGTCGTGCTCGTCGCGAATCTCCTTGATGATCTTCTTGTCGCCGCTCAGCCGGTAAGTAAAGATCTCGCTGGACCGCCCCGTGCCCTCGGCCCTGCTGAGATCCGCGTTCTCGAGCGCGCTTCCCCTCAAACAGCCCTTCGCGATGACGGTGTCGCCGCGTTTCGGAGGCCTCGCGTTCTCTTTGTCCTTGTCCTGATCCTGCGCGATCGCGGGCGCGAGCAGAAGCAGCAGCAGCGCGAGCACCATGAAGACAGTGTGGCACAATCCGGATCATATGAATCGTCGAGCTTTCCTGGGGGCGCTCGCCGTGGTTCCCGTCGCGGGTGCCGCCGCAACCTCGCAATCAGCCAGCCCGGCCGGCGCACCGGCACCGATGCTGGCGCGGCGGCTCGCGCCGGGCGATACGGTCGGCATCGTGGCGCCCGCAAGCGCAACCTTCCAGACCGTCGATCTCGCCATTGCGCAGGAGTCGCTGCAGGCGCTCGGGCTGAAGGTGAAGATCGGCTCGCACGTGCTCGCGCGCCACGGATACCTCGCCGGCGGCGACCGCGAGCGCGCCGGCGACATCAACCAGTTCTTCGGCGATGGATCGGTGAAGGCCGTTCTGCCGATTCGAGGCGGCTGGGGCAGCAGCCGGGTCCTGCCCTACCTGGACTACGATCTGATCCGCCGCAACCCGAAGGTCGTCGTCGGCTACAGCGATATCACCGCGCTCCACCTCGCGATCCACGCGAAGAGCGGGCTCGTCACTTTTCACGGCCCCAACGGCATGGGGCGGTGGGACACCTGGTCGCTCGACTACTTCAAGCGGGTCCTTTTCAACGCCGAGGCGGTCACGATGGAGAACCCGAAACTGCTGTCGGAGCGAAATGCCCTGGCGCAGATCGAGCATCGCGTGCAGACGATCACACCCGGTACCGCGCGCGGACGCCTGCTCGGCGGCAACCTGACCGTGCTCACCGCCATCATCGGCTCGAGCTACGTGCCTTCCTTCGACGGAGCCATCCTCTTTCTCGAGGACGTCGGTGAGGACCTCTATCGCATCGACCGGATGTTCACGCAACTGAAGCTCGCCGGCGTGCTGGCGAAGATCCGCGGGCTCGTGTTCGGCACCTGCGCCGAGTGCGGCCCGGGTGAGGGGTTCGGGTCGCTGACGCTCGAGGAGATCCTGTCGGATCACGTCAAACCCCTCGGAGTCCCGGCGTGGTTCGGTGCGATGATCGGCCATCAGAACCCCCAATGGACGGTGCCGGTCGGCCTGGAGGCCGACATCGACGCGACCAAAGGCACCATCCACATGGCCGGACCCGCGGTCCGGTAGCGCGATGAGCGGGCCGGCCTTCGAGGCGGTGATCGAGGAGCTGCGCGGCATCGTCGGCGCGAACCTCTCGACCGCCGGCGCCGTGCGCGAGCACCACAGCCGCGGCGAGTCGCACCACGCGGCCGCGCTCCCCGACGCAGTGGTGTTTCCCGAAACGAGCGACGACGTGCAGGCTGTTGTCCGCGCCTGTGCCAGGCATGGCTGCCCGATCGTGCCGTTCGGGGCGGGCTCGTCGCTCGAAGGGCACGTGAACGCGTTGCAGGGCGGCGTGTCGATCGACATGACGCGCATGAACCGCGTGCTCCGCGTCAGCGCCGACGACCTCGACGCGACCGTGGAGGCCGGCGTGACGCGCAAGCAGTTCGAAAAGCACCTGCGGCCCACCGGCTTGATCTTCCATCTGGATCCCGGCGCAGACGCCACGCTCGGCGGCATGGCGGCCACGCGCGCGTCGGGCACCACTGCCGTGCGCTACGGCACCATGCGCGATGCGGTCCTCGGGCTGAAAGTCGTGCTCGCCGACGGCCGGGTCATCTCCACCGGCGGCCGCGCGCGCAAGTCGTCGTCCGGCTACGACCTGACGAAGCTGTTCGTGGGATCGGAAGGCACGCTTGGCGTGATCACGGAGCTCACCGTGCGCCTGCACGGCCGTCCGGAGGCACTGGCTTCGGCGACCTGCTACTTCGACGACATCGAGAGCGCCGTTCGCACGGTGATCACGACGATCCAGCTCGGCATTCCGGTCGCGCGGATCGAACTGCTCGACGAGGTGCAGATCGAGGCGGTCAACCGCTTTTCAAGGCTGGCGTACCCGGTCTTCCCGACGCTGTTCTTCGAATTCCACGGGTTGAGCGATCGCGACGTGACCGAACAGGCGGAGGCGGTCGGCGAGATTGCCGCCGACCACGGCGGCCACGCTTTCGCCCGCGCCCTGACCCCGGAGGCGCGGGCCGAGCTCTGGCAAGCCCGCCACGATGCGTATTACGCCGCGCTGGCGATGCGCCCGGGCTCGCGCGGCTGGACGACCGACGCGTGCGTCCCCATCTCCCGCCTCGCGGATTGCATTGTCGAGACCAAACGTGACATCGCCGCCTCGCACCTGGTCGCGGCCCTCGTCGGCCACGTCGGCGACGGGAACTTTCACATGATCTTTCCCGTGAATCCCGACGATCCCGCCGAGATTGCGGAAGCCGAGTGGCTGTCGGACCGGCTGGTCGAACGGGCGCTGTCGATGGGCGGGACCTGCTCCGGCGAACATGGCGTCGGGCTCGGGAAGAAGAAGTTCCTCGCGCGCGAACACGGTGCAAGCCTGGACGTGATGCGCGCGATCAAGCAGACGCTCGACCCGCAGGGCATCATGAATCCTGGAAAGCTCCTCTAAGGTTCCAAGGGTCCGCGGTTTTCGAACGCTGGAAACCTCGAACCTCAATTCCTCAAAGCCTGCACGGGATCCACGCTCATGGCCCTTCGGGCCGGGACGAGCGCGGCCAGCCCCCCGGTGCCGACCAGCGCGATCGCGACGGCCACATACGTCAGCGGATCGGCGACGCCAACGCCGAACAGCTGCGTTCTGATGACCGGGCCCAGCAGAAAAGCGGCCACGGCGCCGAGCGCGACGCCGCCCACCGTCAGCGTGATGGCCTGGCCCAGGACCAGCTTCAGCACCTGCGAAGGCGTCGCGCCAAGCGCCATCCGGATCCCCACCTCCGTCGTTCGTTCCGCGGCGATCAACGTGATGACTCCAAACACCCCGAGGGCCGCCAGGCCGAGCGCCAGCGCTCCAAACGTCCCGACCAGAAGCAGCACGAAACGCCGCGCGGCGACCGAGTTGCTTCGCACCGCCTCCATCGTGCGCATGTCGGTTGGCGGATCGGCCCCCAGCTCCCGGATGGCCTGCCGAACGGAGCCGGCGAGCGCCGCCGCATCGTCGCGAGTCCTGATCACGAGATAAGGCCCGACGGGAGGCCCCTGCCGGTAGGTGATGTACAGCTCCGGCTTCGGGACTTCTTCCAGGCTGCCGTGCTTCACGTTCCCCACCACGCCGATGATCGTCATCCACTCCGAGTTGAAGCGCACGCGCCTGCCGACAGCGTCTTCGCCAGGGAACACGCGCGCGGCGAGCGCCGCGTTGACGACCGCCACCTGCGGAACGCTGGCGGTGTCGTCACGCGTGAAGACGCGCCCGCGCACGACCGGGATCCCCATGGCCGAAAAGTAATCGAACACCGCCCGGCGCATCTCGACTTCGGGCATCTCCGCGCGCGGCACCGCGCGCCCTTCGACGTCGAGCATCGTGGTGACGTTGGTGCTGCCCAGCGGCAGCCGGGTCGTCCCGCCAACGTCGACGACGCCCGGCAGGGCCTTCAGACGGGCTTCGAGCTCATCGTAGAAGGTCAGGCGAGACTCCGGACTGCTGTAGCGGGGGGGCACGCTGACCTGCATGGTCAGCAGCTGGTCCGCTTTGAATCCCGGGTCCACGCCAAGCACGGAGATGAAACTCCGCAGCAGCAGCCCGCCACACACCGTCAGCGTCATCGCGAGCGCGACCTCGGCGACGATCAGCGCGGAGCGTGTCCGTCGCTTCCCCGCGGAGGCCGTCGCGCGGGTGCCGTCGCGCAGCGAGTCGTGGGCCTTCGAGTTGGCCGCGGCGGTAGCGGGCAGGAGCCCGACGATCACTCCGGTCATCAGCGAGAGCCCGAGGGCGAAGAGCACGACCGGTGCGCCGGGAGCAACCTCGCCGAGCCGCGGCAGGTTCGACGGGGCCGCTGCCAGGATGGCACGGGTGGCGACGAGCATCACGCCGAGACCCGCTACCCCCCCGGCCACCGACAGCAGCATGCTCTCGATCAGTGTCTGCTGGATCAGCCGGCGGCGCGAAGCGCCAAGCGCCGATCGGATGGAGAGATCCCGCCCACGGCCCGCAGCCCGGGCGAGCAGCACGTTCGCGACGTTGATGCACGTGATGAGCAGCACGACCCCGACGCCGCCCATGAGCAGAACGAGAGCCGGGCGCAGCGACCCCACCGTCTGTTCGTGCAGCGGACGAAGCGTCACGCCCCAGCCCATGTTCGTGTCGGGGTAGTCAGCGGCCCGCTGCTCGGCGATCGCCGACAGGTCACGGCGGGCGCGATCGATCGAGGCTCCTGCCGCGAGCCGGCCGACTACTCCGAAATAGTGAATCGCACGATTCGGCTGGCCCGACGCGTCTACGACGCGCGGGTCGCGCTGCCGCGAGATCGGCCACCACATATCGACCAGCTGGCTGCGCGTGAAACCCGAGGGACCCAGCATCGAGCCATACGGGAACACGAAGTCCGCCGGCATGACGCCGATGATCGGGATCACCGCCGACGCGCCCGCGCCAGACAACGTGAGTGGTCTGCCGACGATGGCGGGATCACCGCCAAACCGGCGCTGCCAGAACTGGTGGCTCAGCACCGCCCCCTCGGGCGCTCCTTCGTCGTCGAACTTCCGGCCGACGGCCGGCGCGCGGCCGAGAAGCGTGAACATCCCGGGCGAAACCTGCGAGACGAGCGCCGGCTCCGGCTCCGTACCGATGCGCACCTGCACCGGCGTGAGAAATGAGTACATGGCCTCGACGGCGGCCAGCGAAGGGGCCGTCTTGAACGCCTCGTAATTGGCAGGCGACACCGGATTGTTCTTCTCGCCGTTTTTGGTGTTGTCGCTCCAGATCATGACCAGCGCACCGGGATCGCCGTACGGGAGCGGCCGGAGCAGCACCGCCTGGACGACGCCGAACATCGCGCTGTTGGCGCCGATGCCGAGAGCAAGGGAGGCCACGGTGAGGGCGGCGAAGAGAGGCGCGCGGCGGGCCTGCCGCAGCGCAAGGCGCACGTCGGCGCGCACTGAATCCCACGTCATGGTCTGACTCCTTGTGCGGGCGGCCGAGTCATGCCGCGGCCATGCCCATTCCTGATGGCGGCGGCGCATACGTTCCGCGGCGCCTGAGATCAACGCGTCGGCGATGAGGAAGCCGGCGAGGACGGCGGCGGCGCCACGGCCGCCGGCCTGATCGAGGCGCGCCTCGAAGATGCGGACGAGCTCGCCGCCGAACTCGCACCGGAATGGCGCGGGATACGCCCGAAGCGCCGCCCGGTGCAAGACGCCGGCGACCAGGTGCCGTCTCACCGTTTCGACTCCGGCAGCAAACGGTGCGCGCGAGCCGCTTCGACCTGGTCGGCGAGGCGCCGCGCCTCGGCCCTGGCGGTCGCGCGGCCGTGCGCCGTGATCCGGTAGTACCGGCGTCGCGGATCATCGTCTTCGCCGGCGGCGTCGCCGCGTTGAATCAGCCCTTCGTCCATCAGCCGCGCGAGCGCCCGGTACATCGTCCCGGTGCGCAGCGGCAGCTTGCCGGCGAGACGCGCCTCGACCGCCTGAAGGATGGCGTAGCCGTGACGCTCGCCGTCGATGAGCGACAGGAGGACTTCGAAGGAGATCGGGGTAAGCGGCAGTACCGAGTCGGAAGGCTTGAACGGCATGCGTGCATTATGAACATATGTTCATGATGCGGTCAACTGACGGAGCCTGCCCCGCCGAAGCTTTGGGCGAAGGCGGGTGGGCTACTGAGGGCCGATGGCCGCTCTGAAGGTGATGTTCACGATCCGGTCCCCCTCCTGAATCAGGTCGAGCCTCGAAAGGTGCCGCGGCAGCACCTGACCGAACACCGTGTACTCGAAGTCGAGACGCGGATTGTTCACCAGGTTGATGAAGAACTGCGCGTCGCCGGTGTCACGGCCTCGGGTAGACAGCCCGACGGTGCCCCGAGCGTGGGACCTCTCGCTGATTTCGTCTTTCACGTAAGGTCCGTCGCCGGCGTACTCATTGGCGCCGGGACTGCCTCCCTGAACAATGAAGTTCGACACGACGCGGTGAAAAGTCAGGCCGTCGTAATAGTTGCGGTTGACGAGGCGGAGAAAGCGCGTCGACATGAGTGGCGCATGCACGGGATCCAGCCGGATGCCGATCTCCGGACCGCTCTCCATCTCCAGGAACGCGACCTTTTCGGTCATGATCGCCAGCTCCGCGGCGCTGGGCAGCTCCTGGGGCGGCAGCGGCTGCGGATCGATCGCAAAGCTCTCCCCAGTCCAGGCATTCAAGGTCTTCGCGGTTTCCGTCGCCACCGTCGCGTCGTAATCGCGAAGCAGCGGCAGCAGCTGCTCGCGGTACCGGTCACTGCCGAACTCGCGCAACCGTTCCAGGATGGCCACGCGCGTATCGCGAGACGTGTCTTTCCGCTCGGCGGTCACGCGCGTGAGCGCGCCGGCGAGCCCGGCCGTGAGCGCGGGCGTGATCTGCAGACCGGCCATCTCACGCGCCGCCGTTCTGAGCAGCTGGTAGTCGCTGCGGTCGAGCGCCGCCACGAAGTGCGGCTCCGCCTGATCGGCCTTCAGGCGTCTGAGCGCGCCCAGCGTCGCGTCCCGGACGTTGTCGTGCGGGTCGGCAGCCAGCAGCTCGAGCGTCGGGAGCACGCTGGCTGCGGCCGCGGCGCGCGCGGCGTACATGCGAACCTGCCACACCGGGTGGCGTGCATGCGACGACAGCGGAATCTCGAGGTGCGACGGCGACCGCTTCGCGAGCGACACGAGCGCGTGCGACTCGCGCCTCCAGCTGCCGAGCCCCGGCGGCGTACGGGCCTCGCCGATCAGCCGGTTCACGACGTTTTCGTCGCCGGCGCAGTTGCCGAGCGAGTCCAGCGCGAAAAGAACGACGTGCTCGCTGGTATCGAGCAGCATGTCCATGACCGGCTGGCAGCCGTCGGTTTTCGCGTGGTGACGAACGTAGCCGCGCAGTGCTTCGTACCGGACCGCCGGTTCGCGATCCTCGAGCCCCTTGCGCAGGTGGTCGATCCGGTCGCCACCGGTGACCGGTGAGCCGGCGCTCCCCAGGGCGGCCATCGCGAGGCGGCGCAGGTCCGGGCTCAACGCGTCCTGGATCGTCCCACGCAGCGCTTCGGCATCCACTCCGCCGGCCGTCACCAGGGCCTGCATCGCCTGGATCCTCAGGGAGACGTCGGTCAGTTTGACCGTCGAGGACCGTGCCATCGCGATGGTGCGCAGGGCGGAGAGCGTGTCCTCGTCAACTGGAGCGAGCTTGCCGTGGAGCCGGGCCATGAGTTCCACCGCGGCGCACGCCGCCGGACGGGTTGCGGCGGCAACCCCGCGATCGACGCCGGACGAGAGCTCCAGAATGTGGCGAAGGAAGCGGTCGGCCTTCACCACTTGTGCGGCGCGCCGGTACGGCAGACGCGCCAGCGTGCGGGCCATCTCTCCGGCCGCTTCGGCATTCTTCTCCGAGGCCGCAGCCGACAGCAGCGCCTGCTGGACGCCGTCGACCTGCGTATCGCGGGGATCGAGCGGCAGGACGTCGCCCCGCATCGCCTGGCCGATGGCGGTCGCCGCTTCCTTCCGCGCGTCCGCGCGAGCGGTCCGCAGATACGGCAGGAGGTCGGTGACGACGTCCCGGCGTTCGAGCCGTCCCAGGGCCCGGAGCGCCGCGTCCTGGATGAGGCCGTCAGTGGAACGCGCGCTTTCGATCAGCAGCCCCAGATCCTGAGGGGTCGGGGCGCGCTGCTCCTCGATCCTGAGGATGGCACTGCCCTGCGGCGTACCGGTGATGCCCGGAAGCCCGGGCTGGTTCGTGAGCGTCGGCGGTTGTTGCTGATCGCCTGGCAGCAACAGCAGAAAGATGACGGCAAGACGCAGGAGCAGGCCTACCTCCGGCCCGAATACTCCAACATCTGCGTTTTCAAGTCCAGCGGGTACGAGATGGTGACATCGGTGATCGAGCCGTCAGGCCCGTGGACCGCTTCGAGCCGCGGCTGAACGAACCCGGTATAAGAGGGCATCTTGAGTCGTTCGACCCGCTCCACGATCTCGTCGCGCAGCTCCGCTTCGAAGCGCACACCGTAGGTTTCGAACATCGCCTTTGCGGCCTCGTAGTCTCCCTCGCCCTTGATCCTCTGCACCTCGCCGAGCAGCCGGCCGACCCCTTCGCGAAAGGCCGCGGCATCCACCATCACGTAGTAGGTCTTGCCCTCGCGCCTGCGGACCTCGATCGCCTTCGAGTTCGCCATCAGCCACCGCACGATCATCTGGCGGTTGCGCATGTGGTCCTCTTCGATCTGGGTCCCTTCACGGATCCGGCGCAGCTGCACGAGCGCATTGCGGGTGTAGCCCTCGTACTCCGCGAGGACGATCTCCGCCTGGTCCGCCGCCGGCACGATCCCGAGCTCGGCCAGCTTGGGGTCGGCCACGAAATACAGCGCGACGAGGTCGGCGCGCGATTCCTCCAGGGCGGAGTACTGCTCCTTGAGGAAGGTCTGGGGGCTCCCCTTCAGGTGCTCCGCCACCCTGCCCGAGCCGTGCCCGATGACTTCGTGGAGGTCGGTCGTCAGTTCGCTCGCGACCGCACTCCATTTTTCCGCGCGCGCCGCCTCTTCCGGCGTCCAGGCGAACTCGCGCCGAAACTCGGGCGCCGTCGACTTGTCGTAGGAGACATTCACGTTCGACAGCGACACCGACTTGCTGCCGTGCGTCTCGCGGATCACCTGGTCGTTCGGCAGGTTGATCCCCACCGGCGTCATCGGCGCCGACTCGCCGCACTCGACGATGACGTCGATGGCGTTGGCGGTCACGCCGCGCACGCCCTCCTTGCGGTACTCGGGCGCCCAGGGCATCCGGTCCTCGAACCACTGCGCGTGAGCCGCGATCTTCCGGATGCTTTCGGTCTTGTGGCGATTCACGTAGTAGACCAGCGACTCCCAGGCCCCCTTGATGCCGCGGGCGTCCATGTAGACCTCGATGAAGCCGTTGATGGTGTCGACGGGGGATGCCTTGTCCTGCACCCAGGCGATGTCGTAGGCGATCCGGTCGGCATCTTCACCGGTCCGGTAGAACCTGATCAGGGCCCGCAGCGCCTCGGCCGTCGGCGGCGGCGCGTACGGCAGCGCCGCCTCCAGGTGGCTCACGATCTCGCGGATCTCACGGTCGTACTTGCCCCCCAGCCGGTAGACCTCCTCGATGAGCCCCTGGTCGGTCTTCACGAGACGGGAGTTGAGGGGGTACCGCTCCTCGAAGGCCGTCAGGTCCGCCGTCGTCACCCCGACATACAGGTTGTTCGCGCTGGCCTGGAGAATATCGTGGCCGTCGCCAGGGGTCTTGTTCGTGACTACCGGATCGACCTCGGGATCGAAGAACATCGGGTCGAGCGTGGCCGGCGCCACAGGAAATCTCGCGCCGTTCTGCTCTGCCCGGGCGGCCGCCGCCGCAAACTGCGACGGCGTGCACTTCAGGACGAACTTCCGCGCGGTGAGATTGTTGTACGGGCCGCTGTGGATCCAGAACAGCTTCGCGTACCGCTCGATCTCCGCGAGCACCGCCGCATCGATCCCGTCGGCGTGGATCAGGATCTCCTCGATGATCTCGCGCATCGCGAGGCTGCGCGCGTGGCGCTGGTCGTAATAGATGTCGCGGCCGGCAAGCGCCGCGTTATAGAGATGCCAGATCAGGATCTTCTGGTCGAGCGAGAGCTCGTTGAATCCGTCAGCGTAGACCTGCGCCACCGCCGCATCGTCCACGCGCTCGAGGAGGTATTTTCGGTCCAGGTGCATCCCGTTATTGTAGGTCTGCCGCTTCCCGCCATTGCGGCGCGTGCACGTTCTTCCAGCCGAGCTCCGCGGTGATCGACTGCTGCAACGCCTGCATGCCGGCCGGCTCGCCGTGCACGAGGAACGTCCGCTTCGGAGCTGTCTCGAAGCCCCGCAGCCATCGCAGAATCTCCTGCGAATCGGCGTGCGCCGACATCGAGTCGATGTTCTCCACGCGCGCGGTGACGGGAACATCCATGCCGTGGATCCGGATGGTTTTCTCGCCGTTCAGGAGACGACGGCCGCGCGTACCCTCGGCCTGAAAGCCGACCAGCAGCACGGTGTTGCGCGCATCGGGCAGCGCGGCCTTGAGGTGATGCAGCACGCGCCCGCCGGTCGCCATCCCGCTCGAAGAAATGATGATCGCCGGCATCTTCGAGCGGGTCAGGTCCTTCGACTCCTGGGTGGCCGAGACGGCCCGGAACTTCTGGGTGCAGAAGGCGCAGAGATCCCGCTCGCGCCTGGCGTGCGCCCGCCGCTGGTCTCGCGACTCGTGCGCGGCGGGGCCGTGAGGTGTCTTCTCGTCCTGCTCTTCGGGGTGCAGATCCGGATCGAGCTCGTTGACGCGCTCGGTATAGCGGGCGAGCGCCGCCGTGGCCATCGGGCTGTCGACGAATACCGGCAGCACCGGGATCCGTTTTTCCTCTTCCAGCTTCCTGATCCACCAGAGCAGCTCTTCCACGCGCCCGACCGCGAACGCCGGAATGATGACCCGGCCGCCGCGTTCCGCGGTCTCCCCGATTGCCTTCGCCAGCTTCTCGCCGTCGTGATCGTCCGCGTGGACGCGGTTGCCGTAGGTGGATTCGACCAGCAGGTAGTCGGCGTGCGTGACCATGGTGGGATCGGGCAGCACCGGCCGGCCGAAGCGGCCGAGGTCGCCGCCGAACAGGATCGTCTGGCCGCCGACGCGGGCGCGGGCGTACGCCGAGCCGAGCAGGTGACCGGCGTTGATGAACTCGACCTCGATCCCGTCGGCCACCGGCATCGCCCGCTCGTAGCCGACCGGCTGCAGCAGCGTCAGCGCGTGCATGGCGTCGTTCTCGGTATAGAGCGGCAGCGCGGGGGCGTGCTTGCTGTAGCCGTGCCGGTTCGCCTGCTCGGCGTCTTCTTCCTGGATCCGGCCGGAGTCCGGCAGCACGATGCCGCACAGGTCCTTGGTGCCGGGTGTGCAGAAGACACGCCCTCGAAAACCCTGAGACACGAGCCGCGGCAGATACCCGCAATGGTCGAGATGGGCGTGCGTCAGCACGATCGCATCGATGTCTTTGACCGCGATCGGCAGGTCCTGCCAGTTGCGCTCGCGAAGCTCCTTGAGCCCCTGGAACAGGCCGGCATCGAAAAGCACCTTCGAGGTGCCGGTGTCGAGCAGGTGCTTCGAGCCGGTGACGGTCTGAGCCGCGCCGAGAAACGTTATCGATGCCATCCTTTTGGAGTCCCCTTGCGTTTGCCGCCCGACCCGAAGGCCGGGCCTACGTGGGCCGGACTACGCGAAAAGACCGACCTGCCCGCCGGTATGCCAGAACAGGACCGTCTGGTCGCCGCGAAGTTTTCCTCCGCGTACCCGTGCGATCAGACCCGCCATCGCCTTGGCGGTATAGGTGGGATCCAGGAACAACCCTTCCGTTCGTGCGAGCAGCTCGATGGCCTCGCGCGATTCGGCGGTCGGCACGCCGTAGCCGCCGCCGACGAAGCGATCGTCCACCTCGACTTCAGCGGACGCGAAGGTGTCCGGCGGCAGATCGAGCAACCCGGGCACGCCGCCGAGGATCCCTCTGATGTCGCGCGACAGCGCCTCGGACGTTTCGTCGGCGCTCACCCCGATGATCCTCGTACCGAGGCCGGCCAGGGCGCATCCCGCGACGAGACCCGCCTGCGTGCCCCCCGAAGACGTCGAGTGGATGATGAAATCAGGCAACGTGCCCAGCTGCGCGCGCAGCTCCGAGACGGCTGATGTGAACCCAACCGCCCCGAGAGGCGTCGACGCGCCGATCGGGATCACGTAGGGGCGTCGCCCCGCCCGCCGAAGCTCCGCGGCGGCTACCTCCACTGCCGCGGCGCGCTCCGAACGATCGGCGACATAGCGTACCTCGGCCCCGAGGAGCTGATCCAGGAGCGCGTTTCCGGTGAGCCGGTCGGGCCGGGTGCCGTTCACGACGAGCACACACCGGAGCCCGAGCTTCGCCGCGGCCGCCGCCGTGACCCGCGCGTGGTTCGACTGGACCCCGCCGCTCGTAATCAGTGTGTCGGCGCCCGCCTGGATCGCGTCCGCCGCCACCAGCTGCATCTTGCGAACCTTGTTACCGCCGAACGCAAACGGCAGCGCATCGTCGCGCTTGACGAGCAGCTGCGGCCCGCCACCGAGCACCCGTCGCAGTGCCGCCATCTCGTGTACGGGAGAAGGATCGGGTGCAAGCTGCACCACGGGCAGCGGGCGTGATCCGGTCATCAACGGTTCAGTATACTGGCGTGGGTGCCCACGCTACTCGAGTCGCTCGCCTCCGGCCGTCCCGTCATCGCCGCCGAACTTCGCCCGCCACGCGCCGAGCTGGAGGCCGCGGCGAGCATGGACGCGTGGATCGATACGTACCACGCGGTTCGCAGCCTGACGCGCAACGGCACCTACGTCTTTCTCACCGACAGCGCCGTTGGCCTCAAGGAAGAAGACAACCTCCGGCACCTGGCCATCAATCTCGGAAGTGACGTCCCGCGTGCCGCGGTCATTCCATTTCTGACGTGCAAGCATCCTCTCGACTACTGCCTCGCGTATGCGGATCGCGCGCACCAGCAGGGTTTCGACGCGCTCGTCGTGCTCGGCGGCGACCAGAACGTCGGCCCGCCGCGGTGCGTGGAGCACGCTTGGGAGTTGCGCGAGCAGATCCGCCGGCGCGTGCCGGCGCTCGCCCTCGGCGGGTGGGCGAATCCGCACGGTAACTGCGTCTCTCAAGTCGCGCACCTGCTCGACGCGCACGCCAACGCCGAGTTCTATCTGACGCAGATCGTCTCCCATCACAGTCAGGCAGCCGTCGAGCGCTTTCTCTCGGAGGGGGCGCGCCGGGGGCTCGCGGTCCCGGGTATCTTCGGGCTGTTCTACTATCGCTCCGCCAACGCCCGGACGCTGGCGGCGCTCAGCGGGTTTCTGCCGGTGCCGATCGACGGCCTGAGGCGCGAGTTCGCGGAAGGGGCGACGCCGGAGGAGGTCTGTGCGCGCTCGGTCCGCACGCTCGCCGCCGTCGGAGCACGCCACTTCTACATCAGCAACCTGCCGCTCGGGCGCGCGGCGGCCACGCTCCGCAGGATCCTGGAATTTTCCGCCACCCCGGCGTAAGCTGCGACGCAATGCTCGCAGTCATTCTCGCCACTCTGCTGGCGCAGACGCTGGCGCAGACGCCGAACATTTCCGTCACCGTGGAGCCCCGAGTCGAGTCGCTGCGGTACCGGTTCGAGAATCCGTCGAGTTTCGACACCGTGGAGCTCGTCCCTCACTTCTTCGAACAGACCTACGACACCGACAACGTCTGGCTGGGCCTGCGCGCGCGCTACCGGCTCCTGAACCGCGCCGCCGAGACTCAGGCGGCGTTCACGCCGCAGGTGACGGCCCAGGCCGATGACATCGATACGTTCTTCCAGTCTGACGGCGACGTCGTCGTGAGCGGCACGATCGGAACGGCCTCCCTGCGGGCCTGGGAAGTCGGTCAGCGGGTCGTGGTCGGGGCCTCAGGCAACATCCAATACGGCCTCGGCTACAGCTATCGGCGAGACTCGGCCCGCTATCACGACGGCACGAGGATCACGAGGCGATCGTCTCCCCCGTCGGAAATACGCGAGCTCGTGACGACGCGCGAGTTCGTCGCGTCGCAGGTCCACCAGGCCGTGTGGTTCGCGCGATGGTCCGCCGGAGCCGATCGGCCATTCTCGATGCTGTTCGAAGCCTCGCCGTTCACACTGGGACGGCTCGCCATCGAACTTCCGGACAAGTATCCCGGCCGGACGATCGTGTTCAGGTCCCGGGCCGCCGTGCTGGCAGGCGAGGCCGCATTCCGCTGGCCGATGGCCTCGATGAACGTCGAATTGGCGGCGCGCGCCAGCCGCTCGTTTTCGTATTCGCGCGGGGCTGCGATGCGCCTGGGCGGCGCATCGCTCGTTCTGCGCGTCGGAACGCGATAGCATTTCCTTACTTATGGGCGGATTTCTCGACAGCGTTCCCTTCTCCGGCATCATTCGTATCCGCGACATGATGTACGGCGTCGCGGAGCCATTCCGGCTGGACCAGGGGGACGTCAGCTTCGACGCGCCCGACACCGTCAAACAGGCGATGCATCGCGCGATCGACGAGAACCGCAGCCATTACCTGCAGACGACCGGCGCGCCGCGCCTGCTGGAGCTGCTGGCCGACAAGCTGCGGCGCAAGAACGGCATCCCGGTCGGCAGCGCCGACGAGGTGATGGTCACCACCGGCGGGATCCACGGCCTGTACATCATCTGCCAGGGGCTCCTGGAGCCTGGCGACGAAGTAATCATTCCGGACCCCGAATGGCCGCCGGCCGCGGGCAACATTCTCGCCGCGCACGGTGTGCCGGTTGCGTGCCCGCTTCATGAAGGCCTGGGCTGGCGCTACGACCTCGACGAGCTGGCGGCGAAGGTCGGCCCCAGGACGCGCGCGATCTACATCAACTCTCCAAACAACCCGAGCGGAGGCGTGCTGACGCGCGAGGACCTGCAGAAAATAGGGGATCTCTGCCGCGAGCGCGGAATCTGGCTGATCTCCGACGAGGCGTACGAGGACGTCGTCTTCGAGGGGGAGCACGTCAGCCCCGCGTCGCTCGCCGGCATGTACGAGCGAACCATTTCGTTTTTCACGTTCAGCAAGTCGTACGCGATG
The DNA here is from genome assembly GCA_035250005.1 of Vicinamibacterales bacterium. Lineage (GTDB taxonomy): Bacteria > Acidobacteriota > Vicinamibacteria > Vicinamibacterales > 2-12-FULL-66-21 > JACDCA01. The sequence continues at coordinate 17,664 of DATFFM010000196.1, read as the reverse complement.
ACCGGCCTGCGCCTCGGCTACGTCGTCGCTCAGGACGCGCGGCTGCGCGAGCGGATGAAGAAGGTGCTGTTCTACACGGCCAGCAACATCGCGTCGGTCGTCCAGTTCGGCGGCATCGGCGCGCTCGAAGGGTCGCAGGCGTCGATCGACGGATTCCGGCAGGAGCTGAAAGCGCGCAGAGACTTCTTCTACGACGGGATCCGCGACGCGGCCGGGCACGTCTTCAGCGGCGATCCGCCTCGCGGCGCCTTCTACGCCTTTCTCCGGATCGATCCCGACTGGAATCCGCCCGGCGGCTTCGAACCGCCGTCGCGGTCCTGGGCGATCACGGAGTTCCTCATTTCCAAGGGGCGGATCGGCTGCGTCCCCGGCGTCGACTTCGGGGCGAACGGCGAAGGCTATCTGCGATTCTGCTTCGCGCGCGGGCGGCAGGAGCTGGGCGGCGCTCTCGAATCGATGCGCGCGCTCTTCAAGCACGGCTGACGGCACGCGTCAGGAGGCGTCTCCGTCGCACGATTCGAGCAGCGCCAGCACGCTGTCTGAGTTCGTAATGTGGCCGAGGATCAACGTTCGCGATCGTTTGTCGCGGGGCGGCATCGCCTGAACGCCCGAGCCCGCCGCGTCCCCCTCCTCGCAGAGCGTCATTCTGACCCTGACGGACGAAAACCGCCGCAGCGCCTGTTTGATTTCTTCGATGGCCAGCAGGGACCGCGGCGACTGCGCGGTGATGTACAGGATCAACTCGATCGGGCCAGGGCAATCGACCTCTACGACCGGCGTACCCCTCGATCCAAAGCGCTCATTCACCGCCCTGTCAGACAGCAATTTGTCTGCCGGTAGACCCCCGCCAGACTCGAACGCCTAAGTCTTTGTGATCAGGGAGGTTAACGAATGTGACGCCCGCCGTCGACGCGGATGGTCTCGCCGGTGACGAAGTCTGAGGCAATGAGGAAGGCAACCGCCTTCACGATCTCGGCTTCCCCGCCCCACCGGCCGAGCGGTGTCGCCGCCTCCACGGAGGCCGACTCCTCCTGCGACGTGCCCGGTGGGGCCACGATCGGGCCGGGAGCAATCGCATTGACCAGGATCTGCTCTCCGGCGAGCTCGATCGCCAGGGCTTCGGTCAGGCCGATCACGCCGTGCTTGGCGACGTAGTACGGGAGAAATCCCTTGTAGCGCGGGCGGCCGCTCGCGGCGAGCCAGTCGGCAAAGTTGATGATGCGCCCGCCCCGCCCGCCCGACCGCATGTGCGGGATCGCGGCCTGCGCGCACAGGAACGCCGCGCGGAGATCGACATTCACCACGGAATCCCAGACGTCGACGCCGGTCTCGTCGAGCGGCACGGAGCGGTACACGGACGCCATGTTCACGAGAACGTCGAGCCGCCCCAGTGTAGCGGCCGCTTCGTCCACCAGCCGCCGGCATTGCGCCGGATCCGCGAGGTCGGCCTGGAGCGCGATCGCCCGGCGCCCCTCACCTTCGGCGCGCGCCACGGCCGCCCTGGCTTCACGCTCGGAGCGGTTGTACGCAATCGCCACGTCGGCGCCGCGGGCGGCGAGGTCGATCGCGACTTCCGCGCCGATCCGCTTGCCGCCGGTGATGAGTGCCGCACACCCTGTGAGCTGCATTGCGATGTGTGGGATTCGAACAGCTCAGACCTTGCCGAACCGCAGCCTTGCGCGGCCGGCTGCGGCCGCCGCCGCATGGGAGGCGCGCCGTGCATCCACCGACAGCTCGCCGGCCCCCGTCAACATCAGGCAGGCCAGCGCCGCAATGAGCGTCAGATTGAACTCGTAGCCGTTCGCGGCAGCGAAGAACCCGTGAGCGAGGTGGACCTTCCAGATGGCAACCAGCATGTCCAGGGTCAGTGCGAGCGACACGAACAGGGTGAAGGCGCCGAGAACCAGCAGGATCCCGCCGCCGAACTCCACCACGCCGGCCGAGACCGCCAGCGGATATGCGGGCTCGAGCCCGAGTTGAGCGAAGTATGCCGCGGTGCCGGCGAGACCACCCCCGCCCCAGGCGCCGAAGAGCTTTTGCGCGCCGTGGACGACGAACACGACCCCTACCACCAGCCTCAGCACGGCCGGTCCGTAGGCCGGGATGGAGCTGGGTTCTTCGTATCCGTTGAGCATCCCCGATTCGCGTATTGTGCCATCGTTCTACAACGGGTTCCAAGGGGTTCCAGGGGGTTCCAGGGGGTTCCAAAAGGGTTCCAAGGTTCTGGGTTCCGGGCCGAACCGAGAACCTGCTGGAACGACCTTGGAACCCCCTGAACCCCCTGGAACCCATTCAGGGTCCGATGATGTACTCTCTGCCCATGCTGACACGACGCGGGTTTCTCCAGACGACCGGAAGCATCGCCGCGATTGCGGCGTTTCGCGATGAGGGCATCGCGCGTATCGAAGCGGCGAGCCGGCGTGTCGAGGGCGCCCCGGCGGCCGACGTGGCGGCCGATGAGAGCTACTGGCGCGAGATCCAGCAGGCGTTCACGCTCGACCGCACGATCATCAATTTGAACAACGGCGGCTGCTCGCCGAGCCCGCGCGTCGTTCACGAAGCGCTCAAGCGCTACCTGGATATTTCGAACCAGTCCCCCGTGTACCACATGTGGCAGATCCTCGAGCCGAACGTCGAGAGCGTGCGCCGCCGGCTGGCCGCCGCCTTCGGCTGCGATCCCGAGGAGATGGCGATCACCCGTAACGCCAGCGAGGCGCTGCAGATCGCCCAGCTCGGCATCGACCTGAAACCGGGCGACGAAGTGATCACCACGAATCAGGACTACGGGCGGATGCTCGACACGTGGCAGCAGCGCGTGCGTCGCGACGGGATCAAGCTGACCCAGGTCTCGTTTCCGGTTCCGCCGAAATCCATGGACGTGCTCGCCGAGCGTCTGCTGGGCGCGATCACGCCGGCGACGAAGGTGCTCCACTTCTGTCACATCACCAACCTCACCGGCCAGATTTTTCCGGTGAAGACGATCGCCGAGGAAGCCCGTCGCCGCGGCATCAAGACCGTCGTCGACGGTGCGCACGCCTTCGCGCACTTCCCCTACAAGGCGTCGGATCTCGGATGCGATTACTACGGCACCAGCCTGCACAAGTGGCTGCTGGCGCCGATCGGGACCGGTTTTCTCTACGTGCGCAAGGCGAACATCCCCTCGCTGTGGCCGCTCACGCCCGCGGCGGCGTCACGCGCCGACAACATCCGGAAGTTCGAGGAGATCGGGACGCATCCAGCCGCGAACCACAACGCCATCGCCGAGGCGCTGACGTTCCACGAGGGGATCGGCGGCGAGCGAAAGGCCGCCCGGCTGCGGTACCTGCGCGACCGCTGGGCGCAGCGGCTCGGCCGGAGCTCGAAGTTCCGGATCCACACGAACCTGGATCCGGCGCACTCCTGCGCCATCGGCAACGTCCAGATCGTGGGTGTGCCCACGAACAAGGTCGTCGCCCAGCTGTGGGACAAGTGGCGGATCATCGCCACTCCGATCAATCACGCCGAGTACGAGGGTTTACGGGTGACGCCGAACGTCTACACGACGCTCGAAGAGGTGGATACGTTCACTGGGGCGATGGAAGCGATCGGGGCGGGAGCGACCGGAGATAAGTAAAGGGCGAACCGGAAACGGAGCGCGCGAAGCACCCTGCGAAAGTGCTGACGGTTACCGTGGACGCCACATCTGGACCATTCCAGCGCGATCGTCCTGCGCTCCGCTCCCGGTACGCCCTTCTCCGAGGTTCCAGGGTTCCCGGTTCCCGGTTCGTGGTTCGGTCTGAACCACGAACCCGGAACCGGGAACCTTGAAGTTCGAACCTCGAAACCCCTATGCCAGAACGCGAATGACGACGCGGCGGTTCTGCGCCCGGCCATCGCGGTTGTTGTTCGGCGCGATCGGCTTTTCTTCGCCGTAGCTGATCACGTTGATCTTGTGGAGCGGCACCTGGTGCTGCTCGTAGAGGTAACGCTTCACGTTCTCGGCACGCTCGAGACCGAGACGGTGGTTCAGGTCTTTCGGACCGCTGGCGTCGGTGTGCCCCTCGATTTCGATGAAGGCGCCCTTCGGCTCCGCTTTCAGCTGCTGCACGAGCTGATCGAGCTCCGCCTTGGTTTCTTCGGGCATCGTTGCCTGCCCGAACTTGAAGTTGCCCTTGTCTTCGCTGAGGACGACTTCGTAAACGAGCCGCTTGCTCGCCTTTTCGATGGTGTCGGCGCGCGCGTTCACCGCCTCGGCGGCCGCCCGCGCTTCGTCGGCGCGCTGGCCGGCGGCGGTGGCCCGCTGGTCGACTTCACCGATGCGCCCCTCGTTGGCGCGGGTGCGCTCCTGGTTCTCTTCGACCGACCGCGACAGCGTGTCGACCTTGTCATTGACCTGCGTCACCTCGCCCCGGACGAATTTCTTGGTGGCGCATGCGGTCGTACCGCCGAGCGCAAGGGCGACGACCGGAATCGCGAGCACGAACTTCTTCATAACAGCCTCCGAAGTAACCGGCAGGCCCTGCGGCCTGCTTCCATTGACGAGTTCACAGCGCCCCGCCCGCGGCAGCTGGGAGTACCACGGCGGATTCAAACGACGCGCCAGCGGAATTGCCGGACGCGGGCCGGTCGCTGCCGCCGGCCGAATACCCAGTTCTTGCGCGAACGACAAGCGTTTTGTCCCGCGCGGTCACCCGAAGCGGCCGCCAGCCGGGCCGGGTCGACGCCTCGAACGCCAGCACATACTGATGCCTGAGCTCGCCGACGATCTGCCGGGCCGCGACGCTCGCGTGCGCCGGCGCGCTGGCCAGGAACATCTCGCCGCCCGTGCCTTGCGCCAGCTCCCGCAACCCCGACACGTCGAACGCCGGGTTCTCGTCCGTCCGCGGATCGTCGATCGGCGACATGACCGCGATGATGTAGACCGGCACGTCGATCCGGCTGGCAATCGCGGTCACCTGTTCGGTCGTGCTCCGGCTCTTCGTGTCGATGCCGTCGGTCAGCACGACCAGCGCGGTTCGCTGCGGCAGCCGTCCGTCGGTCCGGCCACGCCCGGCCACGAAGCCGGCCGCCTCCCCGATCGCGTCGTACAGCGAGGTCTGCCCGAACGGCGGGTTCAACTGCTCGAGCGACCGCTCGAGCACCGTCCCGTCCGACGTGAAGTCGGTGACCCGGTCGAGCCGCGTGTCGAACGAGAAGACCGCCGCCGTATCCTGGTCGCGCAGCGCGCTGAACAGCTGACGGGCGGTTTCGCGCGCGTCGACCGCCTTGCGGCCCACCCGCATGCTGCCGCTCGCGTCCACCAGCACACCCAGCCTCACCGGCCCATCAGTTTCGGCGTGAAAGTCGAGGATCGGCCGGGACTCGTTCCCCTCCGCGATCATGAAGTCCCGCTGATCCAGCCCGCGGACGAAGCGCCCCTTCCGGTCGCGCACCACGGCGTTGACCGACACGATGTCGACCGACGATTTGAACCGGGGCACCTGATCCTGCAAGGGCTCGGTCGCGACGCTGGAGGGCAGCAGCAACGCTGCCGCGACGATGGGCCACGCGGCCGTCATGCCACGCCCTAATCCAAGTACGTTGCCACCGGCGTAAATCACTGAAATCAAGGCAATTGCTGTGTTTGACATTAGATCCAAGCTCCTCCGCAGCGGCAAAACTGCGTAATATTTGCTCGACGCGTCGGTTTAACCACGTCACTTTTACACTTCGGCTGTCGCGACGACCTACTCACAATCACGTCCCGGGCTTGCCCATCTAAATTGATAAACTTCTGAGGAAATGACGCCGCGCGCTACATCGATGATCCCCGTCGCCAGCCGGATCGGAGGCTTCACCTATGCCATTCGAAATATCGTCGCCGAAGCCCGAAAGGTTGAGGCCTCGGGCCTCGCGGTCCGGTACCTGAACATCGGCGACCCCATCCCGTTCGGTTTCGAGACCCCGCCGCACATGGTCGAAGCGGTCGTCCGCGCGCTGCGTGACGGTTACAACGGATACGCGCCGTCGGTCGGGATTCCGGCTGCGCGAGAGGCGGTCACCGCCGAGTGCATCAATCGCGGCATGCCGATGACCGACGATCGCGTCGTGATTACCTCGGGCACCTCGGAAGGGATCGAGCTGGCGCTCACCGCCCTGGCCGAATCCGGCGATGAAGTGCTGGTGCCGACGCCGACCTATCCGCTCTACACGGCCGTCCTGGCAAAGATCGGCGCGCGCGCCGTGTTCTACCGCACGGCGGCCGAGCGCGGGTGGCAGCCCGACCTCGATCACCTCCGCAGTCTGGTCTCGCCGCGCACGCGGGCGCTGGTGGTGATCGACCCGAACAACCCGACCGGCGCCACGTATCCCCAGGAGACCCGCAAGGCGCTGCTCGACATCGCCGACAGCCACAACATTCCGCTGCTCGCCGACGAGGTCTATGCGGATCTCGCCTACGACGGCCCCGTGCCGGCCTTCGCGAGCCAGAACCCCGACGCCCCGGTCATTACGTTCTCCTCGCTGTCGAAGGCGTACCTGGCACCGGGGTGGCGCTCCGGGTGGATGGCCGTCGGCCGGACCGATCGGCTGGACGGCGTGCTGGCGGCTGTCAAGAAGCTGGCCGACGGCCGCCTCTGCAGCACCGGCCCGATGGAGCACGCTCTGGTGGCCGCGCTCACCGGTGACCGATCGCATCAGGCCGCGTTCCGCGCCGCGCTCCGCGAGCGCGCGCTCCTCAGCCACCAGCGGCTGAACGCGATCGAGGGCATCACGTCGGTCATGCCGTCTGCCGCCTTCTACGCGATGCCGCGCGTGGCGTTGCCGGCGGGGGTCACCGACGAAGACTACGTGCTGGCACTCCTGCGGGCAACCGGTGTTCTCTGTGTCTATGGATCGGGGTTCGGCGCCGATCCGGCCGACGGGTTCTTCCGGGTCGTCTTCCTGGCGCGGCCGGCGGAGCTGTCGGACATTTACGATCTGATCGGAGAGTTCACCCGAGGCTTTCTCGCCGAGCGAGGCCGGTAGGTGGCGACGCAGGACTCGTCGCCCCGAGCCCTCGTCGTGTTCGCCATCGGGATGACGGCGTTTGCCGTCGTCCTCCTGTGGGCCCTGTATCACGTCCGCGAAGTTCTGCTTCTGCTCTACATCAGCGGTCTCTTCGCGATCGGCTTCAGCCCGATCGTTCGGCTGATCGAGCGCCAGCGGCTGCTGCCGGTCGGCACACGCCGTTTCCCCCGCTGGCTCGCCATCCTCGTCCTGTACGTCTTCATCGTCGGCAGCGTCGTGTCGGTCGGCATGCTGATGTTCCCGCCGCTGGTCGACCAGGCGCAGCAGTTGTGGAATCAGAAGGATCAGATGTTCGACCAGGCGCAGCGCTTCCTGCACGAGCGCGGGCTGCTGAGCGGGGAGTTCCTGACCCTGGAAGAGGTGGTCGAACGCGCGCCGGAGGCGGCCGGGGACGCGAACGTCGTATCGACGGTGGTGGGAGCGCTGCGTGGCGTGTTCGGCGGGATCGTCGGCCTGCTCACCGTCCTGATCGTCACGTTCTATCTGCTGGTGGACTCCTGGAACCTCCACCAGATGTTCCTGCGGCTGTTCCCTGCTCGCAAGCGCGCGCGCGCCGACGCCGTCACCCGCGCGATCACGGTGAAGCTCTCGGCATGGCTCGGGGGGCAGCTCCTGCTCGGCGCGATCATCGGGATCACCTCAGCGATCGGCTTGTGGCTGATGGGGATCCCGTTCTTCTACGTCCTCGCGCTGATCTCGGCGATCGGCGAACTGATTCCGGTCGTCGGTCCGATCCTCGCGGCCGTGCCCGCCATCGCCGTTGCCGCCACCGTCTCGTACCAGAAGGTGATCATGGTAGTGATCTTCTATCTCGTGCAGCAGCAGATCGAGAATCACGTCCTGGTGCCGAAGGTGATGGCCCGGCAGGTCGGGGTCAGCGCCGTCACCGTGATCGTCGCGCTGCTGATCGGCGGCAAGCTTCTCGGCATCGTCGGCGCCCTCCTGGCGGTCCCGACTGCGGCGATCCTGCAGGTGCTCATCCTGGAGATTCTCGACCAGAAAGAGAAAACAGCCTGACCTGGCATCCTGTTTGACCGTCAGCCATCCGGACGGGGGAGTCGCCGCGCCGAGTGCGCCGCGACTGCCAAAGGTGCGGAAGGATGATGCAGACAGTAGGAACGCGCCGGCGCACCGGGCGGCTCTTCGGTGACATCGCGGTCATCGTGTTCATGCTCGCCCAGGCCTCGGATGGGGTGCTGACCTACATCGGCGTCGCCACTTACGGGCTGAGCATCGAGGGCAACCCGCTGATCGCGTGGCTCATGGCCGAAATGGGCGAGGGACCAGGCCTGGCCATGGCGAAGGTCACGGCCGGGTTTTTCGGGATGGTCCTGCACCTTTCGGCCGTCCACAAGGCGGTGGCGGTGCTGGCGGGCTTCTACATCGTCGTTGCGATCATCCCCTGGCTGGCGATTCTGTTCCTGCTCTGACCCGGCTTCGCCAAGGCTTCGGCGGGGCGAGCTCGCGAGGGTCCCGCTCCCGCGTTCCCATCCCGGGAAATATACTGTCCCAATGCGCACTGATCCGCTGGCGTATCTCGGCCAGGAACTCGAGTGTCTCAAGCAGCAGAACCTCTATCGGCGCCTCCGCATCCTCGAGGATGAGCAGAAGGCGCGCGCGACCTTCGACCACCGGTCGGTGGTGAACCTCTCCTCGAACAACTACCTCGGTCTGACGACGCACCCCAAGTTGCGGGAGCGGGCGCTGAAGGCGATCGACGAGTTCGGGGTCGGTTCGGGCTCGGTCCGCACCATCGCCGGCACCATGGAGATCCACATGGAGCTCGAGCGCCGCCTGGCGGCGTTCAAGAATGTCGAGGCCGTGGTGGTCTTCCAGAGCGGATTTGCGGCGAACGCCGGGACCGTTTCCGCCGTCCTTACTAAAGAAGACGTCGTCATCTCGGACGAACTGAACCACGCGAGCATCATCGACGGGTGCCGCCTGAGCCGGGCGACGATCAAGGTCTTCCCGCACAAGGACGTCGACGCGGCGCGCAAGGTGATCCAGGACCTGCCGGCGACGCAGCGCAAGCTGCTGATCACCGACGGCGTGTTCAGCATGGACGGCGATCTCGGGGCGCTGCCGGACCTCTGCGCGCTGGCGGAGGAGACCGGCTGCATCATGATGGTCGACGATGCGCATGCGAGCGGCGTGTTCGGCAGGAACGGCCGCGGCACCGTCGATCATTTCGGGATGCACGGCCGGGTCGACATCCAGGTCGGCACACTGTCGAAGGCGGTCGGAGCACTCGGCGGCTACGTGGCGGGCAGCCGGAATCTGATCGAGTTCCTGTACCACCGCGCGCGCCCGTTCCTGTTCTCCACGTCGCATCCGCCCGCGGTCGCGGCGGCCTGCATCGCGGCAATCGACGTGCTCATGGAAGAACCGGAGATCATCGACCGCCTCTGGGAGAACACGCGGTTCTTCAAAGCGGGGCTGGAGCGCCTCGGGTTCGACACCGGGTTGAGCGAGAGCCCGATCACGCCGGTAATCGCCGGCGACAGCGTGAAGGCCAACGCCCTGTCGGACCGGTTGTTCGAAGAAGGGGTGTTTGCACAGGCGATCGCGTTTCCAACCGTGGCGCGCGGCAGGGCCCGCGTGCGGACGATCGTGACCGCGACGCACACCCGGGAAGATCTCCAGTTCGCGCTCGACGCCTTTGGGAAGGTCGGGCGGGAGATCGGGTTGATCCACTGATCGGTTGATCGACTGATCGGTTGATTGGTTGTTCGGTTGATCGGGTGATCCGTCGATCGATCGGTTGGGAAAGCGTGAAAACACACACCGTCCGCGCCCGTGAGATCTACGAACGCTACTCACGCGACCTCTCGGCTGAGGACCTGCAGCGGCTCTTCACCCACGACACGCGCGATGCGTATCGCTTCTTCGCCCGCGGGGTCGATCAGGAGACGCTCGCACACCTGCCGTGGTGGAAGCGGATCGCCACGCGCGCGCAGCAGATCTTCGTTGCCTTCACGCTGAAGCTGCCGCCGGCCCGCCGGGCGCTGTATCTCACGGGTCTGGTCGTCGCGCTCTTCGGAGTGGTGCGCCTCTTTCGCGGCTTTGCGATGGTCGAATTCCCTCTGGGGCTCCCCTTCGTGCAGGTGGCGCTCGCCCTGCCGGTCTGGGCGGACGGCACGTTCGCGTTGATCCTGAGCGTGCTGCTGCTGAACTTTCTGGTGCTGCTCGAAGTCGCCGACCGGCTGTCGCTCAAGGGGGAGCTCGAAGTCGCGAGAGAGATCCAGCTGGCGATGCTGCCGGCCGGCACGTTCAGGGCCGAAGACATCGAGATCTGCGGGCTCACGCGCCCGGCCAATACGGTGGGGGGAGACTTCTACGATGTTCTGCCGCTCGCCGATGGACGGGTGATCGTCACCCTCGGCGATGTGGCCGGCAAAGGCAGCCCGGCGGCGCTGCTGATGGCCCTGCTGCTCGCCGTCCTTCGCACGCTCGTCGACGAAGATCTGGATCCGCCCGAACTGATGCGCCGCCTGAACCTCCAGATCTGCCGGCACAGCCCCGGCTCGCGCTTCATCACGCTCTTCTACGCGGTGTATTCGCCGGCGAGCGGACGGCTGACCTACGTGAACGCCGGGCAGACGCCGCCGCTGATCAGACGAGCCAACGGCGGTTACGAACGGCTGGAGGGAACCGGCATCGCGCTCGGCATGTTTGAACGATCCACCTACGGGTCCGCCGAGTCGGTGCTTTCAGGCGGCGACACGCTGGTCCTCTACAGTGACGGGATCACCGAGGCCGAGGATCCGGACGGCCGGCCGTTCGAGGAGGCGGGGCTGGAGGCCGTCATGGCGACCTACGGCGCGTTCCCGGCGGCAGAGATGGGCGCCGAGACCCTGCGCGCGGTCGAGCGCCATGCGCACGACTCGCGGTTCGCCGACGACTTGACGATCCTCATCCTGAAGCGACTCGCGCAGACCGGGCCGTCCGCGTAAGCCGGAGCCCGCCCCAGAGACCGTAAACGCGACGGTTCGTCCCTCCGCGCCGGGCGCTCGTCCCACGTTCCCGTGTGCCGGGATGCGCTCGGGGTCACCTGGCTCGAGCGGGGTCTAATATAGGCAGCCCTCATGCGTTTCGCCTTCCTGGCCGTCATCGCGATGCTCTCGACACCTGCGCAGGAATCCCCGCAGGCTGACCCGGTCGCGGTACTCGTGCAGCAGCTGGAGCAGGCGGCGGTCCGGGGGGATCGCGATGCGATCCGGTCGCTCGGGAATACGCTGACGTCGACAGCCGACCTGGCCGTGGCTCTCACCTCCCCACCTCCGTCGAGGATCGTGATCAAGGAGCGCGACCGCACGGCGATCGAAGGGGGGCAGCGGCTGCTGATCGAAGTTTTCTGGGAGCGCGGTCAGGAAGGACGCCTCGGCACCTGGAGTCTGGACGTTTCGCCGGGGAGCGGGGGGTGGCGCATCGCTTCGGCGGCGCGGCTCGCGCACGTGACCGGTCTGTTCCGCCTCGCGCTGAATCGTGCAAAGCAGTTTGATATCCGCAACCTGACCGTGCGGGCGCCCGACCTCACGCTGTCGATCCCGGCCGGATCCGCCTTCGTGGCCGAGACGCCGGACGGCGTGACCGCGGTCGTGCTGATCGGCCGCGGTCAGATGCGCTTTGCGCCCCGCGACGCCGCCGAACAGACGCAGGTCCGGATCTTCAGCGGCGACGAAGTGCTCGCCAGCGCGTTCGAGGCCGCGTTCATCCGGGTGCGTCCCGAAGATTTCGAGTCGAGGTTCCCGGCTGAATCCCTGGTCGAGCGCGCGCCATCGGAGAGGGACCTGCGGCGCGCCGACGACGTATTCGAGGACTACGTGGGGCGCACGCTGCAGATCAATCTGCTGGATCTCAGTGAAGCCCGCTGGTCCATCACGCCCCAGCCGGGAGACCTCATCGCCGAGGTCCGCACCAGCCGGTTCGACACGCTGACCTACACGCGCTCGCGCAACGACGCGGAAGACGTGACGCTCTTCGATCGAAGGAGGCGGCGCAACATCTCGGTGTACGCCTCGGAGGAGAAGCTCGCGAGCCGGGGCCGTTTCTACAACGAGGACGACCTCGTCGACTACGACGTGCTGGCGTACGATCTCGAGGCCAGCATTACTCCGGATCGGGAGACGATCGTCGGCAATGCGCGTCTGAAGCTCAAGGTTCGCGCGGCCGCGACCACGACCATCAACCTCCGGCTCGCGGAAGAGCTCGCCGTGAGCGCGGTCTACTCGCCGGGCCACGGGCGTCTCCTCCACCTCCGCGTGGTCAACCAGAATTCGCTGATCGTCAATCTGCCGGGAGCGGTCATCCATGGCTCGGAGTTCTGGCTGAACATCCACTACGCCGGGCGCATGCCTCCGCAGGAACTGGACCGCGAGGCCATCAGCGTCGGTCAGAACGCGCAGGAGACGATCGCCCTCCCGGCCGAGCCGCGGTTCATCTACAGCAACCGGTCGTACTGGTATCCGCAGTCGGTGGTCAGCGATTACGCCACCGTCGGGCTGAAGATCACCGTCCCCGAACCGTTCCACGTCGTCGCGACCGGGCTGCCAGTCGGCCTGCCCGCTCCGCCTCCCGGTGTCGCCCCCGACGGCCAGCGGCGGCGCGTGTTTGCGTTCGAGAGCGAGCGGCCGGTGCGATATCTCTCCTGCGTGATCTCGCGGCTGCGCGAGGTGGAGTCGCGGCAGGTGGATGTCGGCGGAACGTCGCCCGAGGGGCTGGTGCTGCACATGCTCGCGAACCCGCGGCAGGTAGGCCGGGCCGAAGACATCGCCGGCCGCGCGGCCGATGTCCTCGGGTATTACGCGCGGATCGTGGGGGATGTGCCGTACCCGGCATTCACGCTCGCGCTCACCGAGCGCGAGGTCCCCGGCGGCCACAGCCCCGCGTACTTTGCGGTCGTCGACCAACCCAACCAGCCCGGGATCAACTGGCGGAACGACCCGGTGAACTTCGACAACTATCCATCGTTCTTCGTCGCGCACGAGATCGCGCATCAGTGGTGGGGGCAGGCGATCGCGGGGAAGAATTATCACGAGCAGTGGCTCAGCGAAGGGCTCGCACAGTACTTCGCCCTCCTCTACGCCGAAGAGAAGCTCGCACCAGGTGTGGTGGCGAACCTGCTGCGGCAGATGCGGCAGACCGCCCTCCGCCAGTCGCCGCAAGGCCCGATCTATCTTGGCTACCGGCTCGGTCACATCAAGGGTGATGCCCGCGTCTTCCGGTCCATCGTCTACAACAAGGCCGCGATGGTGCTGCACATGCTGCGGCGGCTCGTCGGCGACGAGGCGTTCTTCGCCGGCGTGCGCGGCTTCTTCGCCCGGTGGAAGTACCGGAAAGCCGGGACCGACGACTTCATTGCCGCCATGGAGGAGGCGACCGCGCGCGACCTTTCCGGATTCTTCGAGAGCTGGGTATTCGGAGCCGCCGTGCCGCGGGCCACGTTCAGTTACCGCGTCGACGGCTCGGAGGCGATCCTCCGGCTCGAACAGCCGGGGATCCCCGTCGAATTCCCGGTCAGCGTGAGACTCACCTACCGCTCGGGTCGCCACGAGACCGTCACCCTCATCGCCAGGGAGAAGGTCAGCGAGCTCAGCGTGGATCTCGCCGAACCGCTCAAATCCGCCACCGCCAACGCCGACCACGCCACCCTCGTGGTGATCGACTGATCGACTGATCGTTATAGAATTGTCGGGATATATGGAAACGGTTGCGCTGACGATCGACGGGCGTCCGGTCACGGTCGAAAAGGGCCGGACGGTACTGCAGGCCGCGATCGAGAGCGGGGTCAAGATCCCCTACTACTGCTATCACCCCGGCCTCGGGATCGACGGATCCTGCCGCGTGTGCATCGTGAAGATCGACAAAATGCCCAAGCTCCAGACGTCCTGCTCGACGCCTGTCAGCGAGGGAATGGTCGTGCATACGCAGACGCCGGATGTCGTCGAGGCTCGCGCGAGCGTCTTCGAATTCCTCCTGATCAATCACCCGCTCGACTGCCCGGTCTGCGACAAGGGGGGCGAGTGCCCGCTCCAGGATTTCTCTTACAGCTACGGCCCGAACGAAAGCCGCATGGAGTTCCCGCGGCGCGTGTTTGACGGTGAAGGGGTCCGGGCCGACGTTGACTTCGGCCCGACGCTGTTGCTCAACCGCAACCGCTGCATCCTCTGCACGCGGTGCGTCAGGTTCATGCGCGAGATCGACACCGACCCGCAGATCGGCATCACCGACCGCGGATATGGCAGCGAGATCGCCACCTTCCGCGAAGAAGGGGTTCACACGCTGCTCTCGGGCAACCTGATGGACGTCTGCCCGGTTGGAGCGATCACCACCAAGGATTACCGCTTCAAATCGCGCCCCTGGGACAACCCGGAGGCGGTGGACACCATCTGCACGCTGTGCGAAAAGGGCTGCAACACCACCGCCTGGATCAGGGCGAAACCGGAGTGGGCGAAGGGGGCACAGCTGATCCGGACGACGCCGCGGTTCAATCCGCAGGTCAACGACTACTGGATGTGCGATATCGGCCGCTTTGATTACCGCTGGATCGAGGGGGATGAACGGCTGCAGCGTCCACTGCTCCGGAGCGAGGCGGGCTCACTCGAGCCGACCGATTGGACGAACGCCCTCGCCAAGGTCGCCGATCGCGTTTCGGTCGCGGGCAACACCAACCTGCGCTTCCTGATCTCGGCGCACGCGTCGCTCGAGGAACTGTTCCTGATCGGGAAGCTCGGCGGCGCCCTGGGCCTGCCCGAAGACGGTGTGGCCGTGAGCTGGCGGACCAGGGTCAAGCCGCAGCCCCCCAGGGTGAAGTTCCGGATCCCGTCGATCGATGCGCCGAACGTCAACGGCGCGAGAGATCTCGGCTTCCCGGTCCACGCCACCGGCGACGGCAGCGCGGACCTGTCGGCGTTCAAGTCACTGGTCGAGCAGGGCCGGGTGGCCGCTCTTTATGTGTTCGATCCGGGTCCCGAGGGGTCCATCGGCGACCTGTCGTGGGTCATCGCGGCGAGAACGAGCGGCAAACTGCCGCTGCTGATCGTGCACGGCGTGCTCATGACGGCGCTCGCCAAGGCTGCAGACATCGTGCTGCCAGGTACCGCCTGGGTCGAGGAGGACGGCGCCTACGTGAACATGGACGGCCGGCTGCAGGGCGCCTCGCGGGCGATCGCGGCCCCCGGCGAGGCGCAGGAAGACTGGCAGGTGTTCGTGAACCTGGGCCTGGCGCTGGGGGTCGCGATGACCTACACCACCAGCGCGGCCGTCCGCGCCGAGCTGGCATCGGCGCTGTCGGGGCAGGAACGGTACGCCGGCCTCGCAAACCTTGCCTTTGTGCGTCCGATTGCGGCGAAGACCTGGCTGCAGGCGTCCAACCCTTCGGAGCGCTGGAAGTGGGACTTCATGTTCCAGGACCTGCCGCCCGTGAAATTCGCCGGCGTGCCGGGAGCGACCTCGCTCATGAACGGCCTGCCTCTGAAAGAGATAAAGTAGAGCCGGCTGTAGCGCAGCCCTTCAGGGCTGCCCCAGCAAGTTTGTAGCGCAGCCCTTCAGGGCTGCCCCAGCAGGGTTGTAGCGCAGCCCTTCAGGGCTGCCCCAGCAGGTTTGTATCGCAGTCCTTCAGGGCTGCCCCAGCAGGTTTGTAGCGCAGCCCTTCAGGGCTGCCACATCATCAAGAGCGGCACGACCTACACCATGTCTCAGGAAGTCACGCTGCTGGCGGCCTTCGCCGCCGGCTTTCTGTCGTTCGTGTCACCGTGCGTGCTTCCGCTCATCCCCGGCTACATCTCGTTCATCTCGGGGCTCACGCTCGAAGAGATGCAGGGGAACGCCGCCGCACGGTCGTCGCGCGGGCCGGTCCTGCTCGCCTCGACCGCATTCGTCCTCGGCTTCAGCGTCGTGTTCGTGGCGGCGGGCGCGAGCGCCTCGGCGCTCGGAAAATTCATCTACCAGCAGTCGCCCATCCTGGAGAAGATCGCCGGCACCGTGCTGATCATCCTGGGCCTGCACATGATGGGCGTCTTCCGCATCCGTCTGCTCGAAAACGACAAGCGGATTCACACGCAGCGGAAGCCGGCCGGGCCCCTGGGGGCGTTTCTGGTCGGCACCGCCTTCGCGTTTGCCTGGACGCCGTGCATCGGGCCGATCCTGGGGGGCATCCTCGCGATGGCGGCGTCGCGCGACTCGGTCGGCGAAGGCATGCAGATGCTCGCCGTCTACTCTCTCGGCCTCGGCGTGCCCTTCCTGCTCACCTCGGTGGCGATCAATCGCTTCTTTGCCGCGGCAGCGCGGATCCGGAGGCACTATCGCGCAATCGAGCTCGTCTCCGGCGGCCTCCTCATCGTGGTCGGGCTGCTGATCTTCTTCGATCAGTTCACGCTGATCGCAAAATACCTGACCCCCTACCTGCCGACGTACTGATTCGTCCGCAGACGCGGATCAGCTCCGGATGAGCAAAGCGCCGGGGAGAATCTCGACGTCGATCCGGCCACTGGCTGCACCGGGCTCGCCATCGACGTGGAACTCCATCGCCCCGGGCGACTCGATCACGGCTCGCCGGACGCGCCCGGTCGTAACGGACGGTGCGAGCTGCGGCGTCCCCTTCGCCAGGTGTCGCGCATGCCAGAACCGCGCGAGCACGCCTCGCTCCTCCACGATGATGACGTCGAGCAACCCGTCGTCGAGACGCGCGTCGGGTGCGATGCGGGCGCCGAGACCGTACTCCCGCCCGTTGGCGAAGGCAATCAGCAGCGCCTTGTACTTGCGCGGCTCGTCGTCGAGCCGTACGTCGTAGTCGAGCGCGCAGTAGGTGCACCCTTCGCGGACGCCGATCGCCACGTAGGGCCAGCCTCCGCGCGCGCCCGCGGCGCGTTGATTGAAAAGCGCGGCCACGCGCGCGTCGAACCCGATCCCCGCGATGTTGAAGAAATACCGCCCGGCCAGCCGCCCCGCGTCGATCGTGTGGGGCGCGGCGTCGAACGCCATGTCGAGCGCGGCGTGCGGTTCGCGCGGCACGCCCAGCGCTCCAGCCAGACCGTTGCCCGAGCCCGCAGGCACCAGGCCGAGCGGGATTGAGGAGTGGAGCAGCGCGCTGGCGGTCTCGTTGAACGTCCCGTCACCGCCCCAGACGATGACGCCGGCCGAACCGGCGGCGGCCGCGGCAGAGCCCAGCTCGCCGGCATGCCCCCGGCGCTCGGTAAAGCTGATCGTGACATCGGCGCCCCGCTGACGCGCCGCCGCTTCGACCATCGCGGCCCGGCGCGCCGCCGCCCCGCGGTCCGCTCCAGCGCCAGAGATCGGGTTGATGATGACGTGGATCACAGTGTGAAGCTGCTATAGTAACTCCCGGTTGGAGGACCCCTCATGAGAAGCCGCGCGGTGCGCGTTACACTCACGCTTCTCGCGGTTGTTGCGATCGCCGCCGCAGCCTACTTCTACTGGACACGACAGGCCCGGATCACCCATATCGCCGAAGCGGCGGGCGCCTTCGACGCCTCGCGCGGGTCAGCCGCGCGCCGTGCCTTCGAGCTTCGTCTTTCGCAGCAGGCGTACGTCGCGGCCGGGCAGCACGAAGCATTCTGGTTCAACCGGGTCAGCACCGAGATCCACGCCCTGCGCTCGGCGCTGCCGGCACTCAAGGCA
>DATFFM010000195.1:0-10901 GCA_035250005.1 Vicinamibacterales bacterium | reverse complement strand
CGCCGGGGATCCGGCTGGAGCACAAGCAGCAGACGACAGGAGCGCTGATGCGCGCGGGCGCCGGCATCGCGGAGTTGAACTGCGTCCGCAAGCATCTCTCGGCCATCAAGGGTGGGCGCCTCGGGGCCGCGGCGGGGCGGTCGTTGACGCTCGCCCTCTCTGACGTCCACGACCCGGAAGACGATCCCGGGGCGATTGCGTCGGGCCCGACCGCACCCGACGTCACGACGTTCGACGACGCCCTTCGGGTGCTCGATCGGTTCGGCGCCGGCGTGCCGGGGGCCGTGCGCGCGCACCTGGAACGCGGCGCGGCCGGCCAGATCGAGGACACGCCGAAGCCCGGCGATCCCCGGCTCGCCGGCTCGAGGTTTATCGTGGTCGGGAATCGCCGCACCGCGATCGAAGGGGCGGCCCGCGAAGCGACACGGCGGGGCTACCTGGTGAGCCTCGTGCAGGCGCCGACACGCGGAGAGGCCCGCCTCGCCGGACAGCGGTTCGCCGAAATGGCAATGGCAACACCGCCCGCGGCCGCGCCGATGTGCGTCATCGCCGCAGGTGAGACCACCGTCACCGTGAGAGGTCAGGGCAGGGGAGGCCGCAACCAGGAGTTCGTGCTGGGCGCCGCGCGTCCGCTGTCTGCGAGTCCCTCCCTCGCGCTCGCCGCGAGTGTCGGCACGGACGGTGTCGACGGCCCCACCGACGCTTCGGGTGCCATCGCATCCTCCTCCTCGTTGTCGCGCGCGAAAGATTTGGGGATCGACCTCGACGAGGTTCTAACGCGGAACGATGCCTATGCCGCGCTGGCCCGGCTGGGCGACCTCATCAAGTGGGGCCCGACGCTGACGAATGTCGGCGACGTGCACGTCTTGCTTACAATGAGTGCATGACGCGCGGACGCATTCTTCTGGCGGCTCTCGTCGCCCTGGTCGTCTGCCTCGGGCTCGGTTATGCCTGGGGCGCATCCGGGCGCAGGACGCTCGAGTCGGCGCTTGACACCACGAGGCAGCAGCTGGACCTTGCCGAAGCGCGCGGCGCGCTGCTCGACGCGCGCGTCAGTCTCTACAACAACAACTTCGGCGATGCGTCGCGCCGCCTCGAGGATGCGAAGATCCCGCTGCGGAACGTGAAGGAGCGGTATCAGGACGCCGGCGAGAGCCAGGCGGCGTCCGGCATCGACGCCGCGCTGACCCACGTCGACGAAGCGCAGCGCCTCGCGGGAAAACTTGATCCCACCGCCAACGCCCGCGCCGGCGAAGCCCTCGAGGCCATCAGGGTCGCGATCCATCGGTAGGCCTCACAGATTTCAAACGCCAAACTTCAAACGCCAAACTTCAAACGCCAAAAACGTTTTGAAGTTTGAAGTTTGAGGTTTGAAGTTGTTCACTTCAGCAGCGTAGCGCGCACCTCCACCGTGATCCTGCGGTCCGACGCGGGATCGGCGGCCTGCGACACCACCAGCGGCGTGCCCGGCGTCAGCACCACGCTGATCTGCTCGTTCAGCGACGACCACTCGGTCGGCGCATCGTTGCCGAGCGTGCGCGGGTTGTACTCCAGGCCGAGGCCCAGCCGGATCGCGCCTGAGGCCAGAATCTGAGGCCGGGCGTCGACGTTGATCTGCACGCGGCCTTGCGTGCGCACGCTGCCGGTGCTCCGGATGCTGCCCGTGCCGCGGTCGGCGAGCACCAGCGTCACCACCTTCTTCAGCGGCTCGCCGGGACCGGTCTGGTCGGTAATCGTCAGATCCAGTTTGATATTGACCGGCTGACCGAGCGGAGATTCAGTCTGGGTGCGCGTGGCGACCGGTTCCGCCGCCTTCTGGGTCTGACCGGCCTGCTGCGGGCTCTGTGCCCGCGACGGCTCGATGGCAAGCGCAGCCAGGAGGGCTGTGATGACGACGTAGCGTTTCTGCATGTGCTCCTCGTTATTTCCGCTCGGGACGGGCGCTGACGGTCAGAGGGGGGATTGAGATCGGCTGAAGACGGATCGGCTCGATCGTGATCGGCGCAAGCGCCGGGATGCTGACGGGAATCCATTCCGCATGATCGGGCGCGTCGACGAGCGGCGCGTTCGCGGTGATGCTCGCGGCGGCGACGCGGCCTCGCGCCGGTCCGAAGATCGCTTCGGCGCCGGATGGGCCCGGGCGGCCGTGAACCACCGGTCTCGGTTCCGGCGCCAGCGGTTCCACCCGCGCGATCTCCGGGCGCCCGGCTGGAGCGGCCGGCGGCGCGACCGCGACCTGCGGCACGACGAGCGCCGGCTGCGTCTGTGATGAGCGGAGCCACACGATCGAGACGAGCGCCACCGCGCACAGCGCGGCGGTGGCGAGAGCGGGCATCAGCCAGGATCCGCGGCGCGTCGGCGCCTTCAGACGATCAGCGACACGATGACGCAGCCCCGGGCGCGGGTCGATCTGCATCATCCCCCGCACGGCGCGGTCGATCGCGCTGTCGAGCCGCCCGCGTTCTTTGTCAGACATCCAGATACCCCATGGCCGCCAGCTTCCGCTTCAAGACTCGCCGCGCCTCGGCCACGCGCCACTTCACCGTGCCGACCGGCGCGTCGAGCATCCGGCCGATCTCGTCGTAGGTGTGTTCGCCCGACCCGGCGAGCAGAAGCGCGTCGCGAAGCTTCCGCGGGAGCGTGCGGATCAGTTTCCGGATGTCGCGCTGGAGCTCGTGCGATTCGAGCGCCGCGTCCGGTGTCCGGTCGAGAGACGGTACCTGCTCCACGATGTCGAACATGTCCTCGCCGGCTTCGTCGCGCGAGGCGGTCGCCGCCAGCTTGAGCCACTTGCTGACCGACTTGCGCCGGTCGATCGCCTTCCGCCAGGTGATCGACAGCAGCCAGGTGCGGAACTGTGATTCGCCGCGAAAGCCGGAAAGCTTGCGCCAGGCCGTCACGAAGGCCTCCTGCGCGACGTCATCGGCCTCCGTGGCCGAGCCAACCGCCGCGAGCGCCGCGCGGAAAACGGCCCGCCGGTTGCGTTCGACGAGCTCGCCGAACGCCTCGGTGTCGCCGGCCTGGGCCAGGCGTACCAGCTCGAGGTCGGACACCTCCGCGGGCTGCGCTGCGGTCACACGCTTTGTAGACTCAGCCACGGAGGGGTTGGTTGGAAATTTCATGCAGCGGAGCGCGTCCGTGCCGGCGCAGTAAGATGCGATAGATGTTGAACCACGAGCAGCTCCTGCGGCTGATGCGGGAGAAAGTGGAGCACCCTGCCACCCCCCGCGAACTGCAGCAGCGCCTCAAGATACCGCGGGAACAGCGCAGCACCCTCAGCAAGCTGTTGAAAGAGCTCACCGGCCGTGGTGACCTGGTCGAGACCCGCGGCAACCGGTACGGCCTGCCGGACCGCATGAATCTGGTGGTGGGCAGAATCACCACACACCCCCGCGGCTTCGGATTCGTCTCGGTCGACCGGGCGACCGAGCCCGTTTCCCGCCGCAGCGAGAAGCCGTCGCATGCCGCCAGCGGCAGGCCGGTGGCGCGTAAGGAGAAGGACGAAAGGGAAGCGGGCCCCGTCTGGAAGGGAGACCTCTACATCTCCGGCAGCAATCTGAATCAGGCGATGCATGGGGACCGGGTGGTCGCCCGGGTCGAGCGGATCGGCAGCGACGGCCGCGCGGAAGGCCGAATCGTCAGGATCCTCGAGCGCGCATCCTCGACCATCGTCGGCAGGTTCGACGTGGACGGCTCCGGCGTGGGATTCGTCGTGCCCTTCGACCGCCGGCTGATCATGGACGTCCACATCCCGGGCGGCGACGAAGCGGATGCGGAACCGGGTGACATGGTCCTGGTCGAGATCACCCGGTGGCCCACGCCGACGCGCGGTCCGCTCGGGCGCGTCACCGAAGTCCTCGGCGACATCGACGAGCCGGGCGTCGATACCGAGATCATCATCCGCAAGTACGGCATCGTCGACGAGCACGGCGCCGAGGCGGTGGCTGAAGCGGCGAAGCTCGGCACCGATGTGCGCGAGAAGGATCTGAAGGGGCGCACCGACTTCCGTCCGCTGACCACGGTCACGATCGACGGCGAACACGCGCGCGACTTCGACGACGCGATTACGCTGGAGCGGCTGCCCAACGGCCGCTACTGGCTGGGCGTGCACATCGCAGACGTCGCCCACTACGTCCGGGAGGGGAGCGCTCTCGACGAGGAAGCCTTCGAGCGGGCCACGTCGGTGTACTTCCCGGAGCGGGCCGTCCACATGTTTCCGTCGGAGCTGTCCACCGGCCTCTGCAGCCTCAATCCGCACGTGGACCGGCTGGTGCAGTCGTGTCTGATGGAGATCGACGCCAAGGGCACGGTCGTGCGCTACGAGCTGCACGACGGCGTGATCAACAGCAACGAGCGGATGACGTATACGGACGTCAACGCCATCCTCACCGAGCGGGACCCCGAGATCACGGCGAAGTACGCCGGCCTCCTCCCGCTCTTCGAATCGATGCGCGAGCTCTTCGACGTGCTCAACGCGCGGCGGCGCCGCCGCGGCTCCATCGACTTCGACCTGAAGGAGCCCGAGCTCGTGCTCGATGACGAGGGCATGGTCGAGGCGATCATCGCGCTCGAGCGGAATATCGCACACCGGCTGATCGAAGAGTTCATGCTGGTGGCGAACGAGACCGTCGCCCAGCATCTCAGCGATCACGACGTCCCGACCCTGTACCGCATCCACGAGGAGCCGGATCCGCTGAAGGTCGCCGAGTTCGAGGAGTTCGTCGGCACGCTCGGCTACAGCCTCGCCGGCACGCCCGAGGGCGTGTCGCCGAGACACTTCCAGAAGCTGGTCGAACGGATGCGCGGCACGCCGGAGGAAAAGCCGATCGCGTTTCTGATGCTGCGGACGATGCAGAAGGCGCGCTACGACCCCGACAACCTCGGTCACTTCGGGCTCGCGGCGGAGAGCTACACGCACTTCACCTCGCCGATCCGCCGCTACCCGGATCTCGTCGTCCATCGCACGCTGCGCGAGTCGCGTCACCGGCTGATGGACCAGGCGCGCATTGAGCAGCTCATCGAAGACATGCCGGAGATCGCGCGCCACACGTCCGAGCGCGAGCGGCGGGCCGATGACGCCGAGCGCGAGCTGGTGCAGTGGAAGAAAGTGCGTTTCATGGCCGACAAGGTCGGCGACGAGTTCGAGGGCTATGTCACCGGGGTGAGCGCCTTCGGCCTGTACATCGAGCTGATCGAACATTTCGTCGAAGGCATGGTCCACGTCTCCACGATGGCCGACGACTACTACCGGTTCGTGGAGAAGTCGCACCTGCTCAAAGGGGAGAACACCGGCAAGGTCTACCGCCTCGGCGACCGCGTGACCGTGCAGGTGATCAAGGTGGACATGGAGCGCCGCCAGGTGGATCTCGGGCTCTCGGAGATCCTCGAGCGGGTGCGTGAATCGGAGCAGCACCGCGGGCCGGGGCGGAGCCGGATGCAGCCCAAGCGTGAAGAGCATCTGCGCCGTGCCAAAGGTGGGGGGAAGAGAAAACAGCGGCCGGGAAGGAAGGAAAGGGCGGGGAGGAAACGCTGAACGCTGAACTCGGAAGGCTGAAAGGCCCTTCAGAGTTCAGCGTTCATCCTTCAGCGTTTCTTCTTCCTTCGGATCCTTCGTCGACTCCTTGAAGTTCTTGATGCCCTTACCGAGGCCGCGGCCGATTTCCGGCAGCCGGCTTGCTCCGAAGAGCAGCAGAATGATGACGAGAATGATGATGAGCTCGGGGATCCCGATGCCGTACATGTTTGCTCCTTGGGTGGGCGGAAACAGCTCGGATTCTATCACCCTGCGGCATCTGCGTGTGGTCGGCGTCGCGGTTGCGGCGGCGCTGGTCTGGCCGGGCGGCTTCCCTCTCCAGGCGGTGGGAGGCCGTGCGGCTGCGCAGTTCACATCATCGGTCAGCCTGGTCGAGGTGTATGCCAGCGTCGTAGATAGTGCTGGCCAGCCGGTCCGGGGCCTGACGGCCGAAGACTTCGAGATCCTCGAGGACGGCAAGCCGCAGAAGATCGCCGCCTTCACGGCCGGCGATTTTCCGCTCACCGCGGCACTGGCGCTGGATCGCAGCTTCAGCATGGCGGGGCCGCCGCTCGCCACGGTCAAGTCGGCGGCGCGGGCGTTTCTGAGCGCGCTCCGGCCGGCCGACGAAGCCGTGGTGATCGCCATCGGCAGCCAGGTAACGGTGCTGGCCCACGCCCGGACCTCGCGGCCGGAGCAGCTCGCGGCGGTCGGCGCGCTGAGCGCCTGGGGCACGACCGCGCTGCACGACGCGATCATCGCCGCGATCGAGACCGTCGACGGCTCCCGCGGCCGGCGGGCGCTGGTGATCCTGTCGGACGGCGACGATCGCTACAGCGAGGCGTCGGCGGCCGACGCCATCGCCCGCGCGCGCCGCTCGAACGTGATGGTCTATCCGGTTGCGCTCGGGAAGGTCCGTCCGCCCCTGTTTGCGGAGCTGGCTACGCTGACCGGCGGCCGATCCTTTCACGCGCGCGAGCGGCAGGGCCTCGACCAGACGCTCACGACCATCGCCGCCCAGCTCCGCGAGCAGTATCTGATCGGCTACTCGCCGTCGCGTCCGCCGGTGAGCGGCAGCAACGAGTGGCGGTCGATTGCGGTGCGCGTGAAGAAGCCGGGGCTCTCCGTCCGCGCGCGCGACGGTTACTACATTCCGTAGTGTCACGTCCGACGTGCCTATGAGGCCGACGCGATCCCGAACAGCTCGAGCATCAGGCGCAGTTCTACGGTTCTGACGAGGCGGCGGCGCAACGAGGCGTACGGCTGCTCGCCGGCCACGAGGTCCGACATGATGGCGCGGATGCGGCTGCTGCGCTGCAACGCCGAAATCAGCAGCCCCATGAACCGCGGCTGAAAGAACCGCGCCTTCAGCCGCGCCGCGAGAATCAGCTCGGAGTAGATCGTGTCGCGGAGCCGCTCCGCGTACGAGCCGGCGGGATCCGCTCCCTCCAGGATGCTCGCCGCGGCGTGCTCGGCCGACAGCAACGCGAAGAAGATTCCCTCCCGCGTGATCGGATCGACCAGGCCCGCCGCGTCGCCGGCAAGCATCCACCCGTCGCCGGACGGCCGCTCGCGCTGCAGCGTCTCGGCTCGCAGCGACGGGATCGGCCAGCTGTAGCGCTCACGCGTGCCACCGGTGACGTGGCGATCGATCCACTGCTGCGCCACCAACAGCAGGTCCGTGGTCGTCGACTCGTCGGCCTGCGCGCAGGCGCCGACGGCAAGATGATCGGGCCGGGGAAACGACCAGAGATAGCCGGGCGGATCCTCTTCGAAGGCGATGTCGATCTGTTGCGACGTCGCGCCATGGACGTAATAGCCGGCCGCGATCGACAGGTCCGCGCGCGCGAAAGGGGCCGCCACCCGGCGCCGGACGAGACTGCCGGGGCCATCGGCGCCGATCAGCCACGCCCCCTCGAGCTCGCCGTCGCGGGTCATCACGCGCCAGCGGCGGGCCGATCGCGTGACGCCGGTGACACGGGCCCGGAGGAGCGTGACGCCAGCCTGCTCGGCGCATTCGACGAGGCGGGCGTCGAACGTGCGGCGCGGCACGACCGCCAGACGCAGACCTCCGGATTGGTCCGCCAGCGGCATCGCCACGGTCTTGTCGCGGTAGGTGAAACTGGCGGACGCGATCGGCATGCCCTGCTCGACCCGCTGGACCGGGAAGCCCAGCAGGCTCAGCGCTCGACCGGTGACGCCCCCTCCGCAGGGCTTTTCCCGGGGATGACTGCCGTCAACCAGCGCAACCGTAGCGCCGCCCGCCGCCAGTTGGCAGGCCGCCCGGGCCCCCGCCGGCCCCCCGCCCGCGACCACCACGTCGAAAGTTGCCACCTGCACCAGCTCCTGACGTCCATTCTTCGACCGCAAGCGTCCAAACTTGGTGACGTCCCACGATACTTTTTTTTCCGGATCCAGGCCACAGCTGAGGCATCCTTATTGCACCCTTGCGGATGGCGGCGGAAACGTCCAGAATGAAAGCAGTTCCCTGAGACAATTCGAGACGATGAGCCAGGATCTCCACGCCGGCGCCAGCCCGAACGCGCGCTTCCTTGCGGGTGAGGTCGACGAGCGCAAGCTCGACGCAAAGCGTGCCGGCAACGCGACGCTGATGTCGCTCCTCGTTCACGGGGGATTTCTGCTGCTTGCCCTGTATGTGCTCGCCAACCCCCCGTCGGTGCTTTCTCCCGCCCGCGACGATCTTCCGAGCGAGATCGTGTGGCTGGATCGGCCCGGGCCCGGTGGTGGCGGCGGCGGCGGCGGGAACAAGATGCCGGAACCCCCGCGCAAAGCGGAGCTGAAGGGGGCCGAGAAGGTCACGGTTCCGGTCGCGAAGCCACCAAAAATGGAAATCGCGAAACAAGAAGCGCCGCCCGCGCAGATCGTCATCCCGGCGCAGAAGACCGCGACCGGCGTCGTCGAACTGCCCGGCATGGTCTCGAATCTCCCCACGCCGGCCGTTCTGTCGCAGGGGGCTGGCACCGGCGGTGGCGCCGGGTCGGGGCAGGGCACCGGCATTGGCCCCGGCCAGGGATCCGGGCTCGGCGACGGGTATGGCGGCGGCACCGGCGGCGGCGCCTACATGCCGGGGAACGGCGTGATCTCGCCGGCGGTCCTGCACGAAGAGAAGCCGCAGTACACATCCGAGGCGATGCGGGCAAAGGTCCAGGGAGTCGTCGAAGTGACGGCGATCGTGATGCCCGACGGGACCGTCGGGCAGGTGCAGATCGTCCGCTCGCTGGATGACCGCTTCGGCCTGGATCAGAAGGCAGTCGAAGCAGTCAAGCGCTGGCGCTTCCGTCCCGGCACCCGCCTGGGCAAGCCGGTGCCGGTGATCGTCAATATCGAGTTGACGTTTACGCTGCGGTAACGCTGTAACTGCGGTGACGGTCTAATTGCGGTAACGGTGTAGCGCAGCCCTTCAGGGCTGCCAACAAACCCTTCAGGGCTGCCAACAAAAAAGAGGGCCGGCCCGCGAGTGCGAGCCGGCCCTTTCAGCGTTCGGCGTTCAGAATTCAGCGTTTCTTCGGAAGCACCACGTAGTCCACCCAGCAGAAATCGCCGGCCGACGTGACGTCGAAGATCGATGGCTCGTCGAACTCCGTCGTGGTCCGTGCCGCGGCCGCCCCCTGAACGGTCGGATCGAGCGCTCGAGCGATCTGCTGCCGGAGGTCGTCCACGTGCAGCTTGGTCGCCCGGTCGCTGGTGGAAGGCATCGATGACAGCTCGCCGTCCAGCGCTTTCAATTCTCCGCGGAAGAACGCCCGCACATCGTCAGACTGCGCCTGCGCGCCGTTGACGCGATTGCTGAGCGTTTCGACGTAGGCTCGCTGCAGGTTGCGGCGATGCGCGTCGATCGGCACGGTCGAGCCCCCGTGGATCTCGCTGAACACCCCCTTGCGGATATCCGCGAGGAAGTCGAGCGGGGCATACGCCGCGGCACCATCGATCGCCTGCTGCTCAACCAGCCGCAGGACGCGCGGGCTGCTCAGCAGGGAATTGAGCACGCGGGCCTGGCTCGCCTCGATCCGGTCGAGCACGCCGACCGGCTCGATGCGACGGAGGATCTCGGGGTTGAGCGCCCACTTCGGCGCCTTGAAGGCGTTCTCGACGAGAAACTTGACCGCGCCTTCCTGCTTCGCCCGCGGAATCAGCTGAAAGCGGACGCCGTTCTGCCCGATGTGCTTCTGCTGCGAGTTGTAGCCGCCGACGATGGCGGCGACGTGGTTCATCTCGAGCGCCCACTGTCCGAGCAGGCGCCCGTAGACCTCCTCGAGGTCGTTGAAGGGCTCGCCCGGGCGGGTGGTCGTCGCCGTCATCAGCATGTTCGAGACCCGCTCGAGGTTCTTCATCCCGAGGGTGGTCGCCGCGACGGCGTCCTCGTCACCGACCGCCTCGGTCAGCTCGCCGGGATCGGTGCCTGCGGACCCTTCGGTGGAGAACCGCAGCCAGGGGGACTTGTCCTGCTGCCTGGCCCACTCGTCCAGCGTCTTTTTCTCCGCTTCGGGTGAGGCCGCGCCGGCAATCGGCTTGTACCCCCACATGGTCGCCCACTTGTCGTACGGTCCGATCTTGGGGATCAGGTCGTCGACCGCGATCCGATCCTCGGGCTGCGCGACGTAATTGAAGCGCGAGTAGTCCATGAGGGTCGGCGTGTGGCCGTTCTCTTTCACCCACTTCGGATCCCGTACCTGCGCGAGCGAGTACATCGAGCTCGCCTTCATGTTGTGCTGGAAGCCGAGCGTGTGGCCGACTTCGTGCGCCGCCACGTACTGCACCAGCTTGCCCATCAGATCGTCGGGCAGCGGCAGCTTCTGCGCGCGCGGATCGAGCGCGCCGACCTGGACGAAGTACCAGTTGCGCGCGAGGTTCATGACGTTGTGGTAGAACTGGATGTCGGTCTCGAGAATCTCTCCGCTGCGCGGATCGTGGATGTGGGGGCCCGACGCGTTCTCGGTCGTCGACGGCAGCCACCGGATCACCGAGTAGCGGGCGTCCTCCGGGCTCCAGTCCGGATCCTCCTGCGCGGTTGGCGCATCCTTCGCGATGACCGCGTTCTTGAATCCGGCTGCTTCGAATGCCGGCTGCCAGCTTTCCACGCCCGCCTTCAGATACGGGATCCACTTCTTCGGCGTCGCCGGATCGATGTAGTAGGTGATCGGCTTGACCGGCTCCGAGAGGGCCGCGTTCGGGTCTTTCTTCTCCAGGCGCCAGCGTGTGATGTACCGCAGGCGCGGAGCGCGGTGCTCGTCGAGGCTGTAGTCGATCTTGGCGGTGGAGAAGTAGCCGACGCGCTCGTCGAACAGCCGCGGCTGCATCGGCTTCTCGGGCAGCAGCACCATGCTGTAGTGCATGACGACGCTGTGGGCGCCGGGCCGAAGCGTCTGCG
>DATFFM010000194.1:0-36906 GCA_035250005.1 Vicinamibacterales bacterium | reverse complement strand
TTTTGGGCATACGGGATCTCCGCGCGTAACGCACCGCGCGGGACACAGAACTGTCGGACGCGGTGCAATTCTGTCAATGCGGAGGTCCCGCATCTCCTGTGATTCTGCGCACTTGACGCGGGTTTCGAAGGAGCCCGCGCCGCGAAATTCTTCCTCCTGACGGGACGACACGCCGGGCACGCCCGTTGCACAACGGGCGATCCCGAGTCCCTCGCAGGAGGAAGTAGATGCGGCGATGGTGCGTATCGGGGTTGCTCGCGATCCTGTTCCTCGGGATCGCCACACACGTGCAGGCGCAGACCGCAAGGCTGGTCTGGGATCCGGTTCCGGACAGCGCGGTCGCGGGTTACGTCGTGATGTACGGCAGGGAGTCCGGCCGGTACACGACGACCGTTGACGTCGGCGCCGTCAGTGAATGGCCGCTCCCCGATTCGCTGCATCCCGCATACACGCATTTCTTCGTCGTGCTGGCATACACCGAGGACGGGTTGCGCAGCCTGCCGAGCGACGAAGTGTACCTGCCGCCCGCCGCGCCGACCATCCTCGGGCCCTCCTACAACATCTTCTTCCAGCACGCCGACACGAACGAGCTGGCGATCTGGAACATGTCCGGCAATCGGCAAGTCGGCGGCGGCTCGCTCGGCCCCGGCAGCGTCCCCGCGGGATGGCACATGGCCGGCAGCGCCGACTTCAATCGCGACGGCCGGTCGGATCTCGCGTGGCAGCACGACGACGGGACACTGGCGGTGTGGTTCATGGATGGCGGCCGCATGCTGAGCGGAGAGCTCGTGACGCCGGCGCTCATCGGGGATCTCGATTGGCGGATCGTGGCGGTCGCCGACATGAACCGCGACGGCTGGCCGGACTTCGTGTGGCGGCACCGCACGCAGGGGCTGCTGTCGGTATGGACCATGCGGGGCACCCACATGCTCGAAGGCCACTTGCTGACGCCTGACAAGGTGCCCGACTTGAACTGGACCGTCGTCGGGGCCGGAGACTTCAACCTGGATGGACATTCCGATCTGGTCTGGCACAACCGCGCGGACGGACGGCTCTCCGTCTGGATCATGCAGGGCTCGACGCTGATCGACGGTCGAGCGATGACGCCCGACGCGGTGGCGGATACGGGCTGGCAGATCCGCGGTGTGCGCGACATCAACGGCGACCGCTGGCCCGACCTGCTGTGGCAGCACACGAACGGCAGTCTGTCCGTGTGGTTGATGACCGGCAGCACCATGCGGAGCGGCGGGGCGTTGATGCCACTGAAGGTCACCGGCTGGCAGATGCTCGCCGTGCGATAATCGGCCGGCGCCTGCGCCCGGGCGCCTGCTGAACTCGGCCTTCGCACCATCGACCTCGACGTCGTCATCATCGGCGCCGGCGTGACCGGCCTTTCTGCTGCCGCGCACATTGCGGCGGCGGGCCGGTCCGTCTGCCTCCTCGAACGCCATCCCCGGCCGGGGATGGAGACCAGCACGCACAACAGCGGTGTCATTCATGCCGGGCTCTATCACCCGCCCGGCTCGCTCAAGTCGGTGCTCTGCGTGGACGGCGCCCGCCGGCTCTACGACTTCTGCGCCGCGCACGGTGTGCCGCACGTCCGATGCGGCAAGCTCGTGGTCGCATCGAGCGACGGGCAGATCGGCGCGCTGGAGGTCCTGAAGGCGAACGGAGAGGCCAATGGCGCAGTCGGCCTCGAGCTCGTCGATCGAGGGTTCGTACGGGCGCGGGAACCGCACGTCGAGGCGGCCGCAGCCCTATGGTCACCAGGCTCGGGATGCGTGGACGCAGATGCCCTTCTCCGCGTGCTGCTCCGGCTTGCGGAGGAACGCGACGCCGTGTTCCTGCGCGGAACGCCGGCGCTCAACGGAGCGCGCCAGGACGGAATGTTCGAACTGCACACGGGACGCGAGACGATCACCGCGCGCCTGGTCGTGAATGCCGCCGGACTCCACGCCGACGACGTGTCCGCGATGCTCGGCGGGGAGACGTTCACGATCTACGCGTGCCGCGGCGAGTACGCAGAGCTACGCCCGGCCAGACGATCGTGGCTGAACGGCCTGGTGTATCCGCTGCCCGAGGCCTCGGGACACGGTCTTGGCGTGCACCTCACGAAGACGACCGGCGGCAGCGTCCTCGTCGGACCGACCGCGCGCTTTCAGGAGGACAAGAACGATTACGAGGGGCACCGGCTGCCGCTCGACGCCTTTCTCGAGCCCGCGCGCGAGATGATGCCTGGCTTGACGCCCGATGATCTCGTGCTCGGAGGCTCAGGGATCCGGCCCAAGCTGCATCCGGCGACCGAGAGCTTCGCCGATTTCCTGATCGGCCACGATCGGAAACAACCGGGCTTGATCCACGCCGCCGGCATCGATTCGCCCGGGCTGACGTCGTGCATTTCGATTGGCATGCGTCTGGCCGCGCTCGTCGAGGAAGCGCTGACGTAATCACGCCGCCGTAGCGCGGAGCTTCAGCTCCGCGTTCGTCTCGATGAGCGATTAGGGATTGATTAGGGATTAGGGATTAGGGATTAGGGATTAGGGATTAGGGATTAGGGATTAGGGATTAGGGATTAGGGATTAGGGATTAGCGATTGAACGCCTAAGTCCGACTGCCGATCTCCTCCGCGGTTTCCTCGACGGTCCGGCGGTCGAGGAGGACGAAGCCGTCCTTCTCGGTGCGAACGATCTCCTCCTTGCCCCAGCGGCTCATGATCCGGATGGCCGTTTCGATCGTGGTTCCCGTCATGTCGGCAAGTTCCTGACGTGACAGCGCCAGCGGAATGTAGGTTCCTCCACGCTCCGGCCGGCCCATCTCGGTGGCGAGCTTGAGGAAGAGCCGTGCGAAGCGCGGCTCGATGCGGCTCCCGCTCAATTCGGCCAGCCGGTTGGTCAGCTCGACGAGCCTGACGGTGAGGCCCAGCATCAACCCGCGGACCAGCGACGGCTGTTCCTCGAGCAGCCGGAAAAACACCGGCCGTGGAATCACGACGCACACGGTGTCTTCGAGCGCGACGGCACTCGCAGGGAACGGCCGGCCGTCGTACGCCGCCACCGCACCGAGCGGATCTCCCTTGCCGAAGACTTCCAGGATCATGTCTTTCCCGGTCGGGAGCATCTTGAAGATCTTCACCCGTCCTGACGCGATCGTATAGAAGGCGTCGGAGGGAGTCGCTTGCTCGAAGATCGTCTGCCCCTTTTCATATCGCTTCAGCGTGGCGTGCTCCGCCACCGTGCGGCGGTCCTGCGGCGAGAGCTTCTTGAACACCGGCGTGGCCGCCAGCAGCGCATCGAGCTGCTCGAGATTCTCTGACATTCCGCCCAGTTTATCGGTTTTTCACGCATATGACCGCCGTCATAGGCGGGCGTGACCCGACGCGGGAAGCTAGTGGCAGGTCTTCTTTCCAAGGAGTAGTCATGCGGCTGTTTGCGGTGCTGTTCTCGTTCCTGGTTGCGTCTGCTTCCCTCGCGCCGACCGTCGCGGCGCAGGTCCGCAAGGCGACCGCTCCGGTGGTCAAGGCGTCCCTCCCGGCCAGGGCCACTGCAGACCCGATCCGCGTCGTGGACATCATCGGCACAGACGACATGAAGTACAGCGTCACGACGATCACCGCCAGGCGCGGTGAGACCCTCAGGATCCGCCTCGGGTCGAAGGGCACGATCCCGAAGGTCGCCATGGCGCACAACGTCGTCGTGCTGAAGATCGGTACCGACATCCTTCGGCTCTTGAAGGAAGGGGCGCCGCACCGCGGCACCGACTTCATTCCCCCGGGCATGAGGGATGCCGTGATCGCGAAGACTCCGTTCGCCGGACCGGGAGAATCCGTACAGGTCACTTTCATCGTTCCCGCAAAGCCCGGGAAGTACCCCTTCATCTGCACGTTCGCGGGGCACTACCAGGCGGGCATGAAGGGGACGCTGGTGGTGAAGTAGTCAGGAGCCGGGAGCTCCTAGCTCCCAGCCCCCAGCTAGCTCCCGGCTCCCGACAGAAAGCGAAGCGATGTCCCTGAACGCGTGCGAGCTCGAGATCGACCTGTTCTGCCGCGGTCTGCGGGTGCCCGACGACGTGGTGCTCGAGGGGGCCCGCGGGGTCCGCCGCACGCGTGCCGGCCTCGGCTCGGGGCTGGAGGTCGTGATCCCCACGGGATCGTGGCTGAAGCCGGCGATCTGGATGAACGTGCCCGTGGCGGAGCCGTTCGCGCAGGCGTCACCGTACGTGCTGGCCGGTCGCGTGGGCGGCTTTGAAATTCGCGACGAGCGCGGCTTCGCGCGGTATCCGATCCGGGTCCCGGCGGAGCCGGTCTGGTACGGGTGGGAAACGTCGCAGGGCACTTCGATGTCGCGAATCGGCGTGCTGCAGGGGACGTATCTCGGCATCTACGTCAATCCGGTCTGCGGGTTCTGGAGCAACGGGCTGAACTGCCGGTTCTGCACGACCGGGCAGAACCTCGGTGGCCAGGACCACGCGACGAAGAGCATCGACGATGTCGTCGAGACGTGCCGGGCCGCGAAGGAGCAGTCGGGCGCGACATTCGTGCACCTCAACGGTGGATTCCAGGGCGGTCACGCGCTGGAGTTCGTCGAGCCGTTCGTGCGGGCGATCAAGAAGGACGTCGGCATGCTGGTCGGCGTACAGCTCACGCCGGAGCGGCGGCTCTCGCGCTACGACCGCCTCATCGCGCTTGGCGTGGACCATTTCTCGTTCTGCGTCGAGCTGCTCGACCCCGACTGGTTTGCGCGCATCTGCCCGGGCAAGGCGCGCACGCTCGGCCAGGAGCTGTTCTTCGTCGCGATGGAGTACTGTGCGGCGCGGCTGCCGCGCGGCGCCGTCTCCGGCGAGCTGATCGCCGGCATCGAGCCGATCGCGAACACGATCGAAGGGATCGAACGGATCGCGAGCGCGGGGGCCTTCCCGACGGTCTGCATCTTCCGCCCGACGATCGGGTCCGACATGGCCGACTGGCTGCCGCCCGACTTCGACGACATGCGCGTGGTGATGGGCGCGGTCTACGATGCCTGCCGGCGGCACCGGATCCCGATCGGCCTCGCACCAAACATCGAAGTCAGTCTGGTCGTGAACCCCGACGATGCGGCGATGCTGGCGCCGCGGAACGCCAGCTTCTACGCCTACGAGCTCTGGCGGCGCGCCATGCGGCTGGCCGCCCGGCCGCTCTTTCGGCGGCGGCTTCGCCCGACGGCGCCCGGTCCCGTCACCGTGCCGGGATGACGGAGGTTCGAGGATTCCAGCCCTTTCGGCAAGCCATGCGCTTCCGCTACGCCGGTGTCGTCAAAGCCCACGCCGGTCGCCGGCTGGCGCCTGGCCATTGATCAGCCGATCCGCCACGGGCCCGGGGCGGGGCCTTCGGGCTCCTGCACGCGCTCCCTCATGCGATCGATGCGCAGCACCAGCCGGTAGAGAAACGCGCACACGCCAAAGAGCGCCAGCGACGACAGCAGCGCCGGGAGCGCGACGCCGCGATGGCCGGCAAGGTACGACTCGAGCGTCGCGGTCAGCAGCCACATCTGCACCATCAGCACCAGAATGACCATGACCATCGCCGCGTCGATCGCGACGCGACGGCGGCGGCGCGCAGGGTTCGAGAGCTTATTCATCCATCGTCTCCGCTCGACTTCGAGGTCGGGCTAGGTGTCGCCGTGCAGCGTGAGCCCCACGGCGACCAGCTCGTCGCCGCGCTGTTCCAGCACGACCTGCGGCAACGGACGCGGCGGCGGCCCCTGGAGCACGCGCCCGTTCGATGCGGAGAAATAGCCCTCGTGGCAGGGGCACTCGAGGCGGTCGAGCTCCGCGGAGTAGTAGACGGCGCACGACAGGTGCGTGCACTTCTGGCTGAAGGCCGCGAACTCGCCGTTCGTCCGGCGCACGAGGATGCACGGGTCGGTCTGCGACGGATAGGAGAAGAACCGGACGGTGCCAGGCTGGATCTCCGAGGCACGCGCGACGACGGCCTCGGGCCACCCCGTCCGCTCTTCCGCGGTGATCGCCTTGAGCCAGATCCAGCCGTTGCCCGCAACCATCCCGAAGCTGGTCAGCACGAGGAACTTCGTGAACTGGCGCCGCTGGACGTAGGCGTCCTCGCCGGCGTGGACCGAGAACTCCTCAGCCCAGGCTGGCGTCGTCGACGATCCATCCTTCGGAGTCATTGGATCCCCTCTCCATATAGTCTTCGACGTCCACGGCCACGACCGGCGCCGACGCCGGCATCATCATGAAGACCTTCGTCTGTACGTGCTGGTTGCCGAAGCGGAAGTCGCGGGACGCCTGGGACGCACGCTGCCGCGCGATCACGTCGGGCGGGCCGTAGGTCAGCGCCTGGCTCGGGCACACGGTGGCGCACATCGGGCGCAGCCCCACCGACGTGCGGTCGTAGCACATGTCGCACTTCATCATCAGGTCGGGGCCGACGTGAACCGTCGGAACGCCGAACGGGCACGCGAGCACGCAGTTGTTGCAGGCGACGCAGCGCGGCTTCAGGGCGCTGCGGACGACGCCGTCCTCCCCCTGCTTGATCGCATCGGCCGGGCACACCAGCGCACAGGTCGGCTCGACGCAGTGCATGCAGACCATCGGCGTCGTGGCGATCGTGTTCGGGCGGTCGATGTAATCCACGTGGATCATCGAGGCGCCGCGGTGCGTATCGCATTCGGCGCAGGCGGCCACGCACGCCCGGCAGCCGATGCACCGTGAGGGATCGACGAAGAACTCGTATCCGTGCATCAGGCGCCCTGCCTCGTCTCTGGTTTCACCCCGGGCAGCCAGCCCGTCTCTTCGATGCGCTGCGCGTCGAGATCGGCCGGCCGTGTGGTCTTCTCGATCCGGCACGCGGACACCTTGTACTCCGGGATCTTGCTGCGTGGATCGAGCGTGCGGTGCGTGAGCAGGTTCGCCGAGCGGCGCCCGGGCCAGTGGTACGGGATGAAGACGGTGTCGGGACGGATCGTGCGGACGACGCTCGCCTCGATCACGACCTCCGCGCGCCGGGTCGTGATTCGAACCCAGTCACCTGTGACGATGCCGTGCCTGGCCGCGAGCGCGGGATGCAGCTCGATCTTCGGTTCGGGATACTGCTCGACGAGCGGACCGATGCGGCGCGTCTGCGTGCCCGACAGATAGTGGCTCACGACCCGGCCGGTCGTGAGGAACAGCGGGAAATCGGCATCGCGCCTGTCGCCCGACTCCCGCCATTCGGTCACCTGCATGTGGGCCTTGCCGTCGGCGTGGTAGAAGCGGCCGTCTTCGAACAGCCGGACCGTGCCGGGATGGCCGATCTCAGGGCACGGCCAGAAGACGCCGAGCTCGTCGTCGATGCGTTCCCAGGTGATGCCGTAGTAGTCGGCGATGCCCCCTTTCGAGGCGAGCCGCAGCTCGTCGAAGATCTCGCGGGTCGAGGGATAGCTGAAGTATTGTCCTTTGCCGAGCCGCTTCGCGAGGTCGCAGATGATCAGCGCGTCCGACCTGGAATCACCCGCGGGATCGACCGCCTTGTTGATCTTCTGCACGCGTCCCTCGGCGCTGCAGATCACCCCTTCGTCCTCCTCGTGCATGCTGCCGGCGAACACCAGGTCGGCGTGGTGCGCGGTTTCGGAGAGGAAGAAATCGATGACGCCGAAGAACTCGAGCTTCGACAGCGCCTGCCGGGTGAAGTTGGCGTCGGGCAGCGACACCAGCGGGTTGAAGCACATCGAGAACAGCGCCTTGATCTCTCCGCGGTGGATGGCTTCCATGATCTCGGGGGCGGTCAGGCCGGGCCCCGGCAGGCTTTCGGGCTCGACCCCCCAGACGCCTGCCACGTACTTACGATGCTCGGGATCCGCGATCGAGCGCATGCCGGGCAGCTGGTCGCACTTCTGCCCGTGCTCACGGCCCCCCTGGCCGTTGCCCTGGCCGGTGATCATCATGCAGCCGGCGCCCTGGCGGCCGAAGTTGCCGGTCGCCAGGTAGAGGTTCAGCATCGACAGGCAGTTCTCGACCCCCTTGGAGTGGTGCTCGATCCCCCGCGCGTGGATGCCCATCGCGCGGTCGGTCTCGCCGATCCAGCGGGCCGCCTTCTCGATGTTCGCCGCCGGGACGCCGGTGACCTGCGACGCGCGCTCGGGGGGCCACGGCTGCACGGAGGCACGAACGGCCTCGAAGCCCGTGGTATGCGCGTCGATGTAGGCCGGCTTCGTGAGCCCGTCGCGGACGATGACGTGCAGCATCCCGAGAAACAGCGCGAGATCCGTGCCCGGACGTACCGGAAGGTAGAGGTCCGCGTTGCGGGTAATCGGCGTCATGCGCGGGTCGATGACGATCAGCCGTCCCCCGCGCTCGCGGCACTGCCACAGGTAATGGGTGGTGATCGGGGCGCAATCGGCGGTGTTCGATCCGGCGATCATCACGACGTCGGCCGCGGCGAGATCGGTCCACGGATTCGTGGCCCGGTCGATCCCGAACGTCAGCTTGTACGCGGTGCCGGCCGACACCATGCAGAGCCGTCCGTTGTAGTCGATGTTCTTCGTGCCGAGGGCCACGCGTGCGAACTTGCCGAGCACGTACGCCTTCTCGGTGATCATCGACGCGCCGCCGTAGACGGCGATCGCATCGGGCCCGTACTTGTCGCTGACCTCGGTCAGCCGCCGCGCGGCCAGGTCGAGGGCGTCGCCGTACGCGATCGGGGCAAAGCCGGCTTCAGTACGCACGAGCGATGTCAGCAGCCGGTCGGGATGCGCGCCCTGAAGGTACCGCTTCACGCCCTTCGGGCAGAGCATCCCGCGATTGAACGGAAACTCCTCCCAGGGCTCGAAGCCCACGACCTTTTCGTCGAGAACCTTCAACTGGATCCCGCACTGCATGCCGCAAAACGAACAATGCGTTTTCACGAGACGGTCCGGAGGCCGGCGCGTCGACTCCTCCCATCCGCCCGGCGGCTCGTAGTTGGGATGCGGGCCGTAGGTGTCGGCGAGGACCTCGATCGCGAGAGGCAGCTTAGCCACAGAGATTGCCCGCCAGTCCAAGTTTCATGCGTGTAGCGCAGCCCTTCAGGGCTGCCTCTTCAGTCTCAATTGCGCCGTCGCCAGCGACGTGCGTTTGCACGCCGGGCAGAGCCCCTGCCACGTGCCCGCCGGGCCCTCGATCCGGTAATCGAAGCCAAGCTCGGGGAGCACGCGCCGCAGGTCTTCGATCTGGATGCGCGAGGCGTACCGGCCGCCGCAGCGCGGGCACACCGCCCCCTCGCCGCGCTCGCCGTGCTGCTGGTACAACTTCACGCCGAGCTGCGCCGGGCGCTGGAAGATGTGGAAGAACTTCCCGAACGGCAGATACAGCAGCGCACCGATCACGGTGATGGCATGCAGGATCGACAGAAAACCGTAGAACGCGCCCGCAAGCCACACTGCCGACGCGGTCAGCGCCAGCCCGGTAATCGAGATGGCGAACAGCAGGATGAGTGGAAAGAAGTCGGCCGCGAAATCCTGCAGCGCCAGTGCACCGCGGTCGCGCAGCCGGCGCCAGAGCGCCAGCCCGATCCCGGCGAGCACCATCACGGCCGCGATGTCGAGGCCATGGAACAGGAGCCACGAAACGATCGTCCGGATGCGGAACGAGCCCACCGGGAACCCAAAGACATACGTGACGTACCTCATCTGATCGTCGGGCGCCGACCCGAAGTGAATCCATCCGAACACCAGCGGGAAGGTGATCGCGACCGCCAGCAGGCACCCCCAGAACAGGAGCTGGTGCATCCACCAGCGGAGGTGAGACCGTCTACGGATGAAGGTCTGGGCCAGCAGGTGCGTGGCAAACGTCGAAGCCAGGACGCCGCCGCTTCGCAGCGGGCCTTCGGCCCGCATCAGCTCGAAGGTGCGCTCGAAGAACCGGCGGGTCGGCGGCTTGTTCAGCCAGATGGCGTAATGGTAGACGATCCCCCAGGTCGCCACGATCACCGCGAATGTGTAGATCACCAGCGCGGGATCGAAGTTCTGCAGATTACGAGAGCCCACGACGATCGCGGCGATCAGCAGCGCCATCGCCATCGTCGCCCACGCGCCGGCGCGCAGCTGCTCCGACTGCCGCGACGAGAGCAGGGTCGCCCCGCCACGCTCGACGGCTCGCTGCCGCGCGAGGAACACCCTCGCGTTCAGCACCCACAGGCCCAGGGCCACCAGCGCCAGCAGCCCGAAGCCCGGCCAGACCGCGCCGATGCGGTCGCGGAAGAAGCCGAGCAGCAGCGGCGGAAAGAATCCACCCAGACCGCCGATCGCCCCGACGAGCCCCGTCACCGTCGCGACGCTGCTGGGAAAGAACTGCGGCACGAGCTTGAACACGGCGCCGTTGCCCGCGCCGAGCAGCGCCGCGCACCCCAGCGCACCCACCGTGAACGGCAGCATCGAGGGCCACATCAGCAGCAGCGCGAAGGGGATGACCCCCGCGAGCGCTCCCGACAGCACGCGCGCGCCGCCGATGCGGTCGGACAAGGCCCCGCCCACCGGCCGCATCAGTGTGGCGAGCACGACGAACCCGGCCGTCCGCAATCCGGCGTCGGCCATCGTCAGGTTGAACTCGTCGCGCAGCAGTGTGGGCAGGTACACCGAGAAGGCGACGAAACCGCCGAAGGTGAGAAAGTAGAACGCCGCCAGCGCCCAGGCGAGACGCTCATGTGCCAGGACGGCGAACATCGCCGACACCGACGCCGGGCGAACCGTCACCGGAGCGTTCCGGGCGAGCGCGAAGAACAGAACGGCCCAGGCGGCGCAGAGCGCCGCGACGGCGTAGAAGACGCTCTTCTGGCCGTACTCCGCCGCCACTACCGGGCCGAGAAATACGGCCGCGGAGTGCCCCATGTTCCCGAGCCCGTAGATGCCGAGCGCCGTCCCCTGCATGTCGGGCCGGAACCATCGCGAGGCGAATCCCGCCCCCACGGCGAAGGAGGCGCCGGCCATCCCGAGCAGGAACCCGTAGACCAGCAGCCGATCGTAGCTGGAGGCGCTCGGCACGAGCCAGGCCGCCGCCGAGATGAACAGAAAGAGCAGGCTGAACACCGCTCGACCGCCGAAGCGGTCGGTGAGCATGCCGATCGGCAGGCGGGCCAGCGATCCGAGCAGGACCGGCACGGCTACGAGAAACGCGGTGGACTGCGCGCTGAGATTGAACCGGACCCGAAACGTGGGAGCGAACGCGCTGATCAGGCCCCACGCGGCGAAACCGAGAGCCATCGACACCGTGGCGTAAACGAGATTGCGCCACGCGGCTGCGGACTGTGTCGCCATGCGTCTCCGGCGTCAGCAGCTCGAACAGGCCGACGCGGAACCCACTGTAGTGCGATTCATCGTGTGTGGTAAAGCCCGGCTGAAGCCGCAGCCGGAATGATCAGATAGACGGGTGATACCGCGGCGTTGCCGCCGCCCTGTGTGGGATGAACGCGGCAAGTCCGGCCCAGGCGGCGCCAGCGAGGAGAGTGACGTCGAAGGCGACCCCGAGGCGGAACGTCCCGATCAGGCCGTACGTGACGGCAGCCGCCGACAACACCATCCCCCAGCTCCTCGAGTCCAGATGGCCGACGATCAGCGACACGCCGAGGACGGCCAGAAGCGTTGGACAGGGGAGGAGCCCGAGCGGTGACGAGTGCAGGTAGGGCGTCCACGAGCTCGCTTGAAGAAAGTGCGGATAGACCCAGGCGCAGGCCGTGAGCAGCACGCCTGGCGCCAGCCGTACCGGCGAGCTCACGCGGACCGTGCCGGGCTGGAGCCGGAGCGCCATCCCACCGAACACAATGGCGAGCGCCAGGAACACCGCCCCGTTGAACGGATTCCCGCTCGCCCATGCGAGCGCGCTGACCGATACCAGCGGAACGGCCAGGAGCAGGCCCGCACGCCAGCGCGACGGCCGCCAGCCGGCGACAAGGCCGAAGAGGAGTGCTGCGAGGAGCACGTGCCAGGCGGCGGCGAGCGCGCGCCAGTCGTTCGCGATCCTCGTCAGGTCACCGAGAACGTCTGCGGATGCCGGCATGCCGGTTCACGGGGCAAAGCCCGCGCGCCTCTCCTGACCTGCAACCTACTTGTGCACGAAGCCGCGCGCCTCCGATCGCTCGCCCGGCTCGCCAACCGCCGCGCTCGGCGGCAACGCGAGCACCATCGCGGTCGTCAGGCAGAGCACCCGATAGGTCACCGAGCCCATCCGGGGGCCCAGCGTGGGGGATCCGTGGAGACCGATCAGGATGAGGCCCGCCCGACGGTCGCGGGCGATCTTGGAGATCTCCTCCGCCGGGTCGCCATACGCGACGAGCGCCTCGGAGTGGAGCTGGCGCGGCACGGTGGCGAGCAGCTCGCCCAGCGCATCTTCCGCGCGCGTCCGCCGTTCGAGCTCGATGCCCGGCAGGTGCAGCTTCGACGCCAATGGGCTCCGCACGGGTTCCACGACGTGCGTCGCGATGAACGGCACGGTCAGCGCCTCGGCGAGCGCGCGCGCGATCTGCACCTGATGGATCGAGGCCGGGGTCAGGTCGACCGGCACCAGAATCCTTCCGACGGTGCGGCTGACGTCGTGGAGCGATGTGATGTCGTCGGCGGTCGCGGAAATCGCGAGTACAGGGATGGTCGTTTCGCGCAGCACCCGCTCGGTCGTCGAACCGAAGAACATCTTGCGCATCCCGGTCAGGCCGTGCGTGCTCATCACGATCAGCTCGCAGCCGTTCTCCTGGGCCACGTGCAGGATCTGCTTCGCCGGCTTGCCGACCGCCACTTCGTACGTGACCTCGGCACTCTTCAGCGGATTGCTGCCGAGCGCCCGCGCCGCGAAGCGCGCCAGCTCGTGCCGGGTGTCTTCGGGGTCCCAGACCACCCCGGTGCCGAGGTCGACTGCCTCGGTGAGCAGCGGATCCTCGACGGCGAGAACGACGAGGCGTCCGCCGAAGTGCTCCGTGATCACCCGGGCATAGCGCAGAGCGGCGCGGCTGGCATCGGAGAAATCGACCGGGCACAGGATTGCCGGGCGGGCATTCATGCTGACCTCCATTTCTAGACGGCGAGGCGGTCGACGGGCGCCTCGCGCGGCGCGGCTGCCTCGACGACTCGGACTACCTCGAGCAGATCGAACGGCTTCCGTATCACTGACACATTATCCCAGGGGGGCGCCATCATCTCGTGGCCGGCCACGGCGAGGATCAGGAAGCGGCACTCCGGGGAGATGCCCCTGATCTCTTCCAGAACCTGCCGGGGATCGGCGTCCCACAGTCGGGCGTCGAGCAGGACGACATCGGGAGGCGGCAACTGCCGGACGAGCGCCCGGGCTTCCGCCACGTCGGCAGCCGCGTCCGCATCGAACCCGGCCAGCCGCAGCCCCGTGGTCAGCGACCACCGGACGAGCGGCTCATTGTCGATGACGACCACCCGGCGGGGAATTTCCGCGCGGGTCGGGGGATATTCCCCGTGGGCAGAAGTGGGCATCACTGGAATTGCTCCGGAACACGCTCGATGCCCGGCAGAACAGCAAGAACAGGACCGGCGAGGAACAAAGGAGCTAGGCGCCCGTGGACCCCGCCGGCAGGGTGACGCGCGCAATCGCCCCGCCCCCCTCCCGCGGCATTAGCGCAATGGTCCCGCCCTGCAGCGAGACCAGCCGCCGCACGATCGCGAGGCCCAGGCCGGTGCCGCTCTTCTTCGTGGTGTGAAACGCCTCGAACAGCCGTTCCGGATCCTGCCCGCCGAAGCCGGTCCCCCGATCGGCGATCTCGACCGTGCAGAAGCCGTCCTTCTCAATCACGCCGATTTCGATGGCGGCGGTCGAGCCCGACTGGCAGGCATTCAGCAGCAGGTTGAGGAGGACGTCGCGCACCATCTCGCGGTCGGCGTGCACGTACGCCGTACCGGCCGGCGGCACGATCGCCGGGCAGCCGGTACCGGCGGCCGCCTGCGCGCTGCCGATGGCGTCTTTGAGCACCGCCTTCAGCTCCATGGTTTCGAACACCGGCGACCGCGGCCGCGCAAAGCGCAGGATGTCTTCGACCTTGCTGTTGAGGACGTCGATGCGGGCGATCATGGCGTCCATCACCCCGCGATCCCCGGCATCGGTACCGGCGCGCGAACGCAGCACCTGGAGCGTGCCGCGGACACCGGCCAGCGGGTTCCGGACCTCGTGCGCGACCACCGCTGCGAGCTGGCCGAGATGCGCGAGCGCCGATTGCTCCACGAGCTTTGCCTCGGCCTCTTTCCGCTGCGTGATGTCGCTGCGGATGGCGAGGTACTGCCGCGGCTTCCCCGCGTCATTGAGGAAGGGCACGATCGTGGTATCGACCCAGTAGAACGTCCCGTCCTTGGCCCGGTTGCGGATTTCCCCGCGCCACACCTGGCCGCTCGCGATCGTCCGCCACAGCCCGCGGATGAACTCCTTCGAGTGGTAACCGGAGTTGATGATCCGGTGATCCTGGCCGATCAGCTCGTCGCGCGAGTACTTCGAGATCTCGCAGAACTTGGCGTTGACGTAATTGATGATCCCGCGCTGGTCCGTGGACGCGACGATGGCGGCCTGGTCGAGCGCCTGCTGGATCTCTTCGAGCCGGTGCACCGACTGTTCGCGCGCCGAGCGGTCGGCCGCATACTGCTCGGCCCAGCGGTCCAGGGTGCGGCGATAGTGCGCCACGACGGCGGCGCTGATCCAGACGGTGAGCGTTTCCAGCGGCCGATTGATCGTGCCGATTTCGACGCTGCCCCCTGCCGGCGTGACCCACACGCCGACGACGATCAGGAGCGTGGCCCCGGCCGCCACCAGCAGCGGTTCCCAGAACTTGCCCCCCCGCATGAACAACAGGACCGGCGCGACGTAGAGCGACGGCACCGCAATGCCCATCGGCGTGACGCAATCAGCCCAGAAGATGAGCGCCGTCAGGACGAGCGCGCCGAGCCGAAGCCAGCGCGGGTGGCGGTTTACGGGCGGTCCGTACGAGCTGCCGCGGCGCGTATCGGGCATGCGAGATCATAACTGCGGGTGCGGGTTTTTCCCCGTGGCCTCGCACCTGGATGCACGGGTTCGCCAGCAAAATGGCCTTTCTCCACGTGGTGCAGGAGTTGCACCAGGATCGGACAGGAGGCCACGATGACTGTGAAGAACATCCTCGTCCCCACGGACTTCAGCGCGGGATCGGAGGAGGCCGTCCGCTACGCATTCGATCTGGCGCTTGGGCTTGGCGCGACGCTGCACGTCCTGCACGTGCTCGAGAACCCGTTCGCTCCCGGCGCCTTCATGGAGATGTACGCCCCGCCGCCGGCCGAGTACTTCCTCGACATGGAGCGCCAGGCCGAAGAGAGGCTGCGCAACGTGCTGACGCCCGAGCAGAAACACCAGGTTCCGTGCGTGATGACCACACGCCTCGGCGTACCGTCGACCGAGATCCTCGACCGGCTGCAGGAAGAGCCGAAGATCGATCTGGTGGTCATGGCGACCCACGGACGCGGCGGCGTGGCGCGGCTCGTGATGGGGAGCGTCACCGACAGGGTGATCCGCTCGGCCCCGTGCCCGGTCGTGACGATGCGCGAGCATCCGCACACGGCCGGGAAGGCTGGGCGCGCCGCCTGAAGTTCCGGGGGTCCGGGGGTCCGGGGGCCCGGGGGTCCGGGTTCTCCCTGGAAGTTGTTCAGGGTGTGGCGGTGAGTCCGAACTTTTCGATCCGATACCGAATCTGATCCCGGTTCAGGCCGAGCAGCGCGGCGGCCCTGGTCTGGTTGCCGCCGGCCCGGCGGAGCGCCTGGACCACCAGGCTCCGCTCCAGATCGTCGAGATCCACGCCGGCCGCCGGCAGCTCGAATGGATCGCCGCTGCCCAGCCCCGTCTTGAGTGCGCCGA
Source organism: Vicinamibacterales bacterium (assembly GCA_035250005.1). Classification (GTDB taxonomy): domain Bacteria; phylum Acidobacteriota; class Vicinamibacteria; order Vicinamibacterales; family 2-12-FULL-66-21; genus JACDCA01. The sequence continues at coordinate 21,078 of DATFFM010000194.1, read as the reverse complement.
AATCCTGCACTTCCAGGCGGGCCCCCTCGGCCAGCAGCATCGCCCGCTCGACCACATTGCGCAGCTCGCGCACGTTGCCCGGCCAGCCGTAGCCCTTCAAAAGCGCATACGCCGCCGGACTGACCCCGGCAATCCGTTTCTTGAATTCCCGGTTGAAGGCGTCGATGAAGAAGTCGACGAGGGCGGGCACGTCCTCCGCGTGCTCGCGAAGCGCCGGCAGGCGGATCGGCAGCACATTGAGCCGGTAATACAGATCGCTCCGAAAGCCGCCTTTGGCGACCTGCTCCTCGAGGTTCCTGTTCGTGGCAGCGACCACCCGCACATCGACCCGGATGTCGGCCGCCCCGCCGACACGCTTGAAGCTCTTCTCCTCGAGAAAGCGCAGCAGCTTCGCCTGCAGCGCCGGCACCATTTCGCCGATCTCGTCGAGAAACACCGTGCCCCCGTCCGCGCTCTCGAGCAGGCCGCGCTTCTGCAGGCGGGCATCGGTGAACGCGCCGCGCTCATGGCCGAACAGCTCGCTCTCCAGCAACTGCTCCGGGAGCGCCGAACAGGTGATGTTCATGAACGGCCGGGAGGCCCGCGCGCTGCTGTAATGGATGGTCTTCGCGACCAGATCCTTGCCGGTGCCGCTCTCGCCCGTCAGCAGGACCGTCGAGGCGGGGCTGCCGGCCACCTTGGCGACCATCTGCCGCAGCGCTTCCATCGTCTCCGACTCGCCGACGATGGCGCGCAGCGTGTAGGGCCGCGCCTCGTTGTCGCGCAGCTGCTTGACTTCACGCCGCAGGCGGGTCGTCTCCAGCGCCCTGGCCACGGTGGCCGAGACCTCGTCGACATTGAACGGCTTGTTCGCGAAGTGGAAGGCGCCGAGCTTCATCGCTTCGACGGCAGTCTCGACGCTGACGAACGAGGTGAGGAGAATCACCAGGACCTCGGGATCCAGCTTCTTCAGCTCGCGGAGCACTGTCAGGCCGTCGGTGTCAGGCAGCCGGTAGTCGAGCAGCACGAGATCCACGCCCTGTTTGAACTGCTCCAGGGCCTCGGTACCGCTGCCGGCTTCGAGGATCTCGTAGCCTTCTCCCTTCAACCCCTCGCGGAGCGACCACCGGATCAGCTCCTCGTCGTCGACTACGAGAATCGTGGCGTTGGGCATTAGCGTGTCAGCTGGCCGGTCTTCGGTAGGTTCTCGCGTCGAAGACACCCGGCGCGAGGTCCACGACGAGGTCCGCGTGATGGTCCCATATAACCAGGGCTTTGGACAGCACCACGTACCGCAGCTCCGGCGGCAAAGGGGGCAGCGTGCGCAGCGCCGCGGATGGAATCATTCCGAAGGGGGCGTCCTCCGGCAGCGCCTGGTTGACACGCAGGGGCGGCATGTTCGGCGGCGTGTGCTCGTCGATCGACTCCATCGTACGCGCGATCTCCTCGTTCGTCAGACAGGACTGCACTCGCGCGCGCAGCAGCGCCACCATCGGCGGCGGCAGCAGCCAGCCCTGACGCTGGTTCTTCCGCTCGGTGCGGATGCGCTGGCGAAGGGCATCCATCAGCCGGTGCACTTCGTCCATGTCGGCGGTGACCATGAGCGGCGGCAACGGGCCTTCGAGGCGTCGGTGCATCTCCACGTATCCGGCGAGCCCTGCCTCGAACGCCGGCAGCGCGCCGCCGACCTCCGCCTGCGTCGCGAGGGCGCCGCCGCCCATCAGCAGTATCAACGCTGGAACGATCAGTCGACGCACCATGACATGCCTCTCAGTCCTGCGGCAGGGCCTTGAACACCTGACCCGCGACCGCCGGGATCAGCCCGGCCACGATGACGACCAGCCACTCGGTTCGCGTCAGCGGCTCGAGGTGCAGCAACCAGCGAAGCGGCTCGGTGGTGACGGCCAGCATCTGGAGGGCGAGCACGACACCGACGGCCATTAGCGCGAACCGGTTGGCGAGGGCTCGTCGCGGCGTGACGACCGGCCGCGAGTCGCGCGCGTTGCCCAGGTGCAGCAGCTGCGCCAGTGCCAGCGTCATGAAATTCATCGTTACCGCATGCCCGGCATCGACTCCGGCCGACCAGCTCCACGCGACGACCAGGAGGGTTGCTGCGGCCATGAGCAGGCCGTAGAAGATGATCGCACGAACAAAGGAGCGGGACAGCAGCGCTGACCGCAGGTCGCGCGGCGGCCGTTGCATCACATCGGGCTGTGGAGGTTCGATCGCCAGCGAAAGCGCCGGGAACACCGCGGTCACGAGACTGAGCCAGAGAGCCTGGATCGCCAGGAGTTCGAATGGCCATCCAGCCGCGGCCGCGCCTGCGAGCAGGAGCGTTCCCGCGAGTCCACAGCTGAACAGGTAAAACACGAATTTCTGAATGTTGTCGACGTAGACCCGCCCGTCACGGACCGCCTGTATCAGGATCTCCAAAGGACGGGGGCCGGTGCGGCCGGCCGCGAGGTGGACGTCCGCCACCTGCAGCGCGGCGGCGTCCCCGACAGTGTCGCCGACGACGGCAACGACCTCCCCACGAGCCTTGAAGCCGGCGACGATGCGGCGCTTCGCCTCGGGACCGACCCGGCTGAACACGTTGACGTCGGCCAGGCGGTCGCGCAGGGCCTCATCGCCGAGTGCATCGACCTCGCGCCCCTCGAGCACCTTCAGTGGGCTGTAGTCGATCCCCAGCTCACCGGCCGCTGCCACCGCCGTCTCCTTCTGGTCAGCGGTCAGCAGCACGGTCCGCACGCCAGCCTGCCGGAAGACTTCGATGGCTTCGGGAGCGCCTGCTGCCGGTGGATCCGTCACCCCGATCAGGCCGTCCAGGGTCAGGGCCTCGAGCGCGGCCTCGTCTGCGCGCGGCACGATGCCGCTCGCGACCGCAATAACTGTCAGGCCGCGGATGGCCATCAGGTGATTGGCGCCGAGCATGCCCGCCAGGATCGCCTGGTCGAGCGGTACCTCGACCCCATCGACGCGAACGCGACGGCACAGCGGCAGCACCCGATCCGGACTCCCTTTGACACACGCGAGCACCAGGCCATCGAGTGGCTGCCGATGGAACGTGGCCATCATCCCGCGGCCGGCGTTGAACGGGACCGCACCGATCTCCGGGGCGCGGCTGACGATGTCGTCCCGTTCGATGCCGGCTTTGCGCGCCGCGACGACGAGCGCAGCCTCCAGCGGATCCCCGACGACACGCCAGCCACGGCCGGTCGACACGGCGTCGCTCCGGTTGGCGAGCGCCGCGGTTCGGAGCGCGAACAGCAGGTCCGGCTCGCCGCCCGGTGCCACGGTGCGCCGTTCCAGAACGAAAGAACCGGTTGGCGCCCAGCCGTGTCCGGTTACGCCGTACGCCCGCGTAGCGGTGCGCACATCGGTGACCATCATGGCGTCACTCGTCAACGCGCCTGCCTTGCTGGCACAGATGACGGTCACGCCGCCGAGCGCGTCAGCGGTTCGGAGTTGCATGACTCCCTCAACGGCAACGCGAGTGCCAGCATCATTTGGGCCGTTTTCAGTCAACGGACCCGATGGCAGCAGGCCCGGGCACCGGGGAATTTTGCGCACCGCGCTGAAATTTCCACCATCGGCCACGACGAATCGTTTCAGGGACCTGGGAAGCCGCCGATCGGATGGCCAGCGCCGCATAGCACAAGACCATCGACGATCAGAGACCCGCCTGCGTGATCGTAACCACCTTGTCCCGCACGGTGATCCTCCCGGCCCGTGACGCGCCCGCGTTCGGCGCAACCGTGAAAGCGACCGGATTGTCACCCGATCGCGGCATGCTGGTCGTGATCGTGATCCATGGCACGTCCGACTGCGCCGTCCAGACACAGCGATCCTGGGTCGCGCCGCCGCACGCGTTCGGCACGCTCTGCTGGACTACGTCGAAGCTTCCGGATCCGCCGCCCGCCGCGAAGGCGAAATCGACCCGGCTCACGCCGTACACGCAGCCCGCCTGCGCGACGCGGATGTTCTGACCTGCGGTGGGAGTCGGCCACCGCACCATCACCATCCCGTCGCGCGGAGCATCGTAGTTGTCGCCGAACGTGAGGGTGATCGTCGCGGTCCCGCTCCCAGCCTCGCCGCCAGGCAGACCCAGCCAGGAACTGTTCGTCGACGCGGTCCAGGGGCAACTCGCCTGCGTCGTGATCGTCGCGGTGACGCTGCCGCCCGGCATGCACGGGTTGAACTCGACGGGTGCGACCGAATACTGACAGGCGCCGATGTCACCCGACTGTCGCACCGCGAACGCCCGTCCGGCGACCGAGATCGCGCCGGTGCGATCGGTGACCTCGAAATTCCGGGCTACGGTGAACGCGACGGTTCCGTTCCCCGAACCCTCCGCACCGGCGGTTACGACGAGCCACGAGGCATTGCTGCTCGCGTTCCAGGAGCAGCCGGCGGCTGCGCTCACCGTGAAGCTCCCGGTTGCGGCGTCGTCCTCGAATTCCGCCTCGCCGGGGGAGATCTCGTACGTGCAGATCGTGACCGGGCGCCCCTGCTGCGTGATGCCGTGGGTCTGCCCGGCGATCGTCAGGCCGCCACTCCGGACGTCAGTCCCGGAATGCGCCGCCACCGAATATCCCACACTGCCCGGCCCGCTTCCGCTGCTGCCCGACGTGACGGTGATCCATGAGGCGTTCGTGCTGGCGCTCCACGCGCACCCTGCGGCCGTGGTGACGGTTGCGGTGCCAGCGCCGCCTTCGGCCCCGAAGGTGGCGTTACCAGGCGACACGCTGAACGAGCAGACCGGCGCGGGGTTGGTTGGGCTCTTGTCGCAGCTCGCGCTCGCCGCTCCCAGAGCCGTGAACAGGAGGGCGGCGGTAAAACACCTGATTCGCATCTCACACCTGGACTTTCTATGGCACTTCGTACCTCGCTCGGATGGCTTCCACGATGGCGCCGGAGGTCGCGCCTGAGGGGGTGATCCGATGCTGCGCCTCGAGGTCGCGCAGCTCGGCTGCGAGCGCGTGGTCCCCGAACACTCCGGCGATCCAGCACGAGAAGTCGCCGCGTCGGATATACGCGTCCACGTCGCTCTGTTTCTTCAACTCGGCGACGAATTCGCGCAGCGTGCGCGCCGCGCGGCGGCCGTCGCGGCCGTTGGCCGCGAAGATGAACGCCCGCTCGCGGCTGACCGGCACATCGACATACTTTTCGCGGTGGCGCACGTGGGGCGTGAGCCGGGGGCCCAGCGTGAACTGGATCAGCCTGCCTCCGGCTTCCTCCGTGATTGGGAGTGTGGCGGCCTGGCCGGTCGCGAGCCGGCCGAGTGCCCCCCAGCCGTCGAGACCACCGTGCGCCGGTACCGAGCACCACCGGCGCAACGCCTCGATCTCGTCGGGGTTCGACTCGCGCGTGACGATCATGACCTCGGTCGCGCGCAGCAGTTCCCGCGGCAGGCGGGACGCCCAGCAGGTCGCGAACGTATAACCATTCCAGTCGAGGTCGAGGAGGTCGGCCGACGACGCGTCGTGGAGGAAGTAGTGCGCTTCGTCAAGGACGATCCGATGCGGATAGCCAGTCTGGCGCCGGACGGCGTTCAGCGTCGGCAGCACGGTACGGATGTATTCGATCTTCGCGTCCTGCGGCACGTGCGAGAGATCGATGACCAGGCTGCGGTCCGGATAGCGGAGCGCGCGCAGCAGATCGCGCGGTGAAGGCGGCGGATCCTCTGCCCCGAGCACCATCACGCCCGGCAGCGCCTCGAGCGACCGGTAGTCCCCCTCCGGATCGATGACACAGACGCTGTAGCCGTGCAGGATCAACTGCTCGCACAGGAGGCCGGCGACCCATGATTTGCCGGACATTGCGTCGCCGGCCACCAGCACGTTCCGTCCTTTGACCGCCAGCGAGAACTCCCGGCCGTCTTCGGTGTACCCGAGGCGGAGGCGCCGGCGCGCGCGCGCCGGATTCGGCAGCCGCCCCTCGCGTCCGAGTGCGTGAAGCACCTCGGCAACCGCGGGCGGGCCCGCACCAGCCACCACCGTGTCTGCAGCGGCGCGCAGCACGGCGCTCCCCCACTCCACGGCGGCGCCCACTTCCGCGAGGCGCAGCATCTCGTGATCGTTTTCGGCATCGCCGATCGCCACCATGTTGCGTGCGGATCGGCGAAGCGTCCCGAGCATCGCCTGCAGGCCCGTCGCCTTGCTGACCCCCTGCGGCATCGTCATGACCCGGCCGCCGTTGAAGATGAGCACCAGTGGCAGTTCGAGAGTGCGGATCATGCCGAGCACGGCCAGAGCCTCGTTGGCATCGGAGTCGACGAGGCACTCTCCGGCTCGATGCCGCAGGCCGCGCCGCCTGAGCTCGTTCAGAAACGCTGGCGGCACAGCCGGCGCGAGCGTCGTGGTATGACCGCTGTCGGGGAAGTGAATGACGGCGCCATTCTCCGCGACGACGCCGTCGACGAAACGAAGATCGCCGGCGACACGCCGCAGCTCGTCGAGGATCCTGCCGGTCACGATCACCACGCTGATTCCCTGGGCGCGCACGGCAGCGATGGCCTGACGCACGAGCGGGCCGATCACGTCGTTGCGTGCCGTGGTGCCGTCGTAGTCGAGCGCAATGACCGACAGCTTCATGACGCTCCTCGGAGGCCGCTCTCGAGATTGCGGCGGAAGGCGTCGAGCACCGGCGGCCCCTCCGCTCGCACCCGCTTCTGCACCATCCGCCGGATCAGTCCGCCGAAACTCCGCTGGAAGACGTCGACGCGCGAGCGCCGCAGGTACGTGAGGTACCGCGTGTCGTCACCGGGACGGCTGACGACGGAGGTGAGCGACAGCGACGCCTGGACGTAATGGCTGGCGAATACCTGTGCCGCGGCCACGATCGCCGGCTCGCCGCGGGGCTCCCCGTGGAAGATGGCCAGGTGCGTGATGCTGATGATCGGCTTCGCATCGCCGAGCACATCCTTCGACCAGTACAGGAATGACTCCACCTGCGGATCGGCCTGTGGGTACGCGCGGAAGTACCTCGTGACTTCCGGCGCCGCCAGGCTGTCGGGTTCACAGCGGGCGAGCAGCCGCGCGAACTCGGTCGACGGGTTGGCGGCGCGTTTCTGGTCGTCATACGTCGCCATGGCACGGTAGCCGCCGGCCAGGTGCGCACGAGCCCTCGCCAAGACGACCGCGCGAAACGCCTGTTGGGCGGCGGTCCGCCAGTCGGCTCCGGCGGCTTCGATGGTCTCGCTGATCTGCCGGATCTCATGAGACGCGAGCTTCACGCCGCATCGGCCTGGACGGCAGTCTCGCAGGTCTTCGAGGTCGTCGTCGTCCAGCACCAGCGCGGAAAGGTCCTCGGCCTTCGGGATCGCGGAGAACCGCTGGATCAGGGGAACGTACTTGCCGCGCTGCAAGGCCTCGATTTCGCGCGACCAGGCCACGAGGCGCCGGCCGTCGGCGGTGGTCTTGACGGCGCCGGCAACCGCGAAGTCATCGCCGTGCTCAGTCAGCACTTCGACGACCACGGCCCCCGACTCTATCCGGGCTCGGTTGGCCGGGACGAAGACGGCCAGTGGATCATCGTGCAGGGCGGCTTGGAACGGGGCCGCGGCACCGAGCACAAGAACCGCCATCACGAGCAGGCTGACGCCGGCCGGTCGCAGCCGCATCGTGGCGCCCATCAGAGCCCCTGCTTCGTGAAGGCGATGACCGGCGTCATCAGCGTGACGACGAGCACCATCACCCAGATGCGCCCGGCGAAGAGGTTGTAGTCGGTCAGCAGTTCCTGCCATGGCTTGCCGAACAGGAAGTGACCGCCGAGAAATTCGAAGGCCAGCGTCAGCGCCACCCACATGACGCCGACCGTCCAGGCGTCCTGGAGCGTCCGGGGGTCGATCCACGGTGTTGCGCTCCACCCGATGGCCAGAATCAGCGCCGACAACATGACCGTGCTCAACGCCTGGGCGGGACCTCTCCCCATCCTGGGGACGAGGACCCCCTCGCGGAAGCCGCCGTTGAGGCTGGCGATGACCAGCAGACCGAACCAGATGAGGACTGCGCGGATCAGCATTCGAAAACCTCGATTTCTCCGAGATGCGCCGCAGGATCCACAGACGCGCGCCCGGCCGCGCCGGAAGTGACAGGCGGGCAGGCCGAGTAACGGCAGCGCCACCAGCAGCGTCACCGTGTCCTGGGCGAAAGCCGGGGGCAAACCCTCAGTCTTGCGGTCGCATGATGAGAGTGCATGCAAGACCGCTGCGAGCGCAGGCTGGGGCCGGGGCGGCAGGCTGCGGCCGCGGGATGCGGAATTCTCCGTGGTGGGGCGGGAAATTTCGCGGCGGCCGCATCGCCGGTGTCTCTGCCGCACGCCGTCTGATCGCGACGCTCTGGAACATCTCCTGCACCGAGTCCCTGTGCAACGAGCAAAGGAGTGGACCATGCGCGCGAGGACGGTTGCGGCAAACGCGGCGCGCGCCACTGGATGGGCGCTGGCCCTGGGCGGGGGCGCGTATGCGGCGTCCACCGTTCTCACCTGGATTCGCTATGGACGCCTGGACGAAGCGGACCCGGAGGAGCGGGATCCGCTGCTCGACCCGTTCATGCCGCGGTACGACGTGGTCGATCGGATGCGGATGGCCGTGAACGCGCCGGCGGAGGTCACGCTCGCGGCCGCCGAACACCAGGACCTGATGCACGCGCCGGGCGTCAACGCGATCTTCGGGCTGCGGCAGCTGGCGATGGGTGGATCCGCCGAGACGCGGCGCCTGCCGACGCCTCTCATCGAACAGGTCAAGGCGCTCGGCTGGGTCGAGCTGGCGCGGGTGCCCGGGCGCGAAGTCGCCATGGGCGCCGTCGCACAGCCGTGGCAGGGAGATGTAACCTTCCGCGGCGTCCCGCCACAGGCCTTCGCCTCGTTCGACGAACCCGGTTACGTGAAGATCGCGTGGACGCTGCGCGCCGACCCGGTCGGACCGGACCGGTCCGTGTTCCGCACCGAAACGCGAGCGGTCGCGACCGACCCCGCCTCACGAGCGCGCTTTCGCACGTACTGGGCGTTCGTGGCCCCCGGGGTCTGGCTGATCCGCAGGCTGTCACGCGGCCCGATGCGGCGCGCGGCAGAACAGCAGCAGTCAGCCCCCGGGCTCTGAAGGTCGCTGGGGGGAATTTCCCCGGGCCGCGGAAAACTCCCCACGGGAAAGCCCGATCCGTCTGAAACCCCCTCAAAACCACAGGGAGAACCGCGAAATCGAGGCGGCATGCCTGTTGCCCAACGGAGAGCGACAAACGTCAGTTCACAGGCAGAGAGGCTTCATCATGACCAGACAGTTCGTTCGCTCAACCTTCGGCAGCACATTCGCCCTGGCGGCCGCGCTGACGGCAGGATCCATCACCCTGGCGCAGGCGCCGCTCGCGATCGACACCGCCGAAGTCTCCATCGCGGGCACCTCCAACATCCACGACTACACCGCCACCACCAGCAGCGCACGCGTCACGCGGGTGCAGCTCGCGGCCGATGTCGCCGGCGCCGCGTTCTGGGACGAGGTCCAGAAGCCCGGCGGGCTCGAGGCGTTCGACATTTCGATCCCCGCCGCGTCGCTGAAATCCACCAAAGAGGGGCTCGACAAGAACATGTACAAGGCGCTCAAGGTGAAGGAGCACGCGGAGATCACCTTCAGCCTCAAGCGGATGGAAGGCGCGCCCGGCGCGCTGACCGCCACCGGCATCCTCCGGATCGCCGGCGTCGAGCGCGAGGTCGCGCTTCCGCTGAAGACGGCCCGCAAGGGAGACAAGCTGGCGGTGACCGGCGCGCTCGACGTGCTGATGACCGATTACGGCATCGCGCCGCCGAAAGCCATGATGGGCATGGTCAGGGCGGACCCGAAGATCAAGATCACCTTCGCGGTCCTGCTCGGCCTGGTCACCACGTAACGCCCTTCAACCATAACGCACGCACTCATATCGGAGACACAGTCATGAAGAAGATCCAATTCGCCATCGCCGCCGCACTGGGCGCTGTGCTGACGTTCAGCGCGGCCGCGGCCGCCCAGCAGGCCCCGGTCGGGACGACGCCGGAAGCCGCCGCGCCGGCCGAAGACCCCAAGCCGGAGAACACCGCCGACGTGCCCGCGATCCTCAAGGAACGGCCGATCACGATGCAGCACTTCCGGCCGCTCGACAAACGCGGCATCAACATGTTCGAGACCCCGAAGGAGCCTGGGGTGGAGTACACCGGATTCAAACTGGACTGGAACGCGGCGTTCACCTCGCAGGTGCAGAACCTCAGCCACTCCAACACGGCGCTGCCGAACGTGGTCGGGGGAGTCAATGCGAACCAGTTGGCCGACATCGGGTTCGGCTTCAACAACTCGACCGCCAACCTGTATTTGAACGCGCAGCTCGCCAGGGGCATTCGCGTCCAGCTCTCGTCATATCTCTCGTCGCGGCATCACAACGAGACCTGGGTGAAAGACGGCTACATCCTCGTGGATGCGTCGCCGATCGACATCAAGCCGCTGAACAAGCTGATGGAGCTGGTCACGCTGCGGATCGGGCACTTCGAGATCAACTACGGCGACGCGCACTTCCGCCGCACCGACAACGGCAACGCGATGTACAACGCGTTTGTCGGCAACTACATGATGGACGGGTTCACGACCGAAGTCGGCGGCGAAGCCTATCTCCGCCACAAAGGGGTGATCGCGATGGCGTCGATCACCGGCGGTGAAGTCCGCGGCACGGTTCTCTCGCCCGGCCAGCGCAGCCCCACCGTGATCGGCAAGCTCGGATTCGACCGGCAGGTGAAACCGAACCTGCGCCTGCGTCTGACCGGGTCGATGTATCACACGGACAAGTCGCTGAGCAACACGCTCTATGGCGGCGACCGCGCCGGCTCCCGCTACTACTACGTGCTCGAGAACACCGCCGCGACCGAATCGGCGCAGTTCACCTCGGGCAACATCAATCCCGGCTTCAGGAACGAAGTCACCGCATTCCAAATCAACCCGTTCGTGAAGTTCGGCGGATTGGAACTGTTCGGTGTCATCGAGCGGTCCGAAGGCAAGACCTCGGCCGAAGCGGTCAGGCGTGAGTTCAACCAGCAAGCGGTGGACGTGGTCTACCGTGCGCTCGGCGACAACGTCTACGTCGGCGCCCGCTACAACAGAGTCAAAGGCCGTCTGGCGAACTTCGCCAACGATGTCGAAGCGGACCGGTGGCAGCTGGGCGGCGGGATCTTTCTGACCTCAGGGATCCTGATGAAGGCCGAGTACGTGAACCAGGAGTTCAAGGGATATCCCGCGCTGAACATCCGCAACGGCGGCAAGTTCAAGGGGATGATCCTCGAAGGCGTCGTGGCCTTCTGACGAAGCGCAGGCAGTCATGACCTCCCTCTCCACCACTCACACCGGCGGGCGCGCAGGCGCCCGCCGGCTTCTGGTCGCGGCCGCCGTCAGCGTGTGCGTTGCTCTGCCTGGCGCGCATCTGGCGGCGACCGTGGACCCGGCTCCGGCACCGGAGGTCATCGTTCGCGAAGCGCGCGGGACCTACTCGGTGACGGCGCGGTTCGAGGTCCCCCAGCCGCCCGCCGTCGCGCTGGCCGTTCTCTCCGACTACGAGCAGATCCCCCGCTTCATGCCCGGCGTCCGCACCAGCGTGGTTCGGGAGCGCACACCAGGCCGGGTGGTGGTCGAGCAGGAAGCGGTCTCCCAGTTCATGCTGTTTTCGAAGCAGGTTCACCTCCTGCTCGACGTGACCGAGGAGGAGGGGGTGATCCGGTTCGTCGATCGATCGGGCAGGAGCTTCCGCCGCTATGAAGGAGCCTGGCAGGCGATACGCCAGGACGGCGGCACGACGATAACGTATGAGCTGGCCGCGCGACCAGCCTTCGACGTCCCCGAGTTCATCCTGAAGCGCCTGCTGAAGCGCGATTCCGGCCAGATGATCAATTGCCTCCGCCGGGAAATCGCCGCGCGCGCCGCCAGATAGTCAGCCCGGCATTCGCGCCCCAGCCTTCCGCCTCCCCGCCCCCGCATCCCCGTCCGGCCTACGGCAGAGTGCCCGGAGTTTGCAGACATCACCTCCGTGAATGGGTGATCGACGTGCAAACGGAGATGGACCAGCGGTCGGGCTTAGACATGCCGGCCACGACCGGCGACAGCAGCACAGGCGCCGGCGTGGCCGGTTCGCCTGGGACCGGCGGCGCGGCGAGCGCCGACGGCAGCAGCTGCGGACCTGGCTGTTCGCCGCCGCCGCGCTGGTCACGCCCACTCAGGTGATGAAGCTATATCCGGTTCATGCGAGTGTTTCCGTGTCGATGACCAATTTCATGGCGTTGAAGCCGGAACAGGCGTACGACCACCTCATCGCAGAGGCGGCCGAGACGTACGGCGTCGATGCCGCGCTGATCCGCGCCGTCATGCGGACCGAATCGGCGTTCAATCCGCTGGTCGTTTCCCCCGCCGGGGCCCAGGGGCTCATGCAACTGATGCCCGCGCTCGCCGAAGAGATGGGGGTGACGAATGTCTTCGACCCGCGGCAGAACGTGATGGGCGGGGCCAAGTACCTGCGGCAGCTGCTCGACGCCACCGGCGGCGACATCCCGCTCACCCTGGCCAGCTACAACGCCGGGCCTGGCAACGTGGCGCGCTACAAAGGGATCCCGCCATTCAAGGAAACCCGCGACTACGTCAAGAAGATCACCGCGCTCCTGGCCGATGAGGACGAGCGCCGCGCAGACACCGACTGACCCTCACATCCGGAGAAACCCATGGCAGAAGTACTCGTTTCCTTCAACGATACGATCACCGGCACCGACGGCCTGGTCTACCGCGCCCGCGCGTGCGGCCGTGAGATGGACGACGGGCGCTGGGAAGGCTGGATCGAATTCGAAGCCACGGATGGATCCGGCGTCCTGCGTTCGGCCCGAGAAACCACCCAGCCGAACCGGGTCGATACCGCCTACTGGGCCACGGGTCTCACTCCGGTCTACCTGGAAGGCGCGCTCGACCGCGCGCTTCACCCGCTCCAGCCGGCCGCTCCGATCGTCGAGGAGGAGCCGGCCTTCGACGGCCCGCGCCCCGCTTCCGGCGAAGAGGCTCCGCTCCACACCGAAAGCGTGCTGAACCCATTTTCGGTCTATCGTAAAGGTGAGCCGCACCTTCGGCGCCAGCTCGCGGCGCTCGCCGGCTGGCACCTACTCAACATCATCGCGGCGCACGAGTTGAGTGAACAGTCGCCCACCGACCTCGCTCGCCTGACGACTCCGGAGCTGATCGAACTGATCGTCGCCGGCGTACGCCAGCGAGCCACCGAGACGATCGAATCCTGAACGCTGACCGCTGAACGCTGAAGGCTGAACGCTGAACGCTGAACGCTGAAACGCTGAAACGCTGAACGCTGAAACGCTGAACGCTGAACGCTGAAGGCTGAACGCTGAACGTGAACCAAGACCAGGGAACGGACCCAACGACCCCACGGACCCCACGGACCCAACGGACCCAACGGACCCAACGGACCCAACGGACCCAGTCTTCAGCCTGCGGCTGGAGGTCGCCACCTGGACGTTACCGCGCTCCCGCCGTCACACCGAACGCGTTGACGAACCGCGCCATGATCCCCCAACCGCCGAAGGTGTCGCTGACGACAATCGCCAGGTCGGTGTCGCCGGCGGGGAGCGCGAGGTAGATCCTGGCCTGGTCGTATCCGATCAGACCTTCGCGACGCGGCTGGTCGAACGAATAGCTCGCCTCGCCGCGAAAGACCGGTTTGCCGTTCACGAACACAGTGGCGATATCGCTGAAGCCGACATCGAAAGCGTAGGTGCCGGCGCGCGCCGCGCGAACGTTCACCCGGGCCACCGCCGCCGCCACCCGACTCCCCTGCGGAACGGTGATGTGACGATGGAGTTGCAGAAGACCATCGGCCTCGGTGTCGAGCTTCATGAACTCACCGGTGATGTCGCGGCCGGGTAACGTGGGAACGGACTCATCCTTCGGCACGAACGAACGGGACACGGACCAGGTCGTGACGATCGTCTCGGCAGGCTCGGATGCGGCAGGAGTGGAGGCTGCCGCGGGACGAGCGTCAGAGCCCTTTTGCGCCGGAGCGGCGGCAAAATCGAACGAGACCTCGGATCGAACAACGACGTTGGAGAATCTCGCGATCGCGCCCTCGCCGGGCACATCCGCCGGGAGGAATCCGCCAATCGCGATGTGGCCGGCCTGCGGCTCGCGCGCCAGTCGCGGCACGGTCAATGCGGGCGTCGTCATGTCCTTCACGAAGATCGCGGCGCGCCGGCCCTGCATCACGACCCGCACGTGCGTCCACGCACCTGGATCGAACGCGATCGCGGCAGTGCCACCTGGCCCGTGATGGAGCTGCCAGGCGCTCTTGTTCTGCCAGACCGGCGCGTACTGCACCGCGTCGGGGAGCCCGGATTTGTGGGGCCGCAGGTAGAACTCCTCGCGCTCACCGTCCGCAACGACCCGAAAGTACACGTAGACGAAGGATCGGCGCCGAGTCACCTGGACGTCGAAGTCGATCGTGCCGTCCTGGATCCTGACGTCGCGACGATGGCCGAAGCCGGTCTCAACCTGCAGCACTTCGCGGCCGGCGTCTTTCACCACCGCCGTGCGGTCGCCCTGCAGGTCCCATCCGCTGGTGAACGGCAGCGGACGTTCCTGTGCTGCGTCGGGCAGAGCGATACCAAGCAGCAACGCGATCGTCATGGTCCTCATGGGCGCAGCCTACGGCTGCGGCCCGAAGGACGCATGTGCCGAAAGTCACGATCTGGTCACTGCACGTATAATTGCTGCAGTCGGGGCGTAGCGCAGCCTGGTAGCGCATCTGGTTTGGGACCAGAGGGTCGGGGGTTCGAATCCCTCCGCCCCGACCAACTTCTCCTCCAACCTAACTTCTTCCGGGCCAGGCGATCGTCAGCAGAATCGCGCTGTCTTCGATCGCCTCGACCTCGTGCGGCAGTCCCTGGTCCAGCGCCAGCAGCCTTCCGGCGCGCAGGTCGAATGTGCGTCCCTCCGCGCGGACCTGGATGCGCCCGCGAATCGTGTGAATCGAAATACGCCCCTCGGTCTGATGTGACGGGATGCGCGCGTGGGCCTTCAGCACCATCAGCACGACGCGCAGCTGGTCGTTCTTCACCAGCGTCTTGGCGTTCTGGCCGGTCTTCGACCCCGGCTGGAGCTGCAGCTGCTCCGCTTCGCTCGCGAGATCGAACTCGAGGTACGGCGCAGCCATCGGCTGCGGATGGGGCCGGTGCGAGCCTCGTTCGTCGGTTGCGTCTGACATCAAATGCTCCTGCTTCCTTCAATGATGACCCGGAACGCAAGCCCATCGGCACTTCGTCATGCTTTGCACCCGCACCGGAGTATGTTTGTTGCAGGATCAT
This sequence comes from Vicinamibacterales bacterium, assembly GCA_035250005.1. Classification (GTDB taxonomy): domain Bacteria; phylum Acidobacteriota; class Vicinamibacteria; order Vicinamibacterales; family 2-12-FULL-66-21; genus JACDCA01. The sequence goes on along the minus strand of DATFFM010000194.1, from coordinate 5,745 downwards.
GAGTGGAGCCCATGCCGTGGACGTTGACGATGTTCTGGCGGATTCGTTTCCGGCGAGTGATCCACCCTCATGGACCCCCGGGGTGGCGCGGCCGGCACCCGATCGCCGGCCGGCGGTGCTCGCAGCAGGCCATCAGATCCCGCGTTTCAATGTGCGGACCCTCGAAGGCAAGGATGTCGCTTATGCCTCGATCTGGCAGCGCCAGAACCTCGTGCTGATCAGCGTCCCTGCTGTCGAGCCCGCAGGCTCCTCCGGCGATTTCTCCCAGATCACGGCACGGCTTCGACCGCTGATCCCGGCAGACACGGCGTGCGTCATCACTCGAAACACCGTGCCCGGGATCCCCTCGCCGGGCGTGGTCGTGGCTGATCGCTGGGGAGAGATCGTCCACGTGGCGGCCGCGTCAACAGTCGCAGACCTGCCCTCGGTTCCGGAGCTCGTCGAATGGATTGACTACGTGCGGCATCAGTGCCCTGAGTGCCAGGGTGAGGCAAAGTGACAGCAGGGTTCACCGGCGGAGCGTCGCACGGCGTGCGAAGAGCTTGCTGATTTCTCTCAGCCACAGGACCGAGCTGGCCACGGCCGTACTGCGGGCCCAGTCCTCGGCGCCCAGGCTGACCGTGCCGAACGCATGCTGAAGAAACGGCACGTACAGGACCGCAACCTGCAGCACGAGCGAGAGGCCGGCGGCTCCCCATAGCCAGCCGTTGGTGAACAGGTGCACGAACGCGCTGCGCTCGTCGGACCGCGCATTGAACACGTTGAAGATCTGGAACAGCATCAGCGTCGTAAACGCCATCGTCTGCGCGTAGCGCAGGTCGCCCGTGCCGTGAACGAACCCGCCCGGCAGCGACGCATCGAGCACGAACAGGGTGCCGGCGGCCATGATGAGGCCGACGCCGAAGATGCCGCGCCACATGCGGGCGGTGAGCACCCCTTCGCCCGCGGGTCGTGGCGGCTGCCGCATGAGCCCCTCGTCGCCCGGATCCATGCCGAGGGCGAGGGCGGGCGGGCCGTCGGTCACCAGATTGATCCAGAGGATCTGGGTCGCGAGCAAGGGCAGCACGACTCCGCCGGCGCCGGCGTTCAACCCGATTTGTTCGGCCAGCAGCACACCGAAGAACATCGTCAAGACTTCGCCGATGTTCGAGGAGAGGAGGTAGCGGAGAAACTTGCGGATGTTCGCGAAGATCGCACGGCCTTCTTCGACTGCGGCGACGATCGAGGCGAAGTTGTCATCGGCGAGCACGATGTCGGCCGCCTCCCTCGAGACATCCGTGCCGGTGATGCCCATCGCGATGCCGATGTGCGCCCTCTTCAACGCCGGCGCGTCGTTGACACCGTCGCCGGTCATCGCCACCACGGCGCCGGCGCGTTTCAGCGCGTCGACGATGCGAAGCTTGTGTTCCGGGTTGACCCGGGCGTACACCGAGACCTCGCGCACCGTCCGCGCCAGCGCCTCCCCCGGCAGCGCCTCGAACTCGGCCCCGGTAATAGCGCGGCCGTCACCCGTGATCCCGAGCTCGGAGGCAATGACCGCTGCCGTCCGGGGATGGTCGCCGGTGATCATCAGCGAACGGATACCGGCGGCTTTCGCCCGCGCGACGGCGGCTTTCGCTTCGGGCCGCGGCGGATCGATCATCCCGATCAGCCCGGCGAATACAAGCTCCTGCTCGATGCTGGCGTCGGGGCTGACGCCCGCCTCCGGGACGGCCTCGTCGGGCAGCCAGCGGCCCGCCACGCCAAGCGTCCGGAGCGCCTCGCCGGCGAGCGACTCGTTAGTCGCCAGGATCTCCTGGACCCGGGCGGGCGTCAGCGGCCGGTGCTCGTCGCCCACCAGTTCGAACCGGCACCGCGGCAGAATGACGTCCGGAGCGCCTTTTGTGAACACGATCGCGCGGCCGCGTTCGGTGTCGCGGTGAATGGTGCTCATCAGCTTGCGCTCCGACGAAAACGGCACCTCACCCAGTCTCGGCAGCCGCATATCGAGAGCCTCCTCGCGAAGCCCCGCCTTGCGCGCGGCGACCAGCAGGGCCCCTTCGGTGGGATCACCCTGTATGACCCAGCGCCCGCCCTCTTCTCGGACCTCCGCATTGTTCGCAAGGTCGGCCGCGGCCAGCGCGCGCTCGAGCTCCAGCCGCAAGGGGCCCTCGATCTCTCCTCCCCCCTCGCGGCGCACGGCGCCGACCGGAGCGTAGCCGGAACCCTCGAACGACACCCGGCCGCTGTGGGTCGCGACCATGCGGACGGTCATCTCGTTCCTGGTCAGCGTCCCGGTCTTGTCGGAGGCAATCACCGTGGCCGAGCCGAGCGTCTCGACCGCAGCCAGGTGCCGCACGATGGCATTCCGGCGGGCCATGCGCTGCACGCCGATCGAGAGCACGGCGGTGACGACCGCCGGCAGACCTTCGGGCACCGCCGCGACCGCGAGCGCCACGCCCAGAATCAGCACATCGAAGACCGCCGAGAGGTCGCGGACGTCTTCGACAATGAGGATCATCGCGATCATGACCACCGCGATGAGCACGACGACGATCCCCAGCCGCTTGCCGGTGCGGTCGAGCTCCTGCTGCAACGGAGTGGCTTCGTCATGGGTTTCGGCCAGGAGCCCGGCGACCCGGCCCATCTCCGTCCGCATGCCGGTCGCGGTGACAACGGCCATCCCGCGCCCGTAGGTCGCCGAGGTGCCGCTGAAGACCATGTTGTGGCGGTCGCCCAGGGGGACCTCTTCGTCGATCGCCCGCGTGTCTTTCATGACCGCAAGGCTCTCGCCGGTCAGCGCCGCTTCGGCGACCTGCAGGGCAGTGGATTCCACGATCCGGCCGTCGGCCGGTATCGTGTCCCCCTCTTCGATCAGGATGATGTCGCCGGCCACGATCTCGGAGGCGGGGATGCGGCGGCGCTCGCCGCCGCGCACGACGGCGGCTTCAGCCGCCGACATCGCCCGAAGCGCCGCGACCGCGGCTTCGGCTCGGGCCTCCTGCACGTAGCCCATCGTCGCGTTGAGCAGAACGACCGCGAAGATCGCGATCGCCTCGTAAGGGAGCGGCGCATCCCGCTGATAGACCCACAATCCGGCCGAGATCCCGGTCGCGGCCAGCAGCAGGACCACGAGCACGTCCTGAAACTGCGCCAGAAACCGCCGCCACGCCGGGACCGGCTGTGCGGCGGCCAGCTCGTTCGGCCCGTCCCGCGCCAGTCGCCGGCGCGCCTCATCGTCGGCCAGTCCGAGTCCGGCGTCGGTCTCGAGCGCCGCGGCGACCTCCTCCAGACGCTGACGGTAGGCAATGGTGGCTGACGCGGTCGGCATGGGCAGTTCGGACGACTCGGTTCCTCACGATCTTCGGGCGGCGATTGCATGCGCCCGCCTGAGCGTCTGACAATATCGCAAGCATGGGACCACTGCCGCGGTCGGCACGCGCCACAGCTGTGCGCTCGAGGATCCAGAGATGCCGAGACCTTTCGGAATAGCGCCGCCGGGATTCCAGCTTCCCGACGAAACGCACGTGGGGGCGGTTCGCCTGCAGGTCGGCGACCTCCGGCGTTCGCTCGAGTTCTATTCGACGGTGCTCGGGTTGCGAGTGCTCTCGCAGTCGGCCGGAGCGGCGGCCCTGGGGCCGCAGGCCGACGGCCGCCCGCTCGTCCGGCTCCACGAAAAACCCGGCGTCACACCGGCGCCGCGGCGCGGCGCGTTCGGCCTGTATCACTTCGCGATCCTGCTCCCGGAACGTGCGGCACTCGGCCGCTTCACGACGCACCTGGCCGCCACCAATGCGCGCGTGGGGATGGCAGACCACCTGGTCAGCGAATCGCTTTATCTCTCCGATCCCGACGGGCTGGGGATCGAGGTGTATGCCGACCGCCCGCCCAGCACCTGGCGGCATGCCGATCGAGAGCTCGCGATGACCACCGACCCGCTGGATGTGAGAAGCCTGATCGCTGCCGGCGGCGATCGTCCATGGGAGGGCGCTCCGGCGGGCACCACGATGGGCCACCTCCATCTGCACGTCGGCAGCCTCGACCAGGCCGAAGCCTTCTATCACGCCGGTCTCGGGCTCGACAAGACGGTGTGGGGATACCCGGGAGCGCTGTTTCTGTCGGCCGGCGGCTACCACCATCACCTCGGCACGAATACGTGGTCCGCGGGGCCGGCCGCCACCGATCAGCAGGCGCGGCTGCTCGAATGGGAGCTCATCCTGCCTCGCCCGGGCGATGCGGCCGATGCCGCGCACAGCCTGAGGGATGCGGGCTACAACCCGGAGGATACGGGGGAAGGTTGGATCGCCGCCGATCCGTGGGGCACGCAGCTTCGTATCGCTAGTTCACCCAGTCCGCGATGAAGACATTCGTTTCCCCTTCGGATCGCGCATTCCGGTTCGATGCGAAGACGAGGTGACGGCCGTCGGGAGAGAACATGGGAAATCCGTCGAAGGTGTCGTTGAACGTCACGCGCTCCAGCCCGGTGCCGTCGATGTTGATCAGGTAGATATCGAAATTCCGACCCTTCGGATCGCCGATGTTGGAGGCAAAGATCAGCCGCTTCCCGTCGGGATGCCATGACGGTGCGAAATTGGCTCCCCCGAGCTTCGTGACCTGACGGATCCCGCTGCCGTCGCGGTCCATCACGAACAGTTCCAGCTCGGTCGGCCGCCACAGCCCCTGCTTCAGCAGCGCGCGGTAGTCGTCCAGTTCGGCACCGGGCGCGAGCGAACGTCCTCGAAAAGCGATGCGCTGCCCGTCCCAGGAGAAGAACGGACCTCCGTCGGGACCGGGGCGGTTCGTCAGGCGGCGCACGCCGGATCCATCCCCGTTCATCGTATAGATCTCCATGTCACCGTCGCGCACGCTGGTGAAGGTGATCAGCCCGTCGGGTGCGATCGTGGCTTCCGCGTCGTAGCCGGCGGAAGTCGTCAGCCTGGTCAGGCCGCTGCCGTCCGCTTTCGCGCGGTAGATCTCGTAGCCCTCATGGATAGGCCAGACGTATCCGCGCGAAAACCTCGGTTTTGGCGGGCAGGCCGCCGCCGTTTCGTGCGTCGACGCAAAGAGGATGTCGGAGCCGCCCGGATAGAAATAGCCGCACGTCGTACGGCCTGTTCCGGTGCTGACGCGGCGCTCGCCGGCACCGTCGATGCCGATCGTAAAAATCTGGTCGCACGGCACCCCCTCGCGGGTGGACTGGAACACCAGGCGCCGGCCGTCAGGCGAGAAATAGGCCTCGGCGTTCTCTCCGCCCCGTGTCAGCTGGCGGATGTTCTTCAGGTGCTTTTCGGCCTCCGGCGGCGCGGCCGGCGGTTGAACCTGCGCGGAGGGCGCAGCCAGGTAGAGGGCGGCGGCGCAGAGCAATAACTGTGTACGCATACTGATCGGTCGGGGTCAGGCTAGATTACACGATCTGGCGGGGGGTGACCGACGACGGGACCGCCTGGTCCCGTCGTCATTCAGGCGTGGCAATCGGGGCAGCTGCGGTTTATCGACGCTTTCTGCTGCTGCCCTTTGCGCGCGAACGGCTGCTTGCCTTGCGCGATCCGCCGGCCCGCGTCTTCTTCGCCCCGCCGCGCCCCTTCTTCGAGGCGCCCGAGGCCTTCCTGGAGCCGCTTCGGCTCGTCTTCCGTGAGCCGCCGGCGGACGTGCGCTTGCGCGACCCGCCGGCTGACGGCCGCTTGCGCGAACGGCTCGAGGAAGCCGACTTCCGCGAGCCGCCGCGCGCGGCCTTGCGCGCGCCAGCGCCCGACGTTTTCCGCGACC
>DATFFM010000193.1:0-2591 GCA_035250005.1 Vicinamibacterales bacterium | reverse complement strand
GGCCCGCGCGCGACCCCCTTGCGGTCCTTCGTGCTGGCGGGCGCCTCCGGCACGACGAACGCTTCGGGCACTCGGGCGCGCTCGATCGGCACCGCCGTGGCCGGCCCATCGGGTGCAACCGCCGGGGGCGGCGGCGGAACCGAGGCGGCCACCGGCTCCGGATCGCGCGGCGGGAGGTGCGTCGCTTCACGATGGACCGCCCGAGTGAACGGCCCGAGGCCTTGCGCTGAGCTCGGCGATGGGGTCTGTACCGGGCTCGTGGCGGGAATGACTTCAACCCTGTCCTTGACCGGGGGCGGAGGCTGGAACGAGGCGACGAACTGATCGAACCGGGCGACGGCATCCTTCCGCTGCCGCCTGGACTCTTCGATCGCGCGCTGAAGCTGCTCCAGCTCCGCGAGCGCGGCCTGTTCGTCGAAGCGGGACCGGGGACGATGTTCTGCGGGCATTGCTGTAAGTGAACCCGCTCTCGGCGTTCACGTCAAGCAGAAGGTCTCTTCTCAGTGCGCGTGGGGCCCTCCGCCTTCGCGCGCTGGCGATTCACGCGCTACCGCGAGACCTCGCCGGAGCTGGTCGCATGCCGAGTTCCGGGACCAGCGGCGGCGGGCACCTCCATGGGCGCTGAGCCGCAGGCGCCGTTCTGTGTTCTCTGGTGTTCTGTCTTCTGTCTTCTGTTTTCTGTCTTCGACAGGACCGCTTCGAGCAAGGGCGTCATGCGCCGGAGCTGGCGGGCCCGGATCACCAGGCCCCACGCGCGCTCGAACTTCTTCCACCCTGCCGCATAGAAGAAGTGCTTGGCGCGATGCCTCAGCGATCCATGGAACACCGACGCCCGAGCGATGGACGGCCATCGATAGAACTCCCGGTACGCCCACGCGTACCCGCGCTCGAGCTCGGCGGCCGTCAGCCTGGCCGGCCGGAACACGGCGTGCCGCGTATCGTACAGGTCCCAGTTGCGGCTGGTCAGCCGTCCCTCCGCCTCCATCCGTTGGTAAAGGCCGGTGCCTGGATAGGGCGTCTGGACGTGGAACGTCGCGGTCGTGATCCCGTGCTCGATCGCCCAGTCCACCGTCCGGCGAAAGACCTCGCCGTCGTCGTCATCCATTCCGAAGACGAAGCTTCCGTTGACCATGACGCCGAGCGCATGAAGCCGATCGGTCACGGCCTTGTAGTCGCGTCCGAGGTTCTGGCGCTTGTTGCTGCGTTCCAGGTTGCCGGTGGTGAGCGTTTCGAAGCCGACGAACAGGCTGCGGAGCCCGGCCTCCGCCGCGCGCTCGATCAGATCGTCGCGCAGGATGGAATCCACTGTCGCGGCGCCCTGGAACAGCCGGTTCATGCCGCGCATGCCCTCGAAGAGCGCGCGGGCGAACCGCCGATCGCCCAGCAGGTGATCGTCGAGAAAGTACAGGTGACGCCCAGGCAGCCGGGCGATCTCGGCAAGCGCGTCGTCCACGCGCTGCGTATAGAAGGACCGTCCGCCGGCGAAGAATGCATCCTTGTAGCAGAAATCGCAGTGCTGCGGGCACCCGCGGGTGACGACAATCGAATTGGGCACGAGATAGTTCCGGCGCTCGATCAGGTCGCGGCGGATGGGCGGAACGCGCTCGAGAGTGCGCCCCGCGCTGGAGCAGTAGCGGGTCCGGGGAGTGCCCGCGCGGAAGTCCTGCAGGAACGCCGGAAACGTCTGCTCGCCGGGACCGAGAAAGATGGCGTCCGCGTGCGGGGCGGCTTCGTCGGGCAACGAGGTGACGTGCAGACCGCCCAGGACGACGAAGACACCTCTGGCCCGGTACCGATCGGCGATGCGGTACGCACGGTAGGCGTTGGTGATGTAGACCTGGATGACGACGAGATCGGGCTCGTCGTCCATGGTGAGGCGCGCGACGTGCTCGTCGACGATCTGCGCCTCGTCGTCCGGCGCGAGATACCCCGCGAGGGTGGCGAGGCCGAGGGGCGGGAACAGCGAGTACTTGACAGGGCGCCAGAACGGGCTGGTGGCTTCGGTGAGAGCGGGCAGGATCAGCTTGACGCGCAGGCGGCGCATTAACTTTGCATTATAAAGTATTCTCTGGTGGAAATCAACCACGGAGGCGGCCGGGGAGGCGACGGGCTATAATCGCGCCGCAAACGGATCCCTTGAAGCTCTACGCGCATGACTTCCATCGGCCGACGTGACGTTCTCTCTCTCGCCGGCCTGGTGTCGCTCGCCTCGGCGTCTTCCGTCGTGAGCGCCGCGCAGGGCCAGGCCGGTGCGGCGGCACGGCGCCAGCAACTCTACGCGCTCCTCGGCGACGTGCCGGACCGGCAGCGGCCGATCGAGAGCAGGCAGCGCAACGAGGAGGAGCGCGACGGCTACGTCCTGGAGACGTGGGACCTGGATCTCAACGGGATCGAGCCGGTGCCCGCGTATCTCGCGAGACCGCGCGGCGTGGCGGGGCGCGCACCGGCCGTCGTGTTCAACCACTCACACGGCGGCGGCTACAAGATCGGGAAGCTGGAATTCGTGGACGGCCGCAGTTACCTGCAGCCGATGCCCTATGCGAAGGTCCTGACGGACCTCGGCTTCATCCGCCTGTGCATCGACCACTGGG
>DATFFM010000192.1:0-13823 GCA_035250005.1 Vicinamibacterales bacterium | reverse complement strand
AACCCCCCGTGCCCGCCGCGGCCGCGCCGCCGCCGGCACCCACGTCGGCGCCGCCCAGGAAGCCTGGGTTCTACGAGGCGGTGGCCATCTATGAGCGGGGGGTCCAGGCGCTGCAGCGCCACGACTACGCAGGGGCGGCTGAGCTTTTCCGCACGGTGATCGACCGTTACCCCGAGGAGCGGGAGCTCCTCGAGCGGGCCCGCCTGTATCTGCGGGTGTGCGAGCGCGAGACCGCCCGGACGGCGCCGCCGCCCCAGACCTCCGATGACCACGTGTACGCGGCGACCGTGGCCCTGAACTCTGGCGACCACGCCGCGGCGATGAGCCACCTCCAGCGCGCTCTGAGCGCCGACGCCGACAACGACCACGCCCACTACATCATGGCCGCCGCCCTGAGCCTGCGGGGTCGCCGGGACGAAGCGATCGAGCACCTCCGGCGGTCGATCGCCCTGAACCCGGAAAACCGATCCCAGGCGAGGCAAGACCCGGATCTCGACAACCTCCGCGCCCATGAGGGGTTCCGGGGCGCCATCGACACCCCGCCTCTCGTCCGCCGCAAGGCCACCGCCGTTCGCCGCCGATAGGTTGGGGTCAGATCTCGATTTTTCGAAGCGGCGGCCCAAAAACCGCACGCCGCTTCGAAAAATCGAGATCTGACCCCACGGTAGACTGGGTGCCTATGGCAGACGTCCACGTCGTGATTCTTGCGGCGGGCAAGGGCACGAGAATGAAGTCAGCCGTGCCCAAGGTGCTCCACCGGGCCGGCGGTCTGGCGCTGATCGACCATGTGTTCCGCGCCGCAGCTCCGCTCTCCCCCCGTTCGACCACCGTCATCCTTGGCCACCAGGCGGACGCCGTTCATCACTATCTGGCGAAACGGCTGGGCCTGCACTTTGCAATGCAGGAGCCTCAGCTCGGCACCGGTCACGCCTTGCTGCAGGCGGAGCCGCGGTTGCGCGATCTGCCGGGCACGGTGGTGTTGCTATCCGGCGACGTGCCGCTGCTGCAGACCGCCACACTGCAGGCGCTCGTGCGGAGGCACACGGAGCGGGGGGCGGCAGCGACGGTGCTCACGGCGGCCGTCGAAGCCCCGGACGGCTACGGACGGATCGTGCGAGACGCGGAGGGGCGGATCACCGCGATCGCCGAGCACAACGACGCCACGCCGGAGCAGCGGCGGATCGCCGAGATCAACAGCGGCATTTACGCCTTCGATCTCGCACCGCTGTTCGGGGCATTGAGGGAAATCGGCGCGTCGAACGCGCAGGGCGAGTATTACCTGCCCGACCTCATCGCGATCTACCGCTCGCGCGGCCTGATCGTCGAAACAGTCGTGGCCAGCGACCCGCGGGAGATCCTCGGGGTCAACAGCCGCAAGGAGCTGGCAGCCGTGACCGCGATTTTGAAGACGACCCGCAACGAGGCGCTCATGGAGTCGGGCGTGACGATCGTCGATCCGGCGAGCGTCTTCATCGGACCCGACGTCACGATCGGCGCCGACACCACGATCCAGCCGGGCGTGTATCTCGAAGGGCGCACCTCGATCGGATCCGGCTGCGTCATTCATTCGGGCGTGAGGATCGTGGACTCCAGAATCGACGACGAGGTCGTGATCAACAACTTCTGCGTGATCGTCGAATCGCATGTCTCGCACGGCGCGAAGCTCGGGCCGTTCGCGCACATCCGCCCGCAGTCGGACATCGGGGAAGACGCGCACGTCGGCAATTTCGTCGAGCTCAAGAAGACCACCCTGGGCCGCGGATCGAAAGCGAATCACCTGTCGTACCTCGGGGACGCCACGATCGGCGACCAGGTCAACGTCGGCGCAGGCACGATCACCTGCAACTACGACGGGGTCTCGAAACATCCGACCGTGATCGAGGACGGCGCGTTCATCGGCAGCGACACGCAGCTGATCGCTCCGGTCCGCGTTGGCAAGGGTGCGTACGTGGCCGCCGGATCTTCGATCACCGACGACGTGCCGGCGGGGTCGCTCGCCGTCGCGCGCGGCCGGCAGACGAACAAAGAAGGCTGGGTCTCCCGGAAGGGGAAAAGCAAATAAACCATGTGCGGCATCATCGGCTACATCGGTCAGAAGCAGGTTCTCCCGATCCTCATCGACGGGCTGCGCCGACTCGAGTACCGCGGCTATGACTCGGCGGGCGTTGCGGTGGTGCGCGGCGGGTCGATCGAGCTGCGCCGCAGCGCCGGCAAGCTCGCCCGCCTCGAGGAGGTGATCGCCACCCACCCGCTGGAAGGGGAGTACGGCATCGGCCACACGCGCTGGGCGACCCACGGGCGCCCGACCGAAGAGAACGCGCATCCACACCGCGACTGCACCGGGCGGGTCGTCGTCGTGCACAACGGCATCATCGAGAACTATCTCGATCTGAAGCAGCAGCTTCAGAAGGAAGGGCACAAGTTCGTCACCGAGACCGACACCGAGATCGTCGCCCATCTCATCGAGCGCGAGATGAAGGACGACGGGCTCGAGAACGCCACCCGCCGCGGGCTGCTCTACATGCGCGGGTTGTTCGCGCTCGTGCTGATGTCGGCTGACGATCCCAACAAGATCGTGACCGTCCGGAATGGCCCCCCGATCGTGGTCGGTCTCGGGGACGGCGAGTTCTTCGTCGCGTCCGACATCCCGGCGATCCTCAGCCACACCCGCGACGTCGTCTTCCTGGGCGACGAGGAGATGGCGGTGATCACCCCCGCGGGCGTCGAGTTCACCGACTACGCCGGACGCGCGGTGTCGAACAAGAGCACCCGCGTCTCATGGGACCCCGTCATGGCCGAAAAGGCGGGGTACAAGCACTTCATGCTGAAGGAGATCTTCGAGCAGCCGATGGCGATCAAGGAGACCGTCCTCGGGCGCGCGTCGGTGGAGTCGGGAAAGGTCTTCCTGCACGAAATCCAGATCCCCGACCAGGTGCTCCGCGAAGCCGAGCGGGTCGTCATCCTGGCCTGCGGCACGTCCTGGCACGCGGCGCTGGTCGGCAAGTTCATGATCGAGTCGCTCGCGCGGGTGCCGGTGGAGGTCGACTACGGGTCGGAGTACCGGTATCGCGATCCGATCGTGTCGAAGAACACGCTCGCGATCGTGATCACCCAGTCGGGTGAGACCGCCGATACGCTCGCGGCGCTGCGCGAGGCGAAGAAGAAGGGCGCCCGCAGCATCGCCATCTGCAACGTCGTCGGGAGCATGGCGACGCGCGAGACGGAGGGGACCGTCTACACCCACGCCGGGCCCGAGATCGGGGTGGCCTCGACCAAGGCCTTCACGTCGCAGCTGGTCGCCCTGCACATGCTCGCGATCTATCTCGGGCAGATCCGTGGCACCTTGACCCCCGAGCAGGCAAGGCCTCACCTCGAAGGGCTCACCCAGCTGCCGCTGCTGCTCGAGCAGACGCTCAAGTGCGATGCGCTGACCGAGGAGATCGCCAGAAAGTTCTATCAGCGAAGCGACTTCCTCTATCTGGGGCGCGGGATCAACTATCCGATCGCGCTCGAGGGCGCGTTGAAGCTGAAGGAGATCTCGTATATCCACGCCGAGGGATACCCGGCCGGTGAGATGAAACACGGCCCGATCGCCCTGATCGACGAACAGATGCCGGTCGTCACGATCGCGCCGAGCGATCACGTCTTCGAGAAGATGATCGGGAACATCCAGGAGGCCAAGGCGCGGGGCGGCTCGGTCATCGCGCTCGTGAGCGACCACCAGACCGGCATCCAGGACGTGCTCGATCCGGCGCAGGACTTTCTGATCACGGTGCCGAACGCCCACCCGCTGATCGCGCCGGTGCTGATGGTGGTCCCGCTGCAGCTGCTCTCGTACCACATGGCTGTCCGCCGCGGGTGCGACGTCGATCAGCCGCGGAATCTGGCCAAGAGTGTGACGGTGGAGTAACAGGAAAAGGGAAAAGGGAGAAGGGAGAAGGGAGAAGGGAGAGGGGAAAAGGCCCTCAGCCTTCAACCTTCCGCCTTGTCTCAGACACCGTGCCCATACCCCACCTCCGCCGGCGTGGTGGCGAAGTCGGGAAGGGGCTGCGGTGACCGGACCGCGGGCGCCGTGCAGATTCGCGCGACGATCATCGCGAGATCCCGGTCGCTCACGAGCTTCTCGCGGTCGGCGTGTTCGATGACGGCGCGGTAGACGGCGTCGAGGTCGCGGCCGTCGAGCGTGACGCCGATCAGCTCGCAGCGGCGCTGAACCGCATGCCGCCCCGAATGCTTGCCGAGCACCAGCGTCGCCTGCGGCACGCCCACTTCTTCGGGCCGCATGATCTCGTAGGTGCGGCGATCCTTCAGCATGCCGTCCTGGTGAATGCCGGCTTCATGCGCGAAGGCGTTGCGCCCGACGATCGCCTTGTTCGACTGGACGCCTTCGCCGGTGACGATCGACAGCAACTGGCTCGAAGCGTAGATCTCGCGCGCCACGATGGCGGTGTCGAACGGGAGCCGGTCGGCGCGCACGCGCGTCGCCATGACCAGCTCTTCGAGCGCCGCGTTGCCGGCCCGCTCGCCGATCCCGTTGATCGTGCACTCCACCTGGCGCGCCCCGCCCTCGAGCGCCGCGAGGCTGTTCGCGACGGCGAGGCCGAGATCGTCGTGGCAGTGCGTGCTCCAGACGACCTGATCGGAGCTCGGCACGCGGTTGACGATCGCCGCGAAGAACGCCTTGATCTCATCGGGCGTCGAATAGCCGACGGTGTCGGGCAGGTTGATGGTGGTCGCGCCGGCCTGGATCACGGCCTCGGCCACCCTCCACAGGAACTCGGCGTCGCTGCGGGTGGCATCCTCCGCCGAAAACTGCACATCGTCGGTATACCGCCGCGCGTGCCGCACCGCGGCGACCGCCCGGTCCAGGCAGGCCTGCCGGCCGATGCGAAGCTTTCGCTCGAGGTGCAGGTCCGACGTGGCGATGAACACGTGGATCCGCCGACGCTCCGCCGGAGCGAGCGCCCAGCCGGCCCGATCGATGTCGGCGGCACTGCACCGGGCGAGGGCTGCGATCACCGGTCCCCGGATGCGCGTCGCGATCAGTCTCACGGCTTCGGCGTCGGCTTCGGACGCGATCGGGAAACCGGCCTCGATGACGTCGACGCCGAGCGTGGCGAGCTGCCCGGCGAGCTTCAGCTTCTCGTCGGTACGCATCGAGAACCCCGGCGCCTGTTCGCCGTCACGCAGGGTGGTGTCGAAAATCGTGATCCGGTTCGTCGCCATGCGGCCTCCCTCACCTCTTGTATCGGACGGCCGGGGGTTCCGTCCAATTTATTGTTCTTGGCTTTTCATAAGTAATCGTTATGATGCCGAAATGCAGCTGCAGGACCTGCACGCTTTCGTCACGGTCGCCGAGGAGCGCAGCTTCTCGGTGGCGGCCCGCCGGCTCCACCGCACCCAGCCGGCGATCAGCCAGGCCGTCCGCCGGGTCGAGGAGGAGCTGGGCGACCGCCTGTTCGACCGGTCCTCCAGAAACGGGGCGCTGACCGAGGCGGGGGTGCTGCTGCTGGAGCACGCCCGACGGCTTCTGCGGATGGCATCGGAGGCGCAGGCTGCCGTGCGGGAGCTGCAGCAGGTCCGGCGCGGGCGGGTCCTGGTCGGCGCGAACGAGGCGGCCGTCCACTCCCTGCTGCCCTTCGTCCGCGACTACGCGGCGGGCCATCCGCACGTCACGGTCGAAGTGCGGCGCGTGCCCTCACGCCGGATCGCCTCCGAGCTGCTCGACCGGTCGATCGACTTCGGGGTCATGACCTTCCAGCCGGTGGAGGGCGGCCTCCAGTCGATCGCGCTCGGCGACGACGAGCTGGTGATGCTGGCGCATCCGAAACACCCGCTGGCAGCGAAGAAACGGGTGTCCATCGGCGAGGTTGGGCGGCAGGTCGTCATCGCGCACAACGATCCGTCGCCGACCCGCGATCGCGTGCTGCGCCTCTATGAACAGCGGCATGCCCGGATCAACATCCAGATCTCGCTGCCGAGTCTGGATGGGATCAAGCGGGCGGTCGAGATGGGTGTCGGCGTTGCCGTGCTGCCCCGCCGCTGCGCGCTGACCGAGATCGAGCGCGGCGATCTCGTCGCCGTGAAGGTGCCGGAACTGAAAGCCCGGCGCGTGGTGAGGTTCGTCTTCCGGAAGACCGGTGAGCTGTCGCACGCCTCGGCGGCGTTCCTGGAACTCGTACGGACCGGCCGGCCCGTCACCGCCAGCCGCTGATGTAGGGCAGGCGCTTCGCGACCTCGCGCACCTCGTCGTACCGCTCGAGCAGCAGTCCGGTCGCATCCCAGCTGCCATCGAGAAACCCTTCACGAGCCGCAGTGGGGAGCTGCACCGGCACCGACAGCGGACCGGCTGAAACGAGCATGCCTTCGAGATCCAGCAGGAAGGGCGTCCGCGGGTTCTCCTCGGCCGCCGCCTGGAGCTGCGAGGCGGCCTCGGAGCTCACCGTCACGCACGGCATGCCGAGCGCAACGGCGTTCCCGAAGAAGATCTCCGAGAACGACTCGCCGACGACGGCGCGGATCCCGTGGCGGCGGATCGCCTGCGGAGCATGCTCCCGCGACGATCCGCATCCGAAATTGGCGTTCACGAGAAGCAGCGTCGCCCCCTGGTACGAGGGATTGGAGAGCGGGTGAGAATCTCCGGCCTGCGCCCGGTCGTCTTCGAACAGATGGCGCTCCAGGCCCTCGAACGAGACCGACCGCAGAAACCGCGCCGGGATGATCCGGTCGGTATCGACGTTGTTCCCGCGAATCGGCAGGGCCGTGCCCGAGACGCTGGTGATCCGCTCAGGCGCCACGGCCGAACGTCCTCACATCGACGATCTCGCCCGCGACGGCGGCGGCGGCCACCATCGCGGGGCTCATCAGAAGCGTGCGACCGACCGGGCTGCCCTGGCGCCCCTTGAAATTGCGGTTGGAGGAAGAGGCGCAGACTTCACGCCCTTCCAGGCGATCCTGGTTCATGGCCAGGCACATGGAGCACCCGGCGCCGCGCCACTCGAACCCGGCGGCGAGGAACACCTGGTGAAGCCCTTCGAGCTCGGCCGCAGCGCGGACGGCCTGCGAGCCCGGCACGACCAGCGCCTTCACGGTCGGCGCGACGTGCCGCCCCCGGACGATTCGAGCGGCTTCCCTGAGATCCGAGAGCCGCGCATTCGTGCACGACCCGACAAACGCCACGTCGATGCGCGTGCCGGCGATCGGCTGCCCGGCATCCAGTCCCATGAACGCGAGCGCTTCTTCAACCGCCGCGCGGTCGCTCGACGGCAGAGCGGCCGGCTTCGGCAACCGCTCGTCGACGTAGACGGACTGACCGGGATTGATGCCCCAGGTCACGGTCGGCCGGATGGATCCGCCGTCGATCTCCACTTCGTCGTCGAAGCTCGCGCACCGGTCCGAGGCGAGCGTCCGCCACCATGCGGCGGCGCGATCGAACTCGTCGCCGGCCGGAGCGAACCGCCGTCCGCGAAGGTAGGCGATCGTCGTCTCATCGGGGCACACGTAGCCGGCGCGCGCCCCCCCTTCGATGGACATGTTGCAGATCGTCATCCGCTCGTCCATCGACATGCGGGCAATGGCGTCTCCGCCGTACTCGTAGGCGTAACCGACCCCGCCGTTCACGCCGAGGCGGCGGATGATCTGCAGGATGACGTCCTTGGCGTAGACCCCGTCCGGGAGCCGTCCATTCACGATGATCCTGCGGACTTTCAGCGGTTCCATGGCGAGGCATTGCGACGCCAGAACGTCGCGCACCTGCGAGGTGCCGATCCCGAAAGCGACCGCGCCGAACGCGCCATGGGTGGAGGTATGGCTGTCGCCGCAGGCGATCGTCATCCCGGGTTGCGTCAACCCGAGCTCCGGGCCGACGACGTGAACGATCCCCTGCAGCCCCGAAGAAAGGTCGAGCATGCGGATGCCCGCCTCGCGGCAGTTGCGCTCGAGCGCCGAGAGCATGTCCTCCGCCATCACGTCGAGAAAGGGGCGCCGCTGGTCTTTCGTCGGCACGATGTGGTCGACCGTCGCGATCGTCCGGTGCGGAAACATGACCCGTCCGCCGCGCGCACGGAGCATGTCGAAGGCCTGCGGGCTGGTGACTTCGTGGATCAGGTGGAGACCGACGAACAGCTGCGTCTGGCCGTTGGGCAGCTTTCGCACGGCATGCGCCTCCCAGACTTTCTGCAGCAGCGTGGACGGCATGAGCCGCTGATGCTATCACGCCGAAACTGCACGGCTCTGGACCACGCGGCGTCGCAGAAGATGCGACTCGCGCATTACCTACCGCTGACGGGCGGTCTTTTTGCGCGGTTTTCTCCCGGCTTCAGTGCGTGCCGCCGCCTGGCGCGCCGATTTCATCCGCTCTTTCGCAATCTCGTCCGGACGTTCACGTCCGGCGACTTGTACTGGCCGGGGTTTACGTTGATGTTCTTGCTCATATGACGCTCCAGCTCCATGTCGGTGCATCGTTCGTTCCGTCTCCGGTTTCCCGCATCCCGCTATAATTAGACCTCCCTCCAATGGACTTCCTCTCAAAGCTGAATCCGGAGCAACAAGAGGCGGTGCTTCACCGCGATGGCCCGCTGCTGATCCTGGCGGGCGCCGGCTCCGGCAAGACGCGCGTGATCACCTATCGGATCGCGCACCTCATCGGCGACGGGCACGCGGAGCCCGGCCAGGTGCTCGCGGTCACCTTCACCAACAAAGCGGCGCAGGAGATGCGCGAGCGCGTCGAGGCGCTCATCGGTGACGATGCCCAGGGAGTCTGGCTGTCAACGTTCCACTCGCTGTGCGCGCGGCTGCTCCGGCGCGAGGCGCCGAAGATCGGCCTGAGCCGCGACTTCGTGATCTACGACTCGTCGGACCAGGCCGCAGTGGTGAAGCAGGCGCTGCGCGAACTGAACATCGACGACAAGTTCGTCCCCCCGCGCATGGCGCTGTCGCGGATCAGCCACGCGAAGAACCGCATGGAAGGGCCCGACTCGCTCCGCGGAAGCTGGGACGTCCGCGGGGAGCACCTGGCGAAGATCTACGAGAAGTACGTCCTCGCGCTGAAAGACGCCAACGCGCTCGACTTCGACGACCTGCTGCTCAAGACCGTGGAACTCTTTGAAACCTGCGAGCAGGTGCGCGACTTCTACTCACGCAAGTTTCACCACGTCATGGTGGACGAGTACCAGGACACCAACCGCCCGCAGTACCTCCTCATCAGGCGCCTGGCGCAGGCCCACCGGAACCTGGCGGTCGTGGGCGACCCGGATCAGTCGATCTACAAATGGCGGGGCGCCGACCTGAAGAACATCCTCGATTTCGAGACCGACTTTCCGGAGTCGAAGACCGTACGTCTCGAACAGAACTATCGATCGACGCAGGTCATTCTCGACGCCGCTTCGGCGGTCATCCGCCAGAACCGCAACCGCAAGGACAAACGTCTCTGGACCGACCGCAAGGGCGGGTCGAAGATCGTCTACTTCCGAGGCAACGACGAGCTCGAGGAGGCGGACTTCATCACCCGCTCGATCAAGGCGCAACGGCAGGAAGACGTCAGGTCCCTCATGGCGGTCCTCTATCGCACCAATGCCCAGTCGCGCGCGATCGAGGACTCGCTGATGCGCGAGGCGATCCCCTACAAGATCATCGGGGGCGTCAGATTCTACGAGCGCAAGGAGATCAAGGACGCGCTGGCCTATCTCAAGCTGATCATCAACCCGCACGACGACGTCAGCCTCAGGCGGGTGATCAACGTGCCCGCCCGCGGCGTGGGGAAGGGGGTCATGGACTCACTGCACGCGATCGATCCCGAGGCCGTGATCGCCGAAGCCCCGCCGCTGCTGGCCGCCGGGCTTCAGGAGGTCAGCTCGGCCCGCTCGCTCTGGGCGAAGGCCGTGTACGCCGTCGATGGAACGAAGCTGACGTCGCGCGCCACCGCGTCGCTGCGCGTGTTTCGCGACCTGATCGTCAACCTCGCCGAATCCGCGCGCCAGGACCAGGTGTCGATCGTGATCGGCAAGATGCTGGACCAGACCGGTTACCTGCAGGCGCTTCGCGACGAGAACAGCGAAGAGGCCAACGACCGCATCGAGAACCTGATGGAGCTGGTCTCGGCGGCGCGCGACTACGAGTCGCACGACCCGGAGGCCTCACTCGGCGGCTTCGTCGACAGACTCTCGCTGCTGTCGGAGACCGACGAGGAGTCGGGCAACCGCGAAGCCCGCGTCTGGCTGATGACGATGCATGCGGCCAAGGGGCTGGAGTTCCCGCTGGTCATCATCGCCGGCATGGAAGAAGGGCTCTTCCCCCACTCGCGGTCAGGGGATGACGAGGACGAGATCGAGGAGGAGCGGCGCCTCTGCTACGTCGGGCTCACCCGGGCCGAGCGGGTGCTGATCCTGACGAGCGCGGCCCGCCGGCGCGTCTTCGGGGAGTACCAGTCGACCGAGCCGTCGCGCTTCCTCGACGAGATACCCGCAGAGCTCATGGAGCGCATCACGCCGGCCGTCAGCTCGCATTACCAGAGCGCGTTCGGCCACCAGCATTACGAGTTTCGGACGAACCCGTACGGGCGAGGCGGCAGGGGACGCGGGCGGACGCGTGAAGAGGCGGCGCCCTATGCGTACGAGAACGAGGACCAGTCCGCCGCCGCGCTGCGAGCCGGGATGCGGGTGCGCCACCCCCAGTTCGGCGTCGGCAGCGTCATCACGGTCGAGGAGCACGCCGACGACGTGAAGGTCACCGTGCGCTTCAACTCCGTCGGGGTCAAGAAGCTGCTGGCGAAGTTCGCCAAGCTGGAACCCGCCTGAGTGCGGATTGCGGCCTGAAGGCGAACGCCCGGCCTGAAGGCGAACGCCCGGCCTGAAGGCCGGGCCTACGGCTCGGTGACCGGCCCACCGTCTTCAGCCGCTTCCTCCTCGCGCTCGGCGAGCTTGGCGACGGCGACCACCATGTCCCCTTCTTCCATCTCGATCAGGCGGACACCCTGCGTCGCCCGGCCGATCGAGCGGATGTCACCGGCCCGGGTGCGCAGAATCATGCCCTGCTGGCTGATCAGCATCAGCTGGTCGTCGTCGTTCACGAACACGATGCCGACGACCTTGCCGTTGCGGTCGGAGGTCTGGATGTTGATGATCCCGAACCCGCCGCGCGAGGTCAGGCGGTACTCGTCGAGCTCGGTGCGCTTGCCGTAGCCGTTCTGGGCGACGGTGAGCACGGTGCCGCCGGGCCGGACGACCTCCATACCGACGACCTCGTCGTCGTCTCGGAGGGTGATCCCCCTGACGCCGTAGGCGGTGCGGCCCATCGAGCGCACGTCGGTTTCTTCGAACCGGATCGCCATGCCGTTGCGGGTGCCGATGAAGATCTGCTCCCTGCCGTCCGACAGCTCGACCGCGATCACGGCGTCCCCGTCGTCGACACCCATCGCGATGATGCCGTCGGCGCGGGGATTTCTGAAGGCGGTGAGGTCGGTCTTCTTGATGACCCCCTTGCGCGTGCCCATGACGACGAACTGCTGGTCGTCGTCGGTCGGGAACTCCTTCACGGCGAGGAGCGCGGCGATCTTCTCCCCCTCCTGCATCGAGACCAGGTTGGCGATGGCCTTCCCCTTGCCGCCTGCCCCGGCATCGGGGATCGCGTGGACCTTGAGCCAGTAGGCGCGGCCGCGGTCCGTGAAGATCATGATGTACGAGTGGGTGGAGGCGATGAAGAGATGGCTGACGAAGTCTTCCTCGCGGGTCCGCATCCCGATCCGGCCTTTGCCGCCCCGCCGCTGCATGCGGTAGGTGCTGATCGCCGTCCGCTTGATGTAGCCGGTGTTGGTGACGGTGATCGCCACCTCCTCGTCGGCGATCAGGTCCTCGATGCGGAACTCGCCGCTCTCTTCGATGAACGTGGTGCGCCGCGTGTCAGAGAACTTGTCGCGGACCGCGGTCAGCTCGCCCATGATGACGCCCATGAGGAGCGCCTCGCTGGAGAGGATGGCGCGCAGGCGCTCGATCGTCTTCATCAGCTCGGCGAGCTCGTCGAGGATCTTCTGGCGTTCGAGCCCGGTGAGGCGCTGCAGCTGCATGTCGAGGATCGCCTGCGACTGAAGCTGTGACAACCCGAACTGCGCCATCAGCCCTTCGCGGGCTTCCGCCGGATTCTTCGAGCCGCGAATCAGCTTGATGACTTCGTCGAGATGGTCGAGGGCGATCTTCAGCCCCTCGAGGATGTGCGCGCGCGCCTCCGCCTTGCGGAGCTCGAACTCGGTGCGGCGCCGCACCACCTCGCGGCGGAAGTCGATGAAGTGCTCGAGGATGTCGACGAGCGGCAGCACCCGCGGACGGCCGCCGACGATCGCCAGCATGATGATGCCGAAGGTCGTCTGGAGCTGCGTGTGCTTGTAGAGATTGTTGAGGATGACCTCCGGGACCTCGCCGCGCTTCAGCTCGATGACGATCCGCATGCCGTCGCGATCCGACTCGTCGCGGAGGTCCGAGATGCCGTCGATCGTCTTCTCGCGCACGAGCTCCGCGATGTTCTCGAGCAGCCGCTTCTTGTTGACCTGGAACGGAATCTCGGTGACGACGATGGAGACCTTGTCGGCCTTTTTCGACTCCTCGGTCGTCGCCTTCGCGCGGACGGTGATCGAGCCGCGGCCGGTCGTGTAGGCGCTGAAGATCCCCTGGCGGCCGATGATGGAGCCGCCGGTCGGGAAGTCGGGTCCGGGAATGGCCTTCAGCACCGCCCTGAGCCGGGCCTCGCGCGACTGATCGGCCGCCGGCGTCTCCGCCCGCCGGGCACGAAGCTCGATCAGCGCGATGACCCCGTCGATGACTTCCCGCATGTTGTGGGGCGGGATGTTCGTGGCCATGCCGACCGCGATCCCGGTCGATCCGTTCACCAGGAGGTTCGGATACGTCGTCGGCAGAACGGTTGGCTCTTCGGTCGTCTCGTCGAAGTTGGGGACGAAGTCGACAGTCTCCTTGTCGAGGTCCCCCATCATCTCTTCGGCGAGCTTGTGGAGGCGCGCCTCGGTGTAGCGATACGCGGCGGGCGGATCGCCGTCCACCGAGCCGAAGTTCCCCTGGCCGTCGACCAGGAGGTACCGCATGTTGAAGTCCTGGGCCAGACGCACGAGCGTGTCGTACGCCGGCGCATCCCCGTGCGGATGGTAGTTGCCGATGACCTCGCCGATGACCTTCGCGCACTTGCGGTACGGCCGGTTCGAGGCGAGCCCCATCTGGCGCATCGCGTAGAGCACGCGCCGGTGCGCAGGCTTCAGGCCGTCACGAACGTCCGGCAGCGCCCGCCCGATGATCACGCTCATGGCGTAATCCATGTACGAGCGCTTCATCTCGTCTTCGATGTTGACGGGGAACTTGTTCAGGGAGATGTCGGTCATGCAGATGTCAGATACCCAATCAGCCGATCAACGATCGACCGATCACCCGATCAGATGTCGAGATTCTTCACGTCGAGCGCGTTGTCTTCGATGAAGCGGCGCCGCGGCTCGACCTGATCCCCCATCAGCGTGGTGAACATCAGGTCGGCTTCCATGTGGTCTTCGGCCCGCACCTGCGCCAGCGTCCGGGTCGACGGGTTCATCGTGGTTTCCCAGAGCGTGTCGGGATTCATCTCGCCGAGCCCCTTGTAGCGGTTGATCGCGACCCCCTTCTTGCCGGCGGCCGTGAAGAACTCCACCAGATCGTCGAGCGACTCGACGCGGACGTCCGCGTCACGCGGGCTCTTCGGAGGCTGCGCCGGAGCGGCTGCGTCCGCGACCGGCTCGTCGGCGGTCGCCTTCGGCTCGGCTGCCAGCCGGGTCGCCTGGTCGAGCGGCGCACCCCCGA
>DATFFM010000191.1:0-47955 GCA_035250005.1 Vicinamibacterales bacterium | reverse complement strand
AGAAGCCGCGGCCGCCGAGCGGGCGGCGCGCGAGGCGGCCGAGGCCGCCGAGCGGCTTCGCGACGAAGAACGGATGCGGCTCGAAGAGGAGCAGCGCCGCATCGAAGCGGAGCGGGCGGCGGAACGCGAGCGGCTGATGCTCGAGGCCGAGGCTGCCGCGCAGCGGGCGCACGAAGCGGAGCGTCAGCGCCTGGAGGAAGAACGGCTGCGCCGCGAGGCGGAGGAAGCCGCGGGCCGCGAGCGGCTCGTGAAAGAGGCCCAGGTTGCCGCGGAACGCGCGCGCGGGCTGGAGCGCCAGCGCTTCGAAGAGGAACGACGCCGCCGCGAGGCTGCCGACGCCGCCGAGCGCGAGCGTCTTCGCCAGGAAGCACGCGCCGCAGCCGAACGCGCGCGGCAGGCAGAGCTCGAGCGGCTGTTGGAATCGCAGCAGCGGCGCGAGGCGGAGGAAGCGGCGGAGCGCGAGCGCATGCTGCGCGAAGCCGAAGCCGCGGCGGAAGAGGCGCGGGAGGAAGAGCGGCTGCGCCTCGAAGAAGAGCAGCGCCAGCTCGAAGCGCGCGAGGTGGCGGAACGCGAGCGGCTCCGGCGCGAGGCGGAAACCGCCGCAGCGCTGGCCCTCGCCGCTGAGCGCGAGCGGCAGGAGGAGGAACGGCTGCGCCGTGCCGCGCAGGAGGCGGCCGACCGCGAGCGGCAGCTCCGTGAGAAAGAGGCCGAAGCCGCTCGCAAACGGCGCACGGCGCGCGAGAAGAAACCGGCAGCCGCACGCCCGGCGACCCCTGCACCGTCCAAAGGCGCCGCCGGACCGGCCGCCCCTTCGAAGCGTGCCGCCGCACCGGCCGCGCCGTCCAGGCGCGGCGCCGCGCCTGCCGGAGCCGCCAAGGGCACGATTGGATCGTTTCTGCCTTCCCGTGTCCCGGCAGCACCCCCGGCGAACGATCAATTCTCGGATTTTCGCGCATCGGTCATCGGCGCATCCGCCAACAGCGTCTTCCGGCTGATGCCGATCGACGGCTTCGCGCGCACGAGCCGTCCGGCGCCGGCCACCGCGGCGGAGCCGGGCGATGACCTGGTCGGGCTGATGCAGGGCCTCAGGCTGCCGATCGAGGTGGCGCGATTCGAGTACCCGCGTCAGTGCCGCATCCGCCGCGTGCGCGTGCTCGCGCCGGCCGACGAACGACTCGCAGAAGCGCCGGGCCCGGTGATCGTCTCACGCCGTGCGCTCGGCGAGCTCCGGGACTCACGGTAGCCCGCGACCCGGATCGGAACGGGATCGTTCGCTTTGACGAATGATCACCATTTCCGTATCCTCCGGGGGGATGCCGCGCCGCGACGACGTCGGTTCCGTCCAGACCGGGTATCCCCAGATCTATCTAGCCTGTCAGGTCGACCACAAGCGTGCGCGCACGACGGGCAGCGGCCTGTCGCCGCGTGACTCGACGATCTTCGCTCACCTCGACGAGCGTAGGACCCTTTCGCCGGCCGCGCTCGCGCCGTGACCCTGCGCACACGCTCATGATCAGAACGATTCTCATCGTTGCGGCCTCGGTTACCGCCGCGCTCGTCATCGTGGTCGTGGCGGTCGGTTACGCGCTGCCACAGAATCACGTAGCCGCGAGGACGGCTACGTTTGCGCTGCCGGCAGACCAGGTGTTTGCCGCGATCGCTGACGTCGCCCGCTATCCAGCGTGGCGCGGTGAGGTCACCCGGGTGGAGGTCGTGAGGACGGATCCCTTGCAGTGGCGCGAGCACTCGGGCGGAGATGTAATCACGTTCGAGGTGGCCGAGAGCCGTCCGCCCCACCATTTCCGCGTGCGCATCGCCGATCCGGATTTGCCGTTTGGCGGAACCTGGACATACACCCTCGCGCCGGAAGGATCGGGCACTCGCCTCACGATCACCGAGCATGGCGAGGTCTACAACCCGATCTTCCGATTCATGTCACGGTTCGTGTTCGGCCACACCGCGACCATCGACCGCTTTCTGGCGCAACTCAGTCGATCGAGCGACTGATCGGCTGATCGCAAAACCTGCGTACGCTACCGTCGCAGGCTGTTGCCGAAGCCGCGCACATCCCACCGGTGACCCACCTGACGCCACCCGGCCGGATCTGCCGCTAAGTCACGCGGCGGGCACGCATTTGCGCTGCTCCGGTCGGCGCCCCCGCTTTCGAGGCACTGGTCTTGCCTGACCCCTGGGAGATGGATACCAACGCGGACGGCGCCCTGAAGGCGGGCATGCGGGTGCGGGTGCGCGGGGACGAGTGGACGGTGGTTTCGGTCACGCCTCATATCGATTGCCAGTCGATGCGGCTCGAAGGCAGCGGTGCCGTCAACCGGGGGCAGGGTCGAACGCTGCTTCGGCCGTTCGATCGACCCACGCCGGTGGCGATCCCGGCCATGCGTGCCGTCACGTTCCGCCGGTGGCGGCGTCATGTCTGCGACACCATTCTTCGGGCCAGGCCATTCGGCAGCCTGACGGCCGCGGCCCGCGCGCGAATCGAACTGATGCCGTTTCAGCTGGAGCCGGCGCTCGCGATCCTCCGTCATGGACGGCTGCGCGTTCTGGTCGCCGACGAGGTGGGCCTGGGCAAGACGATCCAGGCGGGGGTCATGCTCGGCGAGCTCGCCGACAGCATCGACGGCTTTCGCGCGATCGTCGTCGCGCCTGCAGGACTGCGTGAACAGTGGCGTCACGAGCTCGGCAGCCGGTTTTCGCTGCAGGCGGTGGTGGCCGACTCGACGTGGCTGGCCGAACGAACACGCGATCTGCCGGCGGACGTCAACCCCTGGTCGCTGCCAGGGCTGTATATCGCCTCGCTCGATCTCGTGAAACGGCCGGAAGTACTGCGCGCGCTCGAAGACGTCACGTGGGATGCCGCCGTGATCGACGAGGTCCACGGTGCGGGAATCGGCACTGCCCGGCTCGCCGCCGCCCACGCACTCGGTTGCCGCTCGCGACGCGTCCTCCTGCTGACGGCTACGCCGCCCGATGGCGATCCGGCACATCTCGACGCCGTGATGAACATCGGCGCGCTGCCGGGATCGGCCCCGATCACCGAGTTTCGCCGCAGCCGGGCAGCGGCCGGCGTCGCGGCCCGCCGGAAGACGGTGCTCTTGCCGGTACGTCTGTCGGGCACGGAGCGTCGGATGCACCGCCTGCTGGAAGGCTACACCTCGCGCGTCTGGGAAGAAGCCGCCGCGCGTCAGGATGCGCGCGGCCGCCTCGCCGCGGTGATCCTGCGCAAGCGGGCGCTGTCTGGGGCCGGGGCCCTCGCGCTATCGATCCGGAGGCGCCTGGCGCTGCTCGGCACCGGCGACGCCGCCGGGCGGCAGCTGCTCCTCCCGCTCCATGACGAGGACCCGCTCGACGACCGGCTGCCCGATGACGTGCTGGCAGCGAGCGGCCTCGCCGACGTCGCCGCCGAGCGCGCATCGCTCGAGGCGATCGCGGCGCTCGCCGAGCAGGCCTCGGGTTCGGAATCGAAGCTGACCTTTCTCAACCGCCTGCTCAGGCGCGTCGACGAGCCGGTGATCGTGTTCACCGAGTACCGCGACACCCTGGCGCACATTGCCAGCCGGCTGTCCTGTGACCGGTCCGCCGTGCTGCTGCACGGCGAGATGACGCCGCGCGACCGAGCCGAAGTGCAGCGCGCCTTTGCCACGTCCAGCAGCCTGCTGCTGGCGACCGACGCGGCATCAGAGGGGCTGAACCTCCACGAGCGATGCAGGATCGTCGTGCATTTCGAACTGCCCTGGACGCCGGTGCGCCTCGAGCAGCGCACCGGGCGCGTCGACCGTCTGGGCCAGCGGCGGACGGTCCACGAGGTTCTGCTCATCGCGCGCGACACGTCCGAACGCCTGGTCCTCGTTCCACTGCTCAGGCGCGCCCGGCAGGCTGCGACCCGGCGGGGGGCCCCCCTGATGACCGCGCTCACCGAGTCGGCGGCGGCGGCGGCGGTGATGGAGGGAATGAGCGCCGAACCCGGGCCGCTCGGTCTGGCCTGTGCCGATACGATCGATCTCCGTGCGGAAGCTGCGACCGAATCAGGCCGGCTCGCGCATCTGCGTTCTCTCGCCCCCGCGACCGTCCGAGATTCGGGGACGGGGGCCGACATCACCATCACCTTCGCGCGCAAGCGGCGAGACCGCTTGCTGGTTGTCGTGCATGTCGGGCTGGAGCGTGAGGATGGGCGGACGATCCACGCGGAGCTCGTTATCTTCGAGGGTCGCCTCCTGCGGTGGCATGGACCGCGTTCAGCGGCGGCCGCCGCGGATCTCGGACGCCGGATCCTCGAAGCACATGGCGCCGCGATCCTCGAGGCGTCGGTCGAACAGGTGGAAAGCAGGTTCGCCCGGGCATCCGCTCAATGGCGGGGGCTGGCCCGGGTGGCGGCGGACCGCGAGCGCGCGATCACATCGGCGCTTCCCTCTCCGTCCCAGCAGCTCGTTCAGGCCGGTCTCTTCGACCGGCGCTCTCTCGTCGAAGCCGAGGCCCGGCGCCATGCGGCCGCGTGCCGTCGAGTAGAGGCGAGCGAAAGACTCGGGAACCTGCTCCCAGAGGCGGTCCTGCAGGCGCGGCCGCGGATCGTGGCGATGCGGGTCGGCTCGATACCTCGATGATCCCGGGCTTGCGCGGGTCCCTGCTGTCTCACGACGCCCTGACGTCGAGGGCGGCAGAGGCGTCGGCCGATGGGGCGACGGAATCGATCCGCCGGCAACTTGCGAGCCTGAGCGGCGTGTTGCTGCGGGAGGGAGGCCCGACCTGGCCCGCGCGCGTCGTCTACGACCGCTTCGCCGTGCCTTTTTGCACCGCGCTCGGGTTCGCCATCGTTCCCTCGGGTGGGGACGCCCGGTCGTGCCGCGCCTGGTTGTGCCGCGGCGGCACGGCCGCGGCCGCCATGGCGGCGTTCGGGTGGGGGGCGGACCCGGGCACGCTCTGGCGTGACAGCGTGCGGACCGGGATCGGCGCCGGCGTGCGGTGGTGCTACGCCTTCACCGGACCGTCCGTTCGCATCTTCGATGCGCGGCGCACGCATTCGCGCCGGTATGTCGAGTTCGACGTCCGCGCACTGGCGGAGCAGCCGGCCACATCGGCCATTGGCGGCCGGCTGCTTTCTTCGGTCGACGCGCTCGATGCCGCCGTGGTGTTCTCGGAACGGCATCGCGCGGCGATCCGCGACTCGCTCCAGGCGGGCGTTCATGAGGCCCTCGGCCACCTCACACGGGCATTCGCCTCGGCCACGGGCGCACGGCGGCGGCAGGCGCCGCGGGCGGTGCTGCTCGACGAATCTCTGGTCGTCGTATATCGCATCCTGTTTCTGCTCTTCGCGGAGGCCCGCGGCCTGGTTCCTGGTTGGCATCCGGTGTTCAGGGAGAGCTACACGATCGAGGCGCTGCGCGGACCGGTCGAGACGCTGCCGCGCCCGCGGGGCATCTGGGAAGCGTTGCAGGCGATCGCGCGGCTCGCTCACCACGGCTGCCGGGCCGGGGCACTGCGGGTGCCGCCCTTCAACGGACGGCTGTTCTCCCCCGCGCACGCGCCGTTGGCCGAGGTGGTGCCGCTCGACGAAGCCGCGGTCCGCCTGGCACTCCTCTCGCTGACCACGCGCCGGAGCCGCCACGGCCGCGAGCGGATCGCCTATGCCGACCTCGGGGTCGAGCATCTCGGCGGCGTGTACGAGCGTGTGCTCGACTACGACGTGCAGCCCGCGCCTGGGCGGGCGCCTGCGCTCGTCCGAAGCGGACGGCGAAAAGCCACCGGCAGCTTCTACACGCCGCGGTCGTTGACCGAGTATCTCGTCAGACGAACGCTTGCGCCGCTGGTGACCGAAGCCACGCCGGCGGCAGTGCTGGCGCTGCGGGTGCTCGATCCGGCCATGGGCAGCGGCGCCTTCCTGGTCGCCGCGTGCCGTTATCTCGCCCACGCCTACGAGTGCGCCCTGATCCGACAGGATGCGACGGCACCGCAGGACATCTCCGAGAGCGACCGCGCGACGTTCCGACGGATGGTCGCGCAGCGATGCCTGTTCGGCGTCGATCTGAACCCGATGGCCGTGCAGCTGGCCCGCCTGTCTCTGTGGCTGGCGACGCTCGCCGGAGACCGTCCGCTCACGTTCTTCGATCATCACCTGCGCGCCGGCAACAGCCTGGTCGGCGCCGGGATCGCGGATGTGCGGCGGCGGCGTTCCGGGCGGAAGGCGAGCGACGGACCGCGTCCGCTGTTCGACGAGACGCCGCTCGATTCGGTCGTCGGTGACGCGGTCGCGTCCAGGCAGGCACTCCGCGAGGAGCCCGAAGACACCCTCGAGCAGGTACGCGCCAAGGAGGCGCTCTTTGCCCGGATCCAGGCGGCCGACGCGCCGCTCAACCGCTGGAAGGCCATAGCCGACCTGTGGTGCGCGGGGTGGTTCGGTGGCGCGCGCGACGTGCCACGGGGCACGTTCGAGGCGCTCGTCGATTCGGCCCTGGGCCGGCCGGGCCTGCCTTCGGCAACCGTGGACGCCCTCCTCGCGCGGGCGAGCGACCCGGCGGCGCGCGAGCGGTTCTTTCACTGGGAGCTGGAGTTCGCCGATGTCTTTCACGGCGCGGACGGAGCACCCCTCGCACGGCCCGGGTTCGATGCGATCCTGGGCAATCCGCCGTGGGAGATGCTCCGGGGCGACAGCGGCGATCGGCTCGCGCGTGAACGCGCCTCGGGCGATGGGAGCAGGCTGACGAAGTTCGCCAGAGGCAGCGGCATCTACCGTCTGCAGGGAACGGGTCAGGCGAACCTCTATCAGATGTTCACCGAGCGCGCGCTCGCGCTGCTCCGCCGCGGCGGCCGGCTCGGGCTGGTGCTGCCGTCGGGCTTTGCGACCGATCACGGATGCGCGGCGCTGCGCCGGCACGTGCTGGAGTCCACTTCGGTCGACAGTTTCGTCTCGGTCGAGAACCGCGAAGGGCTCTTCCCCATCCACCGCGGCTTGAAGTTCGTGCTCGTGACGCTCGAGAAGAAGGGAGAGACGAAAACGCTGCCGCTGCGGGCCGGCATTCGATCCGCGGGCGACTTCGACACGCTGCCCGAATCCGGCCCCGACCCCGATGCGGTTCCCGTGTCACGCCGCCTGATCGAGCAGCTGTCGGGGGAACAGCTCGCGATCCCGGAGCTGCGCACGCCGCTCGATGCCGGGATTGCCGGTCGGATCGCATTCAGTGTTCCGGCGGCCGGCGACCAAGCGGGCTGGCACCTGCGCTTCGGCCGGGAGCTGAACGCGACCGACGACCGGCGGCACTTCAACGCCTCCGGCAAAGGGCTGCCGGTGATCGAAGGGAAACAGATCCAGCCGTTCACGGTTGACGTGGGGGCCAGCCGGCATCACGTCGCTCCGGCGCTGGCCGAACGCCTGCTCGGCCGCCGGCCCTTCGATCGGAGCCGCCTGACCTACCGCGACGTCGCCTCGTCGACGAACAAGCTCACGCTCATTGCGGCCGTGCTGCCGGCCGGCGCCATCACCACGCACACGCTCTTCTGCCTCAAGACGCTCCTTGACGACGATGCGCAGCAGTTCGTCGCGGGGATGTTCAACAGCTTCGTCGCCAACTACCTCGTTCGTCTCCGGGTCACCACGCATGTCACCGTCTCGATAATCGAGCGGCTGCCGCTGCCGAAGCCTGCGCGATCTTCGGGCGGGTTCCAGCTCGTGGCCGACCGCGCGCGCGTGCTGGCACGAAACCCCGGCGACATCGAAGCGCAGGCGGAGCTGCAGGCAGCCGCGGCCCGGCTGTATGGTCTCGACGCAGAGGCGTTTGCACACGTGCTTTCCACTTTCCCGCTGGTCGGCGAGCACATTCGCGCCGCCGCCCTGACGGCTCTTACCCGTACGATATAGTCGGAGCTCGTGCCCAACTACGGCTTCGCCATAGATCTGCGCAAGTGCATCGGGTGCCACGCGTGCACGATCGCGTGCAAGGCCGAGCACCAGATCCCGGTCGGCGTCAACCGCTGCTGGGTGAAGACGGTGGAGAAGGGCACGTTCCCCGACACCCGCCGCTTCTTCTTTCCTGTTCTCTGCAACCAGTGTGAAGACGCGCCGTGCGTGCGCATCTGCCCGACCAACGCACTCTTCAAGCGCCGCGACGCAATCGTGGACCTCAACGCCGATTCGTGCATCGGCTGCCGCGCCTGCATGGAGGCGTGCCCATACGACCAGCTGTTCATCGATCCGAATACCCACACCGCCGAGAAGTGCAACTTCTGCGCGAACCGGGTCGAGAACAGGCTGCTGCCGGCGTGCGTGAGCGTGTGCCCGACCGAGTGCCGCATCTTCGGCGATCTCGACGACGCCGCCAGCGAAGTTTCGCGGATCGTGCAGCGCGAAGCCTTCATGGTGCGCAAACCGGAGAAGGGCACGGGCCCGAAGGTCTTCTATCTGGGGGCCGAAGAGAGCGTCATCCGCCCCGAGGCTTCCGTACGCCCTCTCTTTTACAAGGAAGGCCAGGTGCACCTGCGGCCGGTCGGCGCGCCGATGCCGGATCCCGAGTCTCCGGGTGATCCCCGGGTGGATTACGACATCCCACACGGCAAACCCTGGGGGATCGACATGGTCCTGTACCTGCTGTTCAAGGCGATCGCCACGGGTGCCATGATTGTCGGGGCCCTGCTGTGGTATCTCGGGATCGGCGGTCCGCTGGTGACGTTCGCGGCGCCGGTCCTCTCGCTGGTCTTTGTCACGCTCACGGCGGTCGTGCTGATCATCGACCTCGAACGTCCGGAACGCTTCTACTACATCCTGACGCGGTCCAACTGGCGGTCGTGGATGGTCTGGGGCGCCTACTTCCTGACGGCGCACGGCGCGCTGAGCCTGGTGTGGCTGGCAGCCGGCTGGTTCGGCTTCGATGCGGCGCTCGACTGGATGGTCGTTCCAGTCGTTCTCGTCTCGGTGCTGGCGACCTCCTATACGGGCTTCCTTTTCGCGCAGGGTCTGGGGCGGGATCTCTGGCAGGGGCCGTCGGCGGCAGTCGATCTGATCGCGCAGTCGGCTGCCGCGGGGTCGGCGTCGCTGCTCGTCGCGGCGGTGCTCGTCGGGGAGCGCGCAACCGGCGCGGTGCCGTTTTTGAGCTGGACCCTGATCGCTTCGGTGATCGCCCACCTTGTGATACTCGTGTTCGAGCACGTGTTCACGGCGAGCGCTACACGCCATCACGAGCTCGCAACGCAGACGATCCTCACGGGCGCCTACTCCCGTCTCTTCTGGGGCGCCGCGATCCTCGGTGGGGGCGTGGTTCCGGTGGCGATGCTTCTCCTGCTCGGCGGCCCATTCAGCCCGGCCGTGACAACCGTCGCGGCGCTGCTGGCGCTGGCTGGCGGCGCCGCATGGGAGTACATCTGGGTGGAGGCGGGGCAGTCGGTGCCGCTATCATGAGAAGGGTGCACGTGCAAGGTGCAGGGTGCAGGGTGCGGTGCTGTGCACGTGCAATGCGGGTGCAGGTGCACGTGCACAGCACCGCACCGTGCACCCTGCACCTTGCACGTGCACCCTTCATTACTCACCATGTCTGACTTCCGCAGCCACCCCGATCCGTCGCAATGGGACGACTATGTCGACTTCGAGTCGACGAGCTGGCCGAAGAAGGACCGGCGCCGGTACTGGATCATTCCGAGCATCTGCTTCAACTGCGAGTCGGCGTGCGGCATCCTCGCCTATGTCGACAAGGACACACTGGACGTCCGAAAGATCGAGGGCAACCCCGTTCATCCCGGCAGCCGCGGACGGACATGCGCGAAGGGGGTCGTTACTCCCAATCAGCTCGAGGATCCCGACCGCATCCTGTATCCGATGCGGCGGGTGGGCGAGCGCGGTGACGGCCGCTGGCAGCAGGTCTCGTGGGACGAGGCGCTCGAAGACATCGGCAGCCGGATCCGCAAGGCCATCGTCGAGAACCGGCGTCACGAGCTGATGTATCACGTCGGGCGGCCGGGCGAAGACGGATATGTGAACCGGGTGCTCCAGGCCTGGGGCGTCGACGGCCACAACAGCCACACCAACGTCTGCTCATCGTCGGCGCGCCTGGGCCACTTTCTCTGGTGCGGCGCCGACCGGCCGTCGCCCGACTACGCCAACGCACAGACGATCCTGCTGCTGTCGTCGCATCTCGAGACCGGGCACTACTTCAATCCGCACGCACAGCGGATCATCGAGTCGAAAGCCAATGGCGGCACGCTGATCTGCATCGATCCGCGGTTGTCCAATACGTCGGCGAAGGCCGACATCTGGATGCCGGCCTACTCGGGCACCGAAGGCGCGCTGCTGCTGGCCATCGCGCGCATCCTTCTGGTGGAAGACCTCATCAACCGCGAATTCGTCCGGAAGTGGGTGAACTGGCGGGAGTATCTGGCGGCCGAGCGGCCCGACCTGCCGCAGACGTTCGACGCGTTCGTGGACGCGCTGAAGGAGCTCTACGCGGAGTTCACGCCCGAGTTTGCGGAAACCGAGACCGGCGTTCGCGCCGACCTGATCGTCGAAGCCGCGCGGGCGGTCGGCCGCGCCGGGACGCGGTTCGCGACCCATAACTGGCGCGCGGCGGCCTCCGGCAATCTCTGGGGCTGGCAGATCACGCGCTGCCTCTACCTGCTGGTCGTCCTGACCGGTTCGTTCGGGGCCGTCGGCGGCGTGAACATGCACGTCACCAACAAGTTCGTGCCGAAGCATCCGAACCCGCCTCCCCCGCCGGGCTACTGGAACGAGCTCCTGTTTCCGCGGGAGTTTCCGCTCGCGTTCTTCGAGATGAGCTTTCTGCTCCCGCACTTTCTCAAGGAAGGACGCGGCAAGCTCGACGTCTACTTCACCCGCGTCTACAACCCGCTGTGGACCAACCCCGACGGCTTCTCCTGGATGGAGATGCTGCAGGACAAGGAGAAGATCGGGCTCCATATCGCGCTCACCCCGACCTGGAGCGAGACGGCGTGGTTCGCGGACTACATCCTCCCGATGGGGCTCGGCACCGAGCGCCACGACACCATGAGCCAGGAGACCCATGCCGGCCAGTGGCTCGGCTTCCGTCAGCCCGTGCTGCGGGTCGCGCGCGAGAAGCGGGGGGAGCAGATCAAGTCCACCTACGAAGCCAACCCCGGCGAGGTATGGGAGGAAGCCGAGTTCTGGATTGCCCTCAGCTGGAAGATCGATCCCGACGGCTCGCTCGGCATCCGCAAGTTCTTCGAGTCGCCGTACCGCGCCGGCGAGCAGATCACCGTCGAGGAGTACTACCGCTGGATGTTCGAGAACTCCGTGCCCGGTCTGCCCGAGACCGCCGCGAAGGAGCAACTCACCCCGCTCGAGTACATGCGGAAGTACGGTGTGTTCAAGGTCTCCGACAAGACCTACAGCCGGGCGCACGAGAATCCAACCGAGGAGAGCTCACCCCACGCCATGGTCGATGGCGTCGCGGTCACGGGGTTCAACACGCCGTCACGCCTCCTCGAGTTCTATTCCCCGACGATGGCGCAGTGGGGATGGCCGGAGCATGCGATCCCGAGATACGTGCCCGGGCACGTGCACTGGCGGGACCTGAAGCGGGAGCAGGGTGAGTTCGACCTGCTGCCGAACTTCCGGCTGCCGACGCTGATCCATACGCGCTCTCCGGTGAAGTGGCTGTACGAGATCTCGCACGACAACCCGCTGTGGCTCTCGACCGAGGACGCCCGCGCCAAGGGCATCGCCACCGGAGATCTCGTGAAGGTGACGACCCAGATCGGATATTTCGTCACGCGCGCATGGGTCACCGAAGGCATTCGGCCGGGGGTGCTGGGCATGTCTCATCACCTCGGGCGATGGCGGCTGAACGAAGACTCGGGCGGCCCGCGCGGCGCCTCCGCGCTCGTCCGCATCAGCCGTGAGAGCGGCGGACGCTATGTCATGAAGCAGGTTCACGGCGCGCAGCCCTTCAAGAGCGGGGATCCCGACAGCGGACGCATCTGGTGGAGCGACGTAGGAGTGCACCAGAACCTGACGTTCCCGGTGCAGCCGGATCCGGTCAGCGGAATGCACTGCTGGCACCAGCGGGTCCGCCTCGAAAAAGCGGGACCCGACGATAGCTACGGCGACATCGTCGTCGATACCGACAAGGCGCACGAGGTCTACAAGGAGTGGATGGCCAGAACCCGGCCCGCCGTCCCGGGGCGGGACCGGCTGCGCCGGCCGCTGTGGTTCGACCGGCCGCTTCGGCCCACTGCTGCGGCGTATAATCTGCCATCTGAATGAAAATCAGCCGGCATCGGATGGCATCCCTCGGAGTCTGGGTGCTGCTCGCGGCGTTTGCCGCGCTTCAGGCCGTGGCATGGACGTTGGGCGGGACCCCGTCGATCCCCTGGGGCGTGACGCAGGCCCTGGTCGGATGGGTCATCATGATTGTGCTGGCGGTGATCGCGACGCGACGGATCGGGGGGCTCGCGGCCGCCCTCAGCCGGACCGAAGAGGTGCACAGAGCCACCAGCGACAAGATCGGGCAGCTGCAGCTGCACAACGCCATGCTCGAGATCCTGGCGCGAACGGTGGACGTACCGCTGGCCTTTCAGTCGCTCGCCCTGCGGATCGCCGGCCTTGTGCCCTGCGACCGGGTCGGGCTTGCGCTGCTGAGCGACGACGGCGAGGAGTTCCAGACCTATACGGCCCGGATGAACGAGGCGGACCGGCGCTCGCGGCCCCGGCCCGACGTGGTCTTCAAGGCAGAGGGCACGGCGATCGGCGCGGCGGTCAGGTCGCGCACGCCGCTGATCATCGACGACACGGCCGAGGGCGGGCAGCAGTATCTCGACACCAACGTCGCGCACACCTCCGGGTTCGCCTCGGCGCTCGTCATCCCGCTGGTCTCGAGCGAACGGGCCGTTGGGACGCTGAACCTCGTGTCCCGCCGGCGGGCCGCCTTCGATCAGTCGCACGTCGACACGCTCCTGCCGGTGACCGAGATCCTCGCCATGGCGCACGTCGCGCAGCAGCTGCAGATCGCGCTGACCAGACACCGCACCCTCGAGTCGGTGACCGAGCTGACGCTCGCGGTCTCGATCGAGATCAACAGCGCGCTCCAGACGATCGTCGGTCACTGTGATCTGATCGAGCGGGGATATCCGGATCCGGATCTGCAGCGGGATCTGGCAACGATCGTCAACCAGGCGCAGCGGATCTCGAACCTGCTCGAGAAGATGCGCAGCGCATCGCACGAGCGGCTGCATCGTGTCGCCGAGACGGTCAGAGCCGGCGCGAAATTCTGAGTCTGGGCGGCGCAGGCGTTTCAGCGTCGGCCCGGCTGAAGCCGGGCCCCACAGGGATCAGGATCGGGTGGCGGCCCGCCAGAGTACCAGCGCGAGCTCGGCGACGACGACGGCCGTCAGAGCCAGAAAGGTCCAGTCGCGCCGGCGAATCCGTTCCACGCTGGCCACGAGCATCCTGACCGCCGGGGACGCCATCAGCAGCACGAGCCCGGTCTGAAGCCAAAGCAATGACGCCGCGCTCCCCTCGTCCAGCACGTACAGAATCAGCCCGAAGGCGAAGGCGACGCCGAACAGGATGACCGACCCGAGCAACAGCCACCGGTAACGAACCTCGAGATCACCGGGCAGGCCGGTCACAGAGTGGCGGCCTTGTAGAAATAGGTCACCGAAACGCTGGCGAGGACCACCGCCATCAGCAGCTTGAGCCAGCGCGCGCGCGCGCGTGGGCTCATCCACAAGCCGGCTCTCGAGCCCGCGAGCACGCCGAGCACAGCGGCGGCGGCCAGCGGAGCGACGATCCGGCCTCGCGAATAGTAGATCGGCGCGGACCCCAGCGCCGTCACCCCGATCATGGCGGCGGTGGTCGCGGCGGCCGCGCGCATGGGCACGCCGCACCACGCGTTCAGCGCCGGCACCTGAAGGATGCCTCCGCCGATCCCCAGCAAGCCCGAAAGGATCCCTCCCGAGAACGAAATACCCAGAGCGGCCGGCAGTCTGCGTAGCCGATACACGATCGGGCTGCCGCTCTCCTCCTCGTAATAACGCCCGCCGAGCGACCCGGGTTGAACGGAGCCGTCCAGGATGACGTTTCGCCGATCCAGCCGCGTCAGCATCACGATCGCAATGACGCCCGTGACGATGGCAAAGATCATGGATAAGGTTCGGGCCGACAAGGCGTCGACGCTCTCCGCTCCGATCAGGCCGCCGGCGACGGCGGGGATCTGCAGCAGGATCCCGAGCCGCAGGTTGATGACGTCCCTGTTCGCGGACCCCGCGGCGACGATGCTGGATGTGGCGATCACGGTCATCAGGCTGATGCCGGCGGCGATCGGCAGCTCGAGCCCGAGCCCGACGTTGAGCAGCGGAATGAGAAAGACGCCGCCCCCGATCCCGAGCAGGGCGCCGAGGCAGCCCGCCACGGCGCCGGCGGCCATGATGATCGGGATGACGAGAAGGGGCATGGGTGTATGATGCGCGAAGGTCGGTCCGCCGGGGGATTCTAGCCGATGTTTCAACGTTTCTACGACGAGGGGCTCGCGCAGAGCTCGTTCTTTCTCGCCTGTCCGCGCACTCGCGAGGCCGTCATCATCGATCCGCGGCGCGATGTCGACGTCTATGTCGAAACCGCTCGCGCCAACAACCTCCGGATCACCCACACGTTCGAGACCCACGTGCACGCCGACTTCGCGTGCGGCTCGCGGGAGCTGGCCGCGGTCGGAGCGAAGACGATTTCGGGCCCCGGCTCGAACCTCCGGTACGCACATCACCAGGCGACGCATGGCGAGCGGCTGCGTGTCGGCGACCTGTCGATCGAGTTCATGCACACGCCCGGTCACACGCCGGAGCACCTTTCGATCCTGACCAGCCAGCCCGATCAGCCGGTGCGGCTCTTCACCGGCGACACCCTGTTCGTCGGCGCGGTCGGGCGGCCGGACCTACTCGGCGAGGAGCAGACGCGCCGGCTGGCGGGCGACCTGTACGATTCGCTGTTCAAGAAGATCCTCGTGCTCGACGAGCGCATCCAGGTGCACCCGGGCCACGGCGCCGGATCGCTGTGCGGAGCCGGCATCGGTAACGATCCGTTCACGACGATCGGTCAGGAGAAGCGTTTCAACCCGATGCTGCAGCACGCCACGAAAGAGGCGTTCGTCGCCGCCGTGCTCGCGGACCTGCCCGACACGCCGCCGTACTTCCCCCGGATGAAGAAGCTGAACCAGGAAGGGCCGCCGCTGCTCGGTCTGGTGAACGGCTATCGCGGCCCGGGTTCCATCTCGCCCGGGTCGGCGGCTTCGGCCATTCGCGGCGGCGCGCTGATGATCGATCTGCGTGGTGCCAGCGCCTTCGGCGCCTCGCATCCGCTGGGCGCGCTGAACCTGGCCTTCGGACCGAAGCTGGGCTACTGGGCCGGTTACGTGCTCCCTGCCGACGCCCGCGTCGTGCTGCTCGCGGCGAACCAGCAGGAGGCCACCGACGCCGGCCGCCAGCTCCTGCGGATCGGCGTGTCGCGCATCGACGGCTACGTCAACGGCGGCTTCGAGGCGTGGTGCGATGCGGGGCTGCCGGCGGCATCGATCCCGCTCACCAACGTTCAAGATCTGCACGGCGCCATGAGCCACGGGAATCCTCCACTGATCGTCGACGTCCGCACGCCGCGCGAGTGGAAGGCCGGGCACATCGCGGGGGCGGTCCACATCCCGCTCGGCGACCTCGCCCGGCGCGCCTCGGAGCTCCCGCGGGACCGCACCGTGGCGACGATCTGCGAAGCGGGCTATCGCTCATCGCTGGCCGCGAGCGTGCTCGCGCGCGCAGGCGTGGACCGGCTGATGAACGTCACCGGCGGCATGTCGGCCTGGCGCGCGCTTCAGCCGACGTCCGTGTCGTCATGAGCAGCCCGACAGCGGCCTCGTTCGACGCACTGCGCGAGAAGCTCGACGCCGCGCTCGCCCACCAGGAAGCGGCGGCGATTGCCCAGGAGGTCAAGACCGCGCTGCAGGAGGCGCTGCGCGGCAACGGCCTCGACCTGCCCGACGCCCTGCGGCAGCCGCGCGCCGACACCTACGCCCGACGACTGCTCTACCGCGATCCCCACGGACGATACACCGCGGTGGTCATGACGTGGGCTCCCGGCCAGGGCACGGCCCTGCATGATCACGCCGGCATCTGGTGCGTGGAGTGCGTGGTCGAGGGGAACATGGAAGTCCGTCAGTACGATCTCATCGAGCAACGCGGCGACACCTACCGCTTCGAGCCGCAGTCGCGCATCGACGCCGGCCGCGGGTCGGCCGGCTGTCTGATCCCGCCATACGAGTACCACACCCTCGCAAACCAGCGGGCCGACGGTGCGTCGGTCACCCTGCACATCTACGGCGGCGACATGACCCGGTGTCATGTGTTCGAACCGCTGCCGGACGGCAGCTACCGCAGGATCGAGCGGCAGTTGTCGTACCACTGAGCCGCAGCTCAGCTCGACCCGGGCTCCCTCAGCAGGCCATCCCGGCAATCCGTCCTATCCGCGAAACTCGTCGTTCGGGGATAATTGAGCTCTCGCATGGCTCTCCCCCCGGGTACCCGTCTCGCCCAATATGAAATAACCGCGACGCTCGGCGCCGGCGGCATGGGCGAGGTGTATCGCGCGCGCGATCTTCGGCTCGCCCGGGATGTGGCGATCAAGGTGATGGCGGAGCACATTGCCGCCGATTCGACCATGCGCCACCGGTTCGAGACCGAAGCGCAGGCGGTGGCGGCGCTCTCGCATCCGAGCATCATGGCCATTCACGAGCTCGGCGTCGCGGGCGGCATCCCGTTCGCCGTCATGGAACTGCTCGAAGGCCAGAGCCTGCGTGCCCGTCTGCAGGCGGGCACGCCGTCGTGGCGCGAAGCGGTGGCGATGGGCGCCGCCGTCGCCGATGGCCTCGCAGCCGCGCACGTCAAAGGGGTGATCCACCGCGACCTCAAGCCCGAGAACATTTTTCTGACGACCGACGGCGCGGTGAAGATCCTCGACTTCGGCCTCGCGCTCCATCGGTTCAGCGGGATCTCAGCCGACATCGCCACCGGGGTGCACACCGCCCCCGGCGTGGTGCTCGGGACGTTCGGGTACATGTCCCCCGAACAGGTGACCGGCGCCCGCGTGGACGGCCGCAGCGACATCTTCGCGGCCGGCTGCGTGATCTACGAGATGCTCACGGGCCGGCAGCTGTTCACCGGCGGTACGCCGCAGGAAGTGATCGCGAACGTTCTGCGGGAACGGCTGCCGGACCTGTCGGCTATCGATCCCGCGGCGCCGGCCGAGCTCCGCGTCATCGTGGCGCGTTGTGTCGACCGCGAGCCGCAGCGGCGGTTCGCCTCGGCCGCCGATCTGGCAATGGCGCTGCGCGCCCTCCTGACCGGTACAGCAGGACGTGCTCCGACGGGCCGGGGCGTCAAGGCGAGAGGGAAATCGCTGGCGATCCTGCCCTTCGTGAACAGCGGCGGCGATCCGCAGATCGAATACCTGACCGACGGCATCACCGAGAGCATCATCAACAGCCTCTCCCAGCTGCCCGGCCTCCGCGTCGTGCCACGCAGCCTCGTGTTCCGCTACAAGGGGCTGCAGACCGATCCGGCCACGGTCGGCCTGGCGCTGAACGCGCGGACGATTCTGACCGGGCACGTCGTCCAGCAGGGGGACGTGCTCAACATCCAGGCCGAGCTCGTCGACACCACGACCGAAACGCAGCTGTGGGGCGAGCGCTTCCGGCAGAAGGCGTCCGAACTGCTCGTGCTCCAGGAGGAGATCGCCTGGCAGATCTCCGAAGCGCTGCGCCTGAAGCTGACCGGCGCGCAGAAGAAAAAGCTGCGCAAGCGCGCCACCGTCAACCCCGATGCCTATCAGGAGTACCTCCGTGGCCGTCACCACTGGCACAACTGGGGCCCTGAGAGCTTCTATCGCGCCATCGAGCACTTCGAGCGCGCGCTCGCGCACGATCCTGCCTACGCGCAGGCCTATGCGGGTCTCGGAAACGCCTACGGCGCGCTCTCGTACTACGGCTTCATGGTCCCGGCCGAAGGATTCCCGCGCGCGCGGGCCGCGGCGCTTCGGGCACTGGAGATGGACCCCAATCTGGCCGATGCGCACGTGACCCTCGGCCTCGAGCGGCTGTTTTTCGGCTGGGACCTGGCCGCCACCGAGGCTTCGCTGAAAGAAGCGCTGCGCCTCGATCCGAGCTCGGCGCTCGCGAATGCAGTGCGGAGCCTCGCGCACATCGCGTGCGGCCAGTTCGACGAGGCAATGGCGGCGACCCGGCGGGCTCGGGCCCTCGATCCGCTCTCGCCTTTCATCAACATGGGCGTGGCATG
Source organism: Vicinamibacterales bacterium (assembly GCA_035250005.1). GTDB lineage: Bacteria > Acidobacteriota > Vicinamibacteria > Vicinamibacterales > 2-12-FULL-66-21 > JACDCA01. The sequence goes on along the minus strand of DATFFM010000191.1, from coordinate 29,658 downwards.
GGTTCACCATTTCGCCGGCAGGCGACAGGAGGCGGAGCGGGAGCTGCTCGAGATCCTCGCGCTCAAGCCGGGGCTGGAAGAAGCCGGGAACATACTGATCACCACGTACGAGGCGCTTGGAAAGTTCGAGGAGGCGGCGGCTCAGATCGGCCGCCAGCGGTGCTGGGGGCTGTCACTGGACGGCGAGGGGCTGCTGGCCGCCTACCGGCAGGGAGGGGAAGCCGCGTACTGGCGCGAGCGCGTGACACAGATGCAGCGGCAGGCCGGAATGCCGCCGGCCGTCAGCTTCGCCTTCGCGATCGTGCACGTGCAGCTCGGAGAGTTCGACCAGGCGCTCGACCACATCCAGCTCATGGTGGACCACCATGTCGGAGGTTCCGTCTTCGTCGGCATCGATCCGGTCCTGACCAGGCTGCGCGGGATGCCCCGGTATGACGCGCTCGTCAAGCGCGTGGGAATTCCCCTGACGCAAATGGCTTGAGCAGGGCATAGAGCGTCGCCATGACCGGCACCGGCACGCCGACTTTCGCGGCGCGCCGCACGACCGCTCCCTGCAGCGCCTCCACCTCGATTTTCTTCCCCTGCGCCAGGTCGATCAGCAGCGACGATCGCATCGTCCCCGGGATGGTGCCGACGTACCATTTGATCTGCTCGATCCGGTCAGCCGCGACCGGCACCCCCTCCGCCCGGGCGAGCTCCTCGATCTCGCGGCAGCCAGCGAGAAACTGTTCCTGGATGAACGGATCCGCCCAGAGCGGCCCGATCGGCAGCCGGGTGGCGCCGGTGAAGCCGGCAAGTGACACGAGAAAGATGAACTTCTCCCAGATCGGCACGCGGCCATCGCCGACAATTTCCGACTGGATGTCGGCGGCCGCCAGGGCTTCGTGGATGGTGGTTGCGCGGGATGAGACCCGCGGCAGCTCCCCAAAAACCTCCCCGAACACGATTCGCCGGTGCGTGCCGGTCTGATCGATGATCCCCGGGGCGCCAATCGCGGTGGCGATGTAGGTGGCGCCGCCGAGTACCCGGTCTTCACCGGCGACCGCCGCCACCTCCGCCGTGCTGTCTACACCGTTCTGCAGCGTCAGGACGGTTGTGGACGGCCCGAGCATCGGACGCAGCATCGGCAGCGCGGTCTGGTTGTCGTATGCCTTGACCGCGACGATGACGAGATCGACCACCCCCACTCGGCCGGGGTCGTGCTCCGCACCGGCGCGGACGGTGAAATCGCCGAGCATCGGGCTCCTGATCTCGAGCCCGCGTTCACGGATCGCCGCCAGGTGCGCACCGCGTGCGATGAAGGTCACGTCGTGCCCGGCGCGGGCCAGTTTCGCCCCGTAGTAGCCGCCGACCGCGCCCGATCCCAGGATCGCGATTTTCATGATCACCCGATCATCCGATCGGACGATCGCCCGATCTCGTGTACCAGTAAACCGGCAGGCCGATGAGCAGCAGGCCGAGCCCGGCGATCGATTCTACCGGACGCTCGATCAGGGTATTGAGCACGAACGCGCCGGATCCGAGCACGAATACCGCCGGCACAACCGGGTAGCCCCATGCGAGGTAGGGCCGCGGCTGGTCCGGATGCGTTCTTCGGAGCCGGAAGAGTGCCGCCCCAGTCGCCACGTTGAAGAGGATCGACGAAAACATCACGTACGTGAAGAGCTGTTCGTAGGTGCCCGACAGCGCGAGCACGATCGACCAGACGGTGAGCGCGAGGATGGCCACGTGCGGCGTGCGGTATCGAGGGTGCACGCGGCTGGCAGCCGGCAGAAACACTCCGTCCAGCCCCATCGCGAACAGCACGCGTGAGCCGCCCAGGATCCCGGCGGCATTGCACCCGAACGTGGAGATGACGACGGTGAGCGCCACGAACCCGGCGCCGGCGGGGCCCATCAGCACGGATGCGGCCTTCTCTGCGATCCGGGTCACGCCTTTCATGTCATCGATGGTCAGGGCGTGCAGATACGCCACGTTGACCACGACATAGATACCGATCAGCGCGAGCACGCCGATCACGAGCGCTCGCGGCACGTTGCGCTGGGGGTCTTTGATCTCGCCGGCTGCGTAGGTGACGTAGTACCAGGCTTCGTACGTCCAGAGCACGGCGATCATCGCGATGCCGAACGACGCAAGGGGGCGGACCGTCCCCACAGGCACGACGGGGGTGTAGGAGGGCTCGACCGCGCCGTAGGCCAGCGCCATCGCCGGGATCGCCAGCAGCCCGGCCACCTTCGCGGCGGTCAGGACGACGTTGACCATGTTCCCGGAGCGCACGCCTACATAGTTCACCGCGCCGAGAACGGCGATCGACGCCGCCGCGACCAGCTGCCCGGCCGAAATCGAGAAGGTGCCCCACGGCACCGGCAAGGCCAGGACGATGTGGGAGGTCGAAAGGGTCGGGAGGAAGTAACTCAGGTATTCGGCGAAGCCCACGGCAACCGCCGCGGTGCTGCCGCTGATCACGACCAGCAGCGACGTCCACCCGTAGAGAAAGGCTGGCAGACCGCCGTACGCCTCGCGCAGAAAGACGTACACGCCGCCCGAGCGCGGAAACATCGCGCCCATCTCCGCGTAGGTCAGGCCGCCGGCGATCACGAGGACACCGCCGAGAACCCATGCCGCCAGCAGCAGCGAAGCCGAGGGGATGCGGGTGGCCATATCCCCGGTTGTCAGGAAGATACCCGACCCGATGACGCTCCCCACCACCAGAAGCACAGCGGACCGAAGACCGATGGCCCGTACAAGTCCTTCGTCGGAAACCGTTTGCACCGGCTGCAACATAGCGCGCGACTGTAGCACGCCGCCCGTGCCAATCCCTGATAAAATCCTCTTTCTTATGGCCGCCCGCCTGACCTCCTTCGTTGTCGTCGCCATCGTCGCAGGGACCTTGATCGCGGGGCTGATCGTGGGCGCCCAGCGCGACGACAGCGACGGCCCGGTGGATCTCATCGTCCACAACGCGGTCGTGTTCACCGGCGACGACGGAGACATGCCGGAGGCGGTGGCGGTGCGGGCCAACCAGATCCTCAAGGTCGGCTCCAACCGCGAGATCCTGCGGATGCAGCGCCCGCAGACCGTCACGATCGATGCGCAGGGAGCCGCCGTGGTGCCCGGGTTCAATGATGCGCACCTGCATCTCGTCCGCGGCGGCCTGACCCTGGATGGAGTGGACCTCGGCGGCGCCGCGACCGTGGCCGACGCCGTCGCGCTCGTCAAGGCGTGGGCCGACGCCCATCCGGCCACGGCGTGGATTGTCGGCCATGGGTGGAGCAACGATCTGCTCGAGGGCGAGGAGCGCCCGGCGCGTCAGCTGCTGGACGCGATCGCGGCCGGCCGGCCGGTGCAGCTGGTCTCGGAGACCGGGGACGTTGCATGGGTCAATTCCCGCGCGCTCGAGCTCGCCGGCATTGGGCGCCGCACCGCGGATCCGGAAGACGGCAGAATCGTGCGAGACCTGAAAGGGGACGCGGTCGGTATTCTCGAAGGGACCGCGGTCGCACGGATCGAGGCGCTGCTGCCGAAACCGACGCAGGAGGAACGCACCAGAGCGCTGTTTGCCGCGATCGCGGAGGCGCAGCGCAACGGGATTACGAGCCTGCAGAACGCGGACGGCGCGGCGCTCGACTTCGAGCTGCTCGACGCGGCGCGCAAGGAGGGGGCCGTGGCGATGCGCGTGTACGCCGCGCTGCCGGTGCACACCGCGAGCACGGATGAAGACGTCGCTTCGCTGGACGAGGTCCTGAAGCAGTATCCGGACGATCCGCTGTTCAAGGCCGGCGGCGCGAAGGTCGCGATGGACGGGATCGACGGCGATGCGCTGAACAAGCTCGTGCGCCTGCTCGACGCGCGGGGATGGCAGGTGATGATCGAGGCCGACTCGCCGGAGGAGGCCGACATGGCCGAGACCGCCTTCGCCCACGCCGAGCGATCCAACGGGCGGCCGGTCCGCGAGCGCCGCCATCGCATCGAGCACCTGCATCCGAACTTCACGGCCGTCGGCGACAAGCTGGCGCTCGGCAGCGACTGGCCCAACGGCCCGCTGTCGCCGATGCGGGTGCTCGAAACGGCGCTGCCGCGGCTGACGCTCGCCCAGGCGCTGCAGGCCTATACGGTCAACGGCGCCTACGCATCGTACGACGAGCAGCGCAAGGGATTCATCAAGCCGGGCATGCTCGCGGACCTTGCCGTCCTGTCCGATGACATCTTCTCGATCGACCCGTCAGAGCTCGGTTCGGTGAAGGTCGCCTACACGATCTTCGACGGCCGCGTGGTCTATCCGGTCCAGCAGAAGCGGTTGACTATCCCTTAAAACTCAAACGTCAAACTACAAACTTCAAAACTTGGGATTTGGAGTTTGAAGTTTGAAGTTTGAAGTTGTCTATTTGACAACCACCTCCACCCGGTACTTCCCGTCCTCCGCCGGACGCAGCAGCGCGATGCGAGGGGGCTGGCCGGTGGCGATGGCGGCATCGCCCTTCTTCTTCCAGTCCGGCATGTCCACGGTCGCGCCGATCTCGTAGCCGGTGTCGGGTACTGCGGTCAGGCCGGTGGCGTCAATGGTGCGCAGGGCGCCGGACTTTCGCAGGTCGCCCATGTCGGCGATGCTCATGGCAACCTGCAGCTCGCGCCGTCCGTTGACGGTTCGCACGCGGCGGTTGCCTGAGATCCCGATGTCGGCGATGTAGGGCTCGACGCCGGCGCCGTTGATGACGGTCGCGTTTCGCACGAGGACGTAGAACAGCCCCGACTCGTTCATCGGCAGCGACTCGTACCGCCTCGGGTCCGCCCGGTTGACGCTCCCGCCGGCGAGCGCGTCGAGCGCCGACAAAATGCCGATGAAGTTGAGGCGGATCAGGTGGGAATCCGGCTCCTCCGACGGCCACGCCCCGGTTTCGATCAGCACGACCGGAGTTCCCCACAGCGTGATGTTGTCGCCGAAAGCCCGCACCTCGAACTCATCGTCGTAGCGCCCGATCTGGCCGGATGCGAATGGCTCCAGCGCGTCGCGGATGACCGCGCACAGTTTCTTCGTGAGCTGGCGCCCGGCGTTTTCGCTCCGCTTCTCGTCATAGGCGACCGAGAGCAGCGAGATCGACGCCGGCTTCGGCGGGTCGCCCACGGCCGTGCCCCAACTCTGGTTGTGGAGGTTGAACCCGATCCTGGGCTCGAGCTTGTCGCGCAGGGCCTTGAGCGCGCGACCCTCGGGCGTCTGCAGCCGGAGCGCGTCGCGATTGATGTCGATGCTCTGCGCATTTCGACGCTGGGAGCGTTCCGCGCCGTCCGGATTGAGCATCGGCACGAAGTGCAGCGTCAGCTGCGACAGGATGCGCCGGACCGGCGGATCGCTGCGGTGCTTCGCCAGGTATTCGAAGATGTCGAACAGCGCCGCGGTCGCAGTCGGTTCGTCGCCGTGCATCTGCGACCACAGCAGGATCGGCATCGGCCCCGCGCCGGCCCGGAGGTGGTTGATCGACCGCCCTTCCACGGATTCGCCGATCTGCTCCAGCTCGAACAGGTCGGGGGTGGCCGACGCCACCGCCTGCAACCGGCGGACGACCTCGCCATGCGTGAGCAGCGGCGGCTCGGCCGGCGAGACGCGCTCGGCCTCCCAGAGGCGTGAGAGCTCCTGCGGGGTGATGGAGTTGACCGGCGTACTCCGCTGCGCGTCGAGTGGCGGCGACCCGACCGTGAGGAGGACGAGGACCGTGACGGAACGAATGAAGCGCATGGCGCACATTATCTCCGACCTACAATGAGATCGATGAATCCCACGCCGGCCATGCCCGATCTGACCGCATTCGACGCGGTGACGCAGCTCACCGCCGCTGCGGTCTATCTCGCTGTCGGCACTGCGGCACTGGCGCACGCGCCGCGGGACGAGCGGACGCGGGTGTTCTGCGCCCTCGGGGTGATGCACGCGATCGGCTTCTGCATACCGGCGGCAGCGTGGTTTCTCGGCGTGAAGGACGTGCTGGCGTTCAACCGGATTCCCCTGGCGGTGATGCTGGCGGCGCTTTCGGTGGGCGCCGTCCTCATGTTCCACTTCTCACAGGTGTTTCCAGGGCGCCGTCCGTGGATCCGCAGCTCGGGGATGCAGCTGCCGATCGGCTATGCGCTGACCCCGATCGTGGCGTTCATCCTCGTGCAATGGTGGCCGGGCGACCCCCAGCAGGTCACGATGAAGTTCGGCCTGATATTCCTGGTTTTCGGCTTCCCGCTGATGGTGCTGCTGGGACTGGTGCTGCCGGTGGCGAGCATCGTGTCGTTCCTGCGCAGCTTTCGCGAGACAGCGCCGAACGCACGGCCGGTAATCGCGGGGATCCTCCTGAGCCAGCTGGCGGGCGGGGCGCTCAGCCTGCTCGTGCTCGGACCGCTGCACGCGGTCGCACCCGAATCGATTTCCGTGACCTTCGTCGCTTTGACGGTCTGGCTGCTGGGGCTTCTCACCCCGCTGGCGTATGCAGCGGGTGTGTGGAAGTACAACGTGCTCGCAATCGGTCAGCAGGAATCAGCGGAAGTGCAGCCGGACTAGAGACGGCGTCGCGCCCGTGGTCAGCACGAACAGACTGTCGTAGTCGTTGTCGCCGAGCTTCACCGGTTCGGCGGCCCCCAGCTTCGCGAGCACGTCGCCGACGGTATTCGAGTGCCCGACGACGAGCACATTGCCGGTCGAGGCTTTCACCTTTTCGATCAATCCGGCAAGGTCTCGCGCCGGTACGACCGTAATCTCGATGCCGAGGGCCTTCGCCAGCGGCTCGGCGGTTTGCCGTGTCCGCTTGTACTCGGTCGTGTAAATCGCCGTGATCCGGGCGTCCTTGAGCGCCGCCGCGAGCGACTGCGCACGCCCCCGGCCCGCCTCCGAGAGATCCGGGTCCGTCGCCATCATCGGGGCGGCGCCGGTGGAGCTGTCGGCTCGCTCGGCGTGCCGTACGACGAAAATGGCCTGCTGCGCCGCGGCCGGCACGGCGAGCATGAGGGTGAGGGCGGCGGCAGGGAAATACTTCATGGTTCTCCAGACAACTTACCGGGCGGAGCTTCGCATGGCAACAACATACAGAACCGCGCCGGCAACGAGCGCCCACGTCCCGGAAACCAGCTGGGTCTGGCTCGCCCCGACGAGGATCAGCAGCGAGGACAGGATCGCAATCACCGGGATCGTCGGCCCGCCCGGCAGCACGAACACGGCCGGCTTGACCGTCACGCCGCCGGTGGCGGCTGCCGGCACGTTCCCCTGGAAGCGCGCCGCACGAAGGCGAATCGTGGACGCGCACGTCATCACGTACACCAGCAGCCGGCTGATCGCGCTGGCCGCCGCCATCGTGACGAAGCTGCCGGTGATCGCGAGCACCAGCGCCACGCCAGACGTGACCAGGATCGCGTTCGACGGCGTGCGGTATGCCGGGTGCACGTAACCGAACCAGCGCGGCAGGTCCCCCTGTTCGGCCAGCGCGTAGAGGTTGCGCGATCCTGACAACGCCTGGCCCATGTTGTTGCCGGACGTCGAGACGACGGCGCCGAGCGTGATCAGCACCCCGCCCGCCGCGCCCATGAACATCGCCGCCGAATCAGCCAGCGGCGTTTTGGATGAGGCGATGCCAGGCAGCGTGCCGAACGCGACGATCTGCGTCAGCATCGTCACCGCGGCAACCACCGCGATCGTCATGACCAGCGCAAACGGCACCATCCGCCGCGGATCCCTGGTTTCCCCTCCGAGCACCGGCACGACCTCGTAGCCGCCGAAGGCGAAAATGAGCAGGAGCGCGCCCGATGTGAGCTGTTCCTGCGTCACCGTGGCGGGCGCCGCGAAGCTGGCCCAATCCACGTAGAAGAGCCCGACGACAATGAAGACGATGAGCGGCAGCAGCTTCGCCACCGTCATCACGTTCACGACCAGGCTGCTTTGCCGGATCCCGCGGACGTTGATGAGCGCGATGACCGCGATGATCGCCGTCATCAGCAGCGGCCTCGCGGTCGAACCGAGGACCGCGGGCCAGTAGCGGCCGAGCGCATCCACCAGGACGTTGATCACCGAGGCCCAGCTCGCGGCCCGGGTAAACCACATCATCCAGCCGACCTCGAATGCCGGAAATCGCCCGAACGCGGCGCGGGTGTACAGATACGGGCCGCCGGTGCCCTCGAAACGGCTGCCCGCTTCGGCAAACGACAGCGCCGTGAGCATCGAGGCCAGGGCGACGACCGCGATCATCCAGGGGCCCCACGACCCGGTGCTCGCCGCCAGGCCCGCCGCGAGGGCGAAGATGCCGCCGCCGATCACCTGGTTCACGCCGACGGCGGTCAGGTCCCAGCGGCCGAGCTCACGGCGCAGCGAGTGTTCGGTTGCGGCGGCGGTTGACGTCACGCAGCCGGTTGTATCATGAACCTGCTGATGGATCCCGATGTCATCGTCAAACCGCGCGACGTCATGCCGCAGGGTGCGACGACGCTGCCGGCCCGGTTCTATACCGACGACGCCTACTTCCGGCGCGAGATGGACGCGCTCTTCGGCCGGATGTGGATCTGCGCCGGCCGGGTCGAACAGGTGCAGCCAGCCGGCAGGTTCGTCGCCCGCGAAGTGCTCGGGGAAAGCCTCCTCATTACCACCAACGCGACGGGAGACGTCAACGCGTTCTACAACGTGTGCCGGCACCGCGGCACCAGGTTGTGCACCGAGGCCGAGGGCTCATTCGGCCGCAGCATCCAGTGCCCGTATCACGCCTGGACCTACGACCTCGACGGCTCGCTCATCGGCGCCCCGCACATGGAGGAGGTGCCCCACTTCGCGAAGAGCGAGTATCCGCTGCACCGCGTGCATACCGACGTGTGGGACGGCCACATCTTCATCAACCTGTCGCGCGGCACACCCCCCTCGCTGCGCGAACAGCTGGCTGACCTGCCATCCAGGTTCGCGCAGTGGCGCATGCAGGAGCTGCGCCTCGGGCACCGGATCATCTACGACGTGAAGGCGAACTGGAAGCTCATCGTCCAGAACTACAACGAGTGCCTGCACTGCCCCAACCTGCACCCGGCGCTGAACAAGCTGTCGCACTATCTGAGCGGTGAGAACGATCCGCTGCAGCCCACTTACATGGGGGGCCGCATGGACCTCCGCCCCGGAGTCGACACGCTGACGATGAACGGCAAGTGTTCGAGGGAGACGCTGCCGGGGCTTTCGCCGGAGGACGCGCGGCGCGTCTACTACTACGCCATCTTCCCCAACATGCTCCTCAGCCTGCACCCGGACTACATGCTGGTGCACACGCTGTGGCCGATCGCGCCGGACCGGACGGTCAACATCTGCGAATGGCACTTCCACCCCGCCGAAGTCGCGCGGCCCGATTTCGATCCCGCGGATGCGGTCGAGTTCTGGGACATGACGAACCGGCAGGACTGGCACGTCTGCGAGCTGTCGCAGGCCGGCATCAGCTCACGCGCCTACACCCCGGGCCCGTACTCGAACCGCGAGGACCTGCTCTACGCATTCGACCGGATGATCGAGGGGGTACATCGATCCCTGATCCCTAATCCCTGATCCCTAATCCCTGATCCCTAATCCCTGACGAGATTTGAGCTTGGGGATCCGGGCATAAGAGATCACGGATAGGGATTAGGGATTAGGGATTAGGGATTAGGGATTAGGGATTAGGGAATCGCGGTCTTCCGCTTTGGATCGAAGAACGGTGTCTTGACCACCGTCGCCTTCACCCGGTGACGGACGGCTTCGACGGTGACCTCCATCTGCAGCTCCGTGCCCCCCGCGTAATGGGGACGATCGACCGTGGCGAGCGCGATCATCTTCTTCAGCGTCGGCGACCAGGTCGTCGACGTCGCGCGGCCGACCTGCCGGCCGGCTCGATATACCGGCACGGCGGCGCGGGAGGCGGTCGCGCCGACCGATGGCGCGAGACGCAGGTTCTCGTAGATCGCCTCGACCTCCGGCCAGTCGACCTCGACCCCGACGACCTGGCGCGCGTGCCCCTGTTCGTGCTCCCGGCGCAGCGCCTGCTGGCCGATGAACCGCGACTTGTTCAGGCTGACGAGCCGCCCCAGCCCCATCTCGTAGGGGGAGTACATCTGCGGCGCGATCATCGCCTTCTTGCTGCTGAAGAAGTCGACGTCGATCAGCAGCAGGCCGGCTTCGATGCGGGCAACGTCCAGCGCGAGCATGCCGGCCGGCTTGATGTCGAACGGCCTGCCGCCGGCCATGAGCGCATCCCAGACCCGAACCGCATCTGCGACCGGTATCCAGATCTCGTAGCCGAGGTCACCGGTATAGCCGGTGCGGGAAATCTCGACCCGGACCCCGGCGATCGTTCCGCTCGTGACGCGGAAGTACTTCAGGCGGTCGATGTCGGCTTTCGCCACCGCGCGCAGCAGCTTCGCCGTAGTCGGTCCCTGGAGCGCCAGGGCCGCGACCGCTTCGGAGACGTCCTCGATGTGCACGTCCATCCCGGCGGCGTTCTGCGTGAACCACCGGAGGCTCGGGTCCGCAGCCGTCCACCGGAACGTCTGCTCCTCGAGCCGCGCCACCGTCCCGTCGTCGATCACCTTGCCGTGCTCGTCGCACCAGGGTGTGTAGTAGACCTGCCCCACCGACATCTTCGAGACGTCGCGGGTGATGATGCGGTCCACGAACCGGGCGGCATCGCGGCCGGTGACCCGGTACTTGAACAGCGGCGAAACGTCGATCAGTGCCGAGGCGTTGCGGATGGCGTTGTACTCATGCTCGTGGTGCCCCTCGTAGGCGCTGACCGCGTAGTAGCCCGACCATTCGCGATAATTGAGGCTCTCACAGAGGGCAAAGGTGCGGTCGTGAACGGCGGTCCCGATCGGCATGAGCAGGTCGATTATAGGGTAATATCCGGATGCGCTCCGATGCTCTCCCTCCTCTGCACGCGCACCGCCGGCCTGTAGGGCAACGCTGGCGTGGGCCGCCTTCGGCTTGCTTCAGCCTTCAGCCTTGCTTCAGCATTCGGCCCTTCAGCATAGCCATGATCAAGTACGACGTCATCGTCATCGGCGGCGGCCACAACGGACTGGTCAACGCCGCGTATCTCGCCAAAGCCGGCCGCAAGGTGCTCGTGCTCGAGCGCCGGCACGTGCTGGGCGGGGCGGCGGTCACCGAGGAGATCTTTCCCGGGTTCAAGTTCTCGGTTGCGTCGTACGTCGTGTCGCTGCTGCGCCCGGAGATCATCCGTGAGCTGGACCTCCCGCGCCACGGCCTGGAGATCCTTCCGCTCGACGGGACGTTCACGCCGATGCCCAGCGGGGATTATCTCTGGCGCGTCAACGATCACGCAAAGACCCGGCGCGAGATCGCGCGGCACTCGAAGCTCGATGCAGAGGCCTACGACGAGTACGGCAAGGCGATGGTCGAGATGGGGCGGTTCGTGAAGCCCATTCTCAACATGACGCCGCCCGATCCCACCTCGCTCGACCCGCGCGGGCTGATGAACCTCCTGTTTCTCGGCAAGCGCTTCCAGTCGCTCAGCGAGCAGGACAAGTACAACCAGGTCCAGCTGATGACGATGAGCGCCGTGGACTTTCTCGACCAGTGGTTCGAGACCGACGTGCTCAAGGCGACGATGTCGGCCTCGGGCATCATCGGGACGTTTCTCGGCGTCCGGTCTCCCGGAACAGCCTACGTCCTCCTGCATCACTACATGGGGGAGATCGACGGCGCATTCCGCTCCTGGGGGTTCGCCCGCGGCGGCACCGGCGCCATCTCGAATGCGATCGGCGACGCCGCGCGGGAGGCTGGCGTCGAGATCAGAACGGAAACGGCCGTCTCGAAGATCATCGTGAAGGACAACGCGACCGCGGGCGTCGTCCTGTCGAACGGCGACTACATCACGGCCGACGTCATATCCTCTTCCGTGGATCCGAACCTGACGTTTCTCCACATGGTCGGGGCCGAACACCTGCCGGACGAATTCGTCGAAGACGTGAAGCGCTACAAGTACCGCGGCTCGTCGGGCAAGGTGAACCTGGCGCTCGACGCGCTGCCCGAGTTCACCGCAATGCCGGGCGACGGCCCGCACCTGCGCGGGGCCATTTCCATTTCGCCGAGCGTCGAGTACATGGAGCGCGCGTACGATCAGGCAAAGTACGGCCGCTACTCACGCCGTCCCTACATCGACATGGTGATCCCGAGCCTGACCGACCCGTCGGTCGCTCCCCCGGGCAAACACGTGATGTCGTGCTTCGTGCAATACGCCCCCTATAACCTGAAGGAAGGCGGCAGCTGGGACGATCACCGCGAAGCGTTCGGCGACACCGTGATCGACACCATCGCGCAGCATGCGCCGAACATCAGGAACATCATCCTCCACCGCCAGGTCCTGACGCCGCTCGACATCGAGCGCACGTTCGGCCTCACGGAAGGCAACATCTTTCAGGGAGAGCTGACCCTCGAGCAGCTGTTCTTCCTCCGGCCCGCGCCCGGATGGGCGCAGTACCGAACCCCCGTGAAGGGGCTGTACATGTGCGGCTCGGCCACGCATCCCGGCGGCGGAATCATGGGAGCGCCGGGTAGAAACGCGGCGGGGAGGATTGTCAAGGACACGAAATAGATATGAAAGACCTCCTCATCATCGGCGCCGGTCACAACGGCCTCGTCGCCGCGTTCTACCTGGCGAAGGCCGGATTCAAGCCGCTCGTGCTGGAGTCGCGGGACGTTGTCGGCGGGTGTGTAGCCAACGAGGAGTTCGGGCGCGGGTTCAAGGCGCCGGTGCCGAACGCGCTCGGGCCGCTGCGCGCGTCGGTCGTCCGCGACATGGATCTCGCGCGGACGGTGCAGTTCATCCAGCCGGATCCGCGGCTGGTGACGCTGGCGCCAGGGGGCCGGGCGCTCGCGTTCTCGGCCGACACCGGCCGCACGTCGGAGGCGATCCGTGCTTTCTCGGAGAAAGACGCCGCGATCTATCCTGACTTCTGCGCGACGCTCCAGCGGCTCGGCGCCTTCATTGCCCCCTTGCTCGAGATGGCACCGCCCGACATCGATTCGCCGGCCGCCGGCGAGATGTGGGACCTCCTCAAGCTCGGGAAGCGCTTCCGGTCGCTCGGGCGGAAAGACAGTTTTCGGCTGCTCCGCTGGGGACCGATGGCCGCTGCCGACCTCGTGGCGGAGTGGTTCGAGACGGACCTGCTCCAGGCCGGGGTTGCGGCACGCGGCGTATTCGGCACCGCGCAGGGACCCTGGTCGGCCGGCAGCGGAGCGGTGCTGTTGCTGAATGCGGCGGCGGATCCCGCGCCCGGCGGGAGCAGCACGATGGTCAAGGGGGGCCCCGGAGCGCTGGCGGCGGCAATGGCTGACGCCGCGCGCAGCGCCGGCGCGGAGCTCCGAACGGGCGCCCGGGTCGCGCGTATTCTCGTGCGCGAGGGGCAGGCGGCAGGGGTGGTGCTCGAGAGCGGCGAGGAAATTCTCGCTCCGGCGGTGATCTCGAACGCGGATCCGCGGCGCACGTTTCTCGACCTGGTCGATCCGGTCGAACTCGACCCCGGATTCCTGACCAAGGCACGCAACTACCGCGCGCGCGGGACGGTCGCAAAGGTCCACCTGGCCCTGGCGGCCCTGCCAACTTTCAACGGCGTCCCGAATCCGGTCCACCTGCACGGACGGATCCAGGTCGCACCCGGCATCGACTATCTCGAGCGGGCGTTCGACGCGTCGAAGTACGGAGAGCTCCCGGGCCAGCCCTACCTCGACATCTCGATTCCCACGCTTGGGGATACGACGCTCGCGCCCTCCGGCAAACAGGTGATGTCGATTCACGTGCAGTTCGTGCCCTATCACCTCAGGGGTGGCGCGACCTGGGAAACCGGCCGCGACACTCTCGCCACCATCGTCCTCGACACGCTGGAGCAGTACGCCCCCGGCCTCCGCGCATCTGTGGAAGCGATGGAAGTCCTCAGCCCAGTGGATCTCGAGCGAAGGTATGGTCTGACCGGCGGCCAGATCTATCACGGCGAGCCGGCGCTCGATCAACTGTTCACGATGCGGCCGATTCTCGGATGGTCGCAGTACGGCACGCCGATCGAAAACCTGTTTCTCTGTGGATCCGGCACCCATCCGGGCGGAGGGATCACCGGCGCGTCAGGCCAGAACGCCGCCCGCGAAATCGGCAGAGCGCTGAAGGCACGCCGCACGTCGCGCGTCGCGCGTTAGAACAGGTCCCCGTGCCAGAAGAGAACGTCCTGCTCTTTCAGCGGGGCGGCGAGCAGACCATCGCGCAGGGGCCGGACCATCATCACCTCACGGACGACCGCGCTCGCTTCGACCTCGACTTGTGTCGGCAGCCAGTGGTGAGGAAGAAAGCACGCGAGCTTCGGCGCCGCCGCCGCGGGGGTCCGCGCGCGCAGCACCTGCAGCAGCGCCCCCACCCGCGCGCCTGACGGATCCCGATCCCCGCACATCTCGAGGATCACGTCTTCGCTCGTCACGGTGAGGATCGCGAACGCGACCGGACCCGCCCCTTCCTCGACGATGTAGAACTCGACCGAGAGAGCGCCCGGAGGCAGGAAACCCGCGAGCAGACGTTTCTTGGAGAGGCTGAAACGGATCGCATCCTCGGTCGGCACGAGCGCGAATCGATGGTGCGAGGCCATGGCGTTCGCCAGCGCGGCAACCGCCGGGATGTCGCGTTCCTCGCCGGCCCGCACGAGCACCATCGGCGCGCCCGGCTTCTCCTTGACGCGGATCAGCAGCTCGCGGCGGGGGATCGGGACGAACTCCATGGCCATGTAATAGGCCGGATCGATCTCGGAGAACAGTAAGGCGAGCTCTGCCCCTTCGGTGACGGCCGCGGCGATGATCCGCTCGACGAGCATCCGTGCGTGCCCGCGACCCCGCATCCGGTCCGGCGTGAACACCGCGCCAAGCCCGACAACGGCGATCTCGCGGCCATCGAGCCGGGCACGCAGGTCGTACCGCTTGGCGCTCGAAAGCACTCTCCCGTGGCCGTCGAGCAGCGCGCACCGGCGGAGATGGCGCGAGCCCCAGGGCGTCCGGGTCTGCGCGGCGTTGAATCGCGCATAGGCCGCCCGGGTCAGGCCGTCCGACCAGATATCGTGGGATTCGTCCAGAATCTGGTCGAGCGCCCCCCCTTCAGCGGAAACCAGCTTCATTCCCTGTCATATTAGTGGCGGTTTAACCGTCCAGGAGTCGTGGCGGTCTAAAAGAGGTGAAGAGAGGTCACACTATGGGTCTTCGCGCCAGAACCTCCGTCTGGGCACGTCCGGGGCTTGCGGTCCTTCTGATGACCGTTATGGCTGGGGCGGCCGGCGCACAACGCCGGGCGACAGCCGTCCCCGCCTCCCCCGACGACAAGACCATCGTCCATGCGCTGAACCGCATCGGGTTTGGCCCGTCGCCGGGGGATGTATCCCGTGTCCGGCAGATGGGCCTCGCGGCCTACATCGAGGAGCAGCTGAATCCGTCGCGCCTTGCGGACGGCGCAATGGCGGAGAGGCTGACCGGATTCGCGACTCTCGCGATGAGCACGCGCCAGCTGGCGCGGGACTATTACCTCCCCGCTCAAATGCAGCGACGCCAGGCGCAGCGGGCCGAAGCGGCCAATGCAGCCACCCCCCGGATGCAGCCCGAGATGCAGCCGCCTGCGGGCGCGCCCGGAAGGCCGGACCAGACCGCCGTGCAGGGGGAGCGTCTCGTGATGGCGGAACTCACGCAGCAGAAGATCCTCCGCGCGGCGTACAGCGAGCGCCAGCTCGAGGAAGTCATGGTGGACTTCTGGTTCAACCACTTCAACGTGTTCGCCGGCAAGGGACCGACGCGTCTCTACGTGACCGAGTACGAGCGCGACACCATCCGGCCGCGGGTATTTGGAAAGTTTCGGGATCTGCTTGGCGCGGTCGCGGAAAGCCCCGCCATGCTCTTCTATCTCGACAACTGGCAGAGCGCCGCGCCGGCTGAAGCCGAGACCGCCATGGGGCCGCGCGGCCGCCGGGGCGCATTGCGGCGGCCCCAGGTGGCGCAGCCCCAGAATCGTCGTCGCGGCATCAACGAGAACTACGCGCGCGAGCTGATGGAGCTCCACACGCTCGGCGTCGACGGCGGCTACACCCAGAAGGACGTTCAGGAGATCGCACGCGCGTTCACCGGCTGGACGATCGACATGCCGCGGCAGGGGGGCGGGTTTCGTTTCGAGCCTCGGCTGCACGACACCGGTGCGAAGACCGTGCTTGGCATGACGATCGCGCGTGGCGGCGGAAAGACCGACGGCGAACGTGTGCTCGACCTACTCGCGAAGCATCCGTCCACGGCAAAGTTCATCGCGACCAAGCTCGCGCGCCGTTTTGTCGCCGACGAACCACCGAAGCCGCTCGTCGACCGGGCGGCCGCAAGGTTCCGCGAAACCGATGGCGATGTCCGCGAGGTCGTCAGGACCATCATCACCTCCCCGGAGTTTTTTGCCGCCTCCGCCTATCGGGCAAAAGTCAAGACGCCGCTGGAGTTCGTGGCCAGCGCGGTGCGCGCGGCCGGCGTCGATGTCCGCAACGGGATGCCGCTCGTTCAGGCCATGCGCCAGCTGGGGATGCCGCTCTACATGTGTCAGCCGCCTACCGGCTATGCCGACAAGGCCGAGGCCTGGGTCAATACCGGCGCGCTGCTGAACCGCATGAATTTCGCGGTCATGCTCTCGAGCAACCGGTTGCGCGGCGGGGCTGCGGGGCCCCGGGTGACCGAGGACCAGATCGCCTCGGAGGTACTCGCCGGCGACCTGTCGCGAACGACGATTGAAACCGTTGCGAAAGCCACGAACGAGTCGCAGAAGATCGCGCTGCTTCTCGGGTCGCCCGACTTCCAGAAGAGGTAACGGCCATGATTTCACGACGCATCTTTCTGAAGGACGGCGGGCTGGCGCTCGTGAGCCTGGGCTTCGCCCCGGCCTTTCTCGCACGGACCGTCGAGGCGGCCGGCGCCACCCGGCAAAGGGTCCTCATCACGATCTTCCAGCGCGGCGCCGTCGACGGGTTGAACATGATCGTCCCCTTCGGCGAGCGGGACTACTACACCGCACGGCCGTCCCTGGCGATTGCGAGACCCGGTGCCGGCGAGAACACCGCTGTCGATCTCGATGGCTTCTTCGGTCTGCATCCCCGGATGGGGGCGCTGAAGCCGCTCTGGGACGCCGGTACTCTGGCGATCGTGCACGCCTGCGGCTCGCACGACGACACCCGTTCCCACTTCGACGCGCAGGACTACATGGAGTCGGCGACGCCCGGCGTGAAGAGCACACCGGACGGCTGGATCAACCGGTACCTGCACGCGAAAGAGCACCAGAAGGCGACACCCTTCCGCGCCGTGGCACTCGCGCCGCAGCTGCCGCGTGCCCTGCAGGGCACGGCACCGGCTCTGGCGATCGGGCAGATCGCACAGTTCGGCATCCGTGCGGGTCAGAGCACCGACATGGTGCAATCCTCATTCGAATCGGAGTATGCGGCAGCCGCCAACAGCGTGCTGCACTCGACCGGCCGCGAAGCGTTCGATGCGATCCGGATGCTGAAGAAGGCGGACCCGGCACAGTACGCGCCGGCCAATGGCGCGGAGTATCCGCGGTCCCCGTTCGGCGAGGCGCTCAAGCAGATCGCGCAGCTGATCAAGGCGGACGTCGGCCTGGAGGTGGCCTTCGCCGAATCAGGCAACTGGGACCATCACGCGAACGAAGGGGCGGCGGTCGGCATCCTGGCGAACCGGCTCGACGACCTCACGCGCGGCATCGCGGCGCTCGTCCGCGATCTCGGCGACCGCATGCAGGACGTCGTCGTCATGACGATGTCGGAGTTCGGTCGGGCGGTGGCCGAGAACGGCTCGCGCGGCACGGATCACGGACATGGCAACGCCATGATGGTCCTCGGCGGCGCCGTTCGCGGCGGTAAGGTGTACGGCAAGTGGCCGGGGTTGGCGCCCGGCCAGCGCCACGACGGCCGCGACCTCGCGATCACGACCGACTTTCGGGCGGTGTTCAACGAAGTCGTCCGCAGCCACCTGGGGCTCGCGAATACGTCGCGCGTCTTCCCGGGCTTTACGGGTACGCAGCAGCTGGGCATGTTCGCGTAAACTTCGCGGGTGCGGCTCACCGAACTTCGAACCCCCTGCGTGCTCGTCGATCGAGCGCGCGTGGAACGCAACCTGGATCGCATGCAGGCCGCCGTGAACGCGCGCGGCCTGCGGCTCCGTCCTCACGCCAAGACCCACAAGAGCGTCGAATTCGCCAGACGGCAGATTGCCGGCGGGGCGGTGGGCATCTGCTGCGCAAAACTCGGCGAGGCCGAGATCTTCGCCGATGCCGGCATCGAAGACATCCGCCTGCCCTACCCGCTCAATCCCGTCAACGCCGAACGCGTGCTCGATCTCCTGGATCGTACGCGGCTCTCGTTCATCGTGGACCACTGGGCGGTCGCGCAGGGATGGTCCGAAGCGATGCAGCGCGAGGCCCGCGAAGTAGACGTCCTCGTCAAGGTGGACGTGGGGTTCCATCGCTGCGGCATCGACCCGACCCGCGGTGACGCCGCGGAGTTCGTCGCACGCGTCGCGGCGCTGCCGGGCCTGCGGCTTCGCGGCCTGCTCAGTCATGCCGGCCATGGCTACGGTGGAACGGCCGAAGGCGAGGTGCGCGCCATCGCGCAGGCGGAGGCGGAGACGCTTGCGGCGCTCCGCGACCGCGTGCGCGCGCTCGGCGTCGGCGTCGACGAAATCAGCGTCGGGGCCACACCGACCGTGCGCTTCAGCGTGGCGCTGGCGGGGATCACCGAGCTGCGTCCCGGCAACTACATCTATTTCGATCGGACGCAGGTCGCGCTGGGGGCGGCGGCATGGGACGACTGCGCGCTCACCGTCCTGGCGCGGGTGGTGGCGAAGCCGTCCGCCGACCGGATCATCCTCGATAGCGGCAGCAAGACCCTGACAAACGATCTGGCGCGCGGATTCACGCCATCACCGGGCTACGGCGCCGTGCTGCGATCGATCGGCGGCGCCCAGGCGCCCGACGAGGCGCTGCGGATCGAGCGGCTGTCGGAGGAGCACGCGAACGTGCGCGTCAGCGGCGGTGCGCACGCGCTCGACCCGGGCGACCTCGTCCGGATCGTCCCGAATCATTCGTGCGTCGTGTCGAACCTGGTGGATGCGGCGTGGCTCGTGGACGGCGCCGACGTGATCGAGCGGCTCGAGATTTCCGCGCGCGGGCGGATCACGTAGTAGACTGGCGCGGCATGGCAAAGGACCTTCCGGGAGAGGCGCTCGGTCTCGTCGAGACGCGCGGCCTCGTGGGGATGATCGAAGCGGCCGACGCGATGGTGAAAGCCGCGAATGTCGTGTTCGTCGGCTATCAGAAGGTCGATGCCGGGCTCGTGACCGCGATCGTACGTGGCGACGTGGCGTCGGTGAAGGCGGCGACGGATGCCGGCGCGGCCGCGGCGCGGCGGGTGGGCGAGCTGATCGGCGTCCACGTGATTGCGCGTCCCGCCGACGGTCTCGACAAGATCTTTCCGATCACGTAGCCGGCGGTTCAGGCGTGGCCCGGGCGGTCGCGCGCGGCGCAAACACCCGGTCCGCCGCTTCGGCGGCCGCGAAGTCTTTTTCGGTCAGACCGCCGGCGCTGTGCGTGGTGAACGTGAGCGTCACCTTCTTGTAGTTGGAAATCAGGATGTCGGGATGGTGGTCGGCTGCCTCGGCATCGAAGCCGACGCGCACGACGAACGCCACCGCCGAGGCGAAGCCGTCGAAGGTGTATTGCCTCCGGATCGCCTCGCCGTCCACCGCCCAGTCGCGCAGGTGCTCCAGTTTTTCCCGGATCTGATCAGACGCAAGCTTCATCCCTGCAGCGTGCCTGAGCCCGTTTGCGAGTGCAAGGGGTAGGGGTCAGATCTCGATTTTTCGAAGCGACGTGGGCGAAACGCCGTCGTCGCTTCGAAAAATCGAGATCTGACCCCAACAGTGTTAGGCTAGTGAACGCTGTTCAGTCGTGAATCGCCGGAGGGTGTGTGGGGGTCAAGGAACGGCAGGATCGCGAGCGTGAGGCGACGGCGAGAGCGATCCTGGACGCGGCCCGCGAGCTGTTCGTCGCTGAGGGCTACCAGAACGTCTCCATCCGCAAGATCGCGGAGAGGATCGAATACAGCCCCGCGGCCATCTACAGTTACTTCCCGAGTAAGGACGACATCTTTCTTGCCCTCGCCGAGGAGGGGTTCAAGCTGCTTTTCGACTCCGCCGACGCGTGTGCCGGCGGCACCGATCCCGCGGCTCCGCCGATCGACTGCATCCGCGCCGCGTTTCTCAACATCTACACGTTCAGCAAGGCGCACCCCGAATATCACGCGCTGATGTTCCTGGACCGTTCGGTCCCGAAGATCGCCCAGGACTTCGAGCGCTTCGGGTTCGTTCGTGAGATGCGAAAGCAGCTGACCGAGCGGATCCAGCAGGCGATCGGCCGGGGCGACTTCGCCGCCGGCAGCGATCCCGAAGTCATCTTCCGCGTCCTGATGGTGTCGACGCTCGGTGCGTGCATGGTCCGGCTGTGCGATCGGATGGCTCCGGGGGAGGACGCGGACGCTCTCGCGGCCGCTACCCTCGAAGCGGCGCTGACGGGGTTCCGAACCGGGTTCGGCCATTCATACCGGCCCCTCGAAAGACCTTCGGGCTGCTGACGGTCGGCTCCGGGGAGAGCCGGGGCCCAGTAGCCGTTTTCGTCATCATTGGAGGCAATACTCGTGCACCCGTTCACTCTCGTCAGGCCCTTTGTGTACTCGATCGCTGCGGCGTCCACGTTCGTCCTCCTGCTGACCGGCTCGGCGAACGCGCAGGCACCGACAGGCACGCCGCTCAAGCTGACGCGCGACGACGCGATCCGCCTGGCGATCGAGAACAATCCCGATCTGGCGGCGGACCGTTTCGATCCAGCCATCAACCAGGAGCGGGTCAACGCGGCGAAGGCGGCCTGGGTGCCGACGCTGCAGACAGGGCTGCAGCGCAACAGCCAGCTGCAGCCGCCAACCAGCCTCTTCTCCGAAGCCGCCGGGCTCGAGACGGGGCTGTGGTCGGGGACCGCCTCGATCGTCCAGCTGATGCCGTGGGGCGGCGGCAACTACCAGGTGGGACTCGAGACGTCCCGCACCACGACCAACAGTCTCATCTCCAGCCTGAACCCGTCGCTGAGCGCGAGGCTGCAGCTGGGTTTTTCACAGCCGCTGCTGCGTGATTTCCGGATCGATGCGACGCGGGCGCAGGTGGACGTCGCGCTCAGAAACCAATCGCTCGCGGAGACCCGGATCCGCGAGCGAACGGTGAGCACGGTGGCGAACGCCGAGCAAACCTACTGGTCGCTGGTGGCCGCGGTTGCCCAGCTGGACGTCCAACAGCAGGCGCTGGACCTCGCGCTGGAACTGGAACGCACGAACCGCGCGAGGGTGGATGTCGGTCAGTCGCCACCGCTGGACCTCGTGGCCGCTCGGGCGGAAGTGGCGCAGCGGCGTGAAAACCTGATTCTCGCGCGCACGAATGCGCGGCAGGTGGAGGACCAGTTGCGAACCCTGATCGTGGACCCGAAGCGCGACGACTTCTGGACCATCAGGCTCGAACCGGCGGATCGGGTGCCGCCGGTCGGTGCGCCGCCGGATGTCGATGCGGCCGTCCGCCGGGCGCTGGCGGAGCGGACCGACCTTGCGCGCGCGCGCAAGGAGATCGAGATCAGCGAAACCGGGATCGCTCTGGCGAGGAGTGAGACGAAACCGGACCTGCGGCTCGAGGCGAACTACTTGACCGATGGCGCGGGCGGCACGCGTCTGCTTCGGACGGGCGGGTTTCCGGGCATCGTGACCGGGTCCGAGGTCACGTCGTACGGCGACGTGCTCGGGCAGGTGCTCGGGTTCGACTATCCAACGTGGACGGTCGGTCTGACGCTCAGTTACCCGCTCGGCAGGAGCGCGGCGGAAGCCAATCTTGCGCGGGCGCGGATCGAGAAGGACCAGCAGGCCGCCCGGCTGCGGAGTCTGGAGTTCGCGGCCGTCCGCGAGGTGCGGGAGGCCGCGTGGCGGTTGGAGCAAAACCAGCAGCGGATTGAAACGGCGCGGCTGTCGCGCGAACTCGCGGAGCAGCGGCTCGACGCGGAGCAGAAGCGGTTCGAGGTTGGAATGTCGACCAGCTTCCTCGTGATCCAGGCGCAGCGCGATCTCGCCGTTGCGCGCAACAACGAGTTGCAGGCCTCGCTCGACTATCAGCTCGCCGTCATCGCCTTCGAGACCGCCCAGCAGATCGGCCGCTAACGAAACGGGGACACTCAACTTAACGCTAAGTCGTTGATTTTGAAGAATCGGTGAGTGTCACCATTTCGGCAACTCGCCGCGCGGTCACCGGGGCCAACAGGATGCCGTTGCGGTAGTGACCGGTGGCGTAGATGACGCGACGCCAGCGAGCCGAGGGGCGGATCACCGGAAGGCCGTCGGCGGACGCCGGACGCAGGCCGGCCCGTGCGTCGAGGAAGGTCGCGTCGGCAGTGGCGGGCAGGAGACGGCACACCGCATCGAGTAACGTGCGCACGCCGCCTGCGGTCACGCGCTCGTCGAAGCCGACGTCCTCTACGGTCGCCCCCACGAGAAGGGTGCCATCCGTCCAGGGGACGAGATAACAATCATGACTCCAGAGCACGTGCGGCAGCGGTCGACCTCCCCACCGGAGTCGCAGGAGCTGTCCCCGTACCGGGCGCACTCCGACAATTTCCCCTCCGACCGAGTCGGACCAGCTGCCCGCAGCGACCACGAGCACGTCGCAGCTGACCCGCCGGCCAGCCGTTTGGACGACGATCCGGTTTTCAGACGGGTCAACCCGAAGGATCGCCTCGCCCTCGTAGAAACGCGCGCCGCGCCGCTCGGCGCCCTGCCTCAACGCGGCGATCAGCTGCTCGACGCGAACGTATCCCTGTGACGGGATCAACAGGCCCCGCCCACCGAACACCCACCCTGCGTCGTCCGGGGCGGACTCCTGCCACTGCGCGGCAACGCCCGCGGCGCGCGCCATCCCGGCCACCCGGCTCAGGCGCTCCTCGTCGTTGCCGCTGGACGCCACCTCGAAGGTGCCACAGCGCCGATATTCAACGGCGATACCCGAGTCCCCCTGTACCGAGGACACGAAATCGTCGTACAGTCGAAAGCTCTCGAGGGTGAGATCCTGAAGCGGACCAGTCGATGGGGCTTCAATGAACGGCGCGAGCACACCTGCGGTAGCGTGTGTGGCGCCGCCGCCTGCCGGTCGAGGATCGAAGACCTGGACGCGGAATCCTCGCCGGGACAACTCGTAGGCAACCGCACAGCCGATGATCCCGGCCCCCCCCACCACGACGTCCACCGCTCGATGATAGTGGAAACGGTGACACTCAACTTTGGGCTAAGTTGTTGAACCGTCTAGAAACGGTGACCTTCACCTGAGGCCCGGCACCGTCTCGCCGTTACCGGCACGAGTGGTCGCCATCGCCGGGCACGCTTCTTCCACTACCGCGGGGCGGTCATCATGCCTCGCATTCACCGGAGCGCGCCGGACGGACTGGCGCACCACGTCATCAATCGCGGCAACAACCGCAAGACCGTGTTCCACAAGGTCGGTGATTATCAGGCGTTTTTGCGGTTCATGCGCGAGGCGCAGGACCGCATCGCCATCCGGATCCTGGCGTTCTGTCTGATGCCGACTCACTTTCACATCGTCTTCTGGCCGGAAACGATGGCTTCACTTTCTGCGTACATGCGGCTGCTGATGAATGCACATGTCCGCAACTATCACCAGCACTACGGGACCTGCGGGCACGGTCACATCTGGCAGGGACGATTCAAGAACTTCCCGATCCAGCATGACGTGCACCTGTTGCGGGTCCTGCGATACGTGGAGGCCAACGCCGGACGAGCGCATCTGGTGCGGCAGTCCGAAGACTGGCGTTGGGGGAGCCTCGCCGCGCCTGGCGATGCTGAACGCCCGGAGCTCTCCGACTCTCCGGTCGCGCGGCCGGACGACTGGCTCGACTACGTGAACGATCCCGTAGGACAGCGGGAGATGGACAGCCTCCGACGGTCGGTTCGTCGCGGAGCCCCGTATGGTGAGCCGGCGTGGACGGAAAGCGTCGCCAAGACCAGCGGCCTGGAGTTCACGCTCAGGCCGCCAGGCCGTCCGAGGCGGGACACTCAACCTGCCGCCCTAGTCGTATCAACGACTTAGCGTAAAGTTGAGTGTCCCCGTTTTCTACTGCTGCGAAGGGGTCGTCCGGGGCGCCGGGCGTCCGGCATCAAGGTCGTTCCAGTTCAGGAGCGTGTTGAACCCGAGGAAGAACGTTCCTTGCGTCTGCCACCGCCAGAACGGACGGATGGCGAACGACACTACGTGCCCCTGCCCCACCGGGATGTCGACAACCTGCGCCCGGTTCGCCAGCGCCTGCCCGCCGACCAGGACGCCCGACAGCAACATCTCATCGGGGTTCGACGGGAACTGGACGATCACGCGCGGACGCCCGACTGCATCACCGCCGCCGAATCCGCCACGGCCTCGTCCCCCGCCACCGCCGGCACCACGACCGCCACCCGGACCCGCGCCGCGCCCCTGCGGCGCGACGGCCGCCGGTGCCGCCGCCAGGTTCTCCGGATCGTACGGCGACAGCCGGTTGTTCTGATTCGCCATCGGCGTCACATCCATCCCGACACCGGGGATCCCGCCGCCGCCACCCCCGCGGCCACCGCCGCCGCCTGCGCCACCTACGGACAGCACCGGCGACTGGCTGAAATACACCGGCACCTGCGCGTCGTAGCCGTACGCGATCGGGCTCGTGCGGTCGGCCACGATCCCGCGCATGACCGAGCCGCGGACGAACAGCCCGTCGGGCTCCTCGACCGTCACGCCCGGCGCGATCTTGTATTCGGGGAAGATGACCGACGTCGCACCCTCGGTGATGAGCGTGCCCCCCTGCTGGACGAACTGGTGCAGCTCCATCAGCCCTTCCCAGCCCATCCCGCCGCGGATGTCATCGGACTGCTCGAGCGCGCCGAGATTCGGCGTCTCGGCCGTCTTCTTGTACGGCAGCGGCGCGCCGCCGGTCTTCGGGATCCCGTTGACCTGCGACTCGGCGTTGCCGCCCACGTGCGGATACACGATCACGTCATACTTCTGCCGGAGGTTCCCCTCGCGCAGCTTGATGTCGCCGAAGTAGGTGTAGGGGACACCGTAGGTGTCGAACGCCGCCCGCACCCAGCCTTCGTTCTGCGTGTTCGCCCAGCTGTGGACGTAGCCGATCCGCGGCACATCCAGATCGTGGGTCGCGACCGACGGCGCCGATGCCACCGCGAAGCCCGACAGCCCGAGCTGCTTCAGCGTCGGATCCAGCTTCGCGCGATCCGCGTTCGCGATGATGAAGGAGCCCGCGCGGAACTTGCGGCCGGCGGCGTCGAAATCGGCCTGCGCGGCCGACATCTTCACGTCGGCATGCTTGAACCGGAACGTCACGAGGCTGTTGTCGGTCGTGTGGTCCACGATCACCACCGGCCCGGACCCCTCGATCCCGCCCGGCGCCACCGCGTCCTTCGCCAGCATCGTCATCTGCTGCGTCAGCAGCGACTTGTCGGCGACCGGCCTGATGACGAGGTTGCGCATGTACTGGAACGTCCAGCCGGTGTCGTCATACGGGCGCGGGTTGTTGGGGGCATAGTTCTGGACGGCGAAGTACATGTCCGCGATGGTCCGATACGGCTGGTCGCCGCGAATGACATAGTCCCCGGCCTTGACGTCGATATTCCCGACCTTGAACGCGGCGGATGCCGTGTGCACTTCGAGCCCCTGGACGCGCAGGTCGTTGACGGCCTGCGCTGCGTCCGACTTCCGCTTCTGCGTCGCCGGGATCACCCAGCCGTAGGTCGGGCCGTTCTTTCCCTTGTTGACCGCGTTCTTGTTCTTCACCCAGTAGTTTTCGAGATAGGTCTCTTTGTTCTTGGCGATGTGATTCAGCGCGATCAGGATCCCCGACTGCTGGATGTTCGTGTTGTTGCGCGGGCCCCACTGGATCGTCGGCAACGGTGGGTTCGGCCGGAACCACTCGCGGCTCGTCGTGGTCGCTCCCGCCTGGACGGTGCGGTTGTCGGGACCGTAGCCCATCACCTCGTAGAAGCGCCCGATCGAATTGTGCGAGTGCGCGATGAAGAACATGTAGTTCGGGACCCAGCCGTCGTAGAAGCCGTAGGTCCAGACGCCGGGCACGCCGCGCTTGGTCATCTCCATCACTTCGGTCTTCGCGATCAGCCACCACTCGTCGATCGTGATCGGATCGATCTGCTCGTTGTATGGACCGGTCCCGGTCGACGCGTAGAGGTAGGTCGACTGCTCGTGCAGGTCGTGCATGACCGTCGGCTTCCAGTCGAGAAACGCCTTGGTCACGTTCTTCGTGAGCGCAAGGTACTGCCCCATGCCGTCGCGGTTGTTGTCGTGCGCGACATACTTGCCCCAGTACATCAGGCCGAGGCGCTGGTCTCCCTGCGCCCGTTTCTTGTTGAAGTAATAGGTATCCACCTGCTTCTCGCGTCCGTCGACCTCGATCACCGGCGTAATGATCGTGATCACGTTGTTGCGGATCTGCTGGATGAACGGCATCTCGCTGACGGCCAGACGGTAGGGCAGCTCGATCAGCATCTCGGGGCCGCCGTTCTCGGTCGAGTGCATGCCGCTCGTGATCCAGTAGATCGGCTTCGCCGACCGGATCAGCTGCTGCGCCTGCTCCTCGGACGTCTTTCGCGGATCGGTGAGCGACGCGACCATCCCCTTGTACTTGTCGATCTGCATGATGGTCGCCTCGTCGGCCACGGCGAGCACGACCATGTCGCGCCCCTCCTCGGTCTTGCCGATGTTCCACATCGCGATGCGGTCCGACGCCTTGTCGATCGCCTCGTAGTAGCGATAGATGTCCTTCGCGTACGTCAGCTCGCCGGGCTGGCCGACGATCTTGCCCAGCACCTTGAGCGGCGTCGGCACCGTGTCGGACGCCGGCAGGTGATCGACGAGCTCGGTCGAGATCCGCGGGTCCTGGAGATGCTCCTTGATCTTGGCGGTGTAGGCCTCGTCGATCTTCTGTTTCGGTGTCGTCGCGCGGGTCTGCGCGGCCGGCCGCGAATCGGGGACGGCGACGATCAGCAGGGTGCAGGCAAGGGCGAAGCCCACCGTCGCGCCGCTGGCGCTTCGGCCCCCCCTGGCGCTCCGGGCGCGTCGGTGAGGCAGGCAGAACGGACTTCGCATGTGGCGGCTCATAGATCCTCCAGGAAACAAACAGGAAAACGTCGCGTTATACCACGGTGGAACGCCGGTTGCTAGCCCGGGGGGTATGCTCGAGCGCTTCCGGATACCTATCGGCTGGGGAGAACTGCTGAAGCGGACGTTCAACGAGACCCTTGCCGACGATGTCTTCAACCTGGCAGCTCAGCAGGCGTACTACTTCTTCTTCGCGCTGTTTCCGGCGCTGCTGGCGCTGATCTCGCTCGCGAGCTTCTTCCCGGTCACCAATCTCACTGACGAAGTCGTCAGGATGCTCTCGAGAGTCGCCCCGGGCGACGTGATCGCCATCGTCACGGAGCAGATGGACAAGATCTCCGGCGACCGGGCCGGCGGGCTGCTCACGCTGGCCTTTCTGTTCACCCTCTGGAGCAGTTCGGGCGCGGTCGTCTCCATGTGCTCGACACTGAATGCCGCCTACGACATCACCGAAGGGCGGCCGTGGTGGAAGGTCCGGCTGGTGGCAATCGGCCTTACGGTGGCGCTCGCGCTGTTCATTCTGATCTCCATGACGCTGGTCATCGCGGGTCCGGGGATCGCGCGTGGAATCGCCTCCCAGGCGGGCCTCGGACAGGCGTTCGTCTGGACCTGGAGCATGCTGCAGTGGCCGGTGGTGTTCCTGTTCGTCGCCACCGCGATCGCGATGGTCTACTACTTCGCTCCGGACGCCGAACAGGAGTGGGTGTGGATCACCCCCGGCTCGGTATTCGCCACCCTGCTCTGGGTCGTGATCTCGCTCGGCTTCAAGACCTACGTGTCTACGATGGGCAACTACACCGAAACGTACGGCCTGGTCGGTGGAGTGATGGTCCTGCTGCTCTGGTTCTACCTCTCCGGCATCGCCATGCTGGTTGGCGCGGAGCTCAATGCCGAAATCGAGCACGCGTCCCCCTACGGCAAAGACGTGGGCGAGAAGGTGCCTGGCGAAAAGAAAAAGATCGGCGCGGTGGCACGACGGTATTACGAGGAGAAGAAGGCCAAGGGTGAGATCCCGGTGAGGGCCTTTCCGGAAGGCGTGAATTGCGACATCGACCGCAGGCCAGCCGTCGTGGAGCACTCGCTACGCCCAAGCGACCTTCTGATCGGCACCGCCGCGCTACTCCCCGCCGCCCTCAAGATCGGGCGCGAAGTGAAGAAGCACATCAAGGCGGCGTAAGCCGGAGCACCCAGCATGGAGCACGCAGCACGGACCCAGACTTACTTCTTCTGCGGCTCCCTAGGGACCCTGGCGTCCTTCTGGACGTCGGCCGCCGTCTTCCAGGCATCCGGACGAAGCTTGCCGCCCCAGCCCCAGTAGACGGGTTCCACCGCCTTCGGGTGCACGACCGGCCGCGAAAGCGAGTGACCGTCGATGACACGATGGACGCGCCGGCTCGGCACGGTGATATAAACCGGCACCGGGACGGGGACTTCGCGAACGACCGGCGTCTCGTGATGATGCTCGACGACTACCACCGGCGGCTCCGAAGCAGCAGGGGCGGGCGGCTCCACCGGCTCTGGCGGCAGGACGGGGGCAGTTCGACCGCTCTTGATCATGGCAACGATGACTCGAGGAGCGACTCCGGCGGCCTTCAGAACCTTCAGAGTTTCAGCGTCGACCGGAAAGATCGGCTGGTTGACATCGATCAGCGCCAGAAGCGCCTCCTCGCCCAGACCCGCCTTCGACAGTTCGATGATGTCGCGGACCGTGACACTTTGCTGGGCGCCGGCGGTCGCCGGCGCAAGGACCAGGATCAGGACGACCAGAAAACGGCGCATGTGATAACCCCCTAAAGCCGAGCTCAAACAGTGCAACGGTGATGCCGTGAAGCCGGCGTCACTTCGGTCGCGGTAAGGGCCATCGCGGCCTTCCCCAGTCCTGAGCCGAGGACACCGGTTGTCACCCGTACGAGGCGGCCCGGACCGCAGATTGCGGTATTTTGGCCGATAAATCGGGGTACGCCTATTGCTCATCCGAGCATATCCAGGAGTGGATCATGATCTCGCGATCTCTGGCGGCCGGTCTCCTCGCGGCGGGATGCCTCACGGCGGCGGCTGGCGGCTCGTATCTCGCTGTCCGGCAGAATACCAGCACCACCACCGCCCCGCCGCCGGCGGCGCAGCCGGTTTCGAAACCGGCGACACCGGCAGTGAAAGAAACCGAGGGGGTTCTTACGCCGTCCGGGCAGCCGGGCAACACTCCGGCGGCGCCGGAACAACCCGTGGGGAACGACGCCGTGCGGGATGCACCCGTCGAAGCCGCGCCACCATCGAGGACGCCCGCTCGCCCGGCGGAACGCCGGGCGCTCCCTCGTGTACCGTCGAGCAGGCGGCCAGCGGGCATTCGCGCAACCGCCCCGGCCCCGGCCGCGCGCGCGGAC
>DATFFM010000190.1:0-16792 GCA_035250005.1 Vicinamibacterales bacterium | reverse complement strand
CCAGGTGAAACAAGGGCCACGGCCGCAGGCCGACTGGATGAGTATTCCGGCCGAACATCTGCGAATCATTGACGAGCAGCTCTGGAAGCGCGTCGTGTCGCGCCGACGAGTGACCGAGGGTACGGCGTTGCGCTTCGCCGGCGGACGGCTCTCCGGGGCTCCACCAAAGAACGGCAGCCAGAACCTGCTCGCCGGGCTCGCGACCTGTGCGCTGTGCGGCGGTGGCCTGATCGTAGAGACGAGCGCTCGCAAGCGCGGACGTGTGCCGGAATACGTCTGTGCCCGTCGTCGCTACAACGGAACTTGCGAGAACAGCCTTCGCATGCCGGTGTCGGAACTGAATGAGGCGGTGCTGCAAACCGTGGAGCGCCACGCGCTGACGCCTGAAGCCATCGAGCAGGTGATCCACCTGACCGAGCGCGATGAAGTTCAAGAGCACAAGGCTTCATTGGAGCACGAGCGGAAGGACATCGAGAAGCGAATCGCCAACATCACCCGCGCCATTGAGGCGGACGGTCTGGGGTCGCTCCTCAAGCGGCTCCGCGAACTGGAGGAGCGGCGGGACCAGATTGACGAGCAGCTCCGGGACCTGCGGCCAATCCCACGGCTCGCACCCGAGATCATCGAAAACCGGCTGACCGAGTGGCGTCGATTGCTGCGGTCATCCACCACCCAGAGCCGCGCCGTGCTCCAGCGCATCATCGTCGGGCGGCTGACGTTCACCCCACGGCGAAACGAGGTCAGCGACGAGATCGACGGCTACGACTTCGAGGGACCGACGAGGTTCGACGGGCTGTTTACTGGGATTGCAGTCGAGCGGCCCAAGAACATGGACCCGAACGACCTCACCGGAACCGAAGACATCGGCCCGGAGGATACCCTGGACGGTGATTACAGCCGGCTGTTGGAGCGAGCCTACAGCGGCGGAAATCACGCGTTAGGGGTGGCGTCCCCAACGGGATTCGAACCCGTGTTTTGGCCTTGAAAGGGCCACGTCCTGGGCCTCTGGACGATGGGGACGTAAGAAGTGCACGGTCGGCGTTCCGGCGGCCGCCGGAACGCTTGATGATAGCAGGGGCTGCGGAGATTGACCAAACGCCGATTGTCCCGCAAAACGGAAAAGAAGAGTTCGCCGGCAGCCGCGTCGGGACAGCCGGGCTCTACCGGAAAGGGAGGAGACGCCTCAGCCGGCGCTGCGGCGAAGCCGCGTGAAAACCCGCGGCGGCACCCGCCGGCCGGCGGCGAGCCGGACGATCGGAATATGGGCGGTCACCGGACAGGTCGTGATCAAACGCCCCGTTTCGGCCGCTTCGATGTCGGCAATCGAGTCGTCGATGAGGATCATGTCCGGGATGTGGCAGGAGGCCTTGACGATCGCCTCAAAGGCCGTGCGGGCGACCGAGACGCGAAAGCCGGCAGCCAGAAGCTGGGATTGCCGGCGCTCCCGGGAGTTCGTATTGCCGTCGGCCACGAGCACGTGCCCGGCAACTGAGGCGCAGGAGGGATCTGTCGAGATGCCGGCCGGGCTGCTCTTTGGCATATGAGACATCCTTCCGTCCTTTCCCTGCAATCGCCGCCAGCAAGAAAGCTGCCCAACTCAGTTTCGCGCGTCCGTCGCGTCCGTTTGCCGTATCATTACCGGCGGTCCGCATGGCTCGCGTCAATCGCGTCATCTCATCGCTGATGTTCTGCGCCGGGATCGCCCTGGTCTTCGCGGGTTTGAGCGCCGCGCTCGGCTACACGCTCGCCGGAATGATCGCCAGCGTGGCCGCTATCGCCGGCTTGCTCTACGCCGGCGGGATCTGGTTCGGGTCCCCGGCCACCGGGCCCGGCACGGTTCTCATCTTCGACCATGGCCTGAATCTAACGACTGGCACCCCGCTGCTCTCACACTTTCCTGAACCTCACCGGCCCGAGATCCAGCGCCACTGCGAAGCCGCCCTGCGCGGGGAAGCGAGGCGGTTTCTCGTCCGCGAACGCGCGTTTCACGCGACGCCAATCACCGCCGCCGACGGCACTGTTCTCTACGGGGCGCTGCTCGAAGACGTCCTCGTCCCCGCCGCAGCTGGTCTGGCGACCTTAGGCGTTCAACGCTCCTAAAGGCTGCGGCCAAAAGCCGGGCAGGTCAATCGGGTCAAGAGGGGACGGGCGCTCGGCCGGTCGGTCGATCGCTGTATTGTGTGCGCCGATGGATGTAGTAGTTACGCGGCCGAGGTGACCGATGCGAACGGCCACAGACTCCAGGGCGTGGCTCCGAGTCACGGTGAGCACGCTGTTCGTGTGTGCGATCGCAGGCGTCGTACTCACCGCGCTCTTCGGGTTCGAGCAGCCGAAACGACACGCTGCTGATGGTTTCATCCGGTCTGCTGCTGGCGGCTGCAGGGGCGGTGTTCGCGCATCTGGGCTTCACGCGAATCCTGACGCGGTCGCAGAAACGCCTTTGGCTCCGACGGTTGACGGGCCGCAAGGCGGCATGGGCCTGGGGCGACTATCTGACGTGCGAGGATCTTCGAGCTGCGATCGATGCCGGCCCTCAGAGGTGACGAGGCTCGCCTACACGCTGCCGTACGGGGGCAGGGCGAGCGAGGAACCGGCCAAACAACCGCCTGGGCGAGCAGGGATCAGTCGATCCGGAAGTCATGAGGCGAGCGATCCGGCGCCGGTCTGCGGCGGCGACGGTCAGCTCCGCCGCGCTCTGCCCGGAGCCGTTCATTCAGTCGCTCGGCCAGCTCGCCGAAGGCGACGGCGGCCTGCCTGAGGCGGGCGTTTTCGGTTTCGAGCTCGACAATACGGCGAGTGAGCAAGCCGATGTCCGCGGGGTTCGTGTCCGGTGGTAGATGCCTGTCCATGACCAGGGCTCGTCTGTTTATCGAAATCGTAATCAGGACACCGAGTCTAGCCATCTCTGCCCAGAGAAGCATTAGCCCGTTCGCTACATTCTTCTATGCCTTGAAGGTATAGATCGAAGGGGCTGGGAGGGGGGGCGGGGGCTTTTGTGGTGGGCCGCCCGGGGATCGAACCCGGGACACCCTGATTAAAAGTCAGGTGCTCTACCACTGAGCTAGCGGCCCGAAAAACAGGTTTCGATCCTATCACGCGGTCTGCTTCTTGCTCCGCCGCCGTCCGCAGGACGTTGCTTCACGAGGAGCCGAAGGACATGCCGCCAAAGGAGTCAAGAGCCGCAAGCGCGCCCGTCAGTACGAGCACATCAAGGAGTCCGCAAAGAAAACGGGTCGCAGCACCAAGCGCGCGAAGCAGATCGCCGCCGCCACGGTGAACAAGCAGCGCCGCCAGGCCGGCGAGACCAAGCGCAGCCGGAAGTCGAGCGGCCGCAAGTCATCCGGCGGGAAGAAACGATAAGCCGATCAGCCGATCGTCAAATGATCTTTTGTCCAAGAGCCGACGAGGCAAGCTCCGTGGCGAGGACGGCGGTGACGTTGCGGTCGTCGAGAATGGGGTTCACTTCGACGAGATCCAGCGCGCGGAGCAGGCCCGAGTCGGCGATGATCTCCATCACCATGTGCGCCTCGCGGTAGTCGAGCCCGCCCTTGACCGGCGTGCCGACGCCGGGCGCGATGGTCGGGTCGCAGACGTCCAGGTCGAACGAGACGTGGATCCCGCCGGTGCCGGTGCCGGCGAGCGCCAACGCCTGCTCGACGACCGACGCAATGCCGGCCCGGTCGATGTCCTTCATCGTGAAGACATGGACGTGTGCGTCGCGCACGATCTCCTTTTCCCGCTCGTCGAGATTGCGGATGCCGATCAGCACGGTGTGTTCCGGCAGCACCTTGGGGGAGAAGCCGCCGATGCGCGACAGCTCGGCCGGCTCCGGCCCGAGCAGCGCCGCGAGCGGCATGCCATGGACGTTGCCGCTGTCGGAGCTGGACGGCGTGTTGATGTCGCCGTGGGCATCGACCCATAACAGGCCGAGCGCGCGCGCGTCCTTGCGAAGATAGTCGGCGGTCGCGGCCACCGACCCGGCGCCCAGGCTGTGATCGCCGCCGAGCACGATCGGGATGCCGCCGCGGTGCAGCACGCCGAGCGAGGTTCGGTACAACCGGTCGCAGATGCGCGCGATGTCGCGGATGTATTTCTTTCGCGGGTCGCCGACCGCCTTTCTCTCGGGGATGGGCGTGACGAGGTCTCCTTCATCGACAACCCTCAGCCCGAGCGCGGTCAGGCGCTCGGCGAGCCCCGCGATCCGCAACGCCGAGGGCCCCATGTCGACGCCACGGCGGTTCCCCCCGAGGTCGAGCGGAACGCCGATGATGTGGGCCGCGCGCATGGCGAAAAATGTACCACAGCCACACGCGATTGACGACGCTCCTAAATATTAGATACTATGAGGTTTACAAGGAGTGGCGATGAAGCGGTTTGATGTTGGATCACGGGTCGTCGAGCCGACCTACGGGTTGGGTTCGGTCGTGGCTGTCGAAGACAACTACACGCGGGTGCAGTTCGACGAGCACGGCATCAAGAAGTTTCTCACCGCCATGTCTCGCCTCGAGCCGAGCAGCGAGCCGCTGCCCCCGGGCATGAAGGGCAAGGTGCGCAAGAAGCGCGCGCCGAAGAAGGCGGCCGCCGCAGTCGCGGCGGCGGTGGAGGCTGACGAGTAGTCAGCGCTTCAGCGACACCGACATCCCCTCACCCGAAGGGGACACGATCGTGGTCCAGAGCGAGGGATGCCTCTGGACCGCATCGAGAAAATCCCCCATCTCGCTCCGCTTGTTCACGACGTTGTGCGCGATGAACAGCCCCCCCGTGTCCAGACGCGGGTACACCAGCTCGAAGAACCGCTTGTAGTCGCGCTTCCAGGCGTCGAGAAAGACGAAGTCGAACGTCCCCGGGATCCTGGGGATCTGCTGGAAGGCGTCGCCGGCGACGACCTGCACCGTGTCCGACAGGCCGGCGCGCCGGATGTTTTCGGCCAGCTCTTTCGCGCGGACCGGATCGTATTCGATCGTCACCAGCCGCCCGCCGGTATCGCGCAACCCCATCCCGATCCAGATCGCGCTGTACCCGCTCGCGCCGCCGATCTCGAGCGCGCGCTTCGAGCCGCTGGAGGCGATCATGAGGCGGAGAAACCGGCCGTCTTCTTCCGAGACCGCGAGCTGCCCCTTGTCTTCCGCTTTGATCTCCTTCAACAGCTTCAGGTGATCGGGCGACTGGGCGCCGGGCAGCACGGCACTGGCGGCCAGAGCGGCGAGAAGTCCGAGGACGTTACGTTTCATGCGTACAGCCACCTGCGTGGACCGCGACCGCGCGCGCATCCGCCACGCAGTCAGGAATACCGATCGATCGAAATCCGCTGCCCGTCACGAACAGGCCCCGATGCCGGGCGAGCCGCTCGTCGAGCTCCTGCATTCGCGCCAGATGCCCGACCTCGTGCTGCGCCCCGGCGTCGCGCCAGCGGTAGACACGGGCGAGCGCCGGCGGACCGCTGATCGAGAGTATCGCCGAAAGCTCGCCGGCCGCGAGGTCGATCAGCTCCTCGTCGCTCATGTCTACCGCCGCTGGATCGTGCGCTCCGCCGGCATAGGCGCGCAAAAGCGCCCGGCCCGCCGGCGCCCGGCCGTCCCACTTCGACGACACCCACGTGCACGCGGTGATCCGCACGGCATTGGAGGCCCGTGCGACGACGAAGCCGCTGCCGTGGAGCGGATGCGAGATTGCATCGCGCGGCCAGCCCAGCGCGATGCTCACCGTCGAGACATAACGCACCTGCGCGCAGATCTCCGCGGCCCGCGGATCGATCGGCGCGAGGATCCCGGCCGCCGCATGGGCGGGGCATGCGAGGATCACGGCGGCGAACTGCCCGCGGCCGCCGGCAGTGGTCAACTCCCACCCGCTGCCGTGCCGGGCGAGCGACGTCACCGCCGATCCGCAGTGCACTGCGCCGGCCGGCAGCCGGCGGCGAATGCTCTCGACCAGCTCCCCCATGCCCGACGACAGCGAGCGGAACGCCCCGCCCGCTTCGCCCGCCCGGGCCGTCTGCCGCACCCAACGCAGGACGGTGCGGCCGGACCGCTCCGCCTCGGCCAGCCGCGGGAAGAGAGCGGGCAGCGACAGCGCCTCGACGTCGCCGGCGTGAATCCCGCCGAGCAGCGGCTGGGCCAGCAGACCGACGGTCGCCGCGCCGAACCGCCGGCGAAAGAACGCCGCCACCGCCTCGTCGGCCCGGTCCGTCCTGACCGGGACGAACGGTTCGATCGCGAGCCGCGCGCGCGCCACCACGGGCAGCAGGGCGTACGATGCAATCTGCCTCCATGTCGCGGGGATCCCGAACATCGACGGCGATGGCAGCGCGTGCAACCGTCCGCGATGGAGCACGAACGCGGTCCGTGGATCCTTCGGGGCGATCAGCCGCGGCGTCAGGCCCAGCTCGGCGCAGAGGTCGAGCCCCGCGCGCTTCTGCGCGAGCATCGAATCGGCCCCCGCTTCGATCGTGAAGCCGTCGGCGTGCTCGGTGCGCACGAGGCCGCCGAGGCGATCCGACGCCTCGAACAGCGCGAACGGGATGCCGCGCGTCGCCAGCTCGTACGCGGCGGCGAGCCCCGCGATGCCCCCACCCACAATTGCAACCATCTCTTGAACGCTGAAGGCTGAACGCTGAACGCTGAATTCAGCGTTCAGCCTTCAGCGTTTCCCTGTGAACATACTTTGCCAGCTCCTGGAGGTGCTCGAGCGGCGTGGAGGGCAGCACGCCGTGACCCAGGTTGAAGACATGGCCCGGCCGCCCGCCGGCCCGGCGCAGCACGTCGTCGGTGGCTGCGAACAGCCGGTCGCGCGGGCCGAGCAGCAGGGCGGGATCGAGGTTTCCCTGCACGGCACGGTCGCTGATCCGGAGCCACGCTTCGTCGATCGGCTGCCGCCAGTCGAGACCGATGACATCCCCGCCTGCCTCCGCCAGATCCTCGAGAATCGCCGCCGCGCCGACCCCGAAGTGAATGAGCGGCACGCCGGTGTCGCGCAGGCGATCGAAGATCGCGCGCGTATGCGGCAAGGCGAACTCGCGGTAGTCGTTGCGCCCGAGCGCGCCGGCCCACGAGTCGAAGATCTGGATCGCCTGTGCGCCCGCCTCGATCTGCGCTGCCATGTAATCGCCGATCAGATCGGCGAGGCGCGCGCAGAGCCGATGCCACGCCTGCGGCTGCGCATACATGAACTGCTTCGTGTGGAGATAGCTCGTCGAAGGGCCGCCCTCGATCGCGTAGGCGGCCAGCGTGAACGGTGCGCCGCCGAACCCGATCAGCGGCACGCGGGCGCGCAGCTCGTGCCGCAGAATCCGGATCGTCTCGAGCACGTGCGCCAGCGCCTCGCGCGGATCGAACCGACGGAGCCGCTCGACGTCGGACGCGGCGCGAATCGGATGATGGATCGACGGCCCCTCGCCCTTGACGAACTCGAAGTCGAGGCCCAGCGGCGTGAAGGGCACCAGCAGGTCCGAGAAGAGGATGGCGGCGTCGACGTCGATCACGTCCACGGGCTGCAGCGTGACCGCGACGGCCAGCTCCGGCTCCCGGCAGATGTCCAGCAGCGAATATCGCTTCCGAAGCGCCCGGTAGTCGGCCATGTAGCGGCCGGCCTGGCGCATGAACCAGACGGGCGTCGCGTCGACCGGTTCGCGCCGGCAGGCGCGCAGAAATCGATCGTTCACCGGGGAATGAGCGTCTTCGCCAGGGCGACCAGGTCCTCGAGCCACAGCGGCTTGAACCGCACCGCGGCGCCGAGCAGCTTGAGTTCCTTCTGCAACGCGTCCGACAGGAAATAGTCCCCCGTGACAATGGCGACCGGGATGTGGACCAGGTGGGGGCGCGCCCTGACCTCGCGCAGAAACTGGATGCCGCTGACGATCGGCATCCGCATGTCCAGGATGATCGCCTGCGGCCGGAGGCTGTCGGCGAGCTCCAGCCCGACCGCTGGATCGAGCGCGGTCGTGACCTTGAAGCCCTCGAGCTTGAGCAGGCGCGCGAAGGTGTCGGCGACCGAGGGGTCGTCGTCGACGATGAGTATGCTTCCGACAGCGGGATCAGCCTGGTGGGTCTCGGCCGCGGAAATCACGTTAACATTCTGAGCGGTAAGGGGAAGCCCGTCAAGCATGGATGAGGCGGATCGCTGCGGGTGTATACAGTTTCCGGGCAAACGCGCTAGAATTCCGGGTTTCCTGCAGGCTTTCCAACGTCCTTGTCCTCTCCGGGAGGCTCCGTGAGCCCGATTCTCGTAAGACCGGTGCGCGAGCAGCTTGAGCACGATCGCGTCATCCGGCTTCTCCAGGTGCGCCTCAAACGGCGTGTTGAGGTCGCCGCGAACATCGGCAGTGACCAGACAGTCCCCGTGAAGATCGGCACCGTTCAGATTTATCCCGACCTCGTCATTACGACCGCCGACAAGGCGCGAAAGCTCGTCGGGACAGTCGAGGTCGAAACCGCCGAATCGGTGAATCACCTCGAAGCCATGGCCCAGTGGGCGCATCTCGGCCGCGCGAAGGCGCCGTTTCACCTCTATGTACCGGCCGGGTGCGTGGACATCGCCCGCCGACTCGCCACCGAGAACCACGTGAACGTCGCCGAGCTCTGGAGCTTCTACACCATCGGCGATCAGACGCGGTTCACGCTGGTACACCGCGCGACACCGGCGGAGGTGAAGAAAGCGACGCCCGCGAAGACCGCCCAGAAGCCGGAGCGGGTTCCGGCAAAGAAGACCGCCGCCACCCCGGTGAAGAAGGCGGCAAAGACAGCCGTTCGGGCGGTGAGGCCCGCGGCTCCCAAGAGCGCGAAGCCGCAGAAGAGGAAGTAGATCCTGCCGCAGCTCCGTTTCAACAAAGACAAGCGCGGCTACGAGAACACCTTCGTCGTCCACGCCGGGCGGCGCAAAGGGAAAGGGCGCTCGCGGATACTGTACTGGTTCCGCACGCCCCCCGGCGTTCGTGTCGGCCGCGGTCCGCTGGACGAAGAGGCCATCCGGCTCCTCGAAGCCGGCAATCCGGACCTCGAGTTCAACTGGACGCGTATTCTGAAAGGGCAGGGGCCTGCTGAAGGGCCGCCGCCCGATCGGCGCGAACCGCGACGGGACCGGCAGGGCCGGCCGCCGCTCGAGGCTGCGCGCAGGGTCCCGGTTCCGCCGGTCCCTCCACCCAGAGAAGAACCGGCGCCGGCGCCGCTGCCGGAAGAGCCGACGACGGCGGCCCACGCGCGGCTGGGGTCAGAAGGGCTCGCCCGGCTCCGCGGGCGGTACTCGGAGATGCTGGCCAGGATCGGGGAGCGCATTGCCGAGCCGGAGAAACGGGACGAGCTGAAAACCCTCGCCGAGCGTCTTAACCCAGACGCGTGGGTAACCGAAACCGACGTCACCGCGGGGCTGGAATCATATGAAGCCACTTTTGCGTCGCTTCGCGCCGCACTCGGCGGCCGGCGGAAGCCGGAACCGCCGGAAAGCCCGGTATAATTGCGATATGCAGCGACTGAACATCAGGCGGACGCTCTGTCTCGCGGCGCTGGCGGTAACGGTCATGGCCGGCCCTCCGGCGGGCGCGCAGGCGCCGCCGCAGAACCCGCCGCCGGCCCAGGCGCAGCCGCAACAGCCGCCGCGCCAGGTGATCCGCCGGCAGATCGACGTCATCACGACCGACGTGATCGTTCGCGACAACCGCGGGCAGTTCGTCGCCGATCTGAACAAGGACGAATTCGAGGTCTACGAAGACGGTGTCAAGCAGGAGGTGGTGTCGTTCGTGCTGACGCACGGCGGGCGCGTCTACAACCAGACGCTGCCGACGCCGCCGAAGCAGCAGGAGGGGATCATCCTCCCGCCGGCGCGCCCGACCAACGACGCAGCCGGGCGCATCTTCGTCATCTTCGTCGACGACCTGCACCTGGACTTTCGCAACACCGGCCGGATCCGTGACCTGTTCAAGAAGGTCGCGACCGAGCTCGTACACGAAGGGGACATGTTCGCGGTCGTTTCGAGCGGGCCGGCGTCGATCGAGATTCCGCTGACGTACGATCGCCGGCGCCTCGACGAGGCGCTGAAGAAGGTAACCGGCGGCGGGATGAAGCCGCAGGAGATTCTCGATCAGCCCGACGGCGCGCAGGGGCCGCCGGAGCTCCGCTACCGCGCCCACACCGCGATGTCGACGGT
This sequence comes from Vicinamibacterales bacterium, assembly GCA_035250005.1. Lineage (GTDB taxonomy): Bacteria > Acidobacteriota > Vicinamibacteria > Vicinamibacterales > 2-12-FULL-66-21 > JACDCA01. Next base: position 6,658 of record DATFFM010000190.1, on the reverse strand, counting down.
CTACGACATGCTGAAGGGGCTCGAGCAGGTCCACAACCGCCGCAAGGCCCTGATCTACATCAGCAACGGCTACGACTTCAATCCGTTCGCCGACAGCCGCCGCAAGATCATGAACGAGCGGTTCTCGCGCCTCAGTCAGAACGGCGACGACGGATCGGTCGAGAGCGACATCAATCCGTTCTCGATGCAAGGGAACCGTTTCGCCGAGGCGGACCTGGTCGGCGAGCTGGCCGAGCTCACACGGCAGGCGAATCGCGCGAACGCGACGCTCTACACGATCGATCCCCGCGGCCTCGTCGGCGGCCCCGACCTCGACGAGAAAATCGACATGGTGGAGTGGCAGAACCACGTCGTCTCGACGCAGAACAGCCTGCGTACGCTCGCCGAGCTGACCGGCGGCATCGCGGTCGTGAACCAGAACGACTTCGAGAAGGCGCTGAAGCGGATCGACGCGGAGACGAGCGACTACTACATCGTCGGCTACTACTCCAACAACCCGGATCCGCTGAAGAAGCGCCGGAAGATCGAAGTGAAGGTCAAGCGTCCGGGGATGAACGTCTTCCACAAGACGTTCTACACGCTGCGGCCGAAGGACGCGCAGAAGTAGAATCCGCGTCCTTTCACCTCAGCATTCCGCCGTGATTCCGCTGTCGGAATTCAATCGTTTGGATGGCCGGCGAGTCCCTCGCTCGAGGGCATTTTTATTGAAGAACGTCACCGGATCGTCGTATCCCTTCTGCTATACTCTGACCGCCGTCGCAGCCCGCACTGCGCGAGCCTTTTCACCCACAAGTTCAACTTGATTTACCCGTTCCCGGGAGTGTTCTGATGAAGCGCTTGCTGAACGCCACGTTGTGGCTCGGTGGCCGGATGGTCGTCTGTCTGATGTTGTGTGCGCTCGCGCTGCCCTCGGCCGCTGCGGCGCAGGGCGTCACGACGGGGTCCATCGGCGGAATTGTCAAGGACGCGCAGGAGAAGCCGGTCGCGCGTGCGACCGTCCTCGCGCTGCACGTGCCGTCGGGCACGACCTACGAAGCGACCACGCGCGCCGATGGGCGCTACACGATCCCCGGAATGCGCATCGGCGGGCCGTACAGCGTCACGGTCGCTCCGGCGTCGGGCGCGGCGGGGTTCGAACCGCAGACTCAAGACGACATCGTCGTCACTCTCGGCGTCTCGACCGACCTCGACTTCATCGTGCGTTCGATCGCTGTTGAAGTCACGGTGACGGGGCAGTCGTCGGATGCCGTGTTCAGCTCCGAGCGCACGGGCGCGGCGACGGCGATCACGCGCGACGCGCTCGCGACGCTCCCGACCATCTCCGGCCGTCTCGAGTCGGTGACGCGGCTCAGCCCGCAGTCGGGCGGCAACATGCAGTTCGCGGGGCAGGACAACCGCCTGAACAACATCACGGTCGACGGTTCCTATTTCAACAACTCGTTCGGTCTTGCCGGCACGCCCGGTGAGCGCACCGGTGTCGCGCCGATCTCGCTCTATGCGATCGAACAGGTCCAGATCAACGTGGCACCCTTCGACGTGCGGCAGGGGAACTTCGTCGGCGCCGGCGTGAACACAGTCACCCGGAGCGGCGGCAACCAGTTCCGCGGCTCCTTCTACCACCAGTTCCGGGATGAGGGTCTGGTCGGGACCGAAGCGAAATCACTGGAAGTCGACCCGGGCACCTTCAGCTTCCGCAATACCGGCGGCTGGGCCTCGGGCCCGGTCGTGCCGAGCAAGCTGTTCTTCTTCGGCAACTACGAGAATGAAAAGCTGACGGCGCCCGGCACCACCTTCCGCGCCAACACGGGAGGGGAGCCCGCGGCCGGCAGCGTAACGCGCGTTCTCGAAACCGACCTCAACGAGCTCTCGAGCTACCTGGCGCAGAACTTCGACTACGAAACGGGGCCCTATCAGGGCTACGACCATCTCACCCCGGCGAAGCGCTTCCTGGTGAAGACCGACTGGAACATCAACGACAAGAACAAGTTCAGCTTCCGGTACAACCAGCTCGATTCCGACACCGACGTACTGGTGTCGGATTCCTCCTCGCTCGGCTTTGGCAGCCGCCGCACCCGGACAACGGGTCTCAATTTCCAGAACTCGAATTATCAGATCCTGGAGAACATCAAGTCGGGGATCGGCGAGCTCAACACGATCCTGAGCGACACGATGGCCAACAATCTCATCATCGGCTACGGTTCGAGCGATGAGAGCCGCGCGTCGCGCGGGACGTTCTTCCCGATGGTGGACATTCTCGAAGCCGGCACGGTGTACACGACATTCGGCTTCGAACCGTTCACCCCGAACAACGAGCTGCGGTACAACAGCTTTCAGTTCATCAACAACTTCACGAAGTTCGCCAACAAGCACACCTTTACAGGGGGCGTCAGCGTCGAGCGTTACGAATCCGAGAACGTCTTTTTCCCGGGCTCGCAGAGCGCGTATGTCTACAACTCGCTCGACGATTTCTACACCGACGCGAACGGGTTTCTCGCCAATCCCAACCGCACGACCTCGCCGGTGAATCTCCGCCGGTTCCAGGTGCGCTGGAGCAACATCCCCGGCCTGGAAAAGCCGATCCAGCCGCTCGAGGTGCTCTACAGCGGCGTCTACGCGCAGGACAGCTGGCGCATGCGTGACAACGTGACGGTCAACCTCGGCCTGCGGGTCGACGTACCGAAGTTCGGCGACACGGGGTTCGCCAACGCCGCCGCCGACGCGCTGACCTTCCGCGAGGAGGACGGTTCCCCGGTGCAGTACTCGACCGCCAAGCTCCCCGACGCCAGCCCGCACTGGTCACCCCGTGCCGGCTTCAACTGGGACGTCAACGGCAACAAGACCATGCAGATCCGCGGCGGCACCGGCATCTTCACCGGCCGGCCGGCCTATGTCTGGATCTCGAACCAGATCGGCAACACCGGCGTGCTGACGGGATTCGCATCGATCGACAACACCACGACGCGGCCGTTCCATCCCGACCCGGATCACTACAAGCCGGCCGAGGTCACTGGCGCACCGGCATCGAGCTACGAGCTGGCGCTGACGGATCCGGACTTCAAGTTCCCGCAGTTGTGGAGAAACAACATCGCCGTCGATCAGCGCCTGCCCTGGGGCTGGACCGGCACCGCAGAGTTCATCTACAACCGCGACGTGAACGGCATCTACTACATCAATGCAAACCTCCCCGGCCCCACTGGCGCCTTCGCGGGCGCGGACGGCCGCCCGCGCTGGGTCGGCTCCAACTCGAACCGCATCCACTCGAATGTCAGCAATGCGATCGTCCTCAAGAACCAGGACGTGGGGCGGTCGTGGAACACGGCCTTCTCGGTGGAGAAGACGTCCACGGCAGGCCTCTGGGTGAAGGCGGCCTACAGCTACGGTCAGGCGAAGAACACCGTCGACGCGGGATCGATCGCCTTCGGCTCCTGGAACAACAACCAGCACTCCGGAGACCCGAACAACCCGGGCCTCGGTTACTCCAATCAGGGGCACCGATTCTTTGCCGCGGCCTCCTACTCCAGGGAGTACTTCAGTTTCGGCAAGACGACCGTGTCGCTCTTCTGGGAATCCTTCAATGCCGGAGCTGCCAGCTATACCCTCTCCGGGGATCTGAACGGCGATGGCGGCACGAGCAACGACCTGATCTACATCCCCCGCGACACGTCGGAGATGAACTTCCAGGCGTTCGGCTCCTTCACCGCCGACGCGCAGGCGCAGGCGTGGAACGCGTACATCGAGCAGGACGAGTACCTGAGCAAGAACCGCGGGAAGTACGCCCAGCGTGGCGGGGTGCTGCTGCCGATCGTGTCGCGCATGGATCTCGGCTTTCACCAGGACATCTTCACGAACATGGGCGGGCGGCGGCATGAGTTCCAGTTCCGTACCGACGTGCTGAACTTCGGCAACCTCCTGAACAAGAACTGGGGTGTCGGGCAGCGTCTGGTCAACGCCCAGCCGCTGATCGTCCCGACCACCGCTCAGGGTGGTCCGGCGGACGCGAGCGGCCGCGCGCAGTACCGCCTCCGCACGATCGACAACCAGCTGATGACGAAGTCGCTCGAGCAGACGGCCGGTCTCAGCGACGTCTGGCGCGTCCAGTTCTCAGTGCGCTACTCGTTCAACTAGACGCCGGTCTCGAAAAGAAAAACGCCCGGATTCCTCCGCGAGTCCGGGCTTTTTTTCTGCGCGACATCAACTTCAACCTTCAAACTCCGGATTTTGAAGTTTGAGGTTTGAAGTTTGAAGTTTGAAGTTTTGAGGTTTGAGGTTTGAAGTTTGGAGTTTGAGGTTTGGAGTCAGGCGCCCGTGAGCGCGCCCTTGACGCGTGAGATGGCCTCTTTGAGGTAATGCGCGTCGAGCTCGACGCCGATGAAGTCGATGCCGAGCTGCGCGGCGGCGACGGCGCTGCTGCCGAGGCCGAGAAAGGGGTCCATGGCGAGTCTCACCCGCGGAAGCCCGTGGAGCTTGAAGCAATACTCGGGAAGCCGGGGAGGGAAGGTGGCCGGGTGCGGGCGGTCCTTGTCGCGGCTCTGGATCGTTTCGTACGGAATGAACCACGTGTTGCCGCGGCAGCGCCGGTTACCGCCTCCCGATCGCCAGCGAGCGACATTGGACGCATCCTGGTACGGCACGCCGATCGCCGGCCGGTCGAGCGGCGTGGCGCCACCCGGCGTGAAGTGGAACACGAATTCGTGGCAGTCGTTGACGAATCGATTGCTGTTGATCGGCTTGTAGTGACCGACGGCGATATCGCCAGCGGCGCCGGCTGCGAGCTTGTCGATGGCGATCGATTTGACCCAGTGGATCGTGTTCTGGAGGTGAAGGTGCGGCCGCGCGGCCTGCGCCACGTCGAGCGCCGTCCAGGGATCGGTCGGCTTCGCGCCGACGTTCAGGAACAGCGAGCCTTTCGGATCGAGCACCCGGCTGGCGGCGCTGATCCACGCCGCCGACCACGCCAGGTACTTCGCCCGGGGCATGGTGTCTTCGTAGCTGCGATAACGGACCCCCAGGTTGTAGGGGGGTGAGGTCACGATCACCGATACCGCCCCGGCGTCCAGCCCCGCGAACACCTTCAGGCAGTCGGCCCGGTAGAACCGAAGCGTGCACCGGGAAGTCTCAATCGTCGTGTGAGGCCGGGGGAGCGGAACGGGCCTGCGGGCGCGGGTCACAATAAGGTCCATCGATCGAACGATCCACCGATCGGCCGATCGATCGAGTGTGAGTGTACAGAAAAACAGGGCGGCAAGCCTCGCGTCGTTTCTGCGGGCCGCACGCCCCGGGGGCTTGGGTCGGCGAATCCTATGAGGCGCGAGCGGTCAGGACGCTGAGACCGAAGCGGGCGGGCGCGAGCGTGTGGTTGCGGCGATGCGCCGTGCACTCGCAGGTCGTGCCCTTTTCTTCGACGTAGACGATTTCGCGGTTCGTGGCCACTTCGCGGTAGCGCCCCGTGACGCAGCCGCAACCGAGTGTGGTGAATCCCAATAGTCGAACAAGACTCATCATGACAGCCCCCGCAGCGCCACTGAGCAATTCCCGTACCGAAGAGCTGCCTCGCGATGCCGGCGGCGCTGGTCTGAGTTTGTTCGAAATATCTGGCACCGGTGGTCTAAGGTGTGCCCCGGGGCAGACTAGCGGCCGCGCCAGGTGTCAACAACCTGCTCTCTTTTGAATCAGTCACGACAAATAATTGAATCTCTATGGTTGGATGCGGAGCTGTTCGAACCTCTCGAGATCCTCGGCCCGCTGTTTCGCGGCCGCGTGTCGCGCGGTCCGGATGCGGTAGACCAGCAGCAGGTGAAGCACCGCGATGACGCCGACTTCGAGCGGCTCACCGACCAGGGCGGTCGGGAGAAAATTGACCGAGGCTCCGAAGATGAACAGCTGCGCGAAGAGCGGGTCGGGGCCGCCGCCGGGGAACCGCTGGCCGTACTTCATCGCCACCTGCTCCCAGCCCCCGTCGCGCTCATGAAACACCTGCAAATAGCGCCCGATCCGCTCAACGTTCATGTGGAGAGCGAAGATCGCCTCGAACCCGGCCGCCAGAATGAGGAGGGGGACGAGGGTGCTGATCGCGACGGTGATCACGGCCTCGGTGGCGACCGCCGCACCGGCCCAACCGATAAACGTAATCGGCACCAGCAGCATCCGCGCCGTGCCGCGCTGCCGAATGGTCTCCCGCATGGCGGCGTATTCGCTGTGCTGTCTGGTGTCCAAGCCACCGAAAAATACCATAACGGGGCCGACCGACCCAGCGCCGACCCGCGAGCACAGCAAAAAGGGAATGTCTCTTGTATAGCGACCTGATCGGCAGTGGCGGAGCGGCCCGGCGGGACAGGTTCGTGACCCAACCCGGCGGATGCAGCGCAACTACTTGCAAAGGCGGGACTTGTTTGTTACACTCGCTGTGTTCAATCACCATCGCATCGGTTGTTTCCCAGCCAACCGCTGTCGTATCGGAGGACTCGTGCGCGTGATCCGCCCTCTGTACGTCGCTCGTCTGGCCGCTTTGCTGCTGGGCCTGTCCGTGTGTCTGCCCACAGGTGTGGACGCGCAGACCAGAAAAACCCCGAGAAAAGCCCCCGCCAAGAGCGCCACGGCTTCGAAGAAGCCGGCCGCGAAGCCGACATATTCGGCCTCGTCGGCCCGCGCCCGCAAGGCC
>DATFFM010000189.1:0-33324 GCA_035250005.1 Vicinamibacterales bacterium | reverse complement strand
CTTGGGCGAGTACCACGCGTCCCCGATCGCCGCCGACGGCAAGGTGTTCCTGGCCAACACCGAAGGCAAGATCAGCGTGTTGAAAGCTGGAGCGCAGTGGGAGGTGCTCGGCGTGAACGACCTCGACGAGGAGATCCACGCGACACCGGCGCTCAGTGGCGGTCGAATCTACGTGCGAACGCGCAGCTTCGTTTATTGCTTCGGGAGAAACAATCCCTAATCGCTGATCCCTAATCTCTAATCACCCTAATCCGAAATTGGAGCGAGGATGCCACGGCGTTCCGTGTCGATCGTTTGTCTGAGTCTCGTCCTCCTGTTGACCGCTGCGGGGCGGGCGACGGCGCAGTGGGCCTCCCTTGGCGATATGCCAGCGCCGGCCCGCGACGGCAACACGGTCACCTTCAAGAACCGCCAGGGCGTCGTCGCGGTCTCCGTGCTCGCCCCCGAGATCATCCGCGTCCGTTTCTCGCCGACGCCGGCACTCGGCCGGGATCACTCCTACGCGGTCGTGTCGAGGGACTTCGGCGATCCCCGCGCGACCATCGCGACAGCCGGTCAGACGACCACGATCAACACCGCGGCCCTGCGCGTGACCATTGGACACCGGCCGTTCCGCATCGCGGTCTTCGACGCCAAAGGAGAGTCGATCGATGCCGACGATCCGGCGATGGGCATCGCCATCTCCGGAGCAGCCAGCCGCGTCTTCAAACGGCTGCGTCCGGATGAACAGATCTACGGGCTTGGAGAGAAGAACGGCAAGCTGAATCGCCGCGGCAAGATGCTCGGGGGCTACAGCTACACCATGTGGAACTCCGACACCTTCGGCTACGACGCGAGCATCGATCCGCTCTATGCCGCGTTCCCCTTTTACCTGGTCCTGCGAAACGGCCGGTCGCACGGCATCTTTCTCGACAACTCGCACCGGAGCAACTTCGACGTCGGTCACCAGTTCCAGGACCTGCTGTCGTTCGGCGCCGACGGGGGAGAACTGGATTACTACTTCATCGACGGACCCAATCCGAAGCAGGTCCTCACACGCTACACCCAGCTCACCGGGCGCATGCCGCTGCCGCCAATGTGGGCGCTCGGGTTCCACCAGTGCCGGTATAGCTACTTTCCCGAGTCGCGCGTGCGATTCATCGCGAACAACTTCCGCGAGCGGAGCATCCCGGCCGACGTGATCTGGCTCGACATCCATTACCTCGACGGCTACAACCCGTTTACCTGGGACCCGGCTCGCTTTCCCGATCCCGCCCGTCTGACGTCGGACCTGCGCAAGCAGGGCTTCCGCACGGTCACGATCATCGATCCGCATCCCAAGAAGCAGCCGGGATGGTCGGTATACGACAGCGGGCTGGCCGGCGATCACTACGTGAAGAATCCAGACGGGTCCGTCCTCGAGGCCAACGTCTGGCCGTCACAAGCGGACAAGGAGAAGAACCCCGGGCCGAGCGTCTTCCCTGACTTTACCCGGGCGTCGACGCGGGAGTGGTGGGGCGGGCTCTACAAAGGGCTTCTCGACGTCGGAGTCGCCGGAATCTGGAACGACATGAACGAGCCGGCGCTGTTCGTGCCGCCGACCGGAACGATGCCGATCACCGCGCGCCACGACAACGAGGGGCAGCCGACCGATCACCGCGAGATCCACAACGTCTATGGCATGCAGATGACGCGATCCACGTTCGAGGGGCTCTCGCGACTTCGCCCGGACGAACGACCGTTCGTGCTCACCCGGGCCACCTATGCGGGCGGCCAGCGCTATGCGGCGCTCTGGCCCGGGGACAACGTGAGCACCTGGACGGCGCTGCAGGCCACGATTCCGATGCTCTCATCCCTCGGCTTGTCGGGCATGCCGTTTGTCGGAAGCGACATCGGGGGGTTTGCCGACAACCCCACCGCGGAGCTCTATACGCGCTGGCTGCAGACCGGTGTTTTCTATCCGTTCATGCGCACCCATACCGCGTTCGGCACCGACGACCAGGAGCCATGGTCGTACGGACCGGCGCACGAAATCGTCAACCGCGAAGCGATCGAGCTGCGCTACCGTCTGCTGCCGCACATCTACAACGTGATGCAGCAGGCCAGCGAAACCGGGTTGCCGGCGATGCGGCCGCTCTTCCTCGAGTTTCCCTCCGACGGCCGGACCTGGGATCAGGACGACCAGTTCATGTTCGGCGCCGACCTGGTGGTGGCGCCGGTGCTCCGCGCGGGCGACCGCAGGCGCAGCGTCTACCTTCCAGCCGGGACGTGGTACGACTTCTGGACGGGACGTGCCTACAGCGGCGGCAGCGACCACTCGCTGCCCGTCACCCTGCAGTCGATTCCGATCTTCGTTCGGGCTGGAGCCTTCATTTTTCAACAGCCGGTCGTGCAGCACACCGGCGAGATGCCGGGCCAGCCGCTGAGGGTCTCGGTGTATCCCGCCGAAAGCTCCGCGGCGACGCTGTACGAAGACGACGGGGGGACGCTCCAGTACCGGAAGGGAGCGTTTTCGAAGAGGAGATTCACCCAGACGCGGAACCGCGATCAGAGCACGGGGCGCGACCGCGCTACGATCGAAGTCGCGGCGCCTGAAGGTCCCTATCGCCCGTCTGCGCGGTCCCTGGTGCTGTCCGTTCGGTGGACGGGTGAGCCCTCCAGCGTTTCGGTGGCAAGGGCCGGGGGGACGGCCGCGGTCCTCGAACGATTCACCTCCGCCAACCTCGATGCGCAGGCACGAGGATGGGCGGTTGGCGACGATGGCTTTGTCGTGGTGAAAATGCCGGATACGTTCGACAGACTCGCCGTCGTCATCGCCCAGTGACGCGCGTCTGGTGCGGCCAGGTCAGCGGCTGAACGCGCGCCGCTCCTCCGTCGTGAGGGGCACGCTCAGCGCCCGTCCCTGGTCTGCGGATTGGATCGCGGCCTCCATCACGGCGATCACGGGCACCGCTTGCTCGGGCGGCACAGGGTTGCGGCCGGCACCCTGCAGAGCATTACGGATCCGCACGTAGAACTGACGGTAGTCGCCGTCAGGGACCGCCGTGACCGTCTCGATGCCGCTCGCACCGTCGACCAGCACGGCACGCTCAGCATCCTGAACCTCTCCGGCAGCTTCAGTCGAGAACGCGGCGTTCAATTGCCGCTCCTGCGAGTCCAGCCCGTACTTGATCCAGCTGCCGGTCTGGCCGTGCGCGATGAAACGCGGCAGCGGCGCGGCAGCGAGCATTGACGTATGAAGAATGACGCGCAGGCGGCTGTACTCGAGGACCACGTGGGCCCAGTCGTTGGATTGCCCCCCCGTGCGCTGAACCGCCATGCTGGCGATCACCCGGTCCGGCACACCGAACAGCTGCAGTGCCTGGTCCACGAGGTGCGGGCCAAGATCGTACCAGAGGCCCGATCCCATGCCCGCGCGTTCTCGCCACCGGTCGCGGACGATCGGCCGGTATCGATCGAAGTGCGATTCGACATGCGCCAGGTCGCCGACTGCCGCGCGCGTGACGAGTTCCGTGAGCGCGAGAAAGTCGCCGTCCCAGCGCCGGTTCTGGAACACGGCCAACATGCGGTTCCGGCGCTGCGCCAGCGACGCGAGCGCTCGGGCGTCCGCGAGCGTTGGCGCCAGTGGCTTTTCGACGACGACATGCTTGCCAGCACGGAGCGCCGCGGTCGCAATCGGGACGTGGGTGTCGTTCGGTGTTGCGATCACGACGAGCTCTACGGAAGAAAGCGCACAAGCCTCTTCCGGCGACGAGACGACGGGCATGCCAGGCAGGTCGGCGTGGACGCGCTCCGGGCGGCTGGAGCTGATGACAGCGAGCTCGAGATCGGGCGTGGCACGAATCAGCGGAGCGTGAAACGTCCGCGCCGCGTAGCCGTACCCAATCAGCGCAATACGGATCACGGTTGGCGCAGTACCGATCGCCCGTCTCGATCGAACAGGTGCACGCGCGGGCCGGGGACGTGAAGTGCCACGAGGTCGCCGACCTGGGGCAACTGCTCGATCGAGACCGCTGCCATCAGGCGGTGGAGTCCGGCCTCGACGTGGATGTGGCTGGTGCCGCCAAGCCGTTCGACCAGCAGCACGCGGCCGGACAGCGACCGGCCGGCAGCATCTGCACGCTCCACCTTGCTCGAAACGAGCGCCAGGTCCTCGGGACGAATGCCAAGCGCCGTCGCTTCCGACACCGTGGCTCCCGGCCATCGGTCCGCCGGCAGTTCCACTTGGACGCCCTCTCCGATGAAGACGGCCACGCCGTTGCCCGTCCGGACGCGGCCGTCCATGAAGTTCATCGGCGGCGTCCCGATGAATCCGGCGACGAAGCGGCTGACCGGATTGCGATACAACTCGATCGGTCTGCCGACCTGCTGGATGCGGCCGTTCGCCAGCACGACAATGCGATCGCCTAGGGTCATGGCCTCGACCTGATCGTGCGTGACGTATATGGTGGTCGTCTTCAGCCGCCGCTGCAGGCTGCCGATCTCGATGCGCATCTGCGCGCGAAGACCGGCGTCGAGATTGGACAGCGGTTCGTCGAACAGGAACAGCAGCGGTTCGCGCACCATCGCCCGCCCCATCGCCACCCGCTGCCGCTGCCCTCCGGACAACTGCTTCGGCTTTCGATCGAGGAGGAGTGTGAGCCCCAGGATTTCAGCGGCCCACTGAACGCGGCGTCCGATTTCGGGCCCGGGCACTTTCCGCAGCCGGAGCCCGAGGGACAGGTTCTCCCGTACCGTGAGGTGCGGGTAGAGCGCGTAGTCCTGGAACACCATCGCGACGTCCCGCTCGCGCGGAGGCAGGTGGGTGATGTCACGATCGTCGATGCCGATCGTGCCGGCGCTGACATCCTCGAGCCCCGCCACCATCCGCAGGATCGTCGACTTCCCGGAGCCGGACCCGCCGACCAGCACCAGCAGTTCGCCGTCCTCGACGCGCAGAGTGAAATCCTCGACGACGCTGACCTGTCCGAAGCGCTTGCTGACCTGATCGAAAAAGACCGACGGCATCGATTACCCTTTGACCCCGGCGCCGGCCATGCTCTCGATGAAGTGTCGCTGCAGGAACATGTAGGCAACCACGACTGGCACGACCAGCACCATCGCCGCCGCCAGCGACACGCCCAGCGTGCCGGCCCCGCCGCCGAGCGCGAACACCGTCAGCAATTGAGGCAACGTCATGGTCTGCTGATCGCGAACCACCAGCAGCGGCCAGAGCACCTCGTTCCACGACCCCATGAAGGTGAAGATCGCCACGATGGCCAGCGCCGGCCGGGCCAGCGGCCAGAAGATCGTAAAGAGGATGCGCAGCTCCCCCATGCCGTCCATGCGGGCCGAATCGATCAGCGATTGGGGAATCTGCAGAAAGAACTGCCGCAACATGAGAATGGCGGTCGCGTTGAACAGGTACGGCACGATCAGCGCGGCGTAGGTGTCGATCCATCCGAGCTGGACGATCAGGGTGTAGAGCGGAATCAGCGTCAACTGGCCGGGCACCAGCAGCACCGCCATCGTGGCCGCGTTCAGCGCCGGACGGCCCGGAAACGTCAGACGGGCCATGGCGTAGGCGGTCATCGACCCGAGTACGAGGACGGCACCGGTAACCGTACCGGCGACGAGCACACTGTTGAGGAGCGCCCGTCCGAAGGGCGCACGGCTCCACATCACGCGGTAGTTGTCGAGCGTCACCTGGTCCGGCACCAGCGACAGCGAGCCGACTTCGAGTGCCGGCTTGAACGTGCTCGAAGCCATCCACAGAAACGGATAGATGAACGTCAGCGCGGCAAGGCCGAGTCCCGCATAAATGGCCACACGGGCAACCCGCCTCACAGCGCCTCCGCTTCGCCAATGACGCGGCGTTGAACCGCCACGACCGTGCCGATGATCAGCGCGAGCGCCACGCCGATCGTCGCGGCATAGCCCATTTTTTGGTACGAGAACGCCTGCGTGTACATGTAGAGCACGATCGAGAACGTCCGGCGCAGCGGTCCGCCACCGGTCATCACGTAGGGCTCGATGAAGAGCTGGAAGCCGTTGATGGTCGAGAGCGTCAGGACCAGGACGGTCTGGGGCAGCAGCAGCGGAAGCGTGAGGTGACGAAAGCGCTGCCAGGCGGTCGCGCCGTCGAGCGCGATCGCCTCCTGGCAGCTGCGTGGAATGTATTGAAGGCCGGCGAGATAGATGACGACGTAGAACCCGACGTTCTTCCACGTGACCATCACCGCGATTGCCGGCATCGCGAGCGCGGGATCGGTGAGCCACGGGACCGGCGCGATCCCTGCCCTCGCGAGCAGGCCGTTGATCAGACCCACATCGGTGGCATACAGCGCGTTCCAGAGAATGGCCACGACCGCGCCGGAGATGACGACCGGGAGAAAGAATGCCGCCCGCCAGAACGCACGAAAGATCAGCGGCCGGTTGAGGGCGACGGCCAGCGTCAGCGCCACCGCAATCTGCAGCGGCAGGTGGATGGCGAGAAAGACCAGGGTATTCCCGACCGCACGCCAGAAACGCGTGTCGGTCGCGAGCAGCTCCACGTTGTCGAGGCCCGCGAACGAAGCCGGGGTGACGAGATCCCAGTGCAGGACCACCAGCACCAGCGCGAAACAAATCGGATATGCCGCAAACGCGAGGAGGAACAGGGCGTAGGGCGCCGTCAACCACCAGCCGGATCGTGATTCAGCGCGCACGCACGATCTTTCTGGCCTCGGCCGCGGCGTCGTTCACCGCCTGGCGGACCGGCACGACGCCGTACATGCCTGCGGCTTCGTAGGCCTCCGAGATCAAGTCGAAGATCTCGACGATGTCGGGATCGATATCGAGGTCGCGGGTGCGCTCGATATGACTGGCGTAGGTGGACAGCGTCGGCCACCGCGCGATCGACGCCGTGAATCTCCGATCCGACATGAGCCCCCGGCGATAGGGCAACTGGCTCGCATCCTCGATCATCAAACGATCCGCCGCGGGCGAGGTCAGGTAGGCTACGAAACGGGCGGCAGCCTCGGCATGCTTGGTCGTGGAAAAAATCGCAATGCTCCGCATGTCGGCAAACGCGTAGCTCTCGGTGGGACTGATCCCGTCGGCAACAGGAATCGGCACGACGCCGTACCGCAGACCTGGTGTCTTCAGGTGCTCGAGCTCGAGCAGAAACCACGAACCGATGATCTTCATCGCCACGGTGCCGTCCACGAACGGGTCGCGGCCCAGGGCAAAGTTCGCACGCGGCAGCAATCCCTCCGAGAATCCGCGCCGGAGCACTTCGATGGCCGAGACAGCGGCCTCGTTGTCGAATCGCACCTGTCCGTTTGAGATAAGGGTCTGCCCCCCGGAGCTGGCAAGGTACAACGGATAGAAGTCGTGGAACCGCTCGTGCCAGGTCGTCTTGAGCGGCGCCCACAGCGCCCAGCGATCGAGGCGTCCGTCATCGTCGGTGTCACGCGCGAGCCGCCGGAAGGCATTCAGCAGCTCGCTGTGCGTGCGCGGCGGAGAGATGCCGGCGGCTGCCAGCAGATCGATGTTGTACATCAGCATCTCGGGATTCGTCTTCCACGGAAGCGCATAGATTCCGCCGTCCGGCAGCCGGAGCGGGGCGAGCATCGCCGCGGTCGTCCGTTCCGACAGGCGCGCGGCGGTGGGAACCAGCGTATCCAGGCGTACCACACCGCCGGCACGCACGAGCCGGGCCAGGAGCGCCGAGGAAACATTCGACGAGACGTCCGGCGTAGCGCGAGCGACGATCGCGGCGAGCAGGACCTCTTCGGTTGAGCGGCCGGCGGGCAGCGGCTGCACCCGGACCTGAACGTCGGCGTGCTCGCGGTTCCATTGCTCTGCGAGGCGGAGCGCGAGCCGCACTTCGGGTGGATTCGCGGCCGGCCAGTAGGTCAGGGTGATGGCCTTCGCCGGTGCCCGCACGAGTTCGATGCCGGTATCCAGCCGTCGCACCGTGACACTGCCGCCCTCGGGACCGGTAAACTCCCGCTGCTCGGGGACCGCGGCGAGCGAGCTGGCCCGGTCGCCTGCCGGCCGGTATCGCAGGTACTGCGCGGCGTCGGCGTTGCGCGTCACGCTGTGCAGCGCGAGCAGCGACTCGATCGTGGATTCGGCTCCGGCGTTTCGATTCACCTGCGATGCGGCTGCGCCGTCGATGCCGTCGAACGTCCGGCCGGTTCCCTCGTCGTACATCACGACGCCGGCAGGGTTCGCGCCGAGGAACCATGCCGCGGTCAGCCCCGCCAGCACCGCGTACTTGCGGTCGTTCGTCGCCTCGGCCAGGGCCAGGTAGCCCTCGACGATCGGACTGATCCCGTAGGCGATTTGCGGAAACCACTTCGCGGTCCCGTCCGGTTCGATCGCCGATGGGACCTGCCCTGCGAGAACGAACCGCGTCCAGAGTGCATCGGCTTCCGTCCTGGCAGCAAGGAGGAAATCAGGACGATCGAGTGCGATGGATGCGCGGGCCAGTGCCTCAGTCGATCGAGCGCCCCAGGCGTGCCAGGCGCAGTCTGGACAATCAACCCTCGCACCCCATGGGGGCGCCGCAGCCGTCCCGGCCGCAAGCGGCACCAGCAGTTCTGCGGTCCGTGCGGCGAGTGCCGCACGCGCCGGTGAGGGGTCTGCCGTCTGGAGCGCGAGCAGGCCCAGCAAGGCTTCAGCCGTCGCGGTGGCCGAACCTCCGACCAATCGGCCGCTGTTCACTTCCGTCGCCAGCCGGACGACCGCCCGGTCCAGCGCGCCGCGAAGCTCCATGGCGAGGTCGGGATCGAGCCGTCCGAAGACGCGCGCGCCTTCTGCCAGCGCCCACAGGCTGCGCGCGGCCCAGTACGACATGCTCTTGCGGCTGCTCGGTGCGACGCGGTTCGGACGGCCTTTCGTGTCGACGAAGTTGATGAACTCCCCGTCCCCCTGCTCCATCGCCACGACGAAACGAAGCAGGCCGTATGCGTCGTCCCGGTCCCGTGCCTCGCGGGTTTCCTCGTAGGCCCGCAGAAACACCAGCGCGGCCCGTGCGGCATCATCCACCGCGGCAATCCCTTCGTATCCGTCACGCGCAGGAGAGCCCGTGGGCCGATAGTCGGGTGCCGCAGCGTAGAGCGCGACGACCTGCACGGGGCGTCCGTTCACCGCGGCGTCAATCCCGAGGTGCCGCAGGTGGTCGAGCCGCAGGGTCAGCGGTGCGGGATAGGTTGATGCCGGGAGCGGCGAAGGGCCGCGGCCACAGCCCGCCAGGGGGGCCGCCAGAATGAGCATCGCCGCGATGCGGAGCGCGGCGTTCACAACGGCCCCGCGCGGTGCGCGCGCTTCATGACCGACTCGAGCGAGGCAAGAAGATCTCGAGTCGCCACGCGTGCTGCCGCCACAGCGACGTCGGCGGCGCCGTAGTACACGATGAGATCGCCGTTGCGCTCGATCAATCCCTGCGGGAACACTACCCGGACGCCGCTCGTGAAATTAGCCATATCGACCTGTGGAAGCGGCCCGGGTTCGATCTCGTAGGGCGCCTGCGGCGACAGCGCCGGCGCGTCAGACACGTAGAGAACGGTTTCGGGATTGAGCGAATCGAGGACGCACCACCCCATGGAGTAGACGTTGCCCTCTTCAATGGTCGTGGCCCCGTGAAACGGCAGGAGCCAGCCGAGCCGGGTCGCGATCGGAGGGGCGCCCGCCCCGACCCGCGAGCTGCGCCATGTGCCCGGCCGGGGACCCAGCACATCGACTCCTCGCTCGGGCCATTCCGCCTCGAGCGAGTCGACCCTGATGCAGACGATGCGCGGCATCGGACGGTGCAGTATCACGTACTGCCCGTCAACTTTCCGAGGGAAGACGACACAGTTCTTGTTGTCTCCCGGGAGCCGCGGCCCGTGACGTCGATAGGTCGCCGGAGCAAGCAGATCGTCCGTGGTGATCAGGCACACCCGTGGCCCTGCCGACGAGTACCCCGTGTAGGTGATGGCGTAGCGTTGTTCCTCTGCCAGATACGTGATCCGGGCATCTTCGACGCCCCATTCCTCATAGGGCGCCTCACGCGCGATGGCCGGCCGGTCCAGGATTTCGTCGATCCGGCGACCGTCCAACGAGATCGCCAGCGCCAGGCAAGACCGCCGCATGTCTTCTTCAAATACTCTGACGAGCAGCACCACGCGTCCGCTGGCGTAATCGACGGAGACCCCGGGGTTGAAGGATCCACTTGCGCGCACGAACCGGATCTGAGAGGGGCGAACGAGCGGGTTGGTCGTCAGGCGCTCGAGAGGCGCAATCAGATCGTGCGGCGGCATGTCAGGACACATCGCCTGAGCGCCCGGGATCGGTCCCGGAGACCCACTTCGCATAGAGCCGATCGAAGTGCATCCCCGGCGCGCGATAGTACTCGTCAGCGCTCACGTCCAGGACGCATGGGACGCCTCTGCGGACCAGCTCGCCTGTGTCGCGGCGTTTTCTGAGGTCGCGAAAGACAGCGACGGCCGGCTTCTCACTTCCGTCCGCGCGCACGAGACCGAACGTGCGCTCGCGGATGGCGGTCGAGAGCGGCGGCCGCGTGAACAGCGCCGGGGCGTAGTCTGCGTAGCACCATGCGTAGGCGCCGGCGGCGCCGGTATCCACCAACCTGTTCACGACCCCACGATAGTACGTCGCCGCTTCGTCCTCGGAGGCCAGGTACTGAGACCGGGGCTGGCCCAGGAAATCGTCGGTAAACGAGAGCCCGGCGTCCCCTGGCGGTGCGGTGCACAGCCCGAACTCCTGCATCAGCGCCGGGCGCCCGTGCCCAGAGAGTCCGGCGGTGAGGGCGCACGAAAACGGCACCAGCTCCGGATCGAGAAACGATCGTGCACTCCTGGCGTAGAGCGGATACGCATGCATCACGTCTTCGTCGGCAACCGCGGCCAGGTCGTCGACGCGCATGTGGTTCACCGTTGTCAACGAAGGGAGGTGGGTGCCGATCTGGACGGGGATGTCAGGAGCGGCCCGGTGGATGGCATCCGCCAGAACCGTTGCCCACAGCCAGCCCGCGTCTCGCGACGATGGGCGCTGCGCATCGTCGACCTCGTTGGCGATATCAATTGCGCGCACTGAGTTGTCCCCCGCCAGCGCGGCGGCGCAGGATCCGGCCAGCCGCGCCTGCGACCGCAGAGCGGTAGGATCCGAGAACAGGTTCGCCGGGTTTCCTCGAGCGTCCAGCATCCAGTCCGGCCACCAGATGCGGCCGCTCATGTTCAGGACGATCAGGGTCGGCACTACCCTGAGCCCCGCATCCTTCGCGGAACGGGTCACTTCGACCAGCCGGCCGATCATCTCGGGAGAAACGGTCCCGGGAGCTGGAAGGAAGTCCTGCGTCAGCGCGAACAGCCGTACCGTGTCGAAACCGATGTCGGCGATCTGCGCCAGTTCGTCACGCACCTCTCCGAGATCGAACTCGCGCCACATGTACATGGCGCGCCGGCGCGGCCAGTAATTGATGCCGAGCTCGAATGGTGCAACCAGGTGCAGAGATGTTGCTGGCTGCACCGTCACACCAATCCGCGGAGAATCTCGGCGAGCGACAGGTCGGCGACAGCGGTAACCCCGTCAGCAGCCCCGTAGTAGACGCGTACTCTGTCGCCCTCCACCAGCACTCCGCAGGTAAACACCACGCCGCCGAAGAACCCGTCGCGCTCGTACGGGGCTTCCGGCCGCAGGATCGGCTCGCGCGAACGCGCCACGACGCGAGCGGGGTCCGTCCCGTCCAGCAGCAGCGCGCCGAGACAATACTCGAGCGGTTCTCGCGTGACGCCGTGATAGATCGCCAACCAGCCATCGTACACCCCGGATCTCACGCGAAACGGGACGGCACCGCCTCCCACTTTGACGTCATCCCAGCTGTCGGGCCGTGCCCCGGCGACGACGCGATGATCTCCCCAAGCCAGCAGGTCGGCGGACGAGCCGATCCAGATGGCGGGTTCTCCCAGTCCCTCGGGCATCGGGCGGTGCAGGGCCGCGTAGCGCCCGTCGATTCGCTCCGGAAAGATGGTCACGTCGCGATTGGGCGGCGGAAAGATAATTCCGTGCCGTTCGAAGGTTCGGAAATCACGCGTCGATGCCAGCGCGGTCGAAATGCCGTGAGCAGATACGGCCGTGTAGGTGATCCAGCAGGCGCCCTCCAGAAAAGTAATGCGCGCGTCCTCGATCCCGAAGGATTCGAGTTCGCTGGCTGGCGACAACGCCGGCGCCGCGTCCACCTCGAAGTGGATGCCGTCAGTCGAACGAGCGACCCGGAGGTGTGAAATGGAGGTGAGCCAGGTGCGACCCTCGACGACGATGACGCGAGGGTCGCTGAGGTCCAGCCCCTCGAGGTCCGCAGGCCAACGGCGGACTTCGAGCTGCCTCGTGACCGGGTCGTACACCGGCGCCGCGGCCTCACCGCGCGCCGACCGGAGCGGAGCCTCGGCCACCCGTAGCAGCAGCACTACCTCCGCTTCGTGCCTGATGGCGCCAGGGTTGAATACACCCACGACCTCGAAGTCAGGCCGTGACGGTCGAATCATGGCCGGCGTGAGAATCGGGTTTTCCTGCGCGCGCATGGGCTCGGTCCGGCCTCCGTAAAGAGTGTGCCCTTTTTTCACCGTGTGACCTAAACTGCAGCGTACTTCGGGGCTCTGCACCGCCCTGAGCACCGTCGAAGGGCGGGGCGCTCACGCCCCGCGCCGCTCCCTCACCGGGGCGCGCCGTGCGCGCCCGGACTCAGGTAAGAACAATGACTCAGATGTCTGACCAGCAATCGAAGCAGGGTCGTCGGTGGAGGGCGGCCCGCCTCACAGCGCTCCTCGTTGTCCTCGGTGTGGCTGGGGGCCGGGCTGGACTCGACGCCGGGCAACAGGCCGCGCTCCCGCCAGCCACGCAGATCGCTGAAGTCCGCAAGCACATAAAGTCCGCCTGGTCGACGCTCACCCGTTCCAACCGCGATCTGCCCGCCGCCGCAATCGATCCCAAGCTGCGCCGACCGCCCGGGTCACCGTGGCCTGTTTATGTCTCGCGCCGCGAGGACCGGGCGCGGGTTGAAAAGAATCTGCGTCAGGTTCTCGGTCAGAAGGAATTCGCCACCATCGCATTGACCACGCTGCCGGCGGATCTCACCAGCATCAAGGAGCACGGGCTGCTGTATCTGCCTCGCCCGTACGTCGTTCCGGGCGGACGCTTCAACGAGATGTACGGCTGGGACAGCTACTTCATTCAGGTCGGCCTGCTCGAGGACGACGAGGTCACGCTCGCGCGCGACATGGTCGACAACTTCATCTACGAGATCGAGCACTACGGCACGATCCTGAACGCGAACCGGACGTATTACCTGACCCGGTCGCAGCCGCCGTTCCTGACCACGATGATCCTGGGTGTGCACCGGAAGAAGCCGGATCTGAAGTGGCTCGCGTCGACCCTCCAGGCGATCGAATCCTATTACCAGTTCTGGACCACCAAACAGCACCTGGTGGCTGAAACGGGCCTGTCGCGCTATTGGGATTACGGAGAGGGACCGGCGCCCGAAGCGATCAGCGACGAGCGCGACGAGCGCGGACGGACCCATTATGATCGGGTCCGCGAGTTCTACCGGACGCAGAAGGTCACCGACTACGACCTCACCCAGTACTACGACCGCGAGCGCGATGCGCTGACTCCCCTCTTCTATAAAGGAGACCGGTCGATGCGGGAGTCGGGCTTCGATCCTTCGAACCGGTTCGGTCCGTTCAGCATCGACATCATTCATTACGTGCCGGTCTGCCTCAACTCTCTCCTGTACCAGATGGAGCTGGACACCGCGGACATCCTCACGACGCTCGGGAAGACCGCGGAGGCAGCGCCCTGGCGCGCCCGCGCGGCGACGCGCAAGGAGCGGATCAATGCGCTCCTGTGGGACGAGGACGCGGGTCTCTATTTCGACTACAGCTTCCAGACGAAGCGCCGGCGCGCTTACGAGTTCGCCACCACGTTCTACCCGCTCTGGGTGGGGATCGCCGGGAAAGAACAGGCTGCGCGGGTGCGCGCGAATCTTTCGAAGTTCGAGGCGCCGGGCGGCATTCTGACCAGCACGACGGTGACCGGAAGCCAGTGGGACGCGCCGTTCGGGTGGGCTCCGCTGCAGATGATCGCGGTCGAAGGCCTGCGCCGATACGGCTACGACGAGGACGCCGATCGGATCGCGGCGAAGTTCCTCGCGCTGGTCAGCAAGGAGTTCCGTGAGCACGGCACGATCGTCGAGAAGTACGACGTCCGCCGCAACGAGTCGGACGTCGCCGAAGGCATCAAGTTCGGATACAGCGCGAACCAGATCGGATTCGGCTGGACCAACGGGGCGTATCTCAGGCTGCTGGCGGGGATGCGCCAGCCGGCAGGAGCCGGACGGTGAGCATGACCAGGCGGGCACTCTCTTTTGTTCTGGCGACGCTCGTCGGCATGCTGTGGTCGACAGGCTGCCGTGACCAGGCGCGAAACGCGGCAAACCAATCGGGCCAGCCGGGTCCTGCCAGCACCGCAGGCGTCGACGGCAACGACCGGAAGTGGTGGAAAGAGGCGATCGTCTACCAGGTCTATCCGCGATCGTTCAGGGATTCGAATGGCGACGGCGTTGGCGATTTGAAGGGCATTATCTCGCAGCTCGATTACCTGAAGAATCTCGGCGTCGATGTCATCTGGCTGAACCCGATCTTCACCTCGCCCAACGACGACAACGGCTACGACATCAGCGATTACCGGGGCATCATGCAGGAGTTCGGCACGATGCAGGACTTCGACGGGTTGCTCAAAGGCATGCACGGCCGCGGCCTGAAGCTGGTGATGGACCTGGTCGTGAACCACAGCAGCGACGAACACGAGTGGTTCAAGCAGTCGCGCAGTTCGAGAGACAACCCGTACCGGAACTATTACCACTGGTGGCCGGCGGAAAAGGGCAAGCCGAATCCCCGCAGAAGCTTTTTCGACGTCAACGGCGACGCCTGGAAGCTCGACGATAAGACCAACAGTTACTACCTCCACTACTTTTCGCAGAAGCAGCCGGATCTGAACTGGGAGCATCCGAAGCTCCGGGAAGAGATCTATTCGATGATGCGCTTCTGGTTCGACAAAGGGGTGGACGGCTTCCGCATGGACGTGATCCCGTTCATTTCGAAGGATACGAGCTTTCCGCCGATACCCGCGGAATACAACGGAGACTGGGGCAGGTTCTACGCCAATGGCCCGCACGTTCATCAGTATCTACGCGAGATGAACGAAGCGGTCCTCAGCAAGTACGACGTGATGACCGTGGCGGAAGGGGCCGGGGTGACGGCCGCCGACGCCCTCGAGTATGTGGATGCCGAGCGTCGTGAGCTCAACATGCTGTACCACTTCGAGGGCGTTTCGCTGGGCTACCTGCCGAACAGCCTGAAGGTTCCGGATCCAAAAGGCTATAGCCTCGTCGAATTCAAGGAGATCTACAGCAAGTGGGACGCCGTATTTGCCACCCGAGGGTGGGGCTCGATTTACCTCGGCAACCACGACCAGCCGCGGATGGCGACGCGGTGGGGAAACGACGCACCGCAGTGGCGCGATCTGTCGGCGAAAATGCTCACCACGTTCCTCCTGACCATGCGCGGCACCCCCTACTACTACGCGGGGGACGAGTTGTGCATGACCAACATCAAGTTCGACAGGATCGAGGATTACCGCGACATCGAATCCCTCAACTGGTATCAGCAGGTGAAGAACAAGGGAGGGGATCTTCGGGCGTTCCTGGAGGCCCAGAAGATTTCCGCCCGCGACAACAGCCGGACGCCGTTTCAGTGGGACCAAACCGCGAATGCGGGTTTCACGACCGGCCGGCCGTGGCTCAAGGTAAATCCCAACTACACCACGATCAACGCCGCCGCCCAGCAGGGCACCCCTGACAGCTGCCTGAACTATTTCAGAAAGCTGGTGACGCTGCGCAAGAACAATCCGGTGCTGACCTACGGAAAGTACGTGCTGCTGGACAAGGAGAACCCGGACGTTTACGCGTACTCGCGGGAACTGGACGGCCGGAAGATGCTGGTGCTATTGAATTTCAGAGACACCGCCGCATCGGTCAACAGCGGCCTGGACCTGGGCCGGGCGAAAGCCCTCTTCGGGAACTATCCGACGCCGTCGCCGGCCGGAAGGCTGCAGCCTTACGAAGCGGTGATTTACGAGTGGTGACACTCAGCTCTCAGCTATTAGCTGAGAGCTGAGAACTGTTAGAACGTGAACCTCACGGCGAACTGGAAGTTGCGCTGAGGATCGGCATTGCCAAACGCGGTCGAGGTGATCCGGCCGGCGTTGGGGTTGTCGTTGCCGGGCACGCCGACTTCAGAGTCGGGGTTCCCGAGATTCACATGGTTGAACAGGTTGACGGCCTCGGCGCGGACCTCGAGTAACCGGCTCCCCGATATCCGGAAGTGTTTGAAGATCGACGCGTCCGTCCTCCAGTACCCTGGACCGCGGAGCGCGTTTCTCTTCATGTCGCCGAACGTTCCGCGGGCAGGCCGCGAGAACGCGCTGTCGGGCGACCCGATCGGCGCCGCGTTGAACCACTCGTCCCGAGTTTGGGGGCCATCGGGGTCGCCGATCAGATTCGGCCGGTTGTTCCCGCCGGTATCGCGGTCCTGACCTGCATCCCTGTAGTTGACGCTGAAGGGCAGGCCGCTCTGGATGATGTGGTTGACGTTGAGCTGCCACCCGCCGATGAACGCATCCATGACCGGAGTGATATCCGACATGTACAGCCGGCCGCGGCCGACCGGCACTTCGGCGACGGCTGAGAACACGAAACTGTGCGTGCGGTCCCAGTCGGCCGGCCCCTTGTTCATCTCGACGTCGTAGAAGAAGTAGTCGGCGCTCTCCTGAACCTGGCGCTGCAAGGTGTAATTCGCCTTGATCGAGTACCCCTCCGAGAACAGCTTGGTGAACTTTGCCTGCAGCGAGTCGTAGGCATTGTTCGCGCAATTGCAGAAAAAGTCGATGCCCTGCGTCCAGCCGAACGCTCCGCCGAGGCCCAGGGTGTTGGGGACGCCGCCGGCGAAAAATGGCCGGCGATTGTTCTGGGGCACAGTCCCGAACCCCTCGAGGGTGGCCTGATTGACGTTGATCGCCGGCCCGTCGCCCGCGAAGACGTCTCTGCCGCGGTTCCCAACGTAGCCGGCCTCGACCGACATGGTGTTGGTCAACTGCCGCTGCAGTATCACGTTGAACGCGTCGACGGTCGGGGGGCGCTGCTTCTCGGGAAGAGCGCGCGCGAAGACACCATCGGGCAACCGGAACCGGCCGTTCTCCGGGACCGGCGGGAACACCGGCGGCGGCGGACCCTGCGCCAGCGTGAACACGCGCTCGAAATTCTCCGGCGCGTTGAGCTCCTGCACCGAGAGCACCGGGAGGTTCTGGGTCACGCTGTGGCCGAAGAGCGAACCGAAGACGCCGAGGTCGTAGCTGCGGCCGTACCCCGCGCGCAGAACGGTCTTGCTGTCGATCTGATAGGTCGCGCCAACCCGGGGTGCCCAGTTGAGGCGATTCTCGATGTCGCCGTTCAGACCGACGCCACCAATACCCGCCACCCGGATTTCGCCGGTCGAGAGATCCAGGAAGCCCCCGTTGCCCGGCTCGTTCACCGTCTGCGGATTGATGATATCGAGCCGCAGCCCGTAGTTCAGCGTGAACTTGTCGTTCGTATGCCAGGTGTCCTGCACGTAGTACGCCGTCCGCCACTGCTGCTCACGCGCGTCGGTATTGGGACTGACGTAGCGCCGCAGCCTGGTGACGTCGCCAAGGAGGAACGTCGCGAGGCCCATGCCGCCGCCGGCTGGTCCGATCGTGCGGTTGGCATCGAAGGACAACTCTCCGGACCGATGGGCATCGCTCGGGACCCGCAGATTGTTCGCCCGGCGGATGTCCAGCCCCGCCTTGATATTGTGATTGCCGAGGAGCTTCGTGATGTTGCCGACCAGCTGCCACTGTGTTTCATCCTGATCGAGGGGGCAGTTGCAGCGATTGACACCCAGGCCCGATCCGAACTCGAAGTTGCCAGGTGCGGTGCTGTCGTCAGCGCCCACGAACCCTGCCGGCAATCCTGACGAGAAGTTGTCGTCGAGATTGAGTCCGGGGATCCCGGCATCGGCGGCCGGCGAGGTTCCAAAGTCAAAGGGCAGCACGTTTACCTTGTACTTGAACCAGCCGAACCGGAAATCAGCCAACAGCGTCGACGAGATCGAATTGTCGATGCCGTAGGCGAAGCTCTGATTCCGGGCTTTCGACTCCCCGCCCAGGGTCACCACTTCCCGCCCGCCCCCTTCGCCAAACGCGGTCGGACCGTTCCGGGAGAACCTCCCGAGGCTGTAGCGGCCGAAGGTATTCATGCGGTCGCTGATCCTGCCGTCGATTCGCACGTTGACCGAGTTCTCGTTGAAGGCTTCGGAATCGGACTTCACGAAATTGTCCCTTGTGCCGTTTTCGGTGCCGGGTGCGTTGGGCAGCGGAATCAGATCGAGAATCGCCAGCGCCTGAGGAGAGAGCCGGTCCTCTGGAATCACATTGCCCGGGAACTGCACCCGATTGGCCGGCACGCCGCCAGCCGGATCGAAGATGTTAATCCCGTAGGCGCTGAGATCGCCACGGCGCGCTGCCTCCGTGGGCACGGTCAGCAACCGTGACCCACCGACGGTGCTGCGAGTGCCCTGGTAGTCCCCGAAGAAGAACACGCGGTTCTCGACGATCTTGCCGCCCAGTGATCCGCCGAATTGATCCTTGTCCGTCTTCGGCAGGTGCTTGCCGGTCAGCGGATCCACTTGGAACTGGGTGAACGGATTGCGCGACTGGAACCGGTCGTCCTGATGGAACTCGAACAGGCTGCCGAACATCTGGTTCCTGCCCGACTTCGTCTGGACCGACACGATACCCGCCGTCGCCTGGCCGAACTCCGCATCGTAGTTCTGCGACGTGATCTTGGTTTCGCCGATCGACTCCAGCGTGGGATTGATGACGATGATCCCCAGAATGGGGTCCCGGTTCTCTGTTCCATCGAGCTGGTAGCCCGTCCCGCTGAAGTGCTGCCCATTGACCATCGTCTGGGTCGACCCTTGAGGGTTTTCGCTGGCGGCGTGCTGCCAGCCAAGCTGCTGGGTGCCCGGGGTCAGGAGGATGAACTTGGTGAAGTTCCGATCGAGCACCGGCAGGTCGGTAATCTGCTTGGAGTCGAAGTTCGTGGATACGTCAGCGCGATCGGTCTTCAACAGCGGCGATCCGCCGGTGACCTCGACCTGCTCGGTCAGCTGTCCAAGCTGCAGCTCGAAGTCCACGGGCGTCTGGCTGTCGACGCTCACCCGCACTTCCCGCAGGACGGCGGTCTTGAAGCCGGAGATCTCGGCCTTGACCTCGTAGAGGCCGGGCAGGAGGCGATCCTTCACGTACAGGCCGGATTCGTTCGATACGACCGTGTCGACCGTCTTGCGCTCGAGACTCGTGACGGTGACCGTCGCGCCAGGGACGATGCCCCCTGAGGAGTCCTTGACGACTCCCCCGATGCTTCCGTACACCGCCTGAGCGGCGGCCGACGTCGGCGCGGCAAGGAGCAGCGCGCACAAAGCCATCGCAGCCGCAAGCCGCATCCGCTGTGTGATTGTTGCGTGGGAGGAACCGAAGATGTGAGTCATAAGGAGTCTCCGTCCGTCCGAGGCACACTGTCGCCCAGCGTCAAAGTGCGGACTCCGGGGAACGTGGGCGCATGCTAGCACCAAACGGCCCCCGCGATGCACAGTTCTGTAATGGATCGCGCGACAGGGCCCGTGTAGACTCAGCCCGTCAGATGCCCGGCCGTTCGAGATTCTTATGCTGCTCCGACTCGCCCCCCTGTTCCTGTGCCCCGGCCTGCTCCTCGGCAGCTCGGCAGTCTCCCCCCAGGACACGCTGCCGCGGACCTCAGCAGCGGCGATCCCGAGCTTCCCGCTCATCCCTGGCACCTTGGCGCTCGAACGTCCCGTCCGCCCGGGTGCGTTCTTCGACGTCGTCGGACGCCGCTCGGCCGTCTTCGGGTACGAAAGCCGTCCGTTCGAAGCGTGGGTCTATCCCCTCAAGATCCTGGATGATTTCAGACTGTCGTTTCGGCTCGAAGGCTATCCCCTGGACATTCCGGGGGCCGACATCGCGTCTGGTATCTCGGTTCGTCCCGCGGCCACGATCTTCACCTACTCCCACGCCGCGTTCACCGTGCGCCAGATCATTCTGGCTCCGATCGACGAGCCGGGCATCGTCATCCTGCTCGAGGTGCAGAGCACGCTGCCGCTCAGGATCGTCGGATCGTTCCGGCCGCGCCTGCGATTGATGTGGCCGGCCGGTTCGATGACAGCCGGCGCCGGCTGGGACGAGAAGGCGGGGGTCTACGAGCTCAGTGAAGAGACCGGGCGTTTCGCGGGTGTGATCGGATCCCCGGGGGCACAGGATCTGTCGGTGATGCCCTACCAGGAAGAGCCGCGCGACGTCCCGCTGCAATTCGTCATCAACACGCCACCGGATTCGCAGGGCACGTTCCTGCCCATCATCATCACCGGCAGTACTGCCGGCCGGGCGGAAGCCCGGGCCACCTACGCCAGACTGCTGAAGTCGATCAGGCAGCAGTACGAAAAGACGACGGCCCATTACGAGCGGCTGCTGCGCGACACCGTCCGGGTCGTTACACCCGACCCGCGCCTGAACGAGGCCTTCGCATGGGCCAAGGTCGGGATCGACAAGGGGATGGCGACCAACCCGTTGCTCGGCACCGGCCTGCTGGCGGGCTTTCGCACATCGGGCGAGAGCGAGCGCCCGGGATTCGCCTGGTTCTTCGGGCGGGACGCGCTCTGGACGGTGCTCGCGCTCACCGCGGCAGGAGACTTCGCATCGAGCCGCACGGCGCTCGATTTTCTTCGGAAGTATCAGCGCGCTGACGGCAAGATCCCGCACGAGATTGCGCAGAGCGCATCGCTCCTGGGCTGGTTCACCGATTATCCGTACGCCTGGGCAAGCGCGGATGCGACGCCACTGTTCGTCATCGCCCAGGCCGATTACTGGCGCGCCAGCGGCGACCAAGCGTTCCTGAAAGCCAGCTGGGACTCCATCGTCAAGGCGTACCGCTTTTCTGCCGCGACCGATACCGACCGGAACGGGCTCATCGAGAACACGGGAGCCGGGCACGGCTGGGTGGAAGGGGGCGCGCTCTATCCGCCCCACGAGGAAATCTATCTGCAGGGTCTGTGGATAGAGGCTTTGCGCGGCATCGCGGAGCTCGCCGAGGCGATGCAGGATCCGGACCTGGAGCGTGACGCCCGGGCTGCACAGGAGCGTACCCGCGCCGCGGTCGAGCGAACCTACTGGCTGCCGAATCGCGACTTCTACGCGGTGGCCACGGCCCTGCCCCGGAAGGAACCGCCGGTCGCAGAGCCGGGTCCCGACCGGGCGCGACGCCAGGCTCGGATGGAGGCCTTGCGAAACGCGAGGCTGATCGACGAAGACACTGTCCTTCCGGCTGTTCCACTCTGGTTCGAGACGCTCGACGCCAGGCGTGCGGAGTTGCAGATCGACCATCTCGGCGCCGGCGCACTGGCGACGGACTGGGGCAGTCGTATCCTTTCCGAACGAAGCGAGCTCTACGACCCGCTGTCGTATCACTATGGATCGGTCTGGCCACTCTTCACGGGCTGGGCGTCCATGGGCGCGTACCGGTACGGCCGGCCGCACGTTGGTCTTCAGGCCTTGATGGCAAACGCACTGCTCACCTACGACGGAGCCCTCGGCTACGTCACGGAATTGCTCTCTGGAGAGTTCAACGCGGCCTTCGGCCGCTCCTCGCATCACCAGATCTGGTCCGAGGCGATGGTGGTCACCCCGCTGCTGCGGGGTCTTCTCGGCATCGACCCTAGTGCGGCCGGCAGCGTGCTGCGCTGCGCACCGCAGCTGCCGGCGCATTGGGACAGCATGTCGGCTCTCAATGTTCCGGCCGGCGGCGCACGTGTGGACTTTGCATTGACCCGGACGCCCGGCCGGGTGAGTGTCACCATCGACCGCCGCGCCGTGCCGGGTGCCGCATCGCAAGCCCTGGCACGCCTGATCCTGGCACCGGGCTTTCCACTCGACGCAACCGTCCGCACCGTGACTGTGAACGGCCGCGACACCAGATTCGAGATCCGACGCCTGGGAGACATCCAGCAGGCGGTCGTTGTCATCGCCGACCCGGGTGCGAAGACATCCGTGGTGTTCAACCTGGAGGATGGCACCGACGTTTATCAGGACGCGCGTCAGGCTGCCCCGGGCGACCGAAGCGAGGGACTGCGGGTGCTGCGATCGCACGCCGGGAGCGACGGGCTGGTGCTCACACTCGAAGGGCGTGCCGGCCGGACCTACTCGCTGCGCCTGCGCACTCCGCGCAAAGCTGGCGCCGTTTCCGGTGGCGAGTTGAAAGCGGCCCGAGCCGGGGATCCGGAACTGGTAGTGACGTTCGAGGGGTCGGCGGATGACTACGTTCGAAAGGAGGTCACCGTCGCCCTCGGCACCCGCCTACCGCGGTGAGCCTTCCCGGAGGGTCACGACGCGCCCACCCTGCACATCCTTGCGCGACTGGGTACGCCCGCTTGGCCAGGTGATGTCGATCCGGTCGGCCTTCGACTGAGTACCCAGTCCGAAGTGCAGCCGGAAATCGTCGTGCGAATAGTAACTGGACTGGCTCAGAACGGCGCGCGCCTGCCGCTCTCCGCCGGAGGTGACCACGACCGTCGCCCCGATCGCCGATCGATTCGAGACCGTGCCTTCGAGCTTGATGAGAATCCAGCCGTGGCCACCCGAGTACGTGTTCTGGAGCAGTGATGGCGGCTCGTTCATGTTCATGATGAGCACGTCCACGTCGCCGTCATTGTCGACGTCTCCAAACGCGGCGCCACGGCTCGAGTGCGCGACCGTCGCGTCGCCGCTTTCCTTCGTGACATTCACAAAGCCCGGGCGGCCCAGGTTCCGGAAGACGACGCGCGGACCCCGGTGGGGATACTGCGGCAGGGCCCGTTCGATTTCCGGGTACACGTTCCCGGTGACGTAGAAGACGTCCTGCAGGCCGTCGTTATCCAGGTCCGGCAGAGCGGCGCCCCATTCGACGTAGCGGTTCTCGACCGCCAACCCTGCGGCTGCCGCCACGTCTTCGAACAGCCCCTTGCCGAGGTTGCGATAGAGCGACGGGATATCGTCGGCGAAGTGCGTCTTGAGGAGATCGAGCAGGCCGTCGCGGTTGTAATCGCCGACTCCGAGACCCATGCCGGCCTGCGGGCTGCCGCTTTCACTGTAGGCGGCACCGCTCTCGAGGGCCACGTCGGTAAAGGTGCCGTCCCGGTTGTTGCGGTAGAGGATGGCCGCCGTGGAGTCTGACGCCACATAAATATCCGACCAGCCATCCGCGTCCAGATCGGCCGCAACCGCGGTCATCGGATAGCGCCCGGTGACCTTCGCAATGCCGGAAACCTGAGAGACGTCGGCAAAGCTGCCGTCGCCGTTGTTCCGATACAGCAGATTGGTGTCGGTCGGGAGCCCCTTGGGACCGCAATTGACGGCGATCCCCTTCCACACGCAGTTGGGACCCTTGCCCGGTTCGGGTGCGGTGAGGAGGTCGAATCGCAGGTAATTGGCGACGAACAGATCGGCGCGTCCGTCGCGGTCGTAATCGACGAAGGTGCAGCCCGAGCCCCAGCGAACCGCCGGCGCGGCAAGCCCGGCCCGCGACGTCACGTCCTCGAACCGGCCGTCGCCGCGGTTCCGGTAAAGCACGTTCGAGCCGTAATACGTGACAAACAGATCGGTCCAGCCGTCGTTGTCGTAATCGCCGGCACACACACTCGACGCCCAGCCGGTCCGTCGCAGACCTGCGGCGTCAGTGACGTCGGTGAAGTTCCCGTTTCGCAGGTTCCGGTACAGCCGGTTGGAGGGGGCCGAGCCTGGGGCGTATTCTGCCTCGGCGCGCGTCTCGTCACCGAGCCGTGTGCCGCTGAGTGTCAATGCGTCCAGCCATCCGTCGTTGTCAAAGTCCACCAGCGCAACGCCGGCGCCGTTGGTCTCGATGATGAATCGCTTGCGATCGACCCCGCCGTAGACGACCGGATCGCGAAGACCGGCGCGTGCTGCAATGTCCCTGAACCCGACACCCCACGCCGAAGAAACGCGGGGCGCAGGCTGTCGCGCCTGCGGCCCGGGCGCAGTTACGAGGGCCACCGCCAGCACACCGGTGCAGAAGGCGAGGCGCCGCGGGGGAAACGGACCGGCGCATCGCGCGGCTGCAGCCAAGTCAGCGTCCTGGCTGCCCCTGCAGGCGCTCGGCGATGGCGAAATGCTTCTTCGCATCCGCCTCCCTGCCCATTTGTTGCAGCAGCTGGGCGAGCAGGTAGTGCGCCGAGCGGTTGTTGGGATCGTACTGAATGGCCCGGGTGAGCATCCCCTCCGCCGTGGCCGGCTGTCCCTTTTTCATGTAGGCCTTCCCGAGCAGGATGTAGGGTGCGCTGTAAAAGGGATTCAGCCAGATCGATTTCTGCAGAGCGTCAATCCCCTCGTCCGTTCGGAGCTGACGCAGCCGCGCGTCGCCGAGCTGCGAGAACGCCATGGCATCGGCCGGGTTCAGCAAAATCTCACGTTCGGTCATGAGGACCGCTTCGTCGAGGCGGCCGCGAAACAACGCGAGCTGGCCGAGGAGTGCATGCGCGCGCGGCACCTTCGGATCTTTTTCAATCGCCCGTTTCAACTCGCCTTCGGCCTGCGTTTCGAATTCGAGCCTGATCATCATCTGCGCCGCGAGCAGATGCGCCGCGGCCGAGTCGACGGCCACGCGGAACGTCCTGGCGAACGTCTCCCGGGCGCGATCCGGCTGGCGGGTCTGCACATACGCCTGGCCGAGTACGTATCCGAGCTCCGCGTTGTCTGCCGCCCAGACGCGCGTGGCTTCGAGCAGCGGCAAGGCTTCCGGGTAACGGCCCATCACGAAGTACGAGAGGCCAAGCACCTGGACCGCTTCGCGCCGCTCGAGCGATCCCTCCGGCAGCTTGTCGACCAGGGGCCCCAGCAGTTCCACGGCGCGCGGATGATCGTTGGCGTGGTAGTGCGCCACGCCGAGCAGGAGGGACACGTCTGGCCCCGCCGTGGGTCCAAGTACCGTGAGCGTGTCGATGGCCGCCTGCGGTTTGCCCTGATCGATCAGCAGGCGCGCCTGCTTCACGGCGGCCGTGTGGTCCTGTGCGGCCGCAGATTGCGAGGTCATCAGGGCGAGTGAAATCGCCGCGATCACGACGAGCCCGGATCCAGAGGGTACGCCGAAGGTCATCGTTGGGATTGCGCGGCGGTGCCGCTCCCCTCCTTGAGCGTGATGATCCGGTCGACACCGACATCCACCCAGGTCTCCTCCATTCCGTTGGGCCAGCGGATCTCCAGCCGCTCGACGCCAGTGGATTTTCCGATCCCGAAATGGACGCGCAGATCGTTCTGCGAATAATAGCTCCCGCCGCCGCGCACCTCCTGCACCTGCCGCCCCTCGGAGGTGACGAGACGGACCCGTGCCCCAATGGCACTCCGATTCGAGCGCGTGCCCACCAGCTTCACGATCAGCCAGTGTGCATCGGCCGGTGAGTCGAGCACGAAGAGATCCGGCGTGTCGTGGACGTTGTTGACAACGATATCGAGATCGCCGTCGTTGTCGAGATCGGCAAATGCCGCCCCGCGGCCGGCCTTGGGCGTGGTCACCGGCGGACCAAGGCGTTCGGTCACGTCCTGGAATCGTCCGTTGCGCTGGTTCACATACACGACTTTCCGCTGTTTGTACCCGGCTTCGGTGTTGAGACGCTCGACCTCGGGGTACACGTGGCCGTTGACGAGGAACAGGTCGAGCCACCCGTCTTTGTCCAGATCCAGGAAGCCGACGCCCCACCCGAGCCACCTGGTGTTGAAGCCGATGCCTCCCGCAAACGTCCGGTCCTGGCAGAATCCTTTTCCGTCATTGGCATAGAGGGTGGAGGTATCGCCGGCGAAGTTGGTCTTGAAGATATCAACCGTGCCGTCCCGGTTGTAATCCCCGACCGCCACTCCCATGCCCGCCTGCGGTTTGCCGTCCTGGCTGTAGGCGCAGCCCGACATGACCGCCGTGTCGGTGAACGAACCGTCTCTGTTGTTCAGATACAGAGCGCTGGGATTCGAGTCGTTGGCCACATACACATCGACCCAGCCGTCGTCGTTGAAATCCAGGGTGCTCACCCCAAGCCCGTACGTGCCGCTCGCACGCGTGATGCCGGCCCGGTCGGAAACGTCCTCGAACCGACCCGATCCCTGGCTGCGATACAGGACGTTCTTCCCCCCTGGAAGCCCCGGGGGCCCGCAGGCGACAGGGATGCCCTTGTAACGGCACAGACCGGATTCGGGAACGGGAGCCGATGCCAGATCGAAGTCGATGTAATTGGCCGCGAACAGGTCCAGTCGGCCGTCGCGATCGTAATCGAGGAACGCACACCCGGCACCCCAGCGCGGCTTCGCGGTGGCGAGCCCCGACAGAGCGGTGACCTCTTCGAACGTGCCGTTTGCGCGATTGTGGTAGAGGCGGTTCTGTCCCCAATACGTCACGAACAGATCATCGTAGCCATCGTTGTCGTAGTCCCCCGAACAGGCCCCCTGCCCCCACCCGCTCTGCGTCAGACCCGCCTTGGACGTCACGTCTTCGAAGGTGCCGTCGCGCCGGTTTCGATAGAGATGAGCGGTTGGCGCGCCGCCGGACGGAAACCCCTCGAGAACAGACCCGTTGACGAGGAAGATGTCCAGCCAGCCATCCGAATCGAAGTCCAGCACCGCCACGCCGGAGCCCGTTGTCTCGAGCAGGTATTTGTTGGTCCGGGTGCCGCCGAACACGGTGACTGCCGTCAAGCCGGCCTCACGTGCGGTGTTCCTGAAGGAGAAGCCCGGCGGTGCCGGCTGCGCAGACCATCCACGGGCCCCGAGTTGCGCCAGGCTCAGGATCAGCGCCGCGATCGCGAGCGGGCGGCACCGGCACGCCAATTCCCTCATGATTTGTTCGGCGGGCGCAGATGAGGGGCCAGCCGCTGCGCTTCGGCGAAGTGTTTACGTGCCTCGCGCTGCGCGCCCGTCCGCCGCAGCGCCAGCCCGAGCTGGTAATGCGCCTGAGGATTCTCAGGGGCGAGGCGAATGGCTTCCCGGAACCGGTTGATGGCGCCGGCGTAATCCCCCGCACTCAGCTTCTGCACACCCACGCTCACGGCGAAGGTTGAAGCCTGCGCATCCGCCGTCCTCCGATCCAGCCGTTCGGCTTCGGCAAGCGACACCACTGCGGCCTCATCCTGTCCCTGCTGTTTCAGCGTCTGCCCCAGGCTCCGATGCGCCTCCGCCGAGGTCGGACGGTGCTTGATGGCCTGGCGGAACCGCGACTCGGCTTCTGACATCGCTCCCTGCTGCTTCAGAATGGTGCCCAGCATGTAGTGGGCATCGGCGTAGTCGCCCTTGCGCGCGAGGGCTTCGAGAAACTGCTGCTGGGCCTCCTCCGCGCGCCCGGTCTGCCACAGGACGACGCCCAGCGTGAACGGTGCCTCCGGCAATGACGGATCCAGTTGCGCGGCACGCCGCAGCGCCGTTTCGGCCGCCGCGAAATCGTCCTGCTGCTTCAGAGCGAGGCCGAGGTTATGAAACGCCTCGGCGTTGGTGGGCTCGATTTCGGTGAGCGCGCGCAGCACGCTCACCGCCTCTGCCAGGTTCCCCTGCTGCATCAGCGCAGTCCCGAGATTCAATCGCGCTGGAACGTAGGCCGGCTGCGCCGCGACGAGCCGACGAAAAACCGCAACGGCCTCGTCGCCACGACCTCGCTGCGTCAACGCGAGCCCCAGACTGTTCTGCGCGTCCGCGGCCAACGGGTCCAGACGAACAGCGGTCTCGAGATGGGCAATGGCCCCGTCGAGATCGCCGAAGGCCTGCAGTGCGGTGCCGAGTCGGAGCTGTGCCACGGCCAGCCGCGGGCCCAACCGTACGGCGGCACGCAATTGCTCGATCGCAGGCTCGAGCCGTCCGTGGCGTTCCAACGTGAGACCGAGGTAGTACCGTGATTCCGCGTGATCGGGCCGCAACCGAACGGCAGCCTGAAGCGCCGGAAGCGCGCCCTCGAAGTCCTTCGTCCACCAGCGAGTTGCGCCGAGATGGTGGTGCGCATCGAACAGCTTCGGGTCGAGTTGGGCTGCGTCTTCGAACTTGCGGATAGCTTCCGCCGTCCGACCCTGCTGCCCCAGCACGAAGCCAAGACGGTCGTGGGCTGCCGCCATTCGGGGCGCAGAGCTTATCGCCCTGCCATACGAATCAGCAGCAGCGGCAAGATTCTTCTGGCGCTCGTAGACGAGGCCCAGGAGGAAATGCGCCTCGGCGGAGGCAGGGTCGCGGGCCAGTGCCGCTTCGAACTGAATCCGGGCGCGGTCGAGATCCTCTGCGTCGAGCAACGCCCGGCCCGCCTTCAGCGCAGTCGCGACCGGATTGGGATTGTTCTGGCGGACGGCTGGTGACTGAGCCAGCGCGCTGGCGCCGCACCCCAGCAGCAGCGCCCCTGTCGCTGCCACATACCAAGGTCCCCGAGGGTGCATTCGGGAATTCTACACCTTGGGGACGGGGCCAATCGGGCGCCCTCAGCCCTGCAAGTGCAGGCTCTGCCTCGGAACGAGAAGCGATAGAATCCCGCGGTGACTGCACTTCTTTCCACCGAGGCTTCTCCGCTGATCCTGACGGCACCGGTCTCGGGGGTGCTCGTTTCCCTTTCATCGATCCCGGATCCGGCGTTCGCAGAACGGCTCGTGGGCGACGGAATCGCGATCGATCCCATCACCGATCTGATCCTCGCACCCTGCAGCGGCCTCGTCGCGCAGGTGCATTCCCAGGATCCTGACCGGCACCACGAGCGCACCGCCGGAGTTGCCAGCCGACGCCATCGTCGTGGCCGAAGACCTGGCGCCCTCGGATACCGCCTCACTCGATCGGCGACGGGTCCGCGGCGTCTGCACCACGGGTGGCAGCGGCACGTCGCACGCCGCGATTCTCGCGCGCGCGCTGGACTTGCCGGCTGTTGACGCCATCGCGCCGACGGGCACCGCATCGAGGTCGTCGCGAATGTCGGCGATCTCGCGGAGGCGCGGCAGGTCGTGCCTTTCGGGGGGAAGGGTGTGGGCCTGTTGCGCACCGAGTTCCTGTTCTTCAAATCGGCAGGACCCTCCAGGCGAAGACGAACAGGCGCGGATCTACGAGGACATCGTGCGTGCGCTCGGCCCGGGACGCCTCATCGTGGTCCGCACGCTCGACGTCGGCGACGACAAGCCGCTCCGCGGCTCAGGCGGGCGCCCCTCGGCGCAACTGAGTGACGACTGTTACTGTCCCGCCGACCATGGTGGGATGATGCCGTTCACTCGCGCGTAGGCGATGGCCTGACCCATGTGCTCATGGTTGTGGACCAGCATCCGCAGGTACACGCCGTCCACAGTGACGTCCTTCTTGAACAGCTGCACTTTCTTCTGACGATCCGCGGTCGTGTAGCTTGCCCGCACCGCGTCGGCGGACTCCTTCAGGAATTTCATCACACCCGCCTTGTCGGTGATGCTCTTCTCCGGATCCTTACCGAGCTTCGCGAGGTCGATCGGCGGCTTGGCGCCGGTCTGCGCGATCAGGAAATAATTGGCGACCGCGATGTGCATGTACACCTCGGCGATCGAGCGGACACCAGGCGCCGGGCGCCAGGCGAACTTCTCGGGGGGTGTGGCTTCGGCCAGCTGCACCAGCTGCCGCGAGGCGTGATCGAATTCCCCCAGCCATCCCTCGCCGATCCCGGCCGGCACCTGTGCCGCCAATCCCGGTGCGAGAGTCAATGCCATCGCGCTGCAGACCACCACCTTCACAAGACGCCTGATCGTCATGAGCCCCACCTCCCCGGCAGGAATTGTATGCCGGTCGGATGGCGCCCGGCGAAATGCTGTGACGAGACGCGGTACCGCGAGGCCGTCAACACAGATCGGCAACGACCCTTGATTTCGATGCGGTCCTGCCATAGCCTCGCGGAATGCGGTCGCTGCCACCCCACATCTCGGGATCCCGATGACACATCGGCCGGCTCCCCACTTGATGGCCCTCGTCATATCCACCATCGTCGCCGCCTCGATCGTCCGTGGCAGTCAGCCGGCACCTCAGGACGCCGCGGCCTTGCCAACGTTCACGGACATCAGCACCGCCGCCGGCGTGCGCTTCAGGCACACCAGCGGCGCCTTTGGACGGAAGTACCTTCCCGAAACCATGGGCTCCGGCGCGGCCTTTGTCGACGCTGACGGCGACGGTCACCAGGATCTGCTGCTGGTGAATTCCATGCCCTGGCCTGGTCAACCGCGCGCGCGGGCGGTGATGGCCTTGTACCGGAACAACGGCAACGGCACCTTCACCGACGTGACGGCGAAGGCCGGGCTCGCCGTGCCGATGTACGGGATGGGGGTGGCGGCGGCCGACTACGACAACGACGGCCGGACGGACATCTACGTCACTGCGCTCGGTCAGAATCGGCTGTTCCGCAACCTCGGCGGCCTGAAGTTCACCGACGTCACCACGGCGGCCGGCGTCGGCGATCCCGGCTTCTCTACGAGCGCGGCCTGGTTCGACTACGATCGCGACGGCAAGCTCGATCTCTATGTCGCCAACTACGTCGAGTGGACGATCGAGAGTGACGTGTTCTGCACGCTCGACGGCAAGAACAAGTCGTACTGCACGCCAGAACGGTACAAGGGCCAGAGCCCCACCCTGTACAGGAACCGCGGCGACGGCACGTTCGAGAACGCCACCAAACGCGCGGGCCTGCTCGACCCGACGTCCAAAGCTCTGGGCGTCGCGCTCGTCGACCACGACGGCGACGGCTGGCTGGACCTCTTCGTCGCCAACGATACCCAGCCGAACCGGCTCTACGAAAACAGGCGCAACGGCACCTTCGCCGACGTCGCGCTGTCGGCCGGCGTCGCCTTCGACGACGCCGGCGTCGCACGCGCCGGCATGGGCACCGACGCCGCCGATTACGACGGCTCCGGCCGCCAGAGCATTGTCATCGGCAACTTCGTGAACGAGAGAATGACGCTCTACACCAATCAGGGTAAAGGGCTCTTCGTCGACGAGGCACCGCGCTCGGCGATTGGCCGGGCATCGCTCCTGACCCTTACGTTCGGATGCTTCTTCTTCGACTACGACCTCGACGGCCGGCTCGATATCTTGGCCATCAACGGTCATGTCGCCGACGATGTGGAGAAGGTCCAGCGCGGTGTGACCTATGCCCAGCCACCGCACCTGTTCAGAAATCTCGGCGACCGGCGCTTCGCCGAGGTCACCGCCACGTCGGGCCGCGACCTCCGGCAACCGGCGGTGGGCCGGGGCGCTGCCTACGGCGACTATGACGGGGACGGCGACCTCGATTTATTGCTCACCGCCAGCAACGGCCCGGCGCGGCTGTTGAGGAATGACGGCGGCGCCAGGAACAACCGACTGCGGGTCACGCTGCAGGGCACCAAGTCGAATCGGAGTGCGATCGGCGCGTTCGTTCGGGTGACCACGTCGACAGGGCCGGGCGGCTGGAGCATGGTCAAAACCGGATCCAGCTACCTCTCGCAGAGCGAGCTGCCGCTCACGATCGGGCTCGGCCCTGAGGACAAGGTGCAGAGGATCGAGGTCCGATGGCCGAACGGTCAGACGCAGAACCTCCCGGGAGCGGCGGCGAACCAGTCGATCACGATCATCGAGGGCAAAGGGATCTCCGGCGCCGCTCCCCTGCGTCGGACCAGCGTGCCATGAGGCGCTGGCGCCTCGCGCACTGGTGGCTGATGGCCGCAGGTCTGGCGGTCGTTGTGGCGGCGCATCAGACCAGGCCGATTCCCGAGGACGCATATCGCGCCAACAACCTCGGAGTAGCCTATCTCGAGCAGTACGATTACGGCACCGCCGTCACGCACTTCCAGCGCGCCCTGCAGGCGGCACCCGACCTCGCGATCGCGCATCTCAACCTCGCGCTCGCTCACTTCTACAACGGGGATCTCGAGCAGGCGGGCCGGCAGGCGGAGACCGCCCGCAAGCTGCTTCCGGCGCAGCCCCACTCGCAGTATCTGCTCGGGCTCATCGCTCGTGAAGCCAATCGGTCGGCTGACGCGCTGGCGCACTTCGAAGAAGTGCGCCAGCTGGACGCCGATGATGTGGGAACGGCCATCAACATCGGTCAGGTTCACCTTCAGGAGGGCCGCTATGCCGAGGCGCGTGATGCTTTCGGCGTTGCCGCCACGTCGGAACCGTACAACGTGACGGCCGCGTATGGCCACGCGACGGCGCTGATCCGCAGCGGCGCACGGGAGCAGGGCTCGGTCGCCATGCAGCGGTTTCAACGGCTGCGCGAGAGCGGCTACGCCACCACCTACTCCCGGAACTATCTCGAGCAGGGTCGTTACGCGGAGGCCATTGTCTCGACCGGCGCCGAACCGGGGCTGGTAGATGAACGCGTGCCGGACGTGGCCTTCCGTGCGGATTCGAAGACACATCCGATCCTGCAGACCGGCGGCGTGACGCTCGCCGATCACGACCGGGACGGCGACCTCGACCTGTTCGTCGCCCAGGCAGGCGGCCTGCGGCTGCTTCGGAACGGGGCGGGCCGGTTCGATGAGGTCACTGCCGCGTCGGGGCTCGAGAAGGTCGGGGCGACGTCCGTGCTCGCCGGCGACTACGACAACGATGGCCTGACCGACCTGGGCCTTCTCACCGAGCGCGGGCCGGCTCTTTTCCGGCAGTCACCGGCCGGGCGGTTCACCCGGGCGACGGCCGAGGGGCTCGTGTACCCGCACACGCCGGGCGCGGCAGCCTGGATCGACGCCGACCATGACGGTGATATCGATTTGTACGTCGGTGGCGCGGCCAAGGAATCTCCCGCCCGGCTTTTCCGGAACAACGGGAACGGAACGTTCGCCGACATCACCGCCGCCGCGAAGCTGGAGCTGAGCGGACCGGTCGTGGCCGCGGTGGCCACCGACTACGACAACCGGCGCGACATCGATCTGCTGGTGGGACCGGCGGACCGCGGCCCTGTCCTCTTCCGCAACCTCCGCGACGGCACGTTCGGCGACGTCGCCGGTCCGGCCGGCCTCGAGGTGCGCGGTGCCGCGGGGGCAATCGCCGCGGGCGACGTGAACAAGGACAGCTTCACCGATTTCTTCTTCGGCTCCGCCCAGGCGGGCGCGCTGGCGCTCAGCGACGGGCGCGGCGGCTTCGCGCGGTCCACGGCGGTGGACGGGGTCCGCGGCGCGCGTGCGGCGCTCTTTCTGGACT
>DATFFM010000188.1:0-41674 GCA_035250005.1 Vicinamibacterales bacterium | reverse complement strand
TGGACGGACGGCTGGTGTTCGTGGGTGCGACGAGCGGGCTCGATCGCGCGGTCCGCGCGGCCGCGGGCGCCACCGTGATCGACGCCACCGGCCACGCCATCGTCCCCGGCTTCGTCGACGCGCACACGCACGCGGTGTTCGCGGGTGACCGGCGCGAGGAGCTGCGGCGGCGGCTCGGCGGCGCCACCTATGCCGAAATCGCCGCTGGCGGCGGTGGCATCGTGGCGACGGTCGCGGCCACGCGTGCCGCCTCCGAAGAGCAGCTGATCGCGGCAAGCCGCCCGCGGCTCGACGAGATGCTTGCGTGCGGCACCACCACCTGTGAGGTCAAGAGCGGGTACGGACTGGACCTCGAATCCGAGCTCCGGATGCTGCGCGCGACCGCGCGCCTGCAGCAGGCGCACCCGATCGACATCGTGCCGACCTTCATGGGGGCGCACGAAGTCCCGACGGAATACCGCGGCCGGCGTGACCCATACGTCGACCTGGTCGCCGAGGTGATGATTCCGGCGGTGGCGTCGGAGCGGCTCGCAGTCTGGTGCGATGTCTTCTGCGAGACCGGCGTGTTCACGCCGGCAGAGAGCCTGAGGATCCTGGAAGCCGGGATGCGATACGGCCTGAAGCCCCGCATCCATGCCGACGAGCTGGGACCGAGCGGCGGATCGCAGGTAGCGGCGCGCATCGGCGCGCGTTCAGCCGATCACCTGATCTTCGTGCCCGAGGACGGCATCCGTGCAATGCAGCAGGCAGGCGTCACTGCGACGCTGCTCCCGAACGCGGCGTTCTACCTCAAGCTGGGCCGGTTCGCCCCCGCGCGCGCGCTGATCGACGCGGGGGTACCGGTGGCGCTCGCAACCGACGTCAATCCCGGCGGGGGGTTTTCGCCGTCGATGCCGTTCGCCGTCGCGCTGGCCTGCTTCGCCATGAACATGACGTTCGAGGAGGCGCTGACCGCCGCCACGATCAATGGCGCCTGGTCGCTGGACCTCGCCGGCGCCACCGGCAGCCTCGAACCTGGCAAGCTCGCCGACGCGGTCATCGTTCGCGGCGACGCGATCAACCTGATCAGGATCGGGGCGGCATCGATTGCCGCCGTCCTCAAACGCGGCCGCCTCGTCAGCGGTCAGGAGTCTCTTTCGCCATGAAGCTGACCGCACGTTCTGTTTCGGAGCTGCTCGCTGCATTTCGATCGTCGGAACCGACGCCAGGCGGCGGTTCGGCCTCGGCGCTGGCAGCCGCCGTCGGGGCTTCCCTGCTTGCCATGGTGGCCGGACTGCCGAAGCCGAAGGCCGCCACGGACGCAGACGTGCGGCGTCTGGCGGCCGCCGGTACGCGGTGCACCGAGCTCGCCGTCAGCCTCGAAGCGCTGGTCGACCAGGACAGCGCCGCGTACGAGCTGGTGGTCGGCGCCTTCCGGATGGCAAAGGGCACGGAAGAAGAAAAGGCCGCACGCTCGGCCGGGATCCAGAAGGCGCTGGTAGCCGCGACCGAAACCCCGCTCGACATGATGCGGAGAGCCGCCGAAGCGCTCCAGCTGGCGCCGGTCGTCGCGGACCTCGGGAACCCGAATGCGTCGAGCGACGTGCAGGTCGCCCGTGAGCTGCTGGCCGCCGGGCTGCGCGGCGCGCAGCACAACGTCGAGATCAATCTTGGCAACCTGAAAGACGCCGAGTACGGGGCGCGCGTGAGGGAAGAAGCCGCGAGGCTCGCGGCCTGGTGGCCGGGGACAGGCGGCTAGTGAATCTGGTGGAACAACCGCTCCCAGCGCGTCCGGGTGAAGAAGTGCGTGACCACCGAGAACATCCGCTTCACCGTCGCCCGCAGCCCTTCCTCGGTGTACTCCTCGCCACCGGCCTCGTAGGACCAGTAGATCATCAGCGCCTTCCCCTTGACGTAATGCCGCGGCAGAAAGCCCCAGTAGCGGCTGTCCTGGGAGTTGTCGCGATTGTCGCCCATGACGAAGTACTGCTCCGGCGGCACGGTGACGGGCCCATAGCGCTCGCGCACGTCGAACGAGGTGACCTCCGAGGATGCGTGCGAGGGCTCGAGAAAGTGGACGTACGGCTCGTCCAGCGGAGTGCCGTTGACGTAGACCTTCTTGTTCCGGAGCTCGATCGTCTCGCCGGGCAAGCCGATCACGCGCTTGATGAAATCGCGCTCCGGCTGGTCCGGGTACTTGAAGACGACGATGTCGCGGCGGCGAATGTCGCGCACGGGCAGAATGGCGCGCTCGGCCGCCGTCGGCTCGGGCCCGAACACGAACTTGTTGACCAGCAGGTGATCGCCGATCAGCAGGTTGTTCTCCATCGAGCCGGTGGGGATCTTGAAGGCCTGCACGACCCAGGTGCGCACGAACAGCGCGAGGATCACGGCGATGACGATCGACTCGAAGTACTCGCGAACGGTCGATTTGCGGAAAGTAGCCATATCCGGCAGCCCTGAAGGGCTGCGCTACACCCTCTCTGCCCGTAGTGCAGGGCTTCAGCCCTGCCTCCGACTCGCTGCTTGTGGTGCAGGGCTTCAGCCCTGCCTCCGACTCTCTGCTGGTAGTGCAGGGCTTTAGCCCTGCCTACGACTCGGTGCCGACTTTCAGCACCGCCAGGAACGCTTCCTGCGGGATCTCGACGCGGCCGACACGCTTCATCCGCTTCTTGCCTTCCTTCTGCTTCTCGAGCAGCTTGCGCTTGCGGCTGATGTCGCCGCCGTAGCACTTGGCGAGCACGTTCTTGCGCAGGGCCTTGACGGATTCCCGCGCGATTATACGGCTGCCGATCGCCGCCTGGATCGCGATCTCGAACATCTGCCGCGGGATCAGCTCGCGCATCTTCGACGCCAGCGCCCGCCCCCGGGTGTAGGCCGAATCCTTGTGTACGATGATCGACAGCGCGTCGACCGGCTCCTCGTTGACCAGGATGTCGAGCTTCACCAGCGGCGATGCCTGATAGCCGGTGACGTGATAGTCCAGCGACGCGTAGCCGCGCGAGATCGTCTTCAGCCGGTCGTAGAAGTCCATCACGACCTCGTTGAACGGCAGCTCGTAGGTGATCAGGACGCGGTCCGACTTCAGATACTCGATCGACTTCTGGACGCCGCGCTTCTCCTGGCACAACTGGAGGATCGGGCCGACGTGCTCCGACGGCGTCAGCATCATCGCCGTGATCACGGGCTCTTCGATCTCGTCGATCCGGCTCGCGTCGGGGAGCTTCGACGGGCTGTCGATTTCGAGCAGCTCGCCATCGGTCGTGCGGACCCGGTAGAGAACGCCGGGCGCGGTGGTGACGAGATCCATGTCGAACTCGCGTTCCAGCCGCTCCTGCACGATCTCCATGTGCAGCAGCCCCAGAAAGCCGCAGCGGAACCCGAACCCGAGCGCCGCCGACGTTTCGGGCTCCCAGAAGAACGACGCGTCGTTGAGCCGGAGCTTCTCGAGCGCGTCGCGGAGCTGGGGGTACTCGCTGCCTTCGACCGGATAGAGCCCGGCGAAGACCATCGGCTTGCTGACCTTGAAGCCGGGGAACGGCTCCCCGGTCGGCCGCGCGCTCTCGGTGATGGTGTCGCCGATCTGCGCGTCGGTCACGGTCTTGATGCCTGCGAAGATGAACCCGACTTCGCCCACCCCGAGCTCCTCGACCGGGTTCGGCTTGGGCGAGAACACGCCGACCTGGTCGACGGTGTACTCCTGCCCCCTGGCCATCAACCGGATCTTCATCCCCGGCCGCACCGTGCCGTCGATCACGCGCGTGAGGATGATGACGCCGCGGTAGGCGTCGTACCACGAGTCGAAGATCAGCGCCTTGAGCGGCCCGTCTGCGCGGCCCTTCGGCGAGGGCAGGCGGCGGACGATCGCCTCGAGGATCTCGTGGACCCCGGTGCCTTCCTTCGCGCTGGCCAGGATCGCGCCGTCGGCGTCGAGCCCGATGATCTCTTCGATCTGCCGCTTCGCCTCATCGGGCTGGGCGCCGGGCAGGTCGATCTTGTTGATGACGGGAATGATCTCCAGGCCGTTGTCGACCGCCAGGTAGGCGTTCGCGAGCGTTTGCGCCTCGACCCCCTGAGAAGCGTCGACCAGCAGCAGCGCACCCTCGCAGGCCGCCAGCGAACGGGTGACCTCGTATGAAAAATCGACGTGCCCGGGCGTGTCGATGAGGTTGAGGATGAAGGTGTTCCCGTCGTCGGCCTTGTAGGTCAGACGAACCGCGTGGGCCTTGATCGTGATGCCGCGCTCGCGCTCGAGGTCCATGCTGTCGAGGACCTGCGCTTCCATCTCCCGCTTCTGCAGCGCGCCGGTCATCTCGAGAAACCGGTCCGCCAGCGTGGACTTGCCGTGGTCGATGTGGGCGATGACGGAGAAGTTGCGGATGAATCGCTGGTCCATGGGGATGAAAGCCCTGGGCCCTATCGCTGATCGATCGGAAGGAGGATCTGCGGGTGCTGCGGCCCGATGTAATCGGTCCGCGGACGGATCAGGCGGTTGTTGGCGTACTGCTCCAGACAATGCGCCGTCCAGCCCGAGATGCGGCTGACCGCGAAGATCGGCGTGAACAGATCGATCTCGATGCCGAGCGTGTAATACGTGGACGCCGAGTAGAAGTCGACGTTCGGAAACAGCTTCTTCTCGCCGGTCA
This sequence comes from Vicinamibacterales bacterium, assembly GCA_035250005.1. GTDB lineage: Bacteria > Acidobacteriota > Vicinamibacteria > Vicinamibacterales > 2-12-FULL-66-21 > JACDCA01. Next base: position 37,049 of record DATFFM010000188.1, on the reverse strand, counting down.
CGAGCGTTTCGATCCGCCGCGACATCTCGAACCACCGCGTGTTGCCGGCCTTCTCGCCCAGCTCCTTCGACATGCGCCGCAGGTGCGTCGCGCGCGGATCCTCGGTGCGATACACGCGATGACCGAAGCCGGGGATCTTGACCTTGCGGGCAAGCTTCGAGCGGATCGCGTCGTCGATCTTCTCCGGCGCCGCGTCGGGCCCGATCTCGATCAGCATCCGCATGACATCCGCGTTCGCGCCGCCGTGCAGCGGCCCCTTGAGCGCGCCGATCGCCCCGACGGTCGCGGAATACAGGTCGGTCAAGGTCGCGGCCGCCACCCGCGCGACAAAGGTCGAGGCGTTGAGCTCGTGATCGGCGTGCAGCACGAGCGCGATGTCGAAGGCGCGGGTCGCCAGAGCGCTCGGCCGCTCCCCGGTCAGCATGTAGAGAAAGTTCGCCGCGTGGCCGAGCGCCGGGTCCGGGTGGACCGGCCCGCCGCCGGCCTTCATCCGGCCGTAGGTCGCCACGATGCTGCCGATCTGGGCGGTGAGGCGGACGGCCTTGCGGTAGTTGGCCGGCGGCGAGTTGTCGCCGGTCTGCGGGTCGAACTGCCCGAGCGCCGACGTCACGGTCCGCAGCACGTCCATGCCATCCGTCGCGGGCAGCTGCTTCATCAGCCGCAGCACCGCTTCCGACAGCGGGCGTTCGGCGGCGAGCTGCGACTGGAGATCCCCCAGCTGCGCGCGATTCGGCAGCCGGCCGTGCCAGAGCAGGTAACAGACCTCCTCGAAAGAAGCTCCGCGCGCGAGATCGTGGATGTCGTAGCCGACGTAGGCGAGCACACCCCGATCGCCATCCAGATAGCAGATGGCCGAGGTGGCCGCCACGACATCCTCGAGCCCCCCTTTGGGCTTCACTTCAGTCGACATGCACTGATTCTATCAAGGCAAGCAGGCAGGCGGGCGTGGCAACTACAAACGCCAAACTCAGTTTGAAGTTTGGCGCTTGCAGTTTGGAGGTTGCGTTTCGCCCTATTTGGCGACTTCCGGCGACTTCAGCATCACGTTCTCGTCGGTGAACTGCTGGAAGATCGAGAGCAGGCCGGTGTAGAGGAAGCCGACCTGGAAGAGCATCAGGAACGGCAGCGTGGGGTAGATCCCGTTGGCGAGCGCGTAGAATACCGTCCCGGTGAAGTACAGGCCCAGCGCCAGCTCGATCATCGGCTGCACGCCGACCGACTGGTGATACTTCTTGCCGACCCATTCGTCGCTGTCGCGCTCGATCCCGTATTTCGGCGTGCGAGCGAACTCGCTCTGCTTGCCGAAGACCGCTTCGATGACAGCCCGGGTGTTGTTCACGCACAGCCCGATGCCGATCGACATCAGAAACGGCAGGTACTTCAGACGTGTCTTCCAGTCTGGATAGAGCTCCCGCTGGGACACCATGTAGAAATAACAGAACGACACGGTCGCCGCTGCGAAGAGCGGCACGTCGATCAGCATCGTCTCCGTCCATCCCATGCTGTAGCGGACGTACATCGACGGGAACATCAGGATCGACAGCACCGACATCAGCAGGTAGTTGAAGTTCGCTGACAAATGGAAGAAGGCTTCGGCCTTCACGCCCAGCGGCTGGTTCGATCGGAGGATCGCCGGCAGCAGCTTCATGCAGGTCTGGATCGACCCCTTCGCCCAGCGATGCTGCTGTGACTTGAACGAGTTCATCTCCACCGGCACTTCGGCCGGGGCCACGAGGTCGGGCAGGAAGATGAACCGCCAGCCCCGCAACTGGGCCCGGTAACTCAGGTCGAGGTCCTCGGTGAGCGTGTCGTGTTGCCAGCCGCCGGCATCCGGAATCACCTCGCGGCGCCAGATTCCCGCCGTCCCGTTGAAGTTGAAGAAGCACCCGGACCGATTGCGTCCACCGTGCTCGAGCACGAAGTGCGCGTCGAGCAGGATCGCCTGGATCGTCGTCAGGAGCGAATAGTCCTGGTTGATGTGCCCCCAGCGCGCCTGCACCATGCCGATCTTCGGGTCGGTGGCGAAGTACGGCAGCGTCCGCATCAGGAAGTCGGTCGGCGGGACGAAGTCGGCGTCGAAGATCGCAATGAACTCCCCGGACGCCTGGCGCAACCCCGCCTCGAGCGCCCCCGCCTTGAAGCCGGTGCGATCCACCCGGTGCAGGTACTTGATGTCGAAGCCCTTCGCGGCGTAACGGCGGACCGCAAGCTCGGCGATATCCCTCGTCTCGTCGGTCGAATCGTCGAGCACCTGGATCTCGAGCAGCTCGCGCGGATAATCCAGCTCGCAGACCGAGCCGATCAGCCGGTCCGCCACGTACATCTCGTTGAAGATCGGGAGCTGCACGGTGACTGGCGGCAGATCCTCGAGCGGCGGGAGCGGCGCCGGCGTCCGGTCCTTGTTCTTCATGTAAAGATAAACAAGGTAGTAGCGGTGCCAGCCGTAAATCGCCAGGATGCTGAGCACGAAGAAGTAAAGAACGAGTATCAGTGTCTCAGTCGCGTCCATAAAAATATGATTCCGTCACACGGCACAATCGGCGATATTACCGTTCAGCTGAGCCTGAAGTCAACGTGGGTCAAGGACTTGCGGTAATGAACAGGCTCCAGTTGCTGGACCTGCTCACGCAGGTCCATGGCGGGGCGTTAACGCCTGAGGCCGCGCATGCCCGCCTCCTTCAATTTCTGCGCCACGCCCCCTACGAGGACCTGGGATTTGCCCGGGTCGATCACCATCGAAGCATCCGCCAGGGCTTTCCCGAGGTGGTTTTCGGGCCCGGAAAAACGCCGGCTCAAATTGCCAGCATCGCCGGCCGGATCGTCGCGGCCGGCCAGAACCTGCTCGTCACGCGGACGGATGCGGCAGCCCACACCGCCGTGGCGGCCGTGCTGCCCGGGGCCGTCTTCAACGAGGTCGCCCGGACGATCACCCTTCGCGTGAATCTGGTCCCCGACGGGAAGGGCACGGTCGTGGTCGCGGCGGCCGGGACGGCTGACTTGCCCGTGGCCGAGGAGGCGGTGATCTGCCTCGAAATGATGGGAAACACGACGGACCGGCTCTACGATGTCGGCGTCTCGGGCCTCCACCGGATCCTCGCCGTCCAGGATCGGCTCGCCGCGGCCCGGGTCGTGATCGTCGTCGCCGGGATGGAAGGGGCGCTGCCCAGCGTGGTCGGAGGCCTCGTAGACGTCCCGGTGATCGCCGTCCCGACCAGTGTGGGCTACGGCGCCAGTTTCGGCGGGATCACCGCGCTGTTATCCATGCTCAACAGCTGTGCCAGCGGGGTATCGGTGGTCAACATCGACAACGGCTTCGGCGCGGCCGCGATCGCCAGCTCCATCAATCATTTGCCGTAGGCCCCGTCAGGCCGGGCGCGCAAGGCGTATCTCTGCTATAGTTAGCGATTGCCCTGTCGGCGGTCACTCACTCCTGAATCACGCATGTACCCCGGCGCCCTGCGTGCCCTCGAATTCGATCGGATCGTTGCAAGTGTCAGCGGCCTGGCGCAGACACCGATGGGCGGAGCACGGCTTGCGGCCATGGAGCCGTCGAACGACCCGCAAGCGGTCGCCGACGCACTCGCCGCAACGTCGGAATGCGTCCGGTTCCTCGCCGACAACCAGATCGCGTTGCAGGGCCCGGCGGAGCTCGAAGCGGTGTTCGCGGCACTTGGCGTCGACGGCCGCGCGCTCGAGCCTCTCCAGTTGCTTTCGCTCGCCTCGTTCCTGGCATCGGTCGAATCGACAGCCTCGGCGATCCGGCGCGCACGCGCCGCCTGCCCGATCCTGCGGCGCATCGCCGATTCGACGGCGTCCTTTCAGCGCGAGATCGGCGAGGTCCGCGGAAAGATCGATCCGGCCGGCGACGTTGTCGACGACGCCAGCCCTGAGTTGAGGAGCCTGCGTGATCGTCTGCGCAAGCAGCGCGCGCGCCTGCGCGGCACGCTCGAGTCGTACCTCCGCGGCAAGGAGACGGCGAAATACCTCCAGCAGCAGATCGTCACCGACCGGAACGGACGCTACGTGCTGGTCGTGCGGAGCGAGCACCGCTCCGCCATCCCGGGCATCGTCCATGGCTCCTCGGGTACCGGGGCGAGCTTGTACCTCGAGCCGCTCAGCACCGTCGAGATCAACAACGACATCGTCGCGCTCGAGCAGCAGGAAGCCGAAGAGGTTCATCGCATCCTGGTGGCGCTGTCGGAGCTGTTCCGTGGCCGCGGCGCCGAGCTGCAGGCGACCGTCGAGGCCGCCACCGAACTGGACGTCCTTCAGGCGAAGGCGCAGTTCTCGATCCGTCTCGACGGCGTCGCGCCGAAGCTGGCTGAGGACGGCCGGCTCGAGCTGCGCGCCGCGCGCCACCCGCTGCTGACCGGCAAGGCGGTGCCGGTCGACATCCTGGTGGTTCCGCCGGTGAACGTGCTGGTGATCACGGGGCCGAACACCGGCGGCAAGACGGTCGCCCTGAAGACCGCCGGCCTGCTTCCGCTGATGGCGCAGGCGGGCCTGTTGATCCCGGCCGCTGAGGGATCGCAGATCCCGGTGTTCCGCTGCGTGTTCGCCGACATCGGGGACGATCAGTCCATCGCCGCGAACCTCAGCACCTTCTCGTCGCACATCAAGAACATCGTCGACATGAACGAAGCGCTGGAGCTGCCGGCGCTGGTGTTGCTCGACGAGGCGGGGGCGGGGACGGATCCGGTCGAGGGGGGCGCCCTCGCGATGGCGATGATCGAGCACTTTCACGCGCGCGGCGCGAAGATCGTCGCCACCACGCATTACGATTCGCTGAAGACCTACGCCGCCACGACCGCGGGCGTGGTCCCGGCGGGGTTCGGGTTCGATCCCCAGACGTTTGCCCCGACCTACCGTCTGAACTACGGATCGCCCGGGAGCAGCCTGGCGCTCGAGATCGCGACCCGGCTCGGCCTGCCCGGTTCGATCATCGACCGTGCACGCACCCATCGCAGCGAGCGGGAGTCGCAGCTGGCCGAGCACCTGGCCCGGGTGGAGAAGGACGTCCAGGCACTGGAGCACGAGCGGCGGCTCGCCGCCCGCGAGCGGCGGACGCTCGAAGAGACGTCGGCGAAGCTGCAGGCGCGCGAACTCGATCTTCGCAACCGCGAGGAAACGTTCCGCCGCCGGCTGGACGAACGGATCGAAGAGCGGCTGCGCGACGCCAAGCGCGAGATCGATACCGTCGTGGCGGCCCTGAAGGCGAAGACCGAAACGCTGGCCTCCGAGGCCGAGCGCCGGTCCGCGCGGCTCATCCCGACAGGACAGACCGGCGGCGCCCGTGCCGACGCGCGTGCCGCGGTCGACGCGATCGGGGAGAAGCTGCGGTCGTCATCCAGCTCCGAAACCACCACCGCCGCTCCGCTGCTGCCGGCGCAGACCCGCCCGGCGGCGGTAGGCGACCGGGTGATCGTGGGCGCGCTCGGCCTCGAAGGGATCGTCCAGTCCGTCCATGACGGCACGGCGGAAGTCGACGTGCGCGGGAAGCGCCTCCGGTCGAAGATGGGTGATCTGCGCGTGGTCACGACCGCTGCCGCCGCCGCGGCGCAACCCGCGCGCGTGCGGGTAAACGTCGATCTGCAGCCGCGATCCGGCGGACTGACTGAACTCAACCTGATCGGCAGCACCGTCGACGAGGCGATCACGCGGCTCGAACGGTTTTTTGACGAGGTGCTGATCAGCGAGGCGAAAACGCTGCGCATCATTCACGGGTACGGCACGGGGCAACTGCGGCGCGCGGTGGCGGAGTTTCTGAAGACCCACCCGCTCGTGGCGCAGTACGGTCCCGCCCCCGAGCACCAGGGGGCCGGCGGCGCGACGGTCGTGGAGCTGAAGGAGTAATGCCGCTCTTCCCCACATCGTTCATCGAAGATCTGAAATCGCACGCCGACATCGTGCAGGTCGTGCAGGAGCGGGTGCCGCTCAGGCGCGCCGGCACGTCATGGAAGGGGCTGTGCCCGTTCCACGGCGAGAAGACGCCGTCGTTCAACGTCCACGGCGACAAGGGCTATTTCAAGTGCTTCGGCTGCGGGGTCGCCGGGGACGTGATCAAGTTCGTGGAGCTCTACGACAAGCTCGCCTTTCCGGAAGCGGTCCGCCAGCTCGCTGGACGATTCGGCCTGACCGTTCCCGAAGGCGATGAGTCGAAGGAAGACGCCGAGGCCAATCGCGACCGCGAGGCCCTGCTCAAGGTCCATGAAGTTGCCGCGGTCTGGTTTCGCGAGCAGCTGATGACACCGGCCGGGGCCGCAGCTCGCCGTCTGCTGGCCGAACGTGGCATGACCGCCGAGATGATCGAGCGTCAGGGGATCGGCTACGCGTCGTCGTCGCGCGAAGCCCTGAAGAATCATCTGCTGAAGGCGGGCTTCTCCCCGGCACTGCTCGCCCGCAGCGGCCTGGTGGTGCAGCGCGACGAAGGAACGGTCGTCGACCGGTTCCGCACGCGCATCATGATCCCTATCCACCGGGACAACGGCGCGATCATCGCGTTCGGCGGCCGGGCGATGGAAGCCGGTCAGCAGCCCAAGTACCTGAACTCGCCCGAAACCGCCATCTACGTCAAGGGGAAAACGCTCTACGGGCTCCATTTGAGCAAGTCCGCGATCAGCCGGACCAAGCACGCCGTGATGGTCGAGGGGTATTTCGACTGGGCGCAGGCCTACCAGGCAGGGATCACGAACGTGGTCGCCTCCTCCGGTACGGCGCTTACCCCCGCCCAGGTGCGGCTGCTGAAACGTTTCGCGGCGAAAGTCGTCCTCAGCTTCGACCCTGATGCCGCGGGCCAGGGTGCGGCGGCACGTTCATCGGAACTGCTGGTCGCCGAAGGGTTCCAGGTGAACGTCGCCATGCTGCCGTCGGGAGATGATCCCGATAACTTCATTCGGAAGCATGGTGGCCCCGCTTATCAGGAAAAGCTGCGGAATTCGCGGCAATACCTCGAGTATCTGCTCGACCGGACGGCCGCGGACCACGATTTCAACAAGGACGACAGCCGCCGGGAGTTCCTGGGCAAGATGCTGACGGTCGCTGCCCGGATTCCCGACGCCGCGGCCCGTGACCAGTTTGCGGACCGGCTGGCGCACAAGGCCCGGATTACAGAAGAGGTGGTGCGGGCGGAGATCCGGAAGGCGGCGGTCCAGAAGCAGACGACCGTCGAGGAGCGCAAGCTGCCGTTGCTCACCCAGCTGAAACCGGCCGAAAAAGGGCTGATCTGGGCATTGCTCCATCAGCCGGCGGCCGGCCTGGAGGCCCTGGCGACGCTGGACGAGGAAGACCTGGCGGGGCTGGCGTCGCAGATGATCCTGCAGCAGGCGCGATCCCTGCAAGGGTCGCCGCCGGAGGCCTTACCTTCGACGCTGATCGAGCGTCTAACCAGGGGGGAGGCTCTGCTGGTAACCGAGCTCGGCCGACCGGCCAGCGCGCCGGCCCACCCATCCGACTGCGTCATGGCCCTGAAGAAACGCCGCTTCGACCGGGAGCGCGCGGACGTGCAGCGTGAGATCGACCGTCTCCAGGAGCAGGGGGGAGCGCGGTACGAAGACGAAATCGTGGTCCTGTGGGCGCGCAAGCAGGCCCTGTTGCGGCGGATCGAAGAAATGGGGGCGGGCACCTTCACCAAGGGGGCCTGACCCGTAAGAGAGGTTCGGAATACATGGCGTTGTCGATCGAAGAACGTTACGACGAGGTGAAACAGCTCATCTCGATCGGTAAGGAAAAGGGATATCTGCTGTACGACGAGGTCAACGACCTTCTGCCCGCCGACATCACATCGTCGGAGGAGCTCGACGACCTGTTCAGCACGTTCAGCAGCGCGGGCATCGAGGTCGTCGACTCGGAGAAGACCTACCGCGAAGAGAAGCTGCTCGATCGGACCGGCGAAGGCGCCGAGGAGATCGAGCTCGATCTCACGCCCGGGGCGCTCGACAAGACGAACGATCCCGTCCGCATGTACCTGCGCGAGATGGGGACCGTCCCGCTCCTGACCCGCGAAGGTGAGGTCGAGATCGCCAAACGGATCGAGCGCGGCAAGCTCGCGGTCATCAAGTCGATCTCCCGCACGCCCACGATCGCGCACGCGATCATCCGGATGGGCGAGGAGCTGAAAGCCGACGAGCGCGGCGTGCGCGAGCTGGTCATCTTCAACGACGAAGAGATCACCGACGAGAAGATCGAGCACCGCAAGAAGCAGATCCTGAAGCAGATCGACGGCGTCAGCAAGTCCTGGCTGAACGTCGAGAAGGCGAAGGAGAAGCTCGACAAGATCCCCCGGGGCACGACGACGCGCGAGAAGCGGAAGTACCGGCGGGCGCGATGGGAAGCGCTGCGTGCCCGGGTCGAGCTGTCGCGCCTGATCCGCAGGATCGAATTCACCGAGATCGTCAAGCGCCGCCTCATCGATCTGATGAAGGAGGGCGTGGAATCGGTGATGCGCCTGAAGCGGGAAGTCGACCACATCGAGCGCCAGGTCAACCCGAAGACCGGCAGAAAGAGCCGTCTGAAAGAGGAGGAGAAGAAGAACCTCCTCAAGCGCCAGAAGGACCTCAAGACTCTGATGAAGGCCACGGCCGAAGGGCTCGAGCAGACCCCCGACCGGCTGATGCACACCCTCGAGACGATCATCAAGGGAGAGGCGCAGGCCGAGCAGGCCAAGAAGGAGCTCGTCGAGGCGAACCTGCGACTGGTCGTGTCGATCGCGAAGAAGTACACCAACCGCGGTCTGCAGTTTCTCGATCTGATCCAGGAGGGCAACATCGGCCTGATGAAGGCGGTCGACAAGTTCGAGTACCGCCGCGGCTACAAGTTCTCGACGTATGCGACGTGGTGGATCCGGCAGGCGATCACCCGCGCGATCGCCGACCAGGCGCGGACGATCCGGATCCCGGTCCACATGATCGAGACGATCAACAAGCTGATTCGCACGTCTCGCGCGCTGGTCCAGGAGCTTGGCCGCGAACCAACGTCGGAAGAGATCGCGAAGCGGATGGACATCCCGGTGTCGAAGGTGCGGAAGGTCCTGAAGATCGCGCAGGAGCCGATCTCGCTCGAGACGCCGATCGGGGAGGAAGAAGATTCGCATCTTGGCGACTTCATCGAGGATCGCCAGGTGGTCTCGCCGTCGGATGCGGTGATCAATCTGAACCTGAAGGAGCAGACCGACTCGGTCCTCAAGACGCTCACGCCGCGCGAGGAGAAGGTCATCAAGATGCGGTTCGGCGTCGGGGACGGGAGCGAGCACACGCTCGAGGAGGTCGGGCAGAGCTTCGCGGTCACCCGCGAGCGCATCCGTCAGATCGAGGCGAAAGCGCTGCGCAAGCTGCGCCACCCGTCACGGAGCCGCAAGCTGCGGGCGTTTCTCGAAGGGCGGACGTAGCTCAGGCTGAACGCTGAAGCTTGAATGCTGAAGTACGGGGCACTGCCTGTTACTTCCGCCTTCAGCCTTACTTCAGCATTCAGCGTTCAGCCTTCAGCATTTTCAGAGCTGGGCCCACCAGGACTCGAACCTGGAACGAGCCGGTTATGAGCCGGCGGCTCTGACCATTGAGCTATGGGCCCGCCGGTCAGTGTACCGCATCCCCTTCACTACGCGAACAGCTCGCGGTCGCGGATCCTTCGTGCGTCGGTGTAGTGCTCCGCCCACCAGGGCTTCTCGGATGCTTTCTTCGGCGCCCTCGCCAGCGTCAGCTTCTTCCTGCTGTTCTGCGACTCCTTCTGGGCCACCCGAAAGTGGTAGTGGTCGAAGATGCGGATCGCCTCGATCATGTACGAGGTCGCCACCAGCGGGTCCCTGATCAGCAGCAGGTTCTCGCCATTCGTGATGTCCGCGGCGGATGAGAAATTGAAGGAGCCGAGATAGACGCGGGCGGTCGGCTGGTCGAAGTCGATCACCACGAACTTGTGGTGCATCCGGTTGCCCCCGCCGCCGGTCGGCTCCGCCTTGAAGGGCTGCGGGATGTTTTTGGCCAGCGCCGCCGGGCTCACCGGCGCCACGTTCCCGTCCGGCTTCTGAAGGTCGAGACCGCCGACCTTCTTGTCGGAAATGCCGTAGACGAAGATGTCGTTGTCGGCAGTGACCTTCTTGATCGCGTCCTTGATCGGGCCTGGAGTCTGGAACAGGAACGCGAGCGAATAGAACAGGCTCGACGAGGTGCTCTCGATGTCGTTCGCAATCGTTTTCAGCACCGCGTTCGCTCCTGCACGCGGCGAGAACCCGACCTGCGCGTCGATCCCGGCGAGCCCGAGACTGTTCCACCTGGCCGACGCGGTTTGACCGAAGGCGCCCGCGCTGTTGCTGGCCCAGTAATTGTCGAACGCCGCCTTGAATACCGCCGTCGGGCCAGCTCCGGTCAGGACCACGGCGTTGTTCGACTGCACGAAGAACCCGCGCCAGGTGAAGTTCGTCGAGCCGCACACGACACGCTGCCCGGCCTGTCCATCCACGACGATGGTCTTGTTGTGCTGCAGCTTGCCCATGTGCTGCCGCTTGACATTGGCTGGTCCGGCCGAGAGCGCGAGACGCTTGGCAGCCTGGGTCTCGGCCGACGTCGCCTTGCCATGCTCGCCGTCGTCGTCGATGATCACCTTCAGCCGGGTGCCGAGCTGTTCGAGCCGCGTCACGACGTCGGGCTCGCCCAGGTCGTACGCGACCACGCGCACCTGCGCGGTGGTGTCGGCGATGGCCTTGTTGAGCACATCGAGAATCGCGTGGCGGGCCTCGAAGCCCATCCATCCCAGGGCGTCTTGCGTCATGGGATGTGTAGGGACGAACGTCAGCCCCTGGTTCGCCTTGGCCGGCAGGAGCGTCTTGATCTTGCCCTTCGACTCGTACCGGTCCACGAAGGCCTGGGAGGAGACGAAGCCGCGGGTGTACGCGACATTGAGCTGACCGGGGAAGGTTTCGCGCCGAAGCTCGAGCGCGGCTTGCTGCGGCTCGCCGTAGCTCAACTCTCCCAGGCTGTTCATGAACACCGGGCGGACGCGATAGACGAACTTCCCCGGCAGTTCCGCGTTGCGCGGGAAGTGCACCCAGCGGAATTTCTGAATGGGAGACAGCGTGGTCGCGAGCTTGTTCGGGTTGACGTCCCCCTCACTGCCGGGAAACGCCAGCCGGTTCTTGAGGGGGAAGAACTTGTGCCCGCCGGGTTCCTTGTACTCGATGGAAAAGCCGACGAAGTCTCTGGGCGGCTCCCCCTGCTTCCAGTTCATGGCCACCAGCGCCATGCCGTCGCCGCGGTGAATCTTCAGCGTGAAGAGCGCGTCCTGATTGGTTCCGGATACCTGAAAATCACCAGCCATGCCTCCTTCTTTCCTGCAGCGTTGCGCATGCTAGCACAGCAGGGGAAGCCATCGATCTCCTCGTCATCGAACCACGATCTCGTCCGTGAAGAACCACGCGTCTTCCCCGGCACCCGGGTGCCAGGCGGGCAGCTTGCCGTAGTGGTCGACCCGCAGCCGCAGGTAGCGCGCACGGCGGGTCCGGGCAAGATCGAGGGCGAAGTCGCGGGTAACGGGTTTCGACTCGCGCGCGGAGGTGCCGTTCTCGATCGTGCCCAGCGGTTCGAACGTCTGCCCGTCGTCTGACGCCTCGACGAAGACCCGCCGGGGCATGAAGATCCAGGAGCCGGTGTCCTGGATGAAGCCCATCGCCACCTGCCGGATCTCGCGCGCGGCGCCGAAGTCGAGCGTCACGGTCAGGTCCCTGCCGCGGTATCCCTGCCACCGGCCGGTCTTGAAGCTCTCGTTGCCGCGGAGACCGTCGATGAGCGTGTCATCGCCGCCCGCGGCGTACTGCGGCGCGTACGGCGCGCTCAGCGTGATCCGCGGATATTCGGTGAGGCGCCGGAAGGTGACGGAGATCACCGGGCTCGAACGTTCGGTCCGAAAGGCGATGGCCCGGAGAGTCAGGCCCTCACTGATTGTGATCGGCCGGTCGTAGAGAGTGGACGTCACACCGGGCATGCTGCCGTCGAGCGTGTAACGGATCTCGGCGTCCGGCTCCGCCACGCCAAGCGCCACCTGCTGCGGGGCCCGGAACACCCGCTCGCCGCTCGAGACGAACGGCGCCGCAACGACTGTCGCTGCCACTGAGGATCGCGGACGCGCATCGGCGCTCGAGCCCCAGGCCGTCCGTGGCTGTGTGCCCATTTCGAAGACCAGCTCCCCCCCGGCTGCCAGCGTGGCGTGATCCAGGAACGCGTTGTCGTACGCGGAACCGTTCAGGCTTGCGCGCTGAATGTAGCCGGCGTCCGCCGATACGCCGAGTGCCCGAATCGTGAATGGACGGCCATGGTCGAGCGTGATCGTGGCCGATTCGAATAGCGGCGTCCCGATCACGTACTCGGTGGATCCGGGCGCGACGGGATAAAAGCCCAGCGCACTGAAGACGTACCACGCGCTCATCTGGCCGCAGTCTTCGTTGCCCGAGAGACCCTCGGGGGTCGGGGCATACAGCGTGTCGAGAATCCGGCGCACCATCGCCTGGGTCTTCCACGGCTGCCCGGCGTACGCGTACAGGTACGCCATGTGGTGGCTCGGTTCGTTGCCGTGGGCGTACTGCCCGATCAGGCCGGTGATGTCGGCCTGCTCCCGCCCGGTGGTCGTGCTGCTGGCGGAGAACAGGTCGTCCAGCTTTCGGGCGAGGGCGTCAGGCCCGCCCATCAGGCGCATCAGCCCTTCGAGGTCATGCGGCACGAAGAAGCTGTACTGCCAGGCGTTCGCCTCGGTGTAATGGTTGTTGACCTCTGCCGGATCGAACGGCGTGGCCCAGAAACCCTCGACGCGCGCGCGCATGAAGCCGGTGGACGGATCGAAGAGGTGCTTCCACGACTGGGCGCGGCGGAGGTAGCGCTCGTGGTCATCCGTGCGCCCGAGCCGCCGGGCGACCTGCGCAATCGTCCAGTCGTCGTAGGCGTATTCGAGGGTGCGAGAGACGCCCTCGGGCGCCTGACTGGCATCGATGAAGCCGTCACGCTTGTAGGCCGCAAGGCCAAAGCGGTCCTCGTCCGCGCTGTGCTTCATCGCCGCGAAAGCCAGGTCGACGTCGAATCCCTCGATCCGCTTCGCGATGGCATCGGCCATAACGGGCACGGCGTGATAGCCGATCATCGTGTCGGTCTCGTTCGCTGCCAGTTCCCACACCGGCAGCCGCCCGCCCTCCTGGTACTGCCGCAGGAATGTCTGGACGAAGTCGCGCGTCCGTTCGTGATCGATCAGGGTCAGGAGCGGATGCAGGGCGCGGAACGTGTCCCAGAGCGAGAATACCGAGTAGTACGTGAATCCTTCGGCCTTGTGGACCTTGAAGTCCCGCCCTCGATACCGACCGTCGACGTCCATGTAGACGTTCGGCGTGAGCATCGCATGATAGAGCGCCGTGTAGAAGTTGACTTTCTGCCCGGGTGTTCCCCCTTGGACATGGATCTTCGACAGCTCGCGTTCCCATGCCTGGTCGGCTGCGGCTCGAACGCCATCGAAGTCCCAACCTGGGACCTCCGCGTCGAGGTTCTTTCGGGCCCCCTCGATGCTCACGGCCGAGATGCCCACCTTCACCAGCAGCGTTCCGCCGTCGCGCCCAAACCCGAACGCCCGCTTGTAGGCCCGACCTTCAGGTCGGGCGGACGCACCTTCAGGTCGGGCAGGCGAAAACGGCCGCGAAAACCGGATCACGAAATAGACCACCTGATCCTGCGCCCAGCTTCGCGAGCGCCGGACGCCGGCGACCTCGGTATCGCTGACAACCTCGAGCGACGCATCGATGAGGGGATCGCGATGCTCCAGGTCGAGAACGACGTGTGCCGGCTGCCCTTTCGGCAAGGCGTACCGATGCATCCCCACGCGGAGCGTCGTCGTGAGCTCGACGCGGATATCGTGGTCACGCAGCGTCACGGCGTAATAACCGGGCCGCGCAACTTCCTCGGCGTGGCTGAAGCTCGATGAATACCCGGGCGTGCCGTCCGCGCCGTTGTTCAACCGCACCTCGCCGGTGGCCGGCATGATCAATACATCGGTGTAGTCAGGGATGCCGGTGCCGCTCAGGTGCGTGTGCGAGAAGCCGAAGATGCGCGAATCGCTGTAGTGATAACCCGAGCAGCCGTCCCAGCCTGTGAGCCGTGTATCGGGCCCGGGCTGGATCATCCCGAACGGCAGTGACGGTCCGGGATAGGTGTGGCCGTGCCCGCCGGTGCCGACCAAAGGATTGACGTGGCTGGTCAGCCGCGTCTGTGCGGCGGCAGGAGGCGCCATCACCACCGCCGCGGCAGCCGTCAGGGTAATCATCGTCAGGAGTGCGCCAGCCGTCACGCCGGCGCCCCGTCGAAGAAATCGACGACGCCGGTGTCGAGAGAATACTCCGCCCCGACGACCAGAAGACCATCGTGCTGGATCAGCTGTTCCAGCGCCTCGGAACCGTGCCGCAGGTGGTTCACCGAGACCCGGATGTTCGCGCGGACAGCCTGCGGCACCAGGGCATCCAGGTCGTGCCGTAGATCGGTGGCCAGGAGCGCCTCCACCGAAGGACGCACCCGGTCGACGATCGACTGGAGGTTGCGGGATTGATTCTCCCGCGGTCTCTGCAGCTCTTCGAGCGTGGCCAGAATAGCGCCGCACTGCGAGTGGCCGAGGACGACGACCAGACGCGTCCCGAACCGCGCGGCGGCAAACTCCACGCTGCCGACCTGCGACGGCGCGACGATGTTGCCGGCGACACGGATCACGAACAGGTCACCGAGCCCTTGGTCGAACACGATCTCCGCCGGCACGCGCGCGTCGGAGCATCCGAGGACGATCGCGAAGGGCGCCTGCCCGGTGGGCAGTTCGGCGCGGCGCGGGCTGTTCAGAGGACCGTCCGCGCTCCGCACACTCGCGGAAAACCTGAGGTTGCCCTCGCGCAGCCGCAGGAACGCTTCACGCGCCGCGATCGCGCCGGGCGCCGAATCCTTCCGTGCGCGCCACCGCCGCGCCTGCTCGCTCTCTCGCTCGGACACATCGCCTCCTGCAACCCTGGCCTCAGAGATTATCGTTCTTTTGCAGGGTTCTTGACTACGCTTGTAGGCACTGGTATGCTGCGCCTCGTGACGACACCTGTAGGCACGAATGGCACCGGCTGAATCGTCGATCGGCGAGCAGGAGCTGGCCCTGCTGCGGCATATCGCGGACCGCGGCACCGTGACGGTCGGTCAGGCCGCCGACGAGTTCGGCGCCGGCCGGGGCCTCGCGCGCTCGACCGTTCTCACCATGATGGAGCGGCTGAGGCGCAAGGGCTACCTCTCCCGCAGGATGACCGAAGGCGTGTATCGCTATCGCGCCCTGTCAACCTCCGCGGATCTGCTGAAGGGGGCCGTCCAGCGGTTCGTGGAACGGAATCTCGACGGATCGGTCTCGCCGTTCCTCGCGTATCTATCCGAGACCGGCGAGCTCTCCGAGAAGGAGCGGCGGGATCTGGAGAAGATCGTCGCCCGGCTGGACGCGGCGCAACGAAAGGACCGGTGATGCTCGAGATCCTGGCGCGAGCTTCCGTTGGTGGCGCCGTGGTGGTGTGCGGCGTCTGGATCGTCAACCGGGCGCTGCCGCACCTGTCTCCCTCGGCGAGAGCAACGCTCTGGTGGTGCGCCGCGGCCAAGTTCGTGGTAGCGCTGGCATGGATCACCCCGGTCGCGCTGCCGGTGCTCCCGGCTGACTCGGCGGCCCCTCCGACAACCGCTGCGGCAGCGACTGTGACACGGACGGTTCAGGAGTTCGCCCCTGCGCCAATCGCCGCTGATCCAGCGATGAAAGGCCCGGTGTCGGTCCGCGCGCTCGGGACGTGGGGCCTGCTGGCGCTCTGGACGTGCGGGTTGGGTATTTCGGCCATCATGAGCGCGCGCGGCTGGCGCACGGCTCGGCTGGTGAAACGCCGGTCCTCGCCCGCGGATTCAACGCTGCAGCAATTGGCCCGCGACACCGCCGCTCTTCTCGACGTGCGGCGCGTGCCTGAAGTCAGGCTCTCGAGCGAAGTCGAATCGCCGGTGGTCACCGGCTTCCGTCACCCCGTCATCCTGGTACCGGCCGAGCGGTTTGCCGGCCTGCCGCAGGACCAGCAGCGCATGGCACTCTGTCACGAGCTGGCGCACGTCAGGCGCAAGGATGTGTGGCTTGGCTGTGTGCCGGCCGCCGCCGAACGGATCTTCTTCTTTCACCCGCTCGTGCGCCTCGCCGCGCGTGAATACGCGTTCTGGCGCGAAGCTGCCTGCGATGCCGCGGTGCTCGCCGCCCTCGAGACGCCGCCGCAGGCCTATGGTCGGCTGCTGCTGGATCTCGGCGTAGCGACACGCCCGGCTACGTTTGCCGCCGCCGGTGCGGCGTGGTCTTTTTCGAACATGAAACGGAGAATCGTCATGCTGCGTCATCCGATCGCGCCCTCACTCGGCGCCCGCATCGCCACTGCCGCCGCGCTCGTGCTCACGGCGTCGGCAATCACCCCCTTCACGCTGGCGGCGCGTGCGGTCAAGCCGGTGCTTCCGGCTCCTTCGTTCACCGTCGAACCTGGCCCGCTCCCCGCACCTGCTGTCCCTGAAGTCGCAGCCGCCATCCCGTCCAGGCAGGAGTCGGGCAAGCAGGAAGAGCTTCGGTTCGTATACATCCGCAACGACCGGAACACGACGATGTCGGGCAGGAGCGGGGATGTGGAACGGGCACGGCGCCTTCGGCAGTCCGGCGAGCCGCTGCTGTGGTTCCTGAAAAACGGCAAGGAATACGTCGTCCGCGATCCCGCGGTTCTGAACGAGTTGGACAACATCTGGGAGCCGGTCGGCCGGATCGGCGGCGAGCAGGGCAAGGTGGGCGGCAAGCAGGGGGAGATCGGCGCGAGGCAGGGAGAGATCGGGATGAAGCAGGGGGAGATCGGCGCCCAGCAGGGGGCCGTAGGCGCCAGGCAGGGCGTGGTTGGCTCGCGGCTGGGCGCGCTGGCCGGACGCCAGGGCCGGCAACTCTCCGACAGCGAGCGGCAGGACATCGAGCGCGAGCGCCAGACCCTCGACCGACAGATGCGCGATCTCGATCGTGAGATGCAGGAGCTGGGCGCCAAAATGCGCGAGCTCGAGAAGCCGATGAGGGACCTGGGAGACGACATGGAAGTCCTCGGCCGCGAGATGGAGGTCCTCGGCAGAAAGATGAGAGAGGCGTCGGCCAAGGCGGACGCCGACATGCGCCTGCTCATCGACAAAGCGATCGCCCGCGGAGCCGCGCAGCCGGTCCGCTAGCGCCGGTTTGTCCTGCGGGCCGGCAACGGGAGAGACCGGAGCTTCACGTCACCTCGAGTCCAGCGGACGAAAGTTCACGTCGAGCATGCGCAGCCGCGTGAGGTGGGGCGCCAGACGTCCGAGAAACCGGCCGTAGTCGCGCGCTGCCTTCGGGCTCCACACGACCTCCGCGAGGGCGCTCATCCTCGGGAACGCCTGGTACTCCACCTGCTTCGGCGTCGGCATGTACTCCGTCCACAGCTGTCCCTGGGCGCCCAGGATGTGCTTCGCAAACTGCGGCTCGAGCTCCGCCGGTACAGGCTCGAACGAATAGACGGTCTCGAGCGGCAGGTAGGAGCTGGCCGTGAGCGGCTCGCCGGCGTTCTTCGACTGGGCGTAATCGAAATAGGTATGACTCGTAGGTGTCATCACGACGTCGTGGCTCGCGCGCGCTGCTTCGATGCCGCCGGCCGTGCCCCGCCACGACATCACGACGGCATTCTCGGCGAGACCTCCCTCGAGGATCTCGTCCCACCCGACCAGGCGGCGCTTGTGCGACGCGAGAAAGGCGTCCATCTGGCGGATGAACCAGCTCTGGAGCTCGTGCTCGTCCTTCAGCGCTAGCGCCCGGATCCGCGTCTGGATCCGCTCGCTCGCCTTCCATTTGGACTTCTCGGCTTCGTCACCGCCGATGTGGATGAACCGGCCCGGGAAGATCGCCATCACCTCTTTCAACACGTTCTGCATGAACGTGATCGTGGCGGGCTCGGCGTTGAGAATGTCCGAGAAGACCCCCCACGTGGTCGCGACCTCGATCGGCTGCCCGGTGACGCCGAGCTCCGGGTAGGCGGCAATCGCCGCCACCGCGTGGCCGGGCATCTCGATCTCCGGCACGACCTCGACGAACCGCGCCTTCGCATAAGCCACGATCTCCTTCGCATCCGCCTGCGTGTAGAACCCGCCATGGCGGCGGCCGTCGAACAGCGCCTCGCCCGGCTTCCGATTGCGGCCGACGAGGGTTTCCTTTCGCCAGCCACCAATTTCCGTCAGCCGGGGATACCGCCCGATCTCCAGCCTCCAGCCCTGATCTTCCGTGAGATGCCAGTGGAACGTATTGAGCTTGTGGAGCGCGAGGAGGTCGATGTACTTCTTCACGAACTCCTTCGGCATGAAATGACGGCCCACGTCGAGGTGCCCGCCGCGCCAGCGGAACCTCGGGTAGTCCTCGATCGACACCGCCGGCAGGGTCCAGCGGACGCCGTCCACCGGCGCTTCGCGAAAAATCTCCGGCGGCAGCAGCTGCCTGATGGTCTGGACGGCGTAGAACAACCCCGCCGACTCGGGCGCGCGCGCAACGACGCCGTTCGAGCGGACCTCCAGGCGGTATCCCTCCGGCCCCAGGCGCTTCAACGCCGGGTCGCGTCGCAGCACGATCGATCGCGCCGGCGCGCCGCCGCGGGTCTGGACGCGAAGCAGGAAGCCGGTGGCCGGCTCGAGGTATCGAGCCAGCTGGTGCCCGATCGCCGCGCTGCGCGGATCGGTCGAGATCACCGTCATCGCGGTGAGCGCGAACTGCCCGGCCCGCGGCGTCACCTTCACGGGCTGCGGGATCAGCTGCTGCGCCGCCGCGTCGGACGGCCAGACCCCGAGCAGGCCGGCCATGACCACCAGGATCAGGTTTCGCATGGTGGGGATGATACACTCCGAAGTTCAGCGTTCGGCCTTCAGAGTTCAGCATTCAGCGTTCAGCATTTCTTTTTGATGCTTCCTGACCTTCAGCACCTCATCCACCTCCAGGAAATCGACTCTGCCATCGAGCGTGCCAGACGCCGCATCGGCGAAATCCCCGGAGCGCAGGCGGCCCTGGAGTCACGGGCTGCCGAACGGGCCGCGGCCGTGCAGGCCATCAAGGAACGGATCGCCGCAACATCGAGCACCCGCCGGGAAGTCGAGAAGGAAGTCGCCGCCATCCAGACCCGCCTGTCGAAATACAAAGATCAGCTCATGGCGGTGAAGACCAACAAGGAATACCAGGCGATGCAGACCGAGATCGCCACCGCCGAAGGGCTGGTGCGGTCTCACGAAGACAAGCTCCTCGACCTCATGGAGGTCAGCGAGCAGGAGTCGGCGGATCTCAAGAGCGCCGAGGCCGCGATGAAATCCGAACAGGCCGCGATCGCCGCCCAGCAGAAGGCGCTCGAAGCGGAGATCTCGACCCGGGAGGCGGAGCTGCAGCGGTTGACCGACGAGCGCGCCGGGCTGATGCCGCAGATTTCGAAAGAGGCGCTGACGATCTTCGAACGCGTGGCCCACGGCCGCAAAGGGGTCGCGGTCGCCGAAGCCCGAGACGGTCTGTGCGTCGTCTGCCACGTTCGGCTGCGGCCGCAGATGTTCAACGAGGTCCGCCGGAACGACACGATCGTCCAGTGCGACAGCTGCACCCGGATCCTCTACTACGTCCCGCCTCCTGCCCCCAGCACCACGGCACAGAGTTGATTACCGCCTACATCGATGGCGGCGCCCGGGGGAATCCGGGGCCCGCGGGATACGGCGTTCATATCCAGCTTCCGGACGGTTCGATCGAGGAGCTGCATGGCGGCCTCGGCATCGCGACCAACAACGTGGCCGAGTACAACGGGCTGCTCGCCGCGCTTCGCTGGGCAGTCGAGCACGGGCACACCGTCGTCCGCATCAAGGCGGATTCGGAGCTCCTCGTGAAGCAGATGCGCGGCGAATACAAGGTCAAGCACCCGGGCCTTCAGCCGCTCGTCGCCAAAGCGCGCGTCCTCATCGGTCAGCTCGATCGTGTGACGTTCGAACACGTCCGGCGCGAACAGAACAAGGACGCCGACCGGCTGTCGAACACCGGCATGGACGAAGCCGAGGAGGCCCTGCGCAATCCGCCGCAGGCCCGCGGGCCTGCGGGCCAGGGGGAGCTGTTCTAACCGGCCGAAGCCGGCCTCTACGCCTGCTTGAGAGCTGTGACCGGGTCGACGCGGGCCGCGCGCAGTGCGGGAAGCACCGCGGCAGCCACTACCGTGATCAGCGTCATCGCGACGATCGCCGCGTAGGTCGACGGATCGGTCGGGCTGACGCCGAACACCAGATTGCGCAGCAGGCGGCTGCCGAGCATGGCCGACGGAACGCCGAGCGCCAGGCCCAGGGCGCCATACACGACGGCCTCGCGCAGCACGCTCCGCATGATCCGCCCGCGCTCGGCACCGAGCGCGACCATGATCCCCAGTTCCCGCCACCGCTGGGCCACCGAGTAGGCGACGACGCCGTAGACCCCTAGAAGCGCGAGCAGCACGCCGAGGGCCGCGAACGCTCCGAGGAGCGAGAGCAGCAGGCGGGGCTGCCCAAGGCTCCTGCCGATCTTCGCGTCCATCGTTTCGAGATCCGACAGCGGCACGTCGCGGTCCACCGACCGGATCCCCTCGCGCAGCAGCGGGACGAGCGCCCGCGGATCGCCATCGGTCCGGACAGCGAGCATCATCGCCGGGATCGAGTGCTTCGAGACCGAGAGGTACACGGCGTATCCCGGCACGTCGGTCAACGCGGAATGACGCACGTCGCCGACGACCCCCACGATGGTATAGGACTCACCGGCACCTCGCGCGGCCCGCGGGCGGATGGTGCGGCCGATCGCCGCGTTCGCCGACCCGAAGAACGCCGTAGCGAGACGCTGACCGACCACCACCGACCCGAGCCGGGCCGCATCACCGGGCTCGAGGTCACGGCCGGCGAGGATAGGTTGACCGATCGCCGCGAAGTACCCCGGAGTGATGAGGCGCGAGCCAGCCGACGGTGGCGCCGCGCCAGGGGGAACGATGTGCCCTTCTGCCTCGAAGGGGATGTTCCACGAATAGCCGCTGAACGGCAGGTGCTGAACCGCGCCCGCGGCGGTCACGCCCGGCAGCGCGCGGACGCGCTCAAGGATCTCATCGTAGTACTCGGGCACCAACAGGCTGCGATACTTCGCGCCGGTCGGCTGCACGTGCGCCGTGAGCACCCCCTCGGGCGTGAAGCCGGGGTCCACCTGCCCAAGCCGCCACATCGTCTGCAGCATCAGGCCGGCACCGATCGTCAGCACCACGGCGAGCGCCACCTCGGCTGAGACGAGGGCGGCGCGAAGCCGTTTGGCGCCGCGGCTCTCGCTGCTGGTCATGGCGCGCAACAGCAGCGGCGCTCCGAGCCGGGAGCTGCCGAGGGCCGGCCCGACACCGACGGAAAGCCCGACGAGGAGCGTCGCGACGAGTACGGCGCCGGCGACAAAGACATCGATCGCGATTTCGGCTACGCGTGGCGTGCCGGGAGGCAACAGGGTGATCAGGGCGGGCAGGAGAACCCAGGCGAGCGCCACCCCGAACAGCCCGCCGGAGATGGCCAGCAGCGCATTCTCCGCCAGCAGCTGCCGGACGATCCGGCCGCGTGTCGCGCCGAGCGCAGAGCGGATCGCGACATCCTTCGAGCGCGCGACGGCACGCGACAGCTGGAGCGTGCCGACATTGGCGCCCGCGATCAGCAGGATCAGGCCGACGGCCGCCGCCAGCACCACCAGCGAGGCGCTGACGTCGCCGACGAGCGCCGTCCGCATGTCGATTACGGCCGCGTCGCGGCCGTATGCGTCGGGGTACTTCCGCTCGATGCGCAGCCGCTGGATGAGCGCACGGTAGTCCGCGTTCCCCTGCTCGAGGCTCACGCCAGGCGCCAGCCGTGCGGCATAGAAAGAGAACGACAGCCGGTGGTACCAGGCCGACGCGTCCATCGGGAACGGCGTATAGGCATCGGTCCTCAATCCAAACACCTGGAACGTCGGCGGCATGACTGCAATGACCTGCACGGGATCGCCGTCCAGTTGCATCGTCCGGCCGACGATGGAGGGGTTGCCGCCGAACCGGCTCATCCAGAAGGCATGGTCGAGCACGACCACGTTGGCGGCGCCTTGACGGCTGGACTCTTCGGTGAACCAGCGGCCGAGCAACGGCTCCGTGCCGAAGGTCTCGAACAGGTTTCCCGACACCCGGGCGACGGTCACCCTGGTCGGTTCACCGTCTCCGGTCAGCGACATCGACCAGCCGGGCGCCGCTGCCGCGACGCTGGAGAACATGCGGCCGTGCTCGCGGGTGTAGAGAAGGTCGGCATTCGACTGGAACCGGCCGGGCCAGACGGCGACGAGCCGATCGACGTCAGGGAAGGGCAGCGGCTTGAGCAGCACGCCATGGACCACGGTGAAGATCGCGGCGTTGGCGCCGGCGGCGAGCGCAAGCGTGAGCACTGTGGTAGCCGTGAAGGCAGGCGCGCGCCGGAGCGAGCGCAGGACGATCCGGACGTCGTTGAGCACAGTTTCCCTCCGCCCGGTTAGACGGGAGGAGGCGCTAAGGGTTTGCCCGGATCACCGCAGCCATCCGCCCCACGGCCTGGCCCCTGGCCCGATATGAGTGGAAGACATCCGGATGGCTGCGGGTGCACAGGCCGCTGACGTGGATCGAGCCCGGCGACACGCCCGCCCGTTCGAGCTGATCACCGTTGGCCCGCCAGAGGTCGAAGTGCGGCCGCCGGCCCGGCTCGCGGACGAACCATCGCGTGAGCGATGGCTCGTCATGACCGGCTTCGCGGAACGTGTCCACGACTTCGTCGCCCATTTCGCCGCAGCAGGCGCCGAGGGATGGACCGATGGCGGCGACCAGATCCTCCGGCCGCGAGCCGTACGTGTCCGCCAACGCCGTCACCACGGCCGGGGCAATGCGCTGCATGGTGCTGCGCCATCCGGCGTGAACCGCGGCGGTGACGCCGATGCGCCGGTCGGCGATCAGAATCGGAGCGCAGTCGGCCACGCGCACGACGAGGGCGGCTGATGGCGCGTTCGTGATGGCGGCGTCCGCCTCGGGCCGGGGGCGGGCGCCGAATCCCGACTCGACGACCGCGATCCGACGGCCATGCACCTGCGTGAGCAGCTGGAGGGCTTCCGCCGGGACGCCAGCGAAGGCGGCGACCTCGTTCCACTCGCCAGGATCGTTACGGAGCTGCAGCGACGCCGCCGTGAAGAAATGAGGCGCCAGCCGCTGGAGCGGGCGGCACCGCAGTACGGAGCCCCACGGCGCTTGCGTCCACTCGAATCCGTCGCTAGGCTGGGGAACAGGCATGAACATCATCGGGCTGGGCTTCGACGCGACCGACATCCCGCGCGTCGGCGACATTTACGAGCGCTATGGCGATCGCTTCCTCCAGCGGGTCTTCACCGAGGGAGAGATTGCCTATTGTACGCTTCGCCGGAATCCGGTTCCTCATCTAGCCGGACGATTCGCCGCGAAGGAGGCGTGCATGAAGGCCCTCGGCACCGGCCACTCGCGCGGCGTGCTGTGGAAGGACATCGAAGTGATCCGGCACGGGGGCCCGCCGCAACTGCGGTTACACGGCGGTGCCGCCCGGCGTGCGGACCAGATGGGCGTCCGGAAGTCGCTGATCACCATCACCCACTCCGACGCGCTCGCCATGGCGCAGGTGATGCTGTTCGGCGGCAGCGACACCGGCGGTTGACGCTTCGCCTGGGCTGAATCTCCTCGATCCACGCGGCTGAGTGCCAGGCCGCCCTAACCGGCGGTCGCTCAACATCATCCACGTTCTCCGTCAGATCCGTGCGGCGGGTATTCCGTTTGCCTCATCGACCCGCGGATCCAACGGGCTGAGCGGAATGAACCCTCTGATTGGAGATTGCCTGCGATGACGATCAAGATCCTGCCGAATGACAAGGGAAACCCGCCGGGAAAGCTGGCGGACGCGGAACTCCACTTCACGACCGGGCCGCTGGAGGGGTTGAAGCTGATTGGCTTTTCGGTCTGGGAGCGGAAAAGCGGGAACGGGCGGAACGTCACGTTCCCTGCCCGCCAGTACTCGGTGAACGGCGAGCGTCGAAGCTTCGCGCTGCTGCGCCCGGTGGTCGACTCCACCGGCCAGGATCGCGTGCGTGATCTCGTGCTCGAGGCGTACGCGGCCTACGAGGCCGACCACGCCGATCAGGCGGCAAGCGCCTAGGGCCGGACCGGACCACGGGTTCGGGCTACGAGAGTACGGGCAGAAACTTCGCGTTCTCCTTCTGCCGTTTGGGCGGCAGCGTCCACTCTTCGCGGAGCCCCTTGTCGAACTCCGACTTGAAGAACGACGTCTTCATGCCGCCGTCGATGATGTCCCACGGGAGCACGGCGTCAGCCGAACGGTCCCTGAAGATGTAGAACGACGCGTCCAGGCCCGCTTCCGCCACTGCGGCGCGCCAGTTGCCGCCGTTGCGCTCCGCGGCCTCGACGGCGGAAGCCACCCGTCTGTCACCGAGCGACAGCAGCGCCTGGTAGTACGAATGACGTTCCGACTTGATGTTGAAGTACACGTTGTCGATGCCAGACAGCATCTGTCTCAGGCGCTTCGCCTTCTGCTCGGTGACGGCCGGGTTCTCCATCGGCAGCCACTGATACGCCGTACCCGGCTTCGGGATCAACGGGTTCACGCTGCCGACGATGCGGCCCAGGTGGCCGCGGCTGCGCCCGTGCTTCACCATGATCTCGCGCATCTGAACGGTGAGGTCGCGGATCCCCTCGAGATCCTCGTCCCGCTCGGTCGGCAGGCCGATCATGTAGTAGAGCTTCAGGTTGCTCATGCCGCCGCCGAAGATCAGCTCGGCGGCGTGCAGGATCTCTTCGTTCGTGACGGTCTTGTTGATCACCCGGCGCAGGCGATCGGAGCCGGCTTCGGGCGCGATCGTGATCGACTTCTCGCCGCTTCGGCGCAGCAGGTCGACGATCGGCGGCGTCAGATCGTCGAGCCGCAGCGATGCCGGGCTGATGGAATACCCCATCTCGAGCAAAGCCGTCAGAATCCGCTCGATCTCCGGGTGATCGCACAGCGCGATCGACACCAGGCCCGCCTTCGACGAATGCGCCTTCGCCTCGCGGGCCAGCTCCAGGATCCGGTCGGCGCTGAACGCGCGCACCGGAAGATAGTTGTAACCGGCCCAGCAGAACCGGCACAGGTTGGCACAGCCGCGCACGACCTCGATCAGGAAGCGCGACCCGAATTCCGTATCCGGCGTGAAAATCGACGTTGCCGGTGGATCGAGCCGGTCGGTCGTTTTCACCGCCGCCTTCTTCACCACGGGGGGCGCGTTGGTGCCGGCTTTCGGTTCGAACGCCGCGATCGAGCCATCGTCCGCGTAATGCACGTCGTAGAAAGACGGGATGTAGAAACCGCGTTTGCCCGCCAGACGCCGGAGCAGGTCCTCCCGATCGGACGCCTCGCGCAAGCCGCCGATCAGGGCGGGGATCAGCTCCTCGCCTTCGCCGGCGGCAATCACGTCGGCAAACGGCGCCAGCGGTTCGGGATTCACGAACGTCACCGCGCCGCCCACCACGACGAGAGGATGCCGGGCGTTGCGCGCCGCGGCGCGCGGCGGCAGTTTCGCCAGCCGGAGCATGCTGACGACGTTGGTGTAGTCCCACTCGAACGACACCGAGAAGGCCACGACATCGAACTCGGCCACCGGGGTCTGCGACTCGAGGGTCACGAGCTGCGCACCGGAGGCAAGCTGCTGCTGCAGCTCCTGCTTCGCCGGCAGAAACACCCGTTCGCAGACCACGTCGTCGAGGTCATTGAAGAGGCGGTAGACGGTCTGGTAGCCGAGGCTCGACATGCCGACGAAGTAGGTGTTCGGGAAGACGAGCGCCACCCGCAGGCGGCCGCCGTGCGGCTTTCGCACGTAACCGACTTCGCGCGAGAGAATGTCACGCGCGCGTTCGCGGGGCTGCAGTTGCTTCATTGATATGCGCGGCCTGCTGCGCCGGGGCCGCGGGATGCCTTGGGAGAACGACGGAGATGCCGGAGCGGTGCGCGCGATCGAGCTCAAGAGGCGGCGCTCCCGCGTGCCGTGGATTTACGTAGTTTACCACGCGCGCCCGAAGCCGCTCGAAGCGGCCCCGGACGGCAGGGCTCAACCGGCAAAGCCGACGGCGGTTGCGGAGACCGCTACTCGCTTTGGCGGCGCAGAAAGGCCGGAACATCCAGCGGCGAACCGCCCTCGAACTCGGCGTCCTGATCGGCTGCGCCCCGGCTCGAGTCGTTGACCGCCATCAGCGGGAGGTCCAGCACCGCGCGGCGGCTGAGGTTCATGGGGCCCCGTGAGCCCCCCGCCGCCGCGATCTTCTCCGTGGACTCCTGCTTCCATGCCGAGTACGAGTGCAGGTCCACCGGAGTCTGCGCCGCCGAGGCAGCGGCGCTCCGCTGCGGGATCCCCCGATCGAAGCCGGTCGCGATCACGGTGATCTTGACATGCCCCTGCATCCGCGGGTCGACGACCGCGCCGAAAATGATGTTGGCTTCTTCGTGGGCGGCCTCCTGGATCACCGCCGAGGCTTCGCTGACTTCGATCAGCGACAGGTCGTCGCCTCCCGTCACGTTGATGATCACACCGCGCGCGCCCTTGACCGACGCATCTTCCAGCAGCGGGCTCGAGATCGCCGCGTTGGCGGCGATCATCGCGCGCCCCTCGCCCTCCGCCAGGCCGGTCCCCATGATCGCGAGCCCCATGCCCGACATGATCGTCTTCACGTCGGCGAAGTCCAGGTTGATGAGCCCTGGCACGAGGATCAGGTCCGAGATGCCCTGAATCGCCTGCCGCAGCACGTCGTCCGCACTCGCGAACGCGTCGGTGAGCGACGTCGTGCGGGCGATGGTGGCGAGCAGCCGCTCGTTCGGAATCGTAATCACCGTGTCGACGCACTCGCGCAGCTCTTCGAGACCGCGCTCGGCCTGAATCGCCCGCTTCTTCCCCTCGAACTTGAAGGGCTTGGTGACGACCGCGATCGTGAGCGCGCCGAGCTCGCTCGCCAGGCTGGCGATGACCGGCGCGGCGCCGGTCCCGGTGCCGCCGCCGAGCCCGGTCGTGACGAACACCATGTCGGCGCCGTCGAGCGCCTCGATCAGCTTCTCGGTGTCTTCGAGCGCCGCCTGGCGGCCGACATTCGGATCGGCGCCGGCGCCCAGGCCCTTGGTCAGCTTCGCGCCGATCTGCAGCTTGTTGGGGGCGGGGTTCATCCGGAGCGACTGGAGGTCGGTGTTCGCCACGATGAACTCCACGCCGTCGAGGCCGTTGGCCACCATCCGGTTCACGGCATTGCTGCCGCCTCCGCCGACACCCACAACCTTGATGCGTGCACCGCTTCGGGTCTCTTCGGCGAGCTTCAGCCGCAGCTTTGCCGGGTCGATCGTGTCTCTCATATCAGCCATTCCGCCCCCTTCCCAACTCTGAACTTTGAACGCCGAACTCTGAACCCCACCCTCGTCATCAGAGGAACTCCTTGAACAGCCCGCGAAGCCTGCCGGCCACCCGGCCGAACGCGCCGGCGCCGACCGGCTGCGCCGGCGGCCCCACCTGATTGCGGTGGGCATACATCACCAGCCCGACGGCCGTGGCGAAGGCCGGGCTGTTCACGTGATCGGCCAGCCCGCCGACGCCCGCCGGCGTGCCGCGCCGGATCGGCAGGTCGAAGATCTGTTCGGCGATCTCCGACATCCCGTCGAGCAGCGCCCCGCCGCCGGTAAGCACGATCCCGGAGTTGAGGGACTTCTCGAACCCCGCGCGGCGGATCTCGTCCCAGAGGAGATGAAAGATCTCCTCGGCGCGCGGCTGCAGAATCTCCGAGAGGATGCGGCGCGCCATCACCCGGGACTTGCGGCCGCCGACGCTCGCCACTTCCATCGTCTCGTCTTCGTCGACCATGGCCGACAGGGCGCAGCCGCAGCGGCGTTTGATCTTCTCCGCGTCGGGAATCGGGGTCCGCAGGCCGACCGCGATGTCGTTGGTGAAGTGATCGCCGCCGACCGCCACGACCCCGGTGTGCCAGAGACTGCCGCGCTCGAAGATCGCAAAATCGGTGGTCCCGCCGCCGATGTCCACCAGGGCGACGCCGAGCTCCTTCTCGTCGTGCGTCAGCACCGCCTCACTCGCGGCGAGCTGTTCGAGCACGGTTTCGACCACCGCGACGCCGGCGCGGTTGACGCACGCGACGGTGTTCTGAGTCGAGGAGGCGCTGCCGGTCACGACGTGGACGTTCACCTCGAGACGCGACCCCGTCATGCCGACCGGCGCGCCGATGCCGTCCTGCTCGTCGACCACGAAATCCTGGGGCAGGACGTGCAGGATCTCCCGTCCGCTCGGCAGCGCGACCGCCTTCGCGGCATCGATCGCGCGGCGCACGTCTTCGCGCGTGACCTCGCGATTCTTGCCCGCGACGGCGACCACGCCCCGGCTGTTGAACGCCTTGACGTGCGCGCCCGACAGGGCGAGGTGCACGGAGTCGATCTCGACCCCCGCGGTCAGCTCGGCCTCGTCGATCGCCTTCTTGATCGACTCGACCGCCGCTTCCAGGTTCACCACGACGCCGCGGCGGATGCCTTTCGAGTCCGCGAGCCCGATGCCGATGATGTCGAGCCCGCCCTCGTCGGTGGTCTCGCCGACGATCGCGGTGATCTTTGACGTGCCCACATCGAGTCCGACCAGGTATCGTTCCTTCCGCGCCACAGGCTCCCCCTTTAGTTCCCCGCAGCCGGCCGGGCGGCCGCCTGCACCAGGGCCGACTTCGCCGGCCGGACGTAGATGCGATCCTCGAACCGCAGGTCCGCGTACTCAATCTCCGGCACCGTTTCGCGCAACCGGGCCGCGAGGTCCAGGTATCCCTGCAGGCGCTCGGCGAACTTCTCGCTGCCGAGATGCAGAAGCGCCGGGTCGTCATCCAGCAGGACCACCGCGTTGAGCGGATCGGACACGTCGATCTGCGACACGCGCGAGGCCAGGCGGGGGGTGACCGCCAGACCGTCGAGCAGGCTCGCGGCCAGGGCGGTGCGGCGCTCGTCGACGATCGGCTCGCCGGAGGCCGGCGACCGGACCGCGCCGTCGATGATCGGCAGATCGAATTGCGCGTACTTCGGCCCGAACTCGTCGATGATGGTGCCCGAGCGATCGAGCAGATACAGGTGACGGCCGATCCGGCACAGGCCGATCGGCCGCCGCTCCGACACGAACACTTCGACGGTTGAGGGCAGCACGCGGCGAAGCGCGACATCGGCGACCCACGGCGACTCGAGCAGCCGCGCGCGATAGCCGGGCAGATCCGCCGTCAGGATGCTCGAGCCGCGAAGGCCGTCCACGAGCGCGCGCACCTCCCCGCTCGAAAGGCGGACATTGCCTCGCACGAGGATTCGGTGGACCTTCAGCGCGGACGCATGCAGCACGAGGTCGCAGGTCCGGTAGGTCGCGTAGAGCCCCACCACACCAGCGGCCACGAGGCTCACCATCCTCAACCACACCCACCGGCTGCCGGTGCGCTTCTTCACCGGCTTGACCTTGCGGGCCCGCCTGAATTTCTTCTCCGCCGGCGCCTTGACGCTCACGGCCGCTTCCCCTTCTTCCGGATGGCGTCCAGGATCCGGTCTCCCACCGCGCCGATCGAGCCGGCGCCCAGCGTGATGATCAGATCGCCCGGCTTTGCCAGGCTCGCGACCGCACCCGGCAGATCCTCGAGCGCGGGCACGAGGTCGACCGGAACGGATGCCACCCGCCGAATGGCCGCCGCGAGCGCTTCCGCGGTGATGCCGGGGATGGGGGCCTCGCCTGCGGCGTAGATATCGGTCAGCACAATGCGGCCGGCGCCCGCGAAGGCCGGCCCGAAGTCGTCCAGCAGCTGCTCGGTCCGGCTGTACCGATGCGGCTGGAACACCGCGACGATGCGGCGATCGACACCGGCCCGCGCGGCGGCGAGCACCGCGGCGATCTCGGTCGGATGATGTCCGTAGTCATCGACGACCATCACCCCCTCGGCCTCTCCCCGGGTCTCGAATCGGCGTTCCGCGCCGCGAAATTCCTCGAGCGCAGCCGCGATGCGGGAGAACGGGATCCCCACCTCCAGGCCGACCGCGACCGCCCCGAGCGCATTGAGCACGTTGTGGCGGCCGGGCACGTGCAGCCGCAGGGAGCCGAGCGCCCTCTTCCTGCCGTCAGCGGCGCGGTGGGTCACCGTGCACGTGGACCCGAACGCCTCGAGACGGATGCCGCCTCCGAGGAGGTCGGCCTCGCCGTCGAGGGCGTAGGTGATCACGCGGCGGGTCAGCCGCGGCAGCAGGTCGCGGACCGGCGTGTCGTCGGCGCAGGCGATCACGGCGCCGTAGAACGGCACCTTGTTCGCGAAGTCCGCGAACGCCTGCTGCAGATTCTCCCAGGTCCCGTAGCTTTCCATGTGCTCGCGATCGACGTTCGTAATGACTGCAATGGCGGGCGACAGCTTCAGAAACGACCGGTCGCTCTCGTCCGCCTCCACCACCATGTAATCGCCCTTGCCCAGCCGCGCGTTGCTGCCGAAGGCGCTCAGCCGGCCTCCGATCACCGCGGTCGGATCGAGGCCTGCGCGAGCCAGCACCAGAGCAACCATCGACGTCGCCGTCGTCTTGCCGTGCGCGCCGGCGATCGCGATGCCGTACCGGAGCCGCATCAGCTCCGCGAGCATTTCCCCTCTCGGGATCACCGGCACGTGACGCCGGCGCGCCTCGAGAACCTCCGGATTGCCGGCGCCGATCGCCGACGACACCACAACCACGTCCGCCTGCCCGACGTGCGCGGCGTCGTGGCCCTCGGTGACGGTCACCCCGAGGGTCGCCAGCCGGGCCGTCACCGCGGAGCTCCGGGCGTCGGACCCGCTCACCTCGTATCCGAGATTCGCCAGGAGTTCGGCGATGCCGCTCATGCCGATGCCGCCGATCCCGACGAAATGCACCCTGCGCGTCCGGCCTAACACGCCCTCACCTGTTCGCGAGCTCCAGCGCCCGGTCCACGATCAGCGCGGCGGCGCCCGGCCGGGCCATCCGGCGCGCCGCGGCCGACATCTCGGCCAGGCGGTCCCGATCGCCCGTCAGTTCCATCACGCGCGCGGCGAGGCGCGCGCCCGTGAGGTCCTTCTCCTCGATCACTTCGACCGCCCCGGCCGCCCGGAGCAGGTCGGCGTTCTTGCGCTGGTGATCGTCGGCCGCCGTCGGCAGCGGGACGAGCACCGCCGGCCGGCCGGCGGCGGTCAGTTCCGCGAGCGTGGTCGCACCCGCCCGGCTGACCACCAGATCCGCGGCTTTTATTTCCCGGTCCATGGCGAAGAGGAACGGTTCCACCCGGGCATCGAGCCCCGCGCGGCGGTAGGCATCCCGGACCCGTTCCAGATCGCGCTCTCCTGTCTGATGCGTGATTGCCACCCGGCGACCGTCCGCTGCCAGCCGCGGCGCCGCCTCCATACAGGCCACGTTGATCGCGTGCGAGCCCTGGGAGCCGCCAAAGATCAGAACCCTTGGCGGCCCAGCGGCCGCGTTGCTGTCACCCTCGGTAAAGAACTCGGGACGGACCGGATTGCCTGTGACAAACCCCCTCCTTCCGAAATACCCAACCGTCGATTCGAACGTCACCGCCGCCGCGCTCACCACGCTCGCCAGCGCCCGATTGGTGAACCCGGGCACCGCGTTCTGCTCGAGCAGGAGCGTCGGGATCCGCCGTGCCGCGGCGATCGCGACCACCGGCCCCGAGCTGTATCCCCCGACGCCGATCACCAGATCCGGACGGCGCCGCGAGACGATCCGCCAGGCGTCGATCGCGCTGAGCGGCAGGAGCGCCAGCCCGCGCGCCAGCGCCGCCGCCGACGTGCCCTTCAGCCCCACGCTCCGCAGGGTGTCGAGCTCGAAGCCTTCGCGAGGGATCACGCGCGCCTCGATCCCGCGCGCCGTGCCCGCGAACGTCACGATCGCATCCGGGCGCCGGCGCAGAATCTCCCGCGCCACGGCGATCCCCGGATAGAGATGCCCGCCGGTGCCGCCACCGGCAATCACGATCCTGGGCGGGGTCATGCATCCGCCGTCGGCAGCGTGGTCGTCACGATGTGCGCGCTCGACGCGTGTTGCGACACGTTCAGGAGGATGCCCATGCCGATCAGGTTGATCAGCAGCGACGATCCCCCGTAGCTGACGAACGGCAGCGGAATGCCCTTCGTCGGCAGCAGACCCAGCACGACGCTGATGTTGAAGAAGGCCTGAAACGCCACCATCGTCGTCAGTCCGAGCGCGAGGAAGGCGCCGAACCGGTCCGGCGCGCGCATCGCCGTGCGCAGCCCGCGCCACGTGATCACGCAGAAGCATGCGAGCACAGTGGTCGCGCCGATCAGACCGAGCTCCTCCGAGATGACGGCGTAGATGAAATCGTTGTGGGGTTCCGGCAGGTAGAACAGCTTCTGCATGCCGTCCATCAGTCCGCGCCCGAACACGCCGCCGACGCCGACGGCGATCATCGACTGGATCATCTGATAGCCGTCCCCGAGCGGATCGCTCCAGGGATCGAGGTACGCGGTCACGCGGCGCCACCGGTACTCGGACGTCCAGAGCAGGAAGTACAGCGAGGGAAGGGCGAGCAGGCCGAGCGCCGCGATGTAGCGGTAGCTGATGCCCGCCGCAAAGATCATCACGCCGGCGATCACCACCAGTGCCGCGGCGGTTCCGAGATCGGGCTGCACCAGGATCAGCACGACGAGTGTGCCCAGCACGGCGCCGATCGGCAGCAGCGCGTACGCCGGCTCGTCGATCCGCTCCATCCGCCGTTCGAGCAGGGCGGCGATGAAGACGATGACGATGATCTTGGCCAGTTCGGACGGCTGGACGCCGAGCGGACCGATGTTCAGCCACCGCGTGGCGCCGTTCCTCGGGCTGCCGAAGAGCACCGCGACGAGGGCAAGTCCGACGACGATCAGTCCGGTCCAGATCACCGCCGGCTGCCGGTAGTTGCGGTAATCGATCCGCATGATCAGCTGGACGAGGAAGAGCCCGAGCAGCGCCCAGGTGCCCTGTTTGAACAGGAACAGGTACGGGTTCTCGTTCTTCTCACCGAGAACCAGAGCCGAGGCGCTGTACACCATGACGACGCTGGTGCAGACGAGCAGCAGGGTGGCCATGAACAGGAATTTGTCCGATTTCAGTTTTCGCGCCATACTTCGCCACCTAAAGCTGTCGAATGCTCGAGCCGACAAAGGTGCCATGAGCAGTCAGCAGTCATCAGCCGGAGGAGGATCAAGACACCGCCCTCACAGGCCGGGGCAGCCTGTGTTCCCAGCGGACGGTTCTTCACCGCGCCACCCGGACTGATGACTGCTCACTGCTCACGCACACCGTTCCATTCCTCCTCCAGCCGCAGGACCTCCTGCTTGAACACACGACCGCGCTCCGCGTAATCGCGAAACATGTCGAAGCTGGCGCACGCCGGCGCCAGCACCACCGATGCGCCGGGAGCCGCGCACGCGAATGCGGTGCGGACGGCCGCGCTCATGTCAGCCGCGTCGTGCACCGGCAGCGCATCGCCGAACGCCGCGCGGATCAGGGGGCGGGCTTCGCCGATCGCGACGACCGTCGCGCCGCGTGCGATCAGCGGATCCCGCAGGTCGCCGAGGCTGCCTCCCTTGAACCGGCCGCCCATGATCACGACCACCGACTCGAAGCTTTCGATCGCGCGGCGCGCGGCCTCGACGTTGGTCGCCTTGGAATCGTTCACGAACAGCACGCCGGCGATTTCCGACACCGGCTCGAGGGCATGCTCCAGCCCCTTGAAACCCTCGACCGCTTCGGTCATGGCTGCGGCATCCACGCCGGCGAGCGAGGCCACCGCCGACGCGGCGAGCACGTCGGCGACGAGGTGGCGCCCCAGCAGACGGATCGCCGACAGGGGCACCAGCGGCTGGTCGCCCTCTTCGGTCCGCCGCACGATCTCGTCGCCCCGAACGCACACGCCCGACACCAGCGCGTCAGACATGGAGAACAGCACCCTCCGCGACGCCGCCGCCGACGCCAGCGGTGCGACCGACGCATCGTCGGCATTGAGCACGGCCCAGTCGTCGGCCGTCTGGTTGATGAAGATCCGCGACTTGGCTGCGGCGTAGGCGTCCACCGATACGTGACGGTCCAGGTGATCCGGGGAGAAGTTGAGCAGCACCGCGATCCAGGGGCGGAACGTCTCGATGGTCTCGAGCTGGAAGCTGCTCGCTTCGACGACGTGGATCGTGTCTTCGGTGGAATCGTCGACCTGCGCACTGAGCGCGTGCCCGATGTTGCCGCCCACCAGCACGCGATGTCCGCCGGCTTCGAGCATCCGGCCGGTGAGGGTCGTGGTCGTCGACTTCCCCTTGGTGCCGGTGATGGCGACGATCCGGCCGCGGAGCCATCGCGACGCCAGCTCCAGCTCGCCGATGACGTGCACGCCGGCCGCGCGCGCCGCCGCCACCGCAGCCTGTTCCGCCGGCACGCCCGGGCTGAGGACGACCAGATCCGACCGCAGCAGGGTCTCGGTGCCGTGCGAGCCGAGCTCCAGGCGGACGCCTGCCGAACGCAGGTCGCCGGCCTGGTCGATCTGTTCGCGGACGTCGCTGAGCGTCACCGCGGCGCCGCGGCGAACGAGCAGCTCGGCCGCCGCGACACCGCTGCGCGCCGCACCCACGACGGTGACCCGCTTGCCGCGAACGGAGAAGGTGCCGGGCGTCGTCATCGCAGCTTGAGGGTGGTGAGGCTGAAGAGGGCGAAGATGATCGCCAGGATGATGAAGCGGGTGATGATCTTGGGCTCGCTCCATCCGATCAGCTCGAAGTGGTGGTGGATCGGCGCCATCCGGAAGACCCGCTTGCCGGTCAGCTTGAACGATGCCACCTGGATGATCACCGAGAGCCCTTCGATGACGAAGACGCCGCCGACGAATACCAGGAGGAACTCCTGCTTGATGAGGACCGCGACCGTGCCGAGCGCGCCGCCTAGGGCCAGCGAGCCAACGTCCCCCATGAAGATCTCGGCGGGATACGAATTCCACCAGAGAAAACCGAGGCTCGCGCCAACCAGCGATCCGCAGAACACGGTCAGTTCAGCAGTCAGCGGCGAGAAACGGGTGAGCTGGAGGTACTCGGCGAACTCGCGGTGGCCGCTCACGTACGCGAGCGCGGTGAACGCCGCGGCGGCAACGGCAAACACGCTGATCGCCAGACCGTCGAGGCCGTCGGTGAGGTTGACGGAGTTGCTGGCGAATACCAGCACCAGCGCCGCGAACGCCACGTAGAACCAACCCAGATCGGGGATGGCGTTCTTGAAGAACGGAAACACCAGCCGCGTGTTGTAGAGCGGCGCCGGCTTGACGTCTGCCAGCCACAGCAGGGTGAGACCGACGCCGATGGCGATCAGGAACTGCCAGAGCAGCTTGTAGCGCGGCAACAGGCCGTGATGGGATCGCCGCACGATCTTCAGGTAGTCGTCGGCGAAGCCCACGGCGCCGAACGCGGTCGTGGCCAGCACGGCGATCCAGATGAACGCGTTGGAAAGGTTGGCCCAGAGCAGGGTCGGCACCAGCACCGAGATCAGAATGAGCACGCCGCCCATGGTTGGCGTGCCGGCCTTCGTGCGGTGGGTCGCCGGGCCGTCCTGCCGCACGACCTGCCCGATCTGGAATTCACGGAGCCGGCGGATCATCCAGGGCCCGAAAAGCAGGCCGATCGCCAGCGCGGTGATGCTCGCGCCGGCGGTGCGGAACGTGACGTAGCGCGCGACGTTGAAGAGCTGCGAATATTCGCTGAGGTACTGGAGGTAGTACAGCATCAGGCGAACTCCGCCTTCAGCCGGTCCACCACCGCGTCGAGACCGATGCCGCGGGACCCCTTGACGAGCACGAGATCCCCGGGCCGCACCCGCCTCAGGACTTCGTCGATCGCCTCCTCGCGGGACGGAAGGAGCGCCACGCTCTGTGCCGGCATGCCGGCCGCGCGTGCGCTGTCGGCGAGCTCTCCGGCGGCCGCTCCACCGACGGCGAGCAGCACGTCGAGCCCGGCGTCGCGCGCGGCCTTCCCGCACTCCCGGTGCAGTGACGGCGAGTGCCCCCCGAGCTCGAGCATCTCGCCGAGGACGGCGACCTTCCGGGCGCTGCCGGTCGCTGCCGAGACGATCTCGAGCGATCGTTTCAGCGCGGAGGGGCTCGAATTGTACGAGTCGTCGATCAGCGTGATGCCGCCCGGCAGGCGCAGCAGCTCGCCGCGGTGTGACGCCGGCCGCAGGGCGGCGGCCCGCGAGGCAATCGCGGCGAGCGGCACATCCAACGTGACCGCCACCGCCGTCGCCGCCAGGACGTTCGCGAGGTTGCCCATTCCCGGGAGCGGCATCTCGAGCTGGAAGGCGCCCACCGGCGTCCGGACGGCCGCCCGGACGCCATCGAGCCCGCGCATCTGGACGCCTGAGGCACGGACATCGGCGTCTTTCTGAATGCCGAAGGTCACCGTGCGGCCGCGGAACCCGCGCGCGCGCGCCACGATCCGCGGGTCGTCGGCATTGGCCACCAGCACATGGCCGGGTGCGGCCCCGTCGAGGATCTCCGCCTTGGCGTCGGCGATGGCGTCGGCGGACTGAAAGAAGCCGATGTGCGCATCACCCACGTTCGTCCACACGCGGACCTCCGGCTCCGCGATGCCGACCAGCGTTCTGATTTCCCCCGGGTGATTCATACCGAGCTCAACGACCGCGACTTCCGGCCCGGTCCGCAGTTCGATCAGCGACAGCGGCAGGCCGATGTGATTGTTCAGATTCCCCTTGTTCCGAAAGACGCGGTATCGCGCCGACAGCAGCTCGGCACACACTTCCTTCGTCGTCGTCTTGCCCGCGCTGCCGGTGATCGCCACGACCCGCGCGCCCGACTCCCGCCGCACGTAGCGGGCAACCGCCTGCAGCCCGGCGATGGTGTCGGCCACCTCGATC
>DATFFM010000187.1:0-5442 GCA_035250005.1 Vicinamibacterales bacterium | reverse complement strand
ACCGCGACCGGGGCGCCGCCCCCCTGTTCCGCCCCTTCCGCCAGGGGTTCCGGAGCGTCGCCCAGCGCAGGCACGACCGCTGGCGCGTCGTCGTCGTCGGCCCCCTCCAGCCGGTCGAACTCGGCGGGGGTGACGACCTCGGATACGTAGAGGAACGCGTCGCGCTCGAGGCCGATGTCAACGAAGGAGGACTGCATGCCGGGCAGCACCTTCGACACCCGGCCCTTGTAGACGTTGCCGACAACGCCCCGCTGATTCTCGCGCTCGATGAAGATCTCGACGACCTGGTCGTCCTCGAGAATGGCCACGCGCGTATCGTGGCCGTTCGAGGAGATGATCATCTCCTTGTTCATGAAAGAAGCTCCGGGAATAAGAGGATGACGCCGCGGGCAGCAGCCCGGCGAGCCAGCACGCGACGAGCGCGAACAGCAGAAGCGTCATCAAGATCACGTCAGTTCGTAAACCGCCTCATCCTGACGTTGAGGATGAGGCCAAAAGTCGCCATCGTCGCGATCAGCGACGAGCCGCCATAACTCATGAGCGGCAGCGTGATGCCCTTCACGGGCGCGAGCCCGACGGACATAGCTACGTTGTATATCACCTGAAACGCGAATCCGGCGATGATGCCGCCGACCAGATAGGCGCCGAGGCGGTCCTTGGCCAGCCGGGCCGCCTCGAGGGATCGAATAATCACGAACAAATACAGCCCGAGCACCGTCAGGACGCCGACGAACCCCTGTTCCTCGGCCAGGACGGAGAAAATGAAGTCGTTGTGGGCAACCGGAAGGAACTTGTACTGATTCTGCGTCCCCTTCATGAAGCCCTTGCCCATCAGCCCGCCGGACCCAACGGTGATCCGCGCCTGGATCGTCTGATAGCCCGCCCCCTGCGGGTCCTGGCTGGGATCGATGAACATCTGGATGCGGGACTTCTGGTAGTCCTCCAGCGCGAACTTCCAGGCGAGCGGCGCGATCAGCACCCCGGCGAGGGCGATGACGCCCAGCAGGCGCATCCGGAGCCCGGCCAGGTAGGCCACGCCGAAGAAGACCGGCAGGAGGGTGACCGCGGTGCCGAGATCCGGCTGTTTGGCGATCAGCAGCAGCGGCACGAGTGTGAAGAACCCGCCGATCACCAGGTCACTGGTGTTGCGCGCGCCGCGGCGGTTCTCGCCGAAGAACATCGCCAGGATCAGCGCCAGCGTCAGGCGGGCGAATTCTGACGGCTGGAGGTTGAGCGGGCCGATCGCGATCCAGCGCTGCGCGCCGAACTGGGTGGATCCCTTGAACAGCACGAACAGCAGCAGCCCGGCCAGGCCGGCATAGAGGATCAGCGAATGCTCGGCGAGCATGCGGTAATCGAGCGAGAGAAAAATGACCAGCGCGACCAGCCCGAGTACGAGCGCGGTGATCTGGGTCCGCACCTGCGGCCCCGCATGCCCGCCGTCGGCGCCCGGCACGTAGGTGGTGCTGTAGATCATCGCGATGCCGATGCTGACGATCGCCAGCAGCGCGGTCAGCAGCGCCCAGTCGATGTGAAAAAAGAGTCGTCGTTCGAACATGTTCAGTGGGTGCCGCCGCTCCGGGGCGCAGCCGCCGCGGCGGCGACGATGGCGTTGGTCACCGGCGGCTTCTCCAGCGTCGGCAACGGTCGCCCTTCCTGCTTCGCGTAATACGTGTCGATGATGTGCCGGGCGATCGACGCGCCGTAATAGCCGTGCTCCGCGTGCTCGGCGAAGATCGCACCGGCAATCACCGGATTGTCGCGCGGCGCCATGAACACGAACCAGCCGTGATCGCGCACTTCGATCTTCCCTCGCGCCCGCTGGGCCCCGGTCAGCGAGATGACCTGCGCGGTGCCGGTCTTGCCCGAGACGTCGCGCCCCTCGATGCGCGCGCGGCCGGCCGTGCCGGCGCCGTTGACCGCGAGCCACAACCCGTCGTGGATCGCCTTGACGGTGGAGTCTTTCATGCGCACGCTGGACCTCGGTTCCGGCGGCGTGACCGGCTCCCATCCGTTGCCGCGGTTCACGGCCTTGAGCAGATGCGGCGTGTAGCGGGTGCCGCCGTTGGCCGCGGTCATCATCATGACCGCCAGCGACAGCGGGGTCACGTTCACATACCCCTGGCCGATCGCGACCGAGATCGTCTCGCCGGGGTACCACTTCTCCTTCCGGACGCGCAGCTTCCACTCTTCGGACGGGACCAGGCCGGCCACCTCGTTCGGCAGGTCGATCCCGTTGATCTCGCCGAGCCCCATTGCCGAGGCCCACTTGTGAATCCGATCCACGCCGAGCATCTGCCCGAGCGTATAGAAATACACGTTGCACGACTGCTCGATCGCGCGGCGCATGTCGACCGTGCCATGCCCGGCGTCGTTCCAGCAGGCGAAACGCCGTCCGTAGAAGGTCGCCCCGCCGCTGCAATGCACGCGGAAGTCCGGCGTCGCCACCCCCTCCTCCATCGCGGCGGCCGCAACGACGATCTTGAACGTGGATCCCGGGGAATACGTGGCCTGCAGCGCGCGGTTCTGCAGCGGCAGGTTCTTGTCGCCCGTGAGTGACGCCCAGGACGCCCGGTCGATTCCGACCGCGAACTTGTTCGGGTCGTAGGCGGGCAGGCTGACCAGGCTCAAGACTTCGCCGGACCGCGGATCCAGGATGACGGCCGCGCCGTTGTAGGGCTGGCCGGCATTCAGGATGCCGAAGTGCCGGAAGCCGTCTTCGGCCGCTTTCTGAAGATCGGCGTCGATGGTCAGCTGGAGCGGCGTGCCGACGACCGGATCCTTCTTGAGGAGCTCGTCGATCTCCCGCCCCCGGCTGTTGACGACGACGTCTCTCGACCCTTCGGTGCCCATGAGCAGGCCGTTGTAGGCCTGCTCGAGACCCGCCTGCCCGATGATGGCGCCGGCGTCGAGGTCCTTGTAGTCGGCGCGTTGCAGCTGCGCCTCGTTGACCTCGCCGACATAGCCGAACAGGTGCGCGCCCATCTCGCCGCGATAGCTGCGCGTCGGGACCCGGTGATCCTCGATCCCGGGCAATTCGAGGCTTCGAGCCCGGACGGCGACCACCTGCGCAAACGACGCGTTCCCGATCAGCACGATCGGCCGGTACGTCGGTTCTCGCCGCCGGCGGCTGACGGTCTCCTTCAGCTGCGCCTCGTCGACGCCGGTCGCAGCCGCCAGGATCTCGAGCGTCTTGTCGATGTCTTTGGCGCGCTCCCGCAGCAGCACGATGTTGAAGCTTTCCTGGTTCTTGACCAGGACCGTGCCATTCCGGTCCAGGAGCAGCCCGCGGGGGGCGGGAAGGGGCACGCGCTGCAGGTACTGGCTCTCGGCAATCTCCCGGAACATCGTGTGCTGGGCCACCTGGAAGATCCAGAAACCGACGGTCAGCACCGAAAACGCCACCGCGATTCCGTATTGCAGCACGGTCAACCGCACGTGGAGACTTCGCCGATCGTCGGTACCTATCGGTTGCGACATGATGAACCTGGAACCAGAGCCGGGAACCTGGAACGAGAACCTAGAACCTTCGCCGTCCGAAAGTGGCCCGGCGGGCTTCGCGCCGCTGGACCAGCCCCGGCGCCCCCTCGACGATCTGGAACGCCAGGATCCCGATCAATCCGTTAACCGCCGCCTGCGTGAACATCGTTGTCCAGGCGAAATGGACGGCGCGCCCGTCGACCAGCGCATACAACGACTGAAAACAGAGCTCGTGCAGCACCGTACCGCCGACGAACATCACGAAGCGCGGCGCCGGCTGCGACACGATGAACTGGGCGCCGACCACACCGACCAGAAACCCGACGAGCGTCTTCGAGATCCCGCCGATCCCTACGATACCGCCGGAAACGGCGTCCTGCACCAGGCCTCCGGCGGCGCCGGCCAGCAGGCCGGCGAGCGGCCCGAAGGAGAGCGCCACGTAGACGACGGCGACCAGCACGAAATTCACGAGGGTCCCCCCCTCGAGCGACATCCCGGCGATAGTCGTTTGAAAGAGCAGCGCCGCTCCAAGGGCGGCCAGCACCGCGGCGACTTTCACTTCGCGGCCCCGGTCACGGCCGGCTTGTCTTCGTCCGTCATGGCCGGACGCGGCGGCACCAGGACGACGAGCACCTCTTCCAGACTATGGAAATCCACCGCCGGGCGGATCGCGATGTTCAGATACAGCCCGCGTCCCGGTTCGGCGCTTTCCACCCGTCCGATGGCGTACCCCTTCGGATAGATGCCGTCGATGCCCGAGGTCACGACGACGTCTCCAGGCTTGACGTCCTGGAGGTTCGAGACCAGCTCCATCGCGAGCGGCGGGTCCCGTTCGATACCGACGACCATCCCGCCCGCCCTCGAGCGCTCCGTCTGCGCGCCGGCCGCCGCGTACCGGTCGATCAGCAGCTGCACGCGGGCCGCACGCGCTGCCGGCTGACCGACGACCCGCCCGACTATGCCGCGCGGGGCCATCACCGCCATGCCGGGCTGGACCCCGTCGGCGGTGCCCCGCCCGATCGTGATCTCGCGAATACCGGGCATCGCGTTGGGATTACCACCGATGACCTCGGCCGCAATCGTGGGCAACGGCGTGGCCTGCTGCAGCGCGAGGAGCTCCTGCAGCTTTGTCGTGCGCGCCGCGAGCGCCCGCTGCTCCTGCAGCCGCAGCTCGAGCTCCGCCAGCTGCTGCTTCAGCTGCTGGTTCTCGTCGCGCGCGCCGCGCAGCTCGGCGTAGTTGCTCCAGAGATCCCGGACCCCTCGGACCCCCGATGAGGTGACTCCCTGCACTTTCGCGAACGCCCCGAACGAGACCGCCTCGATCACGCGCACGCCGCTGCGGGTCTGCACCTGTGCCGAGACCAGCAGGATCTGCGCGAGCATGACCCCCAGGAAGATCCAGCCGGTGCGTTGGCGGATATCAAGCATTTTTCAGTGCTCGGGGGGCCCACCCCCCCGCTCGCTCGCGCTGCATGGACGGGCCCGCCGGACCCCTCAATCGATCGAGATCTTGCGCAGCAAGTTGAAGTCCGACAACATCTTACCGGCGCCGAGCACGACCGACGAGAGCGGGTCCTCGGCCATGGCCAGCGGCAGCCCCGTCTCCTCGCGCAGCCGCTTGTCGAGGTTCTTGAGCAGGGACCCCCCGCCGGTCAGGACGATCCCTCTGTCCACAATATCGGCAGAAAGCTCCGGCGGCGTACGCTCCAGGGCCACGCGGACGGCATCGACGATCACGTTGACCGTTTCAGCCAGCGCCTCGCGGATCTCCTCGTCGGTGATGGTGATGGTCTTCGGGACCCCTTCGATCAGGTGCCGCCCCTTGATCTCCATCGTCATCCGCTCCTCGAGCGGGAAGGCGGAGCCCACTTCCATCTTGATCGCCTCAGCCGTCCGTTCGCCGATCAGCAGGTTGTAGGTCTTCTTGATGTACTGGATGATCGCGTCGTCCATCTCGTTGCC
>DATFFM010000186.1:0-6720 GCA_035250005.1 Vicinamibacterales bacterium | reverse complement strand
CGACATCCACCTTGACGGTGAAATCCCGCGCCGCATCGGTCGTGAGCTCCCCGTGGCGAACGGAACGCCTGGTCGCGCGCGATCTCCCACCTCGCCAGCGGGCGCGCGTCCGCCGGCGCCCCGCTGATCCGGGTCCAGAGGATCACGCGATCCGCGAGTGGATCGCCCGACGCGACACCATGCCGGAACACCTTGCGCCCTCCGGCGGCCGGCTGCAGCCGGAAGAACGGCTCCAGACGCACGGCCACCGGCGACACGCCGAGCAGCGCGGCGGCCTCCAGGAACTCCCGCCTGCTGTGCTTCATGCGCCGCAGCATATCGCGGCCAATGGACCAGCGGATAGACTGGGGTCAACGTGTTCCCGTCACTCAGCCGGCTCGCGACATTCGCGTGGACGGTGCTGGCTTACAACATCGGTGTGATTCTCTGGGGCGCGTACGTGCGCGCCAGCGGGTCCGGCGCCGGTTGCGGTGAGCACTGGCCGCTCTGCAACGGCGTCATCATCCCTCGCGACCCGGGCGTCGCCACGTTGATCGAGTTCTCCCACCGGATCACCAGCGGCCTCGCGCTCGTGGGCGTGGTCGCGCTGCTGATCTGGGTCTGGCGCGCGTGCCCGCCCGGGCACCCGGCGCGGCGCGGCGCGGTCTGGACGGTCGTCTTCATGCTGACCGAGGCCGCGGTCGGCGCCGGTCTGGTGCTCTTTCAGCTCGTGGCCGACAACGCGACAATGGCCCGGGCGATGTTCATGGCGGTGCATCTGCTGAACACGTTCGTGCTGGTGGGATGGCTGACGCTGACGGCGTGGTGGCTGTCGGGGGGCGCCCGCGTTTCGCTCAGGGGGCACGGCGGCCGCACCGTTGCGGTGATCCTCGCCACGATCGGCCTGCTGCTGGTCGGCGTCAGCGGGGCGGTGGCGGCGCTCGGCAATACCCTGTACCCGGACGGTTCACTGGCCGAAGGGCTGGCCGCGGATCTGTCGGCAACTTCGCACTTCCTGATCCGGCTGCGGATCCTGCATCCCACCTTCGCCGTCTTAACGGGGATCGGGCTGCTGTTCGGTGCGCCGAGGCTGGCCTCGAACCGTGGCGCTCCAGCCGCGCTGCTGGCGAGGCTCGTGTCGGCACTGGCGGCGGGGCAGCTTGCAATCGGCGCGATCAACCTGATCCTGCTCGCCCCGGTGTGGATGCAGCTAGTACACTTGCTGGCGGCCGACCTGCTCTGGGTCGCGTTCGTCCTGCTGGGTGCGGCGGCTCTTGCCGTCGATCCCGCTTTTGCGGCAACTGGTCACAGACATTTGGTTTCACCTCGGGCGCCGTCCATAATGGAGCCTCGCTGAGACGCCGCGCGCGATGCCCGAAACGGACGAGTTGTATTACCGCCGGCTGCTGTTCCGCACGCGATTGCCGGGCGACCGGCTGTATACACCGTCCCACTTCTGGATCCAGCAGCAGGCAGACGGCGTATGGCGAGTGGGGCTGACCAAGTT
Source organism: Vicinamibacterales bacterium (assembly GCA_035250005.1). Taxonomy (GTDB): domain Bacteria; phylum Acidobacteriota; class Vicinamibacteria; order Vicinamibacterales; family 2-12-FULL-66-21; genus JACDCA01. The sequence continues at coordinate 5,234 of DATFFM010000186.1, read as the reverse complement.
CGCGTCGCGCATGCTGGGGGATGTCGTCGAAATCGGGTTCGAACGCCAGGCCGGTGAAAGCGTCCGGATCGGCGACACCATCGGGTGGTTCGAGGGGTTCAAGGCGATGAGCGATTTGTACAGCGTCGCAGGGGGCGTGTTCACGGGGACCAACCCGCTGCTGGTCGACCGGATCGCCGTCATCGATGACGACCGCTATCGCCGCGGATGGCTGTACGAAGTTCGTGGTGACGCCGACCCCGGTGCCATGGACATGCACGCGTACGCGACCCTGCTGGACGAGACGATCGACCGGATGCGGCAGTCCCAGCGAGAGGCGGCTGAAGAATGAGGGCGCACTACGTCATGGTCGGCGGCTTTCTCGGGGCGGGGAAGACGACCGCGCTCCTGCGCGCGGGGGAGCATCTGTCGCGCGCGGGCATGCGGGTGGGGCTGATCATGAACGACCAGAGCGAGTCGCTCGTGGACACGGCCCTGGTCCGCTCGCGCGCCTTCCCCGTCGAGGAAATCGCGGGCGGCTGCTTCTGCTGCCGATTCAATACGCTCGTCGAGGCGGCCGAGCGTCTCGACCGCGGCTCGCGTCCCGACGTCTTCCTGGCCGAGCCGGTCGGCAGCTGCACGGACCTGAGTGCCACGGTCGCGCTGCCGCTCCGGCAGCTGTATGGTGACCGCTATGCGGTGGCGCCGCTCAGCGTGCTGGTGGATCCGGGTCGCGCCCTGCGCGTGCTCGGCATCGAGGCGGGCCGCTCCTTCTCGCCGAAGGTGCAGTACGTGTACATCAAGCAGCTGGAAGAAGCCGACGTCCTGGTGATCAACAAGATCGACAGCGTCGCCCCGGAGCGTGTGGCCGCGCTGCAGTCGGTACTCGAGACGCGCTATCCGTCGGCCCGGATCGTCGCAATTTCGGCGCGTGCCGGCACCGCCGTGCCGGAGTGGATCGACAGCCTGCTCGACGCGCAAGGCAGCGGCCGCGTCCTCGACATAGACTACGACACGTACGCCGATGGCGAGGCGCTCCTCGGGTGGCTGAACTGCACGGCGAGCGTTCAGGGTCCACCAGTCGAGGCCGACGACCTGCTCCGGTCATTGGCTACCCGCATTCACGCGGATCTGGCTGCCGCAGGCGTGGAGATCGCGCACCTGAAACTGACGCTCGTGCCCGCCGGCGGTCAGGGCATCGCCGTCGTCAATACTGTGCGTACCGGCGCCCGGCCCGAATTGTCCTTTGCGCTGGACGCGCAGCTCGAGGCCGGCGAGATCACGATCAATCTGCGGGCGGAAACCGACCCGGAGCAGCTGGAGATGGTCGTGCGGAAGGCCGCGGCGGAGGAGAGTCGCGCCCGCGCCACGGCCATCGACATCCGGCATCTCGAGCGGTTTCGCCCGGGGCGCCCCGTACCCACGCACCGGATGACAGCTGGCGCCCTGTAGGGACATACATCATGGCCATCACACCCGCACAGCGGATCCTGTATTGCCACTGCGCCTACGCGCAGGTCGTGCCTCCCGAGACCAAAGCGCAGGTGCTCGAGCAGCTCAGCGCGTCGGGGGTGTCGTTCGAGGCGGTGCCCGATCTGTGCGAGATGTCGGCGAGACGCGACCCGGCGATGGCCCAGATGGCCGGCACTACCGGCACGACGATCGTGGCGTGTTACCCCCGCGCGGTGCGCTGGCTGTTCAATGCCGCCGGCACGCCGCTGCCGGAAGGCATCAGGATCCTAAACATGCGCGAGGCCGCCGCCTCGGAGATCGTGGCGGCGCTCGACCTGCCGTCGCCGACGGAGGTCGCATGAGTACCGCCCGCGCCCTTCGCATCGTTCTGTACGAGGGGGCCGGCAGCCGCCCGCTCGACGCTCCGGTGCGCTCGGCGGCGCTGCGGCTGCTGCTCGAAAGCGGGTATGGCGTGACCCGCGTCTCGGCCGGTGCCACGCAGCCGACTGCACCGGGTGACGGGCCGATCGCCGTGCTGGGACGTTTCGAGCAGGCCCAGCCGACGGTCGCCGAGGCCCAGGGTGACGGCCGCCCTGTGTTCTTCTGCAACGTCGAGGGCCTCGAGGCCGACGGCATGCTTCGCGGCCTCGACGAGCTGCACGGCCGCGCGAATACGGCGCCGCGCGCGAAGTGGAAGCCCTGGTTTCCGGTCATCGACTTCAGCCGCTGCACGAACTGCATGCAGTGCCTGACGTTCTGCCTCTTCGACGTGTATGGCGTGTCGAAGGAGAAGAAGATCGAAGTCCGGAATCCGACCAACTGCAAGACCGACTGCCCGGCCTGCTCGCGCGTCTGTCCTGAAGTCGCGATCCTCTTCCCGAAGTACAAGGGCGGCCCCATCAATGGCGATGAAGTGCGCGAGGACGATCTTCACCGCGAAAAGATGAAGGTCGACATCTCGGCACTGCTCGGGGGCGATATCTACGCAGCCCTGCGACAGCGCAGCACCGACGCGAAGGCGCGCTTCTCGAAGGAACGCGACGAGAAGCGGGCGCTCGACGAGCGGAAGCGCTGTCTCGCGAAACTGCAGCAGGCTCTCGACATCCCGCCGGAGGTGCTGGCAGCGCTTCCGTCGGCCGACCAGATCCAGGCAAAAACCGCGCACGCGCTGGCCGGCGGCGGAGAGGATCCCTCGTGATCGTCCCGTTCGCCCGCCGGATGGTGGCCGAGACGGACCCTCGTGTGCTCTGGACCTTCACCTGGAACTTCGGCGTGAAGGGAGTCCGCTCGGTTCAGAAGTTCAAGAAGCGGCTGGCGCGGGGAGAGCACTTCCCTCCCTTTCTCTACATCTCGATCATCAACAGCTGCAACCTGCGCTGTCAGGGCTGCTGGGTCAAAGTGGACGGCCCCCGGCACTACATCGACGCCGACCGCATGGACCGCCTGATCACCTCCGCCAAAAAGCGCGGCAACAGCTTCTTCGGGATTCTTGGCGGCGAGCCGTTCATGCACCCGCAGCTGCTCGAGATCCTCGCCCGCCACCCGGACTGCTACTTCCAGATCTTCACCAACGGCCAGTTGATCACCGACGAAATCGCGCGCGAGCTGCGTCGCCTCCGCAACGCGACGCCGCTCATCAGCATCGAAGGCACCAGCAGCGTCAGCGACACCCGGCGCGGCCGCAAGGACGTGCTCAACCGGACGATGGCGGGGCTCGAGGCGTGCGTCCGGAACAAGCTGATCGTCGGCGTCGCCACCAGTGTCTGCCGCAGCAACGTCGACGAGCTCGTCGACGAGGCGTGGCTCCGTCATCTGATCGGCCGCGGCGTCCATTACGTCTGGTATCACACCTACCGGCCGGTGGGCGAGAACGCCACCCCCGAGCTCGCTCTCACGCCAGAGCAGGTGCTGCACGTGCGCCGCTTCGTCGTGCGGATGCGCTCGAAGCTGCCGCTCGCGCTCGTCGACGCGTACTGGGACGACAGAGGCGAAGCCCTGTGCCCGATGGCCACCGGCATCAGTCATCACATCAATCCGTGGGGTGACATCGAGCCGTGCCCGATCATCCAATTCGCGACCGAGAGCATCGACGACGAGCGGGACATCTTCGACGTGCTCAACGACTCGCCGTTCATCCGCGATTTCCGCGAGACGGCGGCCAAGACCACCCGCGGCTGCATCGTCCTCGAGCGTCCGGACCTGGTCAAGGATCTTGTCGCCCGGCACTCGGCCCGTGACACAACGCATCGGGCCGCCGGCGCAGGCATGAGCGAGCTGGAGGCGATGCAAAGCCGTTCGAGCCAGTACAACCCCGGGAACGAGATTCCGGAGGAGCATTGGATGTACCGGTTCGCCAAGAAGCACTGGTTCTTCGGTTTCGGCGCGTATACGTAGGGGCGGTTCGCGAACCGCTCTGCCGACAGGGAGCGTTATGGAGCAGGTCAGGATCTCGTTGCCGCGGGTGCTGCCCGTTCAGCAGGAGCGGGCGCCACAGGCGAACATCCCGCAGACGCTGGCGGAACGCGAGCAGCTGAAGGCCCTCGCGAAGGCGTACGTCGCCGCCGAGCGGCCGGTGCCGCCGATGCCGGCCGACCCGCTGCGCGAGCACGCCGACCGCCTGCTCACGAGCGCGGGGGTGCCGTCCACCTATCGGGAATACGCCGCCGTTCTCATCAGCAACGAGATGTGGCGCGACGCTCTCGCCGGTATTCCGTACGAGCGGCGCCTCCTGCTGATGCCGAAGTGCCTGCGGGTCGAAGCGAAGTGCCCCGCGCCCTTCGACGAATTCGGGCTGCTCTGCAAGAAATGCGGACTGTGCTCGATCCAGGATCTGCAGGAGGAGGCCGAGCGCCTCGGCTACGCCGTGCTCGTGGCCGAAGGCTCGGCGATCGTCATGTCGATCATCGAGACGGGCAAGATCGAGGCGATCGTCGGCGTCAGCTGTCTGTCGGTGCTCGAGCGCGCGTTCCCCTACATGGAGGCCGCGGCGATCCCGGGGGTCGCGATCCCGCTGCTGCAGGACGACTGCATCGATACCGCGGTCGACCTCGACTGGGTGTGGGACGTCATTCACCTCACCAGCGACGATCGTACCTACCGAATGGATCTGGAGTCGATCCGCCGCGAGGTCGACGGCTGGTTCCTCCCGTCCGAGCTCGATCGCTTTCTCGGCGCCGCCTCTTCCGACACCGAGCGGATCGCACGGGACTGGCTCGCGCGGGCCGGGAAGCGCTGGCGTCCGTTCCTCACTGTCTGCGCCTGGCGGGCCCTGACCGACGATCCTGACGCCCCGATCCCCGATGGCCTGCGGCGCGCCGCCATCGCCGTGGAGTGCTTCCACAAGGCCTCGCTGGTCCACGACGACATCGAAGACGACGACGCGACCAGGTATGGCGCCGATGCGCTGCACACCGAACACGGTGTGCCGGTTGCGCTGAACGTCGGAGACCTGCTCCTCGGGGAAGGGTACCGGCTGTTGGCCGACTGCGGCGCGCCTCCCGAATCGACTGTGGCGATGCTGCGTGCCGCCGCCGAAGGGCATCGGACCCTGTCGCTCGGGCAGGGGGCCGAGCTCTCGTGGACGAGAAAGCCGAAGGCGCTCTCGTCGCTGCAGGTGCTCGACATTTTCCGCCAGAAGACCGCGCCCGCATTCGAGGTCGCTCTCACGGCCGGCGCGCTGTACGCCGGCGGGGCGGATGAGGACCTGCGGTCGGCGCTCGCGAACTACAGCGAGGCGCTCGGGATCGCCTATCAGATCCGCGACGATATCCAGGACCTTGCCGGGCAGGCCGGCGATATCTGCG
>DATFFM010000185.1:0-45649 GCA_035250005.1 Vicinamibacterales bacterium | reverse complement strand
CGCCGTGTTTCAGCTGTTCGATGGCCTCCAGGGCGTCGCCACCGGCGCCCTGCGCGGCCTCGGCGACACGCGCACGCCGATGCTCTGGAACCTCGCCGGACACTGGTTCATCGGGCTGCCGCTCGGCTATGTCTTCTGTTTCGGGCTTGGCAACGATGTGATCGGCCTCTGGTGGGGTCTCTCGGTCGGGCTGATCATCTGCGGTATCGCTCTCTCGATCGTCTGGTCGCGCCGCATCCATCAGCTCGAGCGCGCCCTCGACACCCGGCTTGCTCCGGCGGCCGGCGGAGGTCTCGATGTCTGACGAAAAGATCCCCCGCGCTAGAGCGAGGCCCGCTTCGGTGGGTACTTGGTCTCGACGTAGTTGTCGACCAGCTCTCGAAAGGCTTCGGCGAGCTCCTCGTAGGTGCCCTTGAGGGTCGTGTGATGCAGGCCGTCGATGAATACGGGGCAGTTCGGCGCCTCGCCGGTGCCTGGCAGGCTGATGCCGATGTTGGCGGCTTTCGATTCCCCCGGCCCGTTGACGACGCACCCCATGACGGCGAGAGTCATCGTTTCGACTCCCTCGTGACGCTGCTTCCACTCGGGCATCCGTTCGCGGATATAGTCCTGCGTCCGCTCGGCCAGTTCCTGGAACGTGCTGCTGGTGGTGCGTCCGCACCCGGGGCAGGCGGTGACGCTCGGTGAAAAGGAACGCAGGCCCAGCGCCTGAAGCAGCTCGCACGCGGCGTGGACCTCTTCGCGCCGGTCTGCGCCGGGCCGGGGCGTCAGCGACACACGGATCGTGTCGCCGATCCCTTCGTTGAGCAGCACGCCCATTGCCGCCGCCGACCAGACGAGCCCCTTCGTGCCCATGCCCGCCTCGGTCAACCCGAGATGCAGCGGCTGGTCGGTCTGGCGCGCCAGATCCCGATACACCGCGATGAGGTCGCGCGGGCGCGACGTCTTGCACGAGATGATGATCTGGTCCTTCCGGAGCCCGGACTCCAGCGCCAGCTCGGTCGACTGGACGGCCGAGAGGACCATGCACTCGTTGATGATCTCTTCGGAGGTTCTGCCGAGATTACGATCCGTGTTCTCCTGCATCTTGGCGACGACGAGCTCCTGATTCAGCGAGCCCCCGTTGACGCCGATCCGCACCGGCTTCGCGTGGTCCTTCGCGACCTTGCAGATGGTCGAAAACTGCTCGTCGCGCCGCCGGCCGGTTCCGACGTTGCCCGGATTGATCCGATACTTGTCGAGCGCCTGCGCACACTCGGGATGCCGGGTCAGCAGCAGGTGCCCGTTGTAGTGGAAGTCGCCGATGAGCGGCGCCGTCACGCCGGCATCCAGCATCCGCCGCTTGATCTCGGGCACCGCCGCCGCCGATTCCGGAAGGTTCACCGTGACCCGGACCATTTCCGAGCCGGCCTGGGCGAGCTCGATGCACTGCTGCGCGGTCGCCGCGGCATTCGCGGTTTCGGTCATCGTCATCGACTGGACGACGACCGGTGCGCCACCGCCGACCTGGACGGGGCCCACCCGGACACCGATCGTCCTGTGAATCTTCAGAAGTGCCATGGATCGTCTCAATTCTAGCAGCAGGCCAGCGGCAGCATCCGGATGGTCCTGCTGATGTACGATCAGTTGAGCTCGACGGGCGCGGGTCTTGCAGAGCTTGAAGCGCCGGCTTCCGCCGGTTCGCAGAGGCCGGCTTTCAGCCGGCCTGAAAGGTAATTGAGATGAATCAGAAGAAGGCATCGGCAGGACGTTGGTTGCGTACGCTCATGATCGCGGCTGTGGTGATCGTTCCGGTCACAGCAGCCGCTCAGACCACGATTACCGCAAACGACATTCAGCGGCTCCAGGACGACGTCTATCAGGCCAGCTCGGAGCTGTCGCGTCTGCGCAGCACGAATCCGGATACGGCATCCAGGCTGCAGAACCAGCTCGACGATCTGCGCGAAGAGGCGATCTACCTCAAGGTGCGGCTGCGCAAGGAAGGCAGCGTGCCGCGCGCCGAGTACACCAGCGTCCGCGATCGGCTGCAGACGCTCAGGGCCGAAGTGCGCGGCGATTCGACCGAACGCAGAGGGGCATGGACCGGTGGCACCACGGGAGGCGTGGCGGGCGGGGTGCCGGGCGGCGTGTCCGGCGGCGTGTCCGGCGGAGTCGTTGGGGATGAGCGGACGTCCCGGCCCCAGACCGGCGACACCGCCATCCCCTCGGGTCAGGAGATCGACGCGCGCCTTCAGACACAGCTCAGCTCGGCGACCGCGCAGGTGGAGGATCGTTTCGAGGCCACGACCGTGGCGGATCTGTACCGGGGCAACGACGTGCTGATCCCGGCCGGCTCGGTGCTGCGCGGCGTGGTGCGAACGGTCGACAAGGCCACCCGCACGGACCGCAAGGGGCAGATGACGGTCTCGTTCGATCAGATCACCGTCCGCGGACGCACGTATCCGATGCGCGGCACCGTGACCGAAGCCCTCGAAAGCGAAGGGGTCAAGGGTGAGGCGGGCCGGATCGGCGCAGGCGCCGGCGTCGGGGCGGTGATCGGCGGCATTCTGGGCGGCATCAAGGGCGCGCTGCTCGGCGTCCTGATCGGCGGCGGCGGAACGATTGCCGCGACCGAGGGGAAGGACGTCACGCTGGAGCCGGGCACGATCCTGCGCGTGCGCCTCGACACGCCGCCCAATGTGAGATAAAGCAATGCTGAGGGCTGAATGCGGCATTCAGCCTTCAGCACGTGCTTCTGCCATCGCGAAGCGCGCCGCGCGAAGGGTCGCCGCCACCTGACGGAGCGTGTGTGCGCCCGACAGGAACCACGCTTCGAACTGCGAGGGCGGCAGGTAGATGCCGCGCGCGAGCATGGCGCGATGGAATGCGCCGTAGCGCGCGGTATTGGCCGTCAGCGCCGACTCCAGATCCCTCACCGGACGGTCGGTGAAGAACGGCGTGAGGAGCGATCCGAACGCGTTCACCTGCAGCGGTACGCCGGCCTCGCGTGCCGCGCCGGCGAGCCCCTCGGCGAGCCGCGCGGTCAGACCGGCCATCTGCCTGTACAACTTCGCCGACAGGTTCTCCAGCGACCAGAGGCCGGCGGTCATTGCGAGCGGATTACCCGACAGGGTGCCCGCCTGGTAGACGGCCCCTGCCGGGGCGACGAGATTCATGAGCGCCGCCCGCCCTCCGTAGGCGCCGACCGGCAGCCCGCCGCCGATGATCTTGCCGAGGATGGTCAGGTCCGGCCGAACGTCGAGGATCTTCTGCGCGCCGCCGGTCGAGGCGCGGAACCCCGAAATCACCTCGTCGAAAATCAGGACGATGCCGTCCCGATCGCAGAGCGAGCGCAGGCCCTGGAGAAAGCCAGCGCCCGGCAGGACCAGCCCCATGTTCCCCGCAATCGGCTCGACGATGACCGCCGCGATCGTGCCGCGATGCGCCGTGGCCACACGCTCCACTGACGCCAGATCGTTGTAGCGGGCGAGCAGCGTATCGCCGGCCGCCCCGGCCGGGACGCCGGGGCTCGTCGGCACCCCCAGTGTCAGGGCTCCGGAGCCCGCCTGCACCAGGAACGGATCCGCGTGGCCGTGATAGCAGCCCTCGAACTTGATGATCCGGTCGCGGGCGGTCGCGGCCCGCGCGACGCGGACCGCGCTCATCGCCGCTTCCGTTCCGGAGCTGACGAACCGCACCCGCTCCAGCGACGGCATCAGCATCGCCACCCGCTGCGCGAGCCGCGTCTCGAGCTCCGTGGGTGCGCCGAAGCTCGTGCCTCGAGCCGCTGCCCGGGCGAGCGCGGTCACCAGGCCTCTCGGTGCGTGCCCGTGGATGAGCGGCCCCCACGACATCACGTAGTCGACGTACTTGTGGCCGTCGGCATCTTCGAGTTGCGCGCCGCGCGCCCGTTCCACGAAGACCGGCGTGGCGCCGACCGCCTTGAACGCCCGGACCGGGCTGTTGACGCCCCCCGCAAGAATGCGCGACGCCGCCGCGTAGAGCCGTTCGGATCGTGGATAGCGCGAGCGTTTCTGCCTGGGCATCCCCCGACGATAGCATGGCGCAACGGGCGAGGGGCGACGTGCGATGTGCGACGTGCGATGTGCGATGTGCGACGTGCGACGTGCTGCGAGCGGGATTAGGGATTAGGGATTAGGGATTAGGGATTAGGGATTAGCGATCTACGCACTGAGCGGCAAGCGCAGCGTCGCACGGCAGCCGCGGGCGCCGATGCGGTTCTCGAGGCTCAACGCCCCGCCGTGCGCTTCGGCGATCTGCCGGCTCAGGGCCAGGCCGATGCCCGAGCCGGCCGGCTTCGTCGTGAAGAACGGCACGAACAGGTTCGAGGTATCGGGAAGCCCGGGCCCTTCGTCGTCGATGGTCATCTGCAGGGCGCCATCCGCCTGCTTCCAGTCGATCGCCACGCTGCCGCCGGCGCCGGCTTCGATGGTCGCGTCCGCCGCATTGCGGATGATGTTGATCAGCAGCTGTTCGAGTTGGTCCGGGTCCGCGGTGATTTCGACATCTTTGGTGCCGTTCACCTTCACCGGGAGCCGGTTCTCGAGCTCCGCGACGCGGTGCACGAGCGGCGCGATCTGCACGTCGCGCGTCTGCGGCTTCGGCAGCCGCGCGAGCTGCGCGTAGGCCCGCAGGAACCGGCCGAGCGCGCCCGACCGGGTTTCGATCAGGTTCAGACCGTCCTGGATCTCCGCGGCGCGCGGCAGGTCGGGCACCCGCGAGAGCATCCGCTTGATGCTGTGCGCGATCGACTTGATCGGCGTCAGCGAGTTGTTGATCTCGTGCGACAGCACCCGGACGATCCGCTGCCAGGCCTGTTGCTCCTCCTCGCGCAGGGCGCGGCTGAGGTCGGCGAACACGAGCAGATGGTGCGGGCGCCCGTCGCGGCGGAAGGTGCTGCGGCGCAGCTCGAGCCGCCCGCTCTCCGGTCCAAACGGCCGGTCCAGCAGACGGGGGGTCTCGCCGTCGAGACAGCGGGCCAGCTTCAGATCAGCGGCCGCGCGGCCGAGGAGCTTCGACGCCGATTGCCCCATCAGCCGTTCACCCGCCGGGTTGACGAGCACGAGGCGCTCATCGGGATCGAGCGCAAACACCGCGACGTCGATGGCGCCCATCACGCTCGTGAGCAGCGCCGTCGATTCGACTGCCTCGGTCCGCTGGCGCTGGAGCGTGTCGCCGAGCGCGTTGATCTCGGCCATGACGAGATCGACGCCGCTTCCCGGCTTCGCGCCGGTGCCGCGGATGGAGTAGTCCCCTTCGCGCAGCGCGCCCAGCAGGTTGGCCTGCAGGAACAGCACGCGCTGCACCATCTGGTAGGCCACGGCCGCCGCACCGAGCCAGACCAGCAGCACGACGGTCGTGATCGTCCATCGCACTTCGAACGTGTACGGCTGCCCCCACGACAACGCCAGCAGGCCGAGGGCGGCGGGGAGCCCGGCGATGATCACCAGGTACAGGACGGACCGTTCGACGCTGCGGTGTGCGCCGCGCGTCCGGCCGGGGCGCGTGGTCCCCTTATTCGCTGACGCCATATTGTTGAAGCCGGCGGTAGAGCGCGCTCCGGCTCATTCCCAGCTGCCGCGCGGCCAGCCTTACGTCGCCGCCGTGCCGGGCGAGCACTTTCAGGATGAAGATCCGTTCGGCGTCTTCGAGCGACAGCACTTCGGCGGGCGCGTCGCCGGCGCGCGTCTCCTGCAGCCCCAGGTGCACGGCCGAGACCGACACCGCGGCCGGATCCGCCATCAGCACGCCGCGCTCGACCGCATGCCCGAGCTCGCGCACGTTGCCCGGCCACCGGTGGGACCGCATCGCCTTTTTCGCCGCCGCGTCGAAGCCCGTGATCGGCTTGCGATACCGGGCCGCGTAGTGGGCCAGGAAATACGCCGACAGCAGCTCGATGTCTTCGGGGCGCTCGCGCAGCGGCGGCAGGTGGATCACCACGGTGTTCAGGCGATACAGCAGGTCCTCGCGGAAGCGCCCGCCGGAGATTTCCGCTGGCAGGTCGGCATTCGTCGCCGACAGCACACGCACGTTCACGAACCGGAGGCGCGATGAGCCGACCCGCTGCACTTCGCCGGTCTGGAGCACGCGCAGCAGCTTGGCCTGCAGGCGTACCGGCATGTTCGCGATCTCGTCGAGAAAGAGCGTACCTTCGTCGGCCAGCTCGAAGCAGCCGATCCGGTCGAATCGCGCATCGGTGAACGCGCCCTTGACGTGGCCGAACAGCTCGCTTTCCGCGATGCCTTCCGCCAGGCCGCCGGCGTTCATCGTCACCAGCGGCCTCGCCCTGCGATCCGACCGGGCATGGAGCCAGGTCGCGACGACCTCCTTGCCGGTGCCGTGCTCCCCGGTGATCAGCACTGAGGCATCAGACGCCGCAATCCGCTCGATGGTCTGCCGCACCTGCTGCATGCCCGGCGAATCCCCGATGAACGCGGGGGTGGCGCCCCGCTGCAGGCGCGCGTTGGCCTCCTGGAGCCGGTGGGAGCGCCGGAGCGCGCGCCGCAGGTCCACCTGCGTCCTCACGGTGACGAGCAGCCGCTCGTCATCCCAGGGTTTTTCGATGTAGTCGCGGGCGCCCCGGCGCATTGCCTCGACCGCGCCGCTCACGCTGCTCCACGCGGTGACGACGAGAACGGGCAGCGTCGGGTCGAGGGACCGGATGCGCTCCATCAGATCGAGCCCCTCCTGACCCGACGTGGTGTCGCGGGTGTAATTCAGGTCGAGGATGGCGAGGTCGAACTCGGCCCCTTCGAGATGCTCGAGCGCTTCGCCGGGGGACCGCGCGACCGTCACCTCATAACCTTCGTCGGCCAGCAGCATCCTCAGCGCGTCGAGGATGGCGACCTGGTCGTCCGCCACGAGGATCCTGACCGGCGTCGTCTGTCCCATCGAATCTCCGCTGCCGACTGCGGCATCTATAATCAACGCGTCGCGCCGGTGCGACTCCCGGGTCGCGCGCACGCGACGTTGGGCCCACCACCGGTCCCGAAGGTTGCCCGTTTCCTGCATCGGGCGTGGGTACGCGTCTTGTTCGCTCAGGCGTACCCATGCACGAACTGTTCACGGTATTCCGGATGCCCTCTTCGACCGACAGCGAGCCGGCGCGCCTCCTGGTGGCCGACGACCAGCCCGACGTGCTCGAAGCGCTCCGCTGGCTCCTGACCGGCGAAGGCTACCTGCCGGAGCTGGTGAGCTCGACCGACGCGGCCCTCGAGCGGCTCCGGGCCGGAACGTTCGACCTGCTGCTGATGGACTTGAACTATACCCGCGATACGACGTCCGGGCGAGAGGGGCTGGAGCTGATCTCCAAGGTCCGCACGCTCGATGCGTCGCTCCCGATCGTGGTGATGACCGGGTGGGGCAGCATCGACACCGCGGTGGACGCGATGCGCCGCGGCGCGAAGAGCTTCGTCCAGAAACCCTGGGAGGACGTCACGCTGCTCGAGATCGTCGAACGCGAAGTAGCCGAGGGGCGCGCCGCGCGCCGGCGCGATCACCGGCAGCAGCGCGAGCTCGAGGACGCGCGCCTGATCCAGCGCGGCCTGCTGCCGACCACGACGCCGCAGGTCGCGGGCATCGACCTGTCGGTCACGTGGCTGCCGGCCGACGGGGTCGGCGGCGACTGCTTCGACACGCTCGGCTTCGACGACGTGCTCGGTGTATCGATCGCCGACATCGCCGGCAAGGGGCTGCCGGCGGCGCTGCTGATGTCGAACCTGCAGGCCGCCGTGCGCGCGTTCGCGCAGGAGGCGGTGTCCCCCGCCTCGATCAACAACAGCGTGAACCGCCTCCTCTGCCGCAACATGGCGAGCGGGCGCTTCGCGACGTTCTGCTACGCGAGGATCGAGCCGGCCGCCGGGCGCGTCGTCTATTCCAACGCCGGCCATAATCCGCCGCTGCTGATCCGGCCGGGCGGCTCGGTCGAGACGCTGTGCGATGGCGGCATGGTGCTCGGCATCTTTCCCGACAACCAGTACGAGCAGGCCGAGATCCTTCTCAGCGGCGGCGACCGGATCCTGTTCTACACCGACGGGATCACCGAAGCGCGGAACCCGGAGGGGGAGGAGTACGGCGAGGAGCGCCTGGCCGCCGCCGCCCTCGCGGTCCGTACCGGCTCGGCGGAGGCGATCAAGGACACCGTCCTCGCCGACGTGAACGCCTTCACCCACGGCAGATTCGAAGACGACGCGACCCTGATCGTTGTCGGCATTGCGTGAGCGTGCGGAGGCGGCGGCAGCCGCGGACGGCGGCTACGACCGCAAGGCGCGGGCCGCTTCGCGCGCGTAGTAGGTGATGATGATGTCGGCCCCCGCGCGGTGGATCGCGGTCAGCGTCTCCATCATCGCCCGCGGCTCATCGATCCAGCCGTTCCGGGCCGCCGCCTTGAGCATCGCGTATTCGCCGCTGACGTGATACGCCGCGGTCGGGACGCCGAACTCCGCCTTCACCCGCGCGATGACGTCCAGATAGGTGATCGCCGGCTTCACCATCACGATGTCGGCACCTTCCTCCAGATCGAGCTCCACCTCGCGCAGCGCCTCTTCGACGTTGGCCGGATCCATCTGGTGCGACCGGCGGTCGCCGAACGCGGGAGCGGAACCCGCCGCCTCGCGGAAGGGGCCATAGAACGCCGAGCAGTACTTCGCCGCGTAGGCCATGATCGCCACCTCGGTGAATCCCCCCTCGTCGAGGACCGAGCGGATCCGGCCGACTCGCCCGTCCATCATGTCGGACGGCGCGACGATGTCCGCACCGGCGGCGGCATGCGAGAGCGCGACGCGCGCGAGCTGTTCGACCGTCAGGTCGTTCAGGATGTTCTCGCCGTCGAGCAACCCGCAATGGCCGTGCGAGGTGTACTCGCACAGGCAGACATCGGTGATGACGAGCAGTTCCGGCAGCTCCCGTTTGATCGCGCGGATCGCCGACTGCACCGATCCCTCGGGATCGTACGCCGCCTCCCCGGCATCGTCTTTTTCGTCGGGAAGGCCGAACAGCAGCACGCCCGGTACGCCGTCCGCGCGCGCCGCCCGGGCTTCCTTGACCGCTTCGTCCACGGACAGCTGGCATACGCCCGGCATCGAGCCCACGTCCCGCCGCTGCCCTTCGCCGGAGCAGACGAACAGCGGATAGAGGAACATCTCGGCCGACAGCCGCGTTTCACGGACGAGGCCGCGGATCGCGGCCGTGCGCCGGAGCCGGCGCGGCCGGCGCGGAAGATCGAGCGTTGCCTGCGGTTTTCTACCGGCCATGGGTGTGCTCCCGGCCGCGGAAGTGCTCGACCAGCGCGTCGACCAGATCGGGGATCGTGTACCGCCGCGGCATCACGGTCGTGGTGATGCCGAGCTGCTCCGCGGCTTCTGCCGTCACCGGGCCGATCGAGGCGACGGCCGTGCCGCGCAGCAGGTCCGCCGCCTGCTCCGGGCCGTGGATCTGCGAGAAGTTGCGGACCGTCGATGCGCTGGTGAACGTCACCGCATCGATCTTCCCGTCGAGCAGCATCCGGTAGATGTCGCGATCACCGGCGCGGTCCCCCTGCGCCAGCGTGGTCCGGTACGCGACGACTTCGGTGATCTCGGCGCCCGACTCGCGCAGCCCCTCGGCCAGCACGTCGCGGCCGATATCGGCCCGTGGCAGAAGAATCCGCTTGCCTCGCAGCGGGCCGGTCGTGCGCAGGGAATCCATCAGGGCTTCGGCTCGATATTCCGCGGGCATCAGGTCCGCCCGGATCCCGTACCGGAGAAGCCGCGAGGCGGTCGACGGCCCGACCGTGCAGATCTTCACTCCCTTCAGTTCCCGGACGTCCGCCACGGCCGCGAGCCTGCTCATGAAGCTGTCGACCGCGTTTCCGCTGGCAAAGACGATCCAGTCGAACGACGAGACGCCGGCGATTGCCTGCTCGAGCGGCGCTGAATCCTCCGGGGCCGCGATCCGGATGGTCGGCGCGGCGATGGCATCCGCGCCCCGTTCTTCGAGCATGTCGATCAGCTCCCCGGCCTGCTCCCGGGAGCGGGTGACGACGATCCGCCGGCCGAACAGCGGGCGGTCGTCGAACCACCGCAGATGCTCGCGGAGCGCGGCGACCCGCCCGATGACGAAGAGCGCAGGCGACTCGACGCGCGCTTCGGCGGCGATCGCCGACAGTGTCCCGGTCACTGTCTGCTGATTCGGGGTGGTGGCGTTGTACACGAGCGCCGCCGGCTCCTCGGCCGACCGGCCGTGCGACACGAGCGCTTTGGCGATCGCGCCGATCTGACGGGCCCCGGCGTAGCAGACGATCGTGCCGCCGAGGCTGGCCAGACTGTTCCAGTTCACCTGAGGCGCCTCGTCCGACTCCCCCTCGTGCCCGCGCACGAACGCCAGCACATCGTCTGCGCCCGGATAGGTGAGCGGGATGCCGGCGTAGGCCGCGCCGCCGACGGCGGCCGGGATGCCGGGAACGATTTCGAAGGCGATGCCCTGCTCGCGAAGCAGCAGCGCTTCCCTGCCGCCGCTGTCGAAGACGAAGGGATCTCCCCACTTGAGGCGGACGACGGACTTGCCTTCCCGCACCTTCTCGGCCAGCAGGATGCTGATCGCTTCCTGGTCCATCGTCCGCGGCGCGGCCGGACCGACGTCGATGCGCTCGGCCCCCGGGCGCGCGGCCCTGAGCAGCGCCTGCGGGACCTGGTGGTCGTAGACGACCACGTCGGCCCCCTCGAGCAGCCGGTGGCCCCGGACGCTGATGAGCGACGGATCACCGGGACCGGTGCCGACGAGATAGACGCAGGGTTGTGTCATGTATTCAGCAGCTCGCGGGCGCCGCGCGACGCGAGGTCGCGCGCGAGGCGCATCCCGGCCTCCACCGGGTTGTTCGGGTTGCCCGTGGTCTCCCCTTCGATCATGGTCGTGCCGCTCAGCGACGCCGCCACCGCGCGGATCGAGAGCTCGCCGCTGTGTATCTCCGCAAATGCCCCCAACGGGAGCTGACAGCCGCCTCCGAGCTCCGCCACGAGCGCCTGTTCGGCGGCCAGGGCGATTCGCGCCGGCGGATCGTTCAGGACGTCGAGACGCTCGAGCACCCGATCGTCGGTGCTGCGGGCCTCGATGGCGATGATCCCCTGGCCCGGGGCCGGCACGCAGTCGCTCACCGGAATCGGCGCCGTGATGCGGTGCGCGAGACGGAGGCGGCGCAGCCCGGCGCACGCGAGCACGACCGCGTCCATCTCGCCGGCGTCCAGCTTCCGGAGCCGAGTGTCAACGTTACCGCGGATCGGCTCGAAGCGGGCGTTGGGAAAGATCCGCCGGAGCTGGGCGATTCGCCGCGGGCTGCCGGTGCCGACGGCCGGCGAGGCACCGACGAGGGTTTGCAGCGAGTCCAGGGGATGTCGGGGAGCGGCCGTGCCACGGACCGGCAGCACCAGCGCGTCCCTGGGATCTTCGCGGGCCAGCACGGCCCCGATCGTCAGCCCCTCCAGTGAAACCGCGGGCATGTCCTTCGCGCTGTGGACGGCGAGGTCGATTTCTCCCGTGAGCAGCGCGTCGTGGATCTCCTTGACGAAGACGCCCTTCCCGCCGATGGCGGCGAGCGGCAGGTCCTGACTCCGATCGCCACGGGTCGTGATCGTGACGAGGTCGGCCGCGGCCCCGAGCCGTTCGAGCGCGGTGGCCACGGCGCGCGCCTGCCACATCGCCAGCGCGCTGCCGCGCGTGCCGATCCTCAGGGGTCTCACGATCTCGTCCGCGGATCGGTGGCCGGTTCTCCGTCTTCGGCCGGCTCGGGCGACGGAAGGCTGAAGAGCCGGTTGAGGGCGTCGGAGTAGGTCGCGGCGAGCGAGTTGTCGCTGACGGCCTTGAGCTGCTCGGTCGGCGCGAGCAGCAGCTTCTGGACGATCAGCCGGGTGATGTAGTCCACCTGTTCCTGCGCTTCGGGCGGGAGGCTGCTGAGTTTCGGCTGCAGGCGCTGCAACTCGGCTCGACGGATCGATTCGAAACGCTCGCGCAGCGCCACGACCGTCGGGATGATCTCCCGCGACTGCAGCCAGGCCGCGAACTTCGCGGTCTCGGCGGCGATGATCGCATCCGCGCGGTCCAGTTCAGCGGTGCGGCGCGCCAGGTTCTCCTTGACGATCCCCTGGAGGTCGTCGATGTTGTAGAGAAAGACCTCTTCGATCGCGCCGGCGTCCGGCTCGACGTCTCTGGGGACGGCGATGTCGATGATGAAGAGCGCCCGTTCGCGCCGCGGCTTCATCGCGCGCGCGATATCCGCCCGGGAGAGAATCGCCGACGGCGCGCCCGTGGCGGTCACGAGGATGTCGGCGCGCTCGATCGCTCCGGGCATCCCGGTCCAGTCGACGACCTCGGCTCCCACCTGCGCCGCCAGGCGCTCGGCGGCTTCACGGGTGCGGCTCGCAATCGTGATCTCGCGGACCTTCTGGGCGCGCAGGTGAGTCCCGGTGAGCTTGGCCATCTCGCCCGAGCCCACGATCAGCACGCGCAGCCCGCTCAGGTCGCCGAAGATCTTTTTCGCCAGGGCAATGGCGGCGTAACTGACCGACACCGCACCCTCGCCGAGGCCGGTCTCGGCCCGAACACGCTTGCCCGCGGCGAACGCCACGTGAAAGAGCCGGTTCAGCACCGTGCCGGTGAACCGGGCATCGCTCGCGAGCGTGTAGGCGGCCTTGACCTGCCCGAGGATCTGCGGCTCGCCGACGACCAGCGAGTCGAGCCCGGCGGCGACCCGGAACAGGTGGCGCGCGACGTCGGCGCCGTGGTGCACGTACAGGTGCGGCGCGATCTCGGCGGCCGGCAGGCCGTGATAGTCGGCGAAGAACGCGAACAGCTCCTCGACCGCGTGGTCGGCGTCGGCGGCGACGTAGACCTCGGCGCGATTGCAGGTGGAGAGCACCGCCAGCTCGCGTGCCACGTTGCGTGCGGCCAGCCCCTCGAGCGCGGCGGGCACGCCGGCGCGCGCGAAGTCCACCCGCTCGCGGAGCTCGATCGGCGCCGTCCGGTGGCTCAGCCCGACCGCAAACAGCCGCATCGTCAAAAGTTGTGGCTCCTCGTGAAGAAGTAGCCGACCGGCACGAAATTGAGCAGCACCACGACGAATCCGATCGCCGAGAGCCAGGCCGCCCGCCGGCCGCTCCAGCCGATCGCGCGGCGCGCGTAGAGCGCGAAGGAGTAGAGGACCCAGCAGATGACGGCCACGAGGATCTTCGGGTCGCCGAGCGACATCGCCTGTGCCCGCGGGTCGGGGGAGTTCTGTACCTGCGTCGCCCAGATGCCGCCGACGAGCACGCCGGCCGTCAGAAAAACCCACCCCACCGCGACCGCGCGCCCGTTCATGACGTCGAGCACCCGCAACGACGGCAGCCGTGTATAGAAGAAGCCCAGGTGCTTGGCCTTGATCTCGTTGAACATCAGCACGTAAGTGAGCCCGAGCACGCCGGCCAGCGCGAAGCTCGCGTACGCGAAGAGCATGGCCATGACGTGAATCGTGAACAGCGGGCTCTGCAGCACCGGTGGACGCCGGCTCACCTCCGAATCGAGCGCCGGGATGATGCCGAGCCCGACCAGCAGAACCGCGACGAAGACCCCCATCGAGCGCTCGTCCGACGTGAGCTCGACGTACAGATAGGCCAGGCCGAGCAGCCAGACGAACGCCGAGATCGCCGCGGTCGTGCCGACGAGCGGCGCGTGCCCCGCCTGCACGGTCTGCACCCCGATCAGAAAGGTATGCGCGAGAAGGCCGCCGCCGAGCAGCGCCGTCGCCAGCCGCCCGACCCGGGCATCGCGCCACGCGAAATGCCCGGCGTACGCGGCTGCCGCCGCCGCATAAAACAGGAGGGGTACCAGGCGCATGTCAGGGGGCCGTCGGGCCGTAGTAGCCCTGGCGCGTGCGTGCCAGCAGGCCCGGCCGCGCGATCCGCACGACGATCCGCCGCCAGGCGCCGTTGCGGGCGGGATTGCGCGACGTGTACGCAACCGAGTACAGGGTCGAGAGCTCCTGCGAGATCTGGTCGTAGATCTTGGGCAGCTCGTGCACGCTCGCGGGGAAGAAGGAGCGCCCGCCGGTCTCCTGCGCCAGCTGCTTGAGCACGTACTCGGCCTCCTTGAAGTTCGCGCGGGCGCCCTCGCGCTTTTCCCTGAGGCCGATGGTATAGATCGCGGTCTCCGACCGCTTCGCGAGGTCGAGGACTTCTTCGTACGGCAGCAGGCTGGAGGTGTCGTCTCCGTCCGAGAGCACAACGATGGCCTGCCGCCGGATCTCGTCTTCGGTACGGGCCCGGATCTTCTTCAGCTCTCGCAGCGAGATGTAGATCGAGTTGTAAAGCGCCGTGGACCCGTCGGCGTGGGTGCTGCGGATCGCCCGTTCGAGCGCCGCGGCGTCGTTCGTGAACTCCTGCAGGATCCGCACCTGGCTGCTGAAGTCGATGACCTCCGCCACGTCGTCGGGCTGCAGGCGCTTCGCGAAGCCGACCGCGGCCTCCTGCGCCGTGGCCAGCTTGTCTTCCATGCTGTTGCTCGTGTCGAGCAGCACGGCGAGCGCGATCGGCTGCTGCTTGCGCGAGAAAAAGGTGACCGTCTGCTTGGCGCCGTCCTCGAACACCTCGAAATCGGCCTGCGCGAGATCGGTCACGTACTTGCCGCCGCCGTCGGTGACCGAGACGTTGAGCGACACCAGCTCGATGCCGGACCGCAGCTTCGGCGGCGGCTGCTGCTGCGCGGCGAGCGCCACGCCCAGGCAGGCGGCAACGACGGCGGCGATCAGCAGGCGCATGCGTGCTACCTGGTCGTCAGGCGGGTGCGGGCGCGAGCGGTGAGCCCGGGCCTGGTGACGGTGACCTGCACCTTTTCCGGCGGCACCAGGGCATCGGGGCGTCCGTACGTGACGGTGTACTGGTTCAGGAGCTCGGCGGCGAGCTTGGTCAGCACGTCAGGGATCGCCATTTCGGCGAGCAGCTGTTCGCGGCGGCCGCCGGTGGCTTCGGTGCCTTCCGCCATCACGACACTCTTGTTGCGCAGCTCGTCGGAGGTGATCCCGGCCGGCCGGCCGATCGCCAGCACGTGCAGCACGGCGCCGCTGGCGTAGAGGTCCTTCAGCACGCGTTCGTGCTGGGCGTTGCTGAACTCGACGCCTTCCATTGTCAGCGCCACGATGACCGGGCGCTTCGATTCGCGCTTCTGGAGCCCGCGGCTCACTTCGATGATGCCTTCGAGCAGATAGGCGCCGGATCCGGGGCGCGCGAAGATGCGCGTGATGCCCTTCTTCACTGCGGCCACGTCGGTGGTGCGCTCGACGACCGAGGTCGGACGTTCGCCGATCGTCACGATCCCGATCGACGCCTTGCCCTGCAGCCGGTCGACGAACTGGCCCAGCCCGTCGCGAAGGTACGGTATGGCCTGGGTCGCGGCCTGGCTGTCGTCGACCAGGAGCACGATGTCGAGAGGTTCCGTGGCCGGGCCCGCGCGCAGGACCTCGCGCGCGACGCCGTCTTCGCGCACGCGGAAATCGGCCGCCGTCAATCCGGGAGCGGGCACGCCTTTCGAGTCCACGACGCTGACGAGGACGTCGCGTGTCTTGATATCGCTGGCCTGCCGGGGACGCTCGGCCTGCGCGCCGGCAGCGACCGTGGTAATGGCGCTAATCGCCAGTAAAGACAGGACGTTCTTCATGGACGGGCCTCTCCAGCGAGTATACTCCGACGGTGACCGCCCGGCCCCCCAAACGGTCCGGCCTTGCCGACAGCGTCCGCACCATCGGGGCGCTGAGCAGCGTCGGGATTTCGTTCGTGCTGGCCATCGCACTCGGCGCCGGCGCCGGCTATCTGCTGATGAAGCACTTCGGGTTGGGGGGTTGGGTGTTCCTCCTCTTCTTCGTGTTCGGGGTGGTTGCCGGGATCCTGAACGTCTACCGCACCGCCGGGCGGTTCCTGAAGTAGGTGGACGGGGACCCGTTCGTTCGGCGCATCGTGCGCGAATCGGCCGTCTTCTGCCTGGCCGCTGCGGCGCTGCTCTTCGCGGTCGGCGGATGGGCCATGTCCGCCGGGGTGCTCGGCGGCGGCCTGCTGATCGGCGTCAGCCTCCACACCATCGGCCGCGGCATTTCAGCCATTCTCGCGGCGGCATCGGGCGGCGCAACCTCACAGGGCATGATGAAGCGAAGCCTGCTGCAACTCGTGCTCCGCTACGCTTTACTCGGTTTTCTGGCGTACGTTATGATTGCGCGTTTGCGCCTGCATCCGGTTGGCCTGCTGGTTGGCGCTTCATCGGTTACGGCGGCTGCGCTCCTCGAAGCGGTCCGCTTTCTAGCGAAGAAAACGACGTGAGGTCGACCCCGGCAGACGATCGGGGACGGCGAGACTTCTGAATGGCAGCAACCGAACACCATCTTCTGATCGTCGACGCGGTGAACGCCGTTCTCGGGCCGGCCGTGCATGCCGCGGGCGAGGCGGTCGGCTACCACTTCGAACACCCGGAAGCTCCCATCCCCAACCACATGGTGATGGTCGGGCTGATCACGGTGGCGATCACCTTGGTCGGTCTGCTGATCCGGTCGCGTCTCAGCGTCGAGCATCCGGGGAGATTTCAGATCCTGTTCGAAGACGGAGTGCGCGCCGTGACCGGCCTGCTCCAGGATTGGATCGGTCCGAGCGGGGCGCGGTTCCTGCCGCTCGTCATGACGCTCGGCGTGTTCATTCTCCTGGGCAACTACATGGGTCTGGTACCCGGCCTGATGGCGCCCACGAGCAGCATCAACGTCACGCTCGGGTGCGCGATCACGATCTGGGTGTATTACCACTTTCAGGGCATCAAGGCGCAGGGGATCGGCCGGTATCTGATGCACTTCGCCGCTCCGCCGGGCGCGCCGATCCTGCTCGCGCCGATCATGCTGCCGATCGAGCTGATCAGCCACCTGTCGCGGGTGATGTCGCTCTCGCTGCGGTTGTTCGGCAACATCTTCGGCGAAGAACTGGTCATCGCGATCCTCTTCAGCATCGTCCCCTTCCTGGTCCCGTTGCCGATGATGCTGCTGGGCCTGCTCACCGGCGGCCTTCAGGCGTTCATATTCATGCTGCTGTCGATCGTGTACCTCCAGGGAGCCGTGGCGGTCGAACACCACCACGACGAGCACGGGCATGACGCCCCGCACGGGCACCAGGCGCCGGCAGCCGCATGATCCGCGGATACATGGCATTTGTTACTTTCGTCATCGAGTAGTCGTTCATAGGAGGCTGGGATCGTGAGTAAACGTTCAGTTCTGACAACCGCTCTCGTGGTCGCCGCGGGGGCGTTCTTCGCTCCGCTGTACGCGCAGGACGCACAGGCGGGCGCTGCGACCGTGAACATCGAGATCGCCAAGTGGTCGGTGATCACGGCCGGCTTCGCGCTGGCGATCGCCGCCGGCCTGGCGGCGCTGGGGCAGGGCCGCGCCGTCGGGGCCGCGGTCGAGGCGATTGCGAGAAACCCGGGCGCGGTCGGCGACATCCGCGGCTCGCTGCTCCTCGGTCTGGTGCTGATCGAGTCGCTCGCGATCTACGTGCTGCTGATCTCGCTGATCCTGTTCTTCCTCTACCCGTTCGGCGGCGGCGGCCCCCAGTAAGCCCGCTGCCGGCGACGCAGCCTTCAGGTCCAAAGCCGGGGAGGAGCTCAGTGCTCCTCCCTGGCTCCGGTACCGTTCGT
The DNA here is from genome assembly GCA_035250005.1 of Vicinamibacterales bacterium. Taxonomy (GTDB): domain Bacteria; phylum Acidobacteriota; class Vicinamibacteria; order Vicinamibacterales; family 2-12-FULL-66-21; genus JACDCA01. The sequence continues at coordinate 27,985 of DATFFM010000185.1, read as the reverse complement.
TCGTGCCATCCCGCCGTTTTTCGTTCATCGACGTCCTCCTGCTCCTGATGACGGTCATCTGGGGCACCAACTATTCCATCGTCAAGCACGCGTTTCTCCAGATGGACCCGCAGGCGTTCAATGCGATGCGGATGGCCATCGCGTCGAGCGTCTTCCTCTCGATCATCGCCGCCGTACGCCTCAAGGATCCTGGTGCGGCCGGCGGCCGGCGCAGTGCCTTCGCGACGATCTTCTTCACGCCCGAGCCGATCACCCGGCGGGACTGGGCGGCTCTCGTCTGGCTCGGCATCGTCGGGCACGCCGCCTACCAGTACTTCTTCATCGGAGGGCTCGCCCGAACGAGCGTCGCCAACAGCTCGTTGATGCTCGCCGGCACGCCCGTGCTGATCGCGCTGACCTCCGCCGCGCTCGGTCAGGACCGGATCGGCCGCCTGCACTGGGTTGGCGCCGCCATGTCGATCGCCGGGATCTATCTCGTGGTCGGTCACGGGGCAGCGGCCGGCGACGCGACCCTCGCCGGCGACGCCCTGATGTTCGCGGCGGTCTGCTGCTGGGCGGCCTATACGATCGGGGCACGACATCTGATCCTGCGGCATTCGCCGGTCGGCGTGACCGGATTGTCGATGGCTTTCGGCGCCGTCATCTACGTCCCATTCGCGTGGCCGGCGCTTCGAGCGACGGACTGGAGCCAGCTGCCGGCTGGAACGTGGATCGCGCTGGTGTATTCGGCGCTGTTTGCGCTGTGCGTGGCCTACACGATCTGGTCCGCGGTCCGCGAGATCGGCAGCGCGAGAACATCGGTGTACTCCAACCTGGTGCCGATCGTCGCGATGCTCACCGCGGTGGTGTTCCTGGGGGAGGTACTGACGGTTACACGTCTCGCCGGCGCGGCCGCGGTCCTGCTCGGGGTTGCCCTCACACGGGTGGGGAGGGCGGTCAATGCTTAATGCTGAACGCTGAAGGCTGAACGCTGAACGGCGCTCCCCCCTGTTACAATCGAAGCCAGACCCGTGAAAGACCACTATTACTCGCGCCACGCGGTCGCTTTGCGTGCTGAGCTCGGTGCGGCGATTACGCGCGAGCAGATGCGCGAGCTGCACCAGAAATCCGCCGCCAGGCACCTCATCGTCGCAGCTCGTCAGTTCGGCATCCTGGGCCTCGCGACCTGGGGACTTATTCGCTTCGAGAACCCGCTCATCTGGATTCCGCTGGCGGTCGTGCAGGGCTTCACGATCTTCAACTTCACCGTCCTGCTGCACGAGGTGGTGCATCATACGGTCTTCGAGCGCCGCCACCCTCTGGCCGAGCATCTGCTCGGGTTTCTGTACGCGATCCCGAGCGGCATTTCGGCGAGCCAGTTCACGAGGTGGCACCTCGACCATCACGCGGAACTGGGATCCGACGACGACGATCCCAAGCGCGCGCACCTGTCGCCGAAGAAGAACGCGCGGTGGTACAAGCTTCTCTACTGCACGCCGGCACTGTTCCCGATCTACTTCCGCGCCGCCAGGATCGAGTCCTTGACTTATCCCGAGGCGCTCCGCCGGCGGATCGCCTTCGAGCGCAGACTGTCGCTTGCCGCGCACCTCGGCGCGCTCGCGCTGCTCTGGTACTTCTTCGGCTTCTACGCCGCGCTGCGCACGAGCATCATCCCGGTGTTCTTCGTCTTCCCGATTGCCTTCACCCTCAACCGCCTCGGTCAGCATTACGACATCGATCCCGACGACCCGGCCAAGTGGGGCACGCTCATGCGCGGCAGCTGGTTCTGGGATTTCGCGTTCCTGAACTCCAATTACCACCTGGAGCATCACTACTTCCCGGGCGTGCCGTTCTACCGCCTGCCCCGGCTGCAGACCGCGCTCCGGCCGTTCTACGCGAAGAAGCAGATGCGCTGGCGCACCTACGGCGAGCTGGTCTACGGCTGGATCGTCGAGAATCACAAGCCCCACACGAACTGGGCCGCGGCCAACGCCGATCAGGATCCCAAGCCCGCCCCCCGCACCGCGCGCGTCTAGCCGCATTCTGTCAACTTGGGCGCCTGCGCCCGGTCGATTCGAAGCTCTGGCCCTGGCTCATGAGCGGCCAAGGTTCCGGCGAGTTCACATCAGCCCCGCGGCGCCTCGGCCTACGCGCGGAAAAACGACCCTCCGGCGCTGGCTCACGATGCGGCTCCGGCTCGGGTTGTTCGGAGGCCGGTAAGGGATCGCTTCGATAACGAGGCCGTGCGCGGCGCTTGGGACGATAGCTGCGCCTCCGCCGATGGGACCGCGTCCCCATCCGTCGAGGCAGTGATTCGCCGCTGACGGAGCAGCCAACCCGAAGGCCGACCCTGATCAGCAGCCAGCGTACCCGCACACCCCAGCCGACGGCATCGTGAGGCCCCCGACGGAGGTGCATTTTTCCGGGCGTAGGCCGAGGCGCCGGAGACCTGACATGGCTCCGCCGCCAGCGCCGCGGGGCGGGGTTATATAGCTCGATCGCCGCTGCTGTGGCCCCGGATTTGCGGGTATTCTCAGCCGATGCTGACGAAGATCCTCGCCCCAGCCCAGGATGAGCTGCTGAAGGAGGAGCGGCGGATTCTTTCCCGGCTCCAGCTTGCGCTCGTGAAGTTCGATGCTGCGCCAGAACACCAGGGCGCCCTCGAGCAGTCCATCCGGCAGCTCGACGAGCTCTTCCTGCTCGTCATTGTCGGCGAGTTCAACGCCGGCAAGAGCGCGTTCATCAACGCCTTGATCGGCAGCGCCGTGGCGCAGGAGGGGGTCACGCCGACGACCGCGCAGATCAACGTGCTTCAGTACGGCGAGACCGTAGGCCGCCACGTCAGGGAGGACAACCTCCACGTCATCACCGCCCCGGCGCCGATCCTTCGCGACATCCACATCGTCGACACCCCGGGCACGAACGCGATCATCCGCGAGCACGAGGCCATCACGTCGGACTTCGTACCGAGGTCGGATCTCGTTCTGTTCGTGACCTCGGCGGATCGTCCGTTCACGGAAACGGAGCGTGTGTTTCTCGAGCAGATCCGCGGCTGGGGCAAGAAGGTCGTCGTCGTGATCAACAAGATCGACATTCTCGGCGCGGCCGGCGAAGTGGACGAGATCCGCACCTTCGTCGCCGAGAACGCGCGATCGCTCCTCGGTTTCAGCCCCGAGATTTTTCCCGTCAGCGCCAGACTGGCGCTCAAGGCCAAACAGGGGGACGCCGGCGCCTGGGCGGCGAGCGGCTTCGAGGCACTCGAACGCTACATCGCCTCGACGCTCGACGCGCCCGGGCGCGTGCACCTCAAGCTGCTGAATCCGCTCGGTGTCGGCGCCGCGATCACCGAACGGCACGGAACGATCGTTCGCGAGCGGCTTGGCCTCCTGAAGGAGGATTTCGCCACGCTCGAAGAGGTCGACCGCCAGCTGTCGGTGTACCAGCAGGACCTGATGCGGGACTTCGAGCTGCGCATGGGGGAGATCGACAAGATCCTGCTGGAGATGGAACGCCGCGGGCAGGATTACTTCGACGAGACGATTCGGATCGGCCGCGTGATGGACCTACTGAACCGCAGCCGGATCCAGCAGGGGTTCGAGCAGCAGGTGGTGGCCGACACGCCGCAGCAGATCGAGCGGAAGGTCGGCGAGCTGGTCGACTGGCTGGTCTCGGTCGATCTCCGTCAGTGGCAGTCGGTGACCACGCACCTGGCGGAACGCCGGCGGCAGTATCAGAAGAGGATCGTCGGCGAAGACTCCGGGCAGTTTCACTACGACCGTACCCGGATGATCGACGCGGTCGGCCGCGAGGCCCAGCGCGTCGTGGAGTCCTACGACAAGAAGCGCGAGGCCCAGCAGCTTGCCGACAACGCGCGGAATGCCGTTGCCGCCGCGGCCGCCGCCGGTGCGACGGCCCTCGGGCTGGGCACGATCATCACCGTCGCCGCGACCACCGCCGCGGCAGATGTGACCGGGATCATCCTCGCCTCGGTCGTCGCGGCGATCGGATTCTTCATTCTGCCCGCGAAGCGGCAGAAGGCGAAGACGGAGATGCGCGCCAAGATCGCGGACGTGCGGGCACGCCTCTCGGAGGCGCTGCGCAAGCAGTTCTCAGCCGAAATCCAGCGGAGCGGCGAGCGCATCCGCGAGAGCATCGCCCCGTACAGCCGCTTCATCCGCGCCGAGGGGGACAAGCTCAAGGAAGTCGATCAGGAGCTTTCCGAGATCAGTTCAGCCCTCGCCAGTCTGCGCGCCCGGATCGATCGGCAGGCTGCGTAGGGCGTCGCAGAAGGGGGGTTCCAAGGGTTCCAGAAGGTTCCAAGGGTTCCAGAAGGTTCCAAGGGTTCCAAGAGGTTCTGGGTTCCGAACCCGGAACCTACTGGAACCCCCTGGAACCCCTTGGAACCCGTTGGAACCCCTTATTGGCTAATCAAGCTTGGGGGGTACGACAACAGCGGAGACGACCGGCGGCGCGGCAGCGCCGGCGGCCGAGGCCACGGCTGCCGGACTGACTCCAAGCTGCTGCAGCACCGAAGGCACGTTCAGCCCGAGCGCCTCGAGCTGCTGCAGCAGGTTGAACACGAGCGCCGGGCTCGTCTGCGCCAGGCGGCCCAGGCTGCTGCTGCCGTTTTCTCCGTTCCCGTGACCCTGGTCGATGACCACGAGCTTGTCGATGTTGCCGAGCGGCGCCGAAACCGCGGCGAAGACGCCGGACGACGCTTCGATGATCGCGGGCAGCTTCTCCAGGATCGTCTGCAGCCGGGCGGCGTCGTTGAACTCCTTCCACGCTTCGGCCTTCCGCAGGATCGCGGTCGCTTCGGCGACGCCCTGCGCCTCGATCGCTTTTGCCTGCGCGAGCCCGATCGCCTCGATCTTCGCCGCTTCGGCGCGCCCTTCCGCCTCGACGGCCGCGGCCCGGCCGGTGCCTTCCTTCTTCAGCTTCTCCTGCTCGGCTTCGGCCATGGCGATCATCGCCGACCGGCGCCCTTCGGCTTCGAGGATCGCCGACTGTTTCGCGGCCTCGGCGCGGACGACCGCCGCCTGGCGGTCCGCTTCGGCCGGCTTGATGACGGTCGCCTCGAGCTCCTTCTGCTTGCGCAGGACCTCCTGCTCCTGAACGGCGATCATCTCCTGCGTGCGGCTCTTCTCGACCCTGACTTCCTCGGCGACGACCCCCTGCCGCGCGGTCGCCTCCGAGAGCGGTCCAGCCTGCTCCGCGCGCGCCTTCTGGGTCTCGATCTCGGCCTGGTACTGCGCCTGCCGGATCATGAAGTCCCTGGACGACAGGGCGATCTCCGCGTCCGCCTGGAACTTCGCCTTCTCACCTTCCTGCAGCGCCTGCGACGACTTGATCTTGGCGTCGCGGTGCGCCTCGGCCTCGCCGATCGTCGCATCGCGCTTGACCTCCGCCGTCCGCCGCTTGCCGAGCGCGTCGAGATAGCCCTCTTCGTCGCTGATCTCCTGGATCGTGAGCACGTCGACGCCGATGCCCATCTTCTCGAGGTCCTGCGCCGCCTCGGTCGTCAGCTTCTGCGCGAAGCTCTGGCGATCGCTGTTGACCTCTTCGACCGTCAGCGTGCCGAGGATCGAGCGGAGGTGCCCTTCGAGCGTCTGGAAGATGACCTTCTGGACCTGGTCGTGCGTCATCCCGAGAAAGCGCTCGGCCGACGCCTGCAGCGACGTATCGTCGCCGCGGATCTTGACGTTCGCGACCGCCTTGACCGACACCGGCACCCCTTTCAACGTGTAGGCCCGCTTGATCTCGAGCGGGATGGTCATCACGTTGAGGTGCAGGTATTCGACTTTCTCGAGCAGCGGGATCCGCAGCGCCGCGCCGCCGCGCACCATCCGGTAGCCGACGATGCGGCCGTCCGGCAGCTTGCGCTTGCGTCCGCTCAGGACCGCCACCGCGTTCGGCGAGACCTTGATGTAGTTCCGGCTGAAGAGATACGCGGCCGCGAAAAAGGCAAGAACGGAGCCGAGGATCGCGAGAATGAGGTACGCGAGCGCGAGATTGTCTGTCATGGGGCCCTGGTCTTTCCTCCCTCGACGTAGATCGGGGATCAGCCCGAGCAGCGTCGAGGGTCAGTTTTTCTTGACGATGACGGTTTCGCCGAGCACTTCCTCGATCTGGACTGACGTGTTCTCGGCCACCGGCACGCCATCGCGTGTTCGCGCGATCTTGTCCATCAGCTCTTCACCCAGCCGCACGCGAATCTGCCCGACGCCGCCGGCGGGGATGCCGATCACGACCCGGCCGACGGTGCCGACCAGATCGCTGGATCGGACCTCGGAGCTGGCCTGCTGCTGGTAGAGAAACCGCGCGAGCGCATAAATGGCGCCGCCGAACACGAGGCCGGTGCCGAAGCCCACGAATGCCGACGGCACGGCAGACAGGCCGTAGTAGGTGGCCACCGCGCCCGCCCCGCCGAACGTCGTCACGAAGACGGCCATCACGCGGGTGCTGAAGAATCCCGGTCCGCCCGCCTCGAAGTCATGGTCGGTCTCGAAGAAATCGAAGAGGCCACCGAACACCAGCGCGATCATCAAGAAGAGGAAGCCCGTCGCGCAGATCGCGAGGTAGACCGTAAACGCCGAGACCGGTAGCAGAGACTCCATGATCGGAAAAGAGTGCGGAAGCGAGCTAACTCTATGTAACGACTAGGGTAAAGTCAAATTGGGGCGAAGGGGGAGTTTTCTGAAGTAGAGCTGTCGCGCGCGCGCTTTCACGCCGCGCACGGCGCCGGCGATCATGCGGTTGACCGCCGCGAGTGAAAGCCCGCCTTCGTCGGTCGATGGAATCGTCGCGAAACCGATGGCCGAGGCCTTGGGATAGCGGGTGAAGATCATCTCGAACAGGCGGGCCAGCTCTTCGCTCGACGGCCCGCCGCGGACCTTGTTGCCGTGGCCCATGACTTCGCGCGGGTCGAGCACGTCCATGTCGATGTGGACGTAGATCTTGTCCACGGTTCGATCGAGCCGGTCGAGCTGCGCGAACACGGCGGGGGAGGCCTTCTGCAGGTCCTCGACGCTCACCTGCTGGATCTTCGACCCGTCCAGCAGCTCCTGTTCGAGCGGATCCGTCAGGCGCACGCCGCCCATGACCACCTGCTCGTCGGCGAGCGGCGGATCCAGCTTCGCGTCGAGGCGCATTCGGCGCAAGGCGCGTCCGGTTGCGACCGCCACCGGCATCCCGCCCAGCGATCCACTGCGCGTCGTCTCAGGGGTATTGAAGTCCGGATGCGCGTCGAGCCACAGCATCCCGATGCGCGCCGGTTTCGAGGTGGAGCCCGAGCGCTGGAGGCCGGCGACGAGGCCTGGCATCGACGGGCAGGTTGCGAGCAAACCGACCGTCAGGTAGCCATCGCGCTCGTTCTGCGCGACCAGGTCGGAGAAATGCCCGAGCGCCATCCCGAGGCGCTTCCATCCGCCGTACTCCTTGTCTTCTTCGAGGGTGAGCCGAGCCTCCTGCACGCGGGTCACGGCGCCCAGATCCGCGAGGATCTTCTGGATCCCGCCGTCCGCCATCGTGGACGGCCCTCTTGACTGGCCGTTTGGAGAGAAGGGCTGCTTCGCGAGCGCCACACGAACCCTTCGGTCCGCGGCGGTGTATCTCGTGGGCCCGGCGGCCTGCAGGCAGATGAGCGCGAGCGACAGGAGCGCGAGCGGCACGGCCATCTAGCGACGGCCCATCAGGCGAACCGGACCTTCGAACGTTCCTGCGCCTTGCGCGCTTCCTCCTCGCGGTTTCGCGGCGGCGCGGTCGTCTTGAGCGAATGGATCAACCTCCGCGCCGATTCCGTGACTTCCTCGACGGCGGTGTTGAATGCCTCCTCGTTGACCTTCGAGGGGCGGCTGGTTCCGCTCAGCTTCCGGACGAACTGAAGGGCTGAGGCGCGCACCTCGTCATCGGTAGCAGGCGGGGCGAAATTCGCGAGTGTCTTGATGTTTCGGCACATAGTTTATTTTCGCAGATTCGGCGTATCGGGTCATTTCGCGGCTTCGCCTTTTTCTCGCAAATCCGCAAAACGCGCGAAGAACGAAACCGTCGCTTTGTGGCTGTCGCCCGAATCGAGGGTTGCCAGTCTCTCACTCAGCGACGCCGCGCGAGCACCAGGTAGACCACCCCGGACACGCCGAATCCCACGAACCACGCGTAGTCATAGAGAATGCGCAGCGACGGCACGATCAGTCCGACCAGCGCGAGGCCGATGCCGGCAGCCAGCGCGAACATCGCCGGCCAGTGGACGAGCGGGTACTCACCCCCTTCCACGTAAAGATCGTGGACGTTGAGCGTCTGCCGGCGGATGACCCAGTAGTCGATGATGAGGATGGCGGCCACCGGTCCGAGGAGGCCCGAGTAGCCGACGAGCCACCCGAAGATGTAAGCCTGAAAATCGGACAGCAGCTTCCAGGGCATCATCGCGATCCCGATGAAGCCGGTGATGAGCCCGCCGGTGACGAACGAGATCCTGCGCGGCATCAGGTTGGCGAAGGCGTTCGCGGGCGGGACGACGTTGGCCGCAATGTTGGTCGTCAAGGTGGCGATTGCCAGCGCGAAGACCGACAGCAGCACGACGAAGGGGTTCCCGAACTTGCCGAGGAGCACGACCGGGTCCCAGATCGCCTCGCCGAAGATGATCACGCTCGCGGACGCGACCGCGACTCCGATGAACGAGAACAGCGCCATCGTCGGCGGCAGGCCGAGCGCCTGGCCCACGACCTGCGCGCGCTGCGACGTGGCGTAGCGTGTGAAGTCGGGGATGCTGATCGACAGCGTCGCCCAGTACCCGATCATGCCGGTCAGACTCGGGACGAAGAAGCGGAGGAACTCGGCCTGGCTCTGAAAACGCGAGGGCTGGGTAAAGATCGGCCCGAGACCGCCGACCTTCATGACGGCCCAGGCGAGCAGCGCGAATCCCATCAGCAACAGCACCGGCGCGGCCCAGGCCTCGAAGAACCTGATCGACTCCGTCCCCCTGACGATGAAGTAGATGTTCATCGCCCAGAACAGCCCGAAGCTCACCCAGACATGGGCGGGCAGCCCGTTCCAGAACGGCAGCGCGATCCCGAGCAGCGTGTCGAGAGCGGCGCCGCCGATCCAGGTCTGGATCCCGAACCAGCCGCACGCAACCCCGGCGCGAAGCAGCGCCGGGACGTGCGAGCCGGCGAGGCCGAACGCCGCGCGGGCCAGCACGGGGAAGGGGATGCCGTACTTCGTACCGGCGTGACCGGTCAGCATCATCGGGATGAGGACGATCGCGTTCCCGAGCGTGATCGTGCCGACCGCCTGCCACCAGCTCATCCCCCCGGCGACCAGACCCGCGGCCAGCATGTAGGTCGGGATGCAGACCGCCATGCCGATCCACAACGCGGCAATCTCGTACGTTCCCCAGGTCCGCTTCGACTCGGGGACCGGCGCGAGGTCTTCGTTGTACCGGGAGCTGGCCGATATCGCCGCAGCGTCGATGGACGTCATGGCGCGCCATTGTATAATCCCGGTCCTTCACCCGCGCAGTTTGTCGTGTCCCTGACCGGAGGCGCCATGCGTATTCGAAGCCCGTTTCCCGTGATCTGTCTCGGCGTCGCGCTCGCCGGCGCCGTTTCGGTCGGAGCCGCCCAGCAGCCGGCGCCAGCGGCGCCGCCGCTCGACCAGCAGATCCCGCTCGACCCGGCGATCACCGCCGGCCGATTTGCCAACGGCCTCAGGTACTTCATTCGAACGACGAAGCGCCCCGAAAAGCGCGCGGAACTGCGGCTGGTGGTCGATGTCGGGTCGATTGTCGAGGAGAGCGATCAGCTGGGGCTGGCGCACTTCGTCGAGCACATGGCGTTCAACGGCACGAAGAATTTTCCCAAGCAGGAGACGGTGCAGTTCCTGGAATCGCTCGGCATGCGGTTCGGACCCAGCGTGAACGCCTCGACGAGCTTCGATGAAACCATCTACATGCTGCAGGTGCCGACCGAGAAGCCCGAGGTGCTCGACCGGTCGTTCCTGATCCTCGAAGACTGGGCGCACGGGCAGACGTTCGATCCGGCCGAGATCGACAAGGAGCGCGGCGTCATCAAGGAGGAGTGGCGGATCCGGCGCGGCGCCGGCGCGAGGATGCAGGACAAGCAGCTCCCGATTCTGCTCAAGGGATCCCGCTACGCCGAGCGGATCCCGATCGGCACCATCGACGTCATCGACAACTTCAAGCACGACCGGCTGATTCAGTTCTACAAGGATTGGTACCGGCCGGACCTGATGACCGTGATCGCCGTCGGCGACTTCGATCCCGCTGCGGTCGAGAAGATGATCAAGGCGCACTTCGAGCCGCTCCCTGCGTCGGTCTCTCCGAAGCCCCGCCCGAACTATCCGGTGCCCGATCACCCCGGCACGCTCTACACGATCGCGACCGACACGGAGGCCACGACGGCCAACATTTCGATCTACAGCAAGCTGGCCGCCCGGGATCCACGGACCGTGGGGGCGTACCGGCAGCAGATGGTCGAACAGCTTTTCTCGGCCATGCTCGGCGCGCGGTTCTCGGAGCTCGCGCAGAAGCCGGATGCGCCATTCGTCGGTGCGGGGGGCAGTCGCGGCGGATTTCTCGGCGACAAGGACGTCTCCACGTTGAGCGCGCTCGTGAAGGGGGACGCGATCGAGAAGACGCTCGAAGTCCTGTTCACGGAAGCGGAGCGGGTCGTGCGATTCGGGTTCACCGCCGGCGAGCTCGAGCGGACGAAGGTGAACCTCATGACCGGCATCGACCGGGCTTTGAGAGAGAAGGACAACACGCCGGCCGGGTCGATCGCGGGCGAGCTGGTCCGCCATGTCACCATCGGTGAGACGGTGCCGGGCATCGCCTACGAGCACGACCTCTACACGCGCTTCCTCCCGGCGATCACGCTGGCCGAGGTCAATGCGCTGGCGAAGGAGTGGGTGCCCGACCGCAACCGCGTCATCACGGTGGGCGCGCCCCAGAAGGACGGCTTCAAGGTCCCGGCCGAAGCGCAGCTCGCGGCCGTCGGCAGCGCGGTGATCGCCCGGGAGGACATCACCGCCTACGTCGACACCGTGGATGCCGCGCCGCTGCTCGACCCCCTGCCCTCGCCCGGCGCCGTCGTCAAGAGCGCCGCGAAGGAGGCGTTCGGGATCACGGAGTGGCAGCTCGCCAACGGCGTGAAGGTGATCCTCAAGCCGACCGACTTCCGTGAGGACGAGATCCTGTTCCGGGCGACGAGTTACGGAGGATCGTCGCTGGCCTCCGACGCCGACTACGTGCCCGCGAGCAGCGCCTCGGCCGTCCTCAGCACCGGCGGCATCGGCAAGTTGAGCCTGATCGAGCTCCGGAAGAAGATGACCGGCAAGACCGCCTCGGCCGCCGCGTCGATTCTCCCGTATGAAGAAGTCCTCAGCGGCGCGGCGTCGAAGAAAGACCTCGAGACGATGTTCCAGCTGATCCACCTGCGGTTCACGCAGCCGCGAGCGGATCCGACGGCGTTCAGCGTGATGCAGGGGCAGATGAAACCTTCACTGGAACTGCAGCGGGCCAGCCCGGCATTTCTTTTCAGCGAGGCGCTGACCTCCGCCCTGCGAGGGGATCACCCGCGCACCAGGCCGATGACGCCGGAGACCCTCGCCCAGATGAACCTCGACAAGTCGCTGGCGTTCTACAAGGACCGGTTCGCCGACGCCGGCGACTTCAGCTTCGTGTTCGTCGGGAGCTTCGATCTCGCAACCATGAAGCCGCTCGTGGAACGGTATCTCGGCTCGCTGCCGTCCACCGGGCGCAAGGAGTCGTGGAAGGACACCGGCATCCGGTACGCCACGGGTGTGATCGAGAAGCGCGTGGACAAGGGCGTGGAGCCGCAAAGCCGCGCGGCGATCGTCTTTACCGGGCCGTTCAAACACGACCAGGAACAACGGATCGCGATTCGCGCGCTCGGCGAGGTGCTGCAGGCCCGCCTGCACGAAGCGTTGCGCGAAGATCTCGGCGGCACCTACGGCGTCAGCGCCGGCGCCAGCTACGCGCAGATCCCGGTGAAGGAGTATTCCGTCAGCATCAATTTCAGCTGTGCCCCCGAGCGGACCAACGAGCTGATCAAGGCCGCGATGCAGCAGGTCGAGACGCTGAAGGCCAACGGGCCGACCGAGAAGGAGGTCACCGACGCGCGCGAGAAGCTGCTGCGCGACTTCGAGACCAACTCGAAGCAGAACGGCTACTGGACGTCGCAGCTGTCGCTGCGCTATCAGTCCGGCGAGCCGGTCGATTCGCTCTTCGAGTTACCGGCGCACTACAAGAAGGTGACCCCTGCAATGATCCAGGAGGCCGCCAAGCTGTACCTGAACCCCGCGAATCACGTCAAGGTGACTCTGTTCCCGGAGAAGAAGTCCTGAATGCGTGATGCAGATGCCCTTCAGGGCTGCCCCGTACCCGTAGCGCAGCCCTTCAGGGCTGCCCCGTACCCGTAGCGCAGCCCTTCAGGGCTGCCCCGTAACCCGTAGCGCAGCCCTTCAGGGCTGCCCCGTACCCCGTAGCGCAGCCCTTCAGGGCTGCCCCGTACCCGTTGCACAACCCTTCAGGGCTGCCACAGCGCACGGCTGGGCCGGTTGCCACACTGCGACGCCCGCCTCGTTCAACTCTCTCAACATCTCAGGAACTGGCACAGGCCCCGCCCCGAGATAGGGGTAATCGTCGCAACGCTGGACGAGGCCGGCGGTGACCGGATTCTCAAAGATGTAACGAATGAATGGCAGGCTCGACTCATCATCGCGAAGAACGTGGTCGTAGTAGCTTGGCTGCCAGAGCCGACGGTTCGTCACGCGGCGGTACTCGAACGCGGATCGCTGTTTCGCAAGACTCGCGAATCGCTTCAGATCTGACCCGTCGGCCATTGCTTCGACGAGCACATGCAGATGATCCGGCATGGCCACGTGCGCAATTATGTTGAACGCGCACTCCGCTGAGGCGCGCAGAATCTGCGACCACATGAGAGCCACCGCCTTGTCTGACACGAAGATCCGCGAGCGATCAAACGTGCAGAATGTGAGGAAATAGCGATAGCGGCCCGTGTACGAGAAGTTCTTCAGTCTCGGACGTCGCGGAAGCATGGATGCGCCAGGGGCAACCGGCGTGCCGTATTGGCCGGTCGGCGGGCCGGCGGGCAGCCCTGAAGGGCTGCGCTGCGGGGGGTGGCGAGGCAGCCCTGAAGGGCTGCGCTACGGGGGCGTGGCGAGGCAGCCCTGAAGGGCTGCGCTACGGGGCTGCGCTACAGGCCTGCGGGAGCTTGGCTGGGGCCTCGCGACAGGAACCGCCCCGCACCCGCCTTTCCGACGAATCGATCGCCGTCGATCACGACCTCGCCGCCGCAGATCACAGCGGTTGGTGATCCCTGGACGGTCCGGCCTTCGTACGGGTTGTAGTCCACCTTCATGTGCAGCGACTTCACACCCAGCGTGACGGCGCGGTTCGGGTCGAACACGACGATGTCGGCGTCGCTGCCGACGGCGATGGTCCCCTTGCGCGGGAACAAGCCGAACATCTTCGCCGGCGTCGTGGAGCACAGCTCCACGAACCGGTTCATCGTGATCCGCCCCTGGCGAACGCCGCCGTCGTGGACGAGGGTGAGGCGTGTCTCGATCCCCGGTGCGCCGTTCGGGATCTTGCTGAAGTCGTCCTTTCCCAGCACCTTCTGTTCCGCCATGCAGAACGGGCAGTGGTCGGTCGAAATGACCTGCAGGTCGTTTTTCGACAGCCCCTTCCACAGGACGTCCTGGTGCCACTTCTCGCGAAGCGGCGGCGACATCACGTATTTCGCGCCGTTGAATCCAGGCTCCTCGTAGTTGTCGTACGAGAGGAAGAGGTATTGCGGGCACGTCTCGGCGTACGCCGGGAGGCCCATGTCGCGCGCCTGCTTCACCTTCTCCAGCGCGTGCGCGGCCGAAAGATGGACGATGTAGATCGGTACGTCGGCCATCTCCGCCAGCGCGAGCGCGCGTCCGGTGGCTTCGCCTTCGGCTGCCGGCGGACGCGTCAGCGCGTGGTATTTCGGCGCCGTCTCTCCCTTCCGCAGCGCCTCCTTCACCAGCTCGTCGATTACCCCGCCGTTCTCGGCGTGCATGCAGACGAGCCCGCCGTTCGCGCCCGTCCGGCGCAGCGCCCTGAAGATCGTCGCGTCGTCCACCATGAAGACGCCGGGATACGCCATGAACAGCTTGAAGCTGGTGATGCCCTCGTCGCGGACGAGCCGGTCCATCTCGCCGAGACCGGCGTCTGCCAGCTCGGTGATGATCATGTGGAACCCGTAGTCGATCACCGCCTTGCCGTCGGCGCGCTGCCGCCAGTCGTCCAGCGCATGCCTCATCGTCTGGCCGCGATACTGGATCGCGAAGTCGACGATCGACGTCGTCCCCCCGAAGGCGGCCGCGATCGTGCCCGACTCGAAGTCGTCGGCGGAGGTCGTGCCGCCGAACGGCATGTTCAGGTGCGTGTGGACGTCTATACCGCCGGGGATGACGTACTGTCCGGTCGCGTCGATCGTCCGGTCGGCCTGAAAGCGGTGCGCCGGCAGATCCCGCCCGATGGCCCTGACGGTGCCGCCGTCGCAGTAGACATCGGCGACGTAGTCGTCGCTCGCCGTGACGATGCGCCCGTTCGTGATGAGGAGAGACAGCTCCTAGCTCCTGACTTCCTGCGGCTTTTCAGACGACGTGGGATCGAAGATGTTCTTGATCTCCGATATCCGGTTGGCGGGGAAGCCGCCTTTTACCGCATGCTCGCGGATCAGCTCTTCGCTCGGCGCGATGTAAACGCAGTAGATGATGTCGCCGGTGACATAGCTGTGAACCCACTGAATCCGCGGGCCAAGCGCCGACAGCACCTCGTTGGATTTCTGTGCGACGCCCCGGAGCTGCTCGGCAGTGAAGGCTCCGGCACCAGGAATGTGGCGTTCGATGACGTACTTGGGCATGGATGCTCCTAATAGAGATTGCCTGACCGCTTGCCGCCGGTGTAATCGACGTAGACGACCTTCAGTTCCGTGTAGAAATCGATCGCGACGCTGCCCATCTCGCGCAGGCCTACCCCGGTCGCCTTCATTCCCCCGAAGGGGATGTGGGCCTCGCCGCCGACCGTCGGCGAGTTCACGTGGATGATGCCGGCCTCGAGCTCGTCGACGAACCGGAACATCGAGGCCACGTCATTCGTGTAGATCGATGCCGACAGGCCGAACTTGACCCCGTTCGCCGTCTCGAGCGCCGACTTCGCGTCGGGTGCGCGGATGACGGCCAGCACCGGACCGAAGATCTCCTCCTGGGCGATGCGCATCCCCGGATCCACCCGATCGAAGATCGTGGGCTCGACGAAGAAGCCGCGTTCGCGACCGTTGTCGGAGAGCCGCCCGCCGCCACGGACGAGGCGTGCCCCCTCCTGCCTGCCGATCCCGACGTATTCGAGGACGGTCTCGAGCTGCGTGCCATCGACCGACGGCCCGATGTTCGTGTTCGGATCGAGTCCGTTGCCCATCACCAGCGAGGCCGCGCGTGCCTGCAGCCGCTCGACGAACTCGTTCGCGATCGTCTCTTCGACGACGGCGCGGCTCGTGGCCGTGCAGCGCTGGCCGGTCGAGCCGAAGGCCCCCTGAATCGTGCTCTCGACGGCGAGCTCCAGGTCGGCATCCGCCAGGATCACGATGGGGTTCTTGCCGCCCATCTCGCACTGGCACTTGATTCCCCGCGCCGCGGCGGCGGAGTACAGACCGACGCCGACGTCGTTCGAGCCGGTGAAGGAGACCGCCTGGATCGCCGGATGCCGGACGATCGTGTCGCCGACTTCGCGTCCGCCTCCGTAGATCAGGTTCAGCACGCCCGGCGGCAGGCCGCAGGCCTCGAAGATCTCGACGATCAGCGCGGCCGTCAGCGGCGTCAGGCTCGCCGGCTTGAAGACGACCGTGTTGCCGGAGACCAGCGCCGGCGCGATCTTCCAGACCGGGATCGCCACCGGAAAATTCCACGGCGTGATGACCGCGACCGGACCGACCGGCTGCTTGACCGTATAGCAGAAATTGTTCGGCAGCTCCGAAGGGATCGTGTCTCCGGTGATCCGCCGCGCCTCCCCCGCGAAAAACTCGATCACGTTGATCGCGCGCTGAACTTCGCCGCGCGACTCACCGAGCGTCTTGCCCTCTTCGCGGGTGAGCGCTTCGGCCAGCGGCTGCCGGCGGTCTTCCATCATGCGCTGGACCCGGTAGAGGATCTGGCCGCGCACCGGGGCAGGCGTTCTGCGCCAACCCTCGAATGCGCGAGCGGCCGCGTCGCACGCCGCCGCGGCCTCAGCCGCCGTCGACGAGGGGGCCTCGGCCAGCACCTCGGACGTGTCGGCCGGATTCAGATCGGGCACGCGTCTGCCGCTCTGCGAATCAGTCCACTGCCCGCCGATGAAATTCTTGAGGGTTCGCATGTGCGACGCTCGAAACGTTAGCTTTCCCTTTCGCGGCGTGTCAAGGCAGGCAGGTGCTAAGATGCGCCCTTCTACCTTCAGGAGGATCCATGGGCGCCCACTTGTCGGTCACGTTTACGGGGCTTCGTTTCACGAACCCGTTTCTGCTGTCGTCGGCGCCGCCGACCGAGTCCGACAGCAACATCATGCGCGCCTTCGACGCCGGCTGGGGTGGCGTCGTCACCAAGACCATCGGTCTGCACCCGGTCACGAACGTAGCCGGACCGAAGACCAAGTTCATGCGGACGGATCCGGCCACGACCCGGATCTCGATGCAGAAACGGCCGGGCTCCGCGCTCCACTCCTCCTGGAACTGGGAGCTGATCTCCGACAAGACCATCGACTGGTGGCTGCCGAAGATCGCGCGCATCAAGCAGGCGCACCCGGACCGGATCCTGGTGGCGTCGATCATGGCCGGATCGGGGAGCGACAAAGAACTGCGCCACTGGCAGGAGCTGGCGATCGGCTGCCAGGACGCCGGCGCCGACGCATTCGAGCTCAACCTGTCCTGCCCGCACATGGACCGCCAGGACATGGGCTCGAACGTCGGCAGGGACGCCGGTCTCATCTCCGTGGTCACGAAGGTGGTGAAGGAGGTCGCGAAGGTGCCGGTCTGGTGCAAGCTGACGCCGTCCACCACCGACATTGCGGCAGAAGCCCGGGCGTCGTTTGCCGCCGGAGCCGACGCGATCGTGTCGTCGAATACGTTCCCGTCGCTTCCCCCGATCGACCCCGCGACGCTCGAGTTCGAAGTCAACGTGGACGGCTACGTCTCGAGCGGCGGTCTCGGCGGTCCCGCCATCCTGCCATTGTCGCTCGCCAAGATGTCGCAGATGACGCAGGCGTTCCCCGAGAAGGAATTCTCTGGAATCGGCGGCGTCGCCGACTTCTCGCACGCGCTCAGCTTCTTCCTGCTGGGTTGCGGCACCGTGCAGGTCTGCACGGCCGCGATGCTCGATCATGCGATCGGTCCGAACGTGATCAAGGCGCTCAACGAGGGTCTGGCGGCGTTCCTCGACGCGAATGCGGAGCGCGGCTGGACGTCGGTCGAAGACTTCCGCGGGCTGCGCCGTGATCGTGTCGTGCAGCACTCGAAGATCCGGCGTCCCGAGGGGAAGGAGTACTTCGGTGGCCAGGATGCGCCGGAGGGGTACGCGGTGGTGTAGGTGAAAAGGAGAAGGGTGCACCTGCACCCTTCAGGGTTACTTAATAGTCCAGAGATACACCGGACGGCCGTCGACGTCGATCGTCTTCTCGGCCGGCCATTCGTCGCCCATGCTGAAACTCTGCGACACTACCCGCGTGCCCGGCTTGAGCTCCTTCTTCAGCTTCGGCATCAGCTTGATATTGAGCGACTGAAGCAGGTAGAGCGTCACGACCGTCGCGTCCCGGATGTCGGCCTCGAACAGATCCCCCTGCCGGATCTCCACCTTGTCGGAGACCCCCATTTTCTGCGCGCGCTCGGTGGCTTCCTTCACCCGCTGCGGGTCGATGTCGATCCCCACCGCCCGGGCGCCGTACTTCTGCGCCGCGGTCGTGACGATGATGCCGTCCCCGCACCCGAGGTCGTAGACCACGTCGGTCGGTTTGACGTCGGCCAGCTTCAACATGGCGTCCACGACCGCCGGCGGTGTCGGCACCCAGTGAATGTCGGGCCGCCGCAGCGGGGCCTGTGGCGCCTGCTGGGCCGCGATCGGCAGAACAGACACCACTGCAGCCAGGAGGATCGAGGCAATCACTCGAAATCTCATAAGTCCAGACTCCTTCACTAATAGCCCATTTCGCGCTGGATCCCTTTCACGATGCGTTCCAGTTCTTCGACCAGCTTGCCGCCGCCGGCCTGACGGAACGACCGGACCAGGCTTTCGTAATATGCAATCACGTCATCAGCCGGTGCGTTGAAGCGATCCCAGACCCGGTCACCGGTGTTCCGCAGGTCGCGAAGGACCGCATACGCATTGTGCACCTTGTCTGCCGCCGCTACACGCAGGCTCGACAGAGGCAGCGCTCGCGCATGCTCGATGTACTCACGCTTGCGATCGATCCACGGGCGCTTGGGCGTCTCCCACGAATCGGTGCAGTCTTCGACGATGCTGGCGACCGGATCGCCGAACCGGGCCCGGATCTCTTCGAGGCGCTGCCGGCCGCCGTGGTCCTCCGCCGCGTCGTGCAGCAGCGCTCCGATCGCTTCATCCTCGCTGCCGCCGTCGTCGAGGACGATCGACGCGACCCCCAGCAAATGGCCGATATACGGCGAGCCGTTGCCCTTTCGCGTCTGACTACGGTGCACGTCGTGCGAGTACTTCAGCGCCTCGTCGAACCGGCTGGTGAGCTCCGCCATCGCACTCGCCCTCCGGCCACTATTCTAGGCCGGTACAATCCAGCACATGGACGAGCTTACCAAGCCGGTGTTCGAGGCGCTTCGCGCGCTGGGCATCGCGCACGACGCCTACGAGCACCCGCCTGTGTTCACGAGCGAAGACGTCGAGAGTCACTGGCGCGACATCCCGGCTACACCGGTCAAGAATCTGTTCCTGCGGAACAAGAGGGGCAACCGCCACTATCTCGTCATCGTCGGCGTGGACAAGCGCGTGGATCTGCAGCAACTCGTCAAAGTGATCGGCGACGACCGGTTGAGCTTTGGATCGGCCGAGCGGTTGATGGAGAAGCTGGGTCTGACGCCCGGGTCGGTGTCACCGTTCGGATTGCTGCACCCAGGCAGCCGCGACGTGCAGGTGATCATCGACGCTGACCTGCGTGCCGCCGACAGGCTGATCTTTCATCCGAACATCAACACCGCGAGCGTGACGATCTCGTTCGCCGACTTCGAAAAGTTTCTCAAGAGTCGAGGCAACCAGGTGAGATTCATCACACTGTGAATTGCGAATTTGGAATTGTTGCCCGCCAATTCCCAATTCAGAGTTCAGAATTATTCCGCGCTCTTCTTCGGCCTCATGTTCGCCTGGAGGATTCGCTTGCGGATGCGGATGTTGTGCGGCGTCACCTCGACGAGCTCGTCGTCGTTGATCCACTCGACCGCCTGCTCGAGCCCCAGCTTTCGCGGGGGGATCAGCCGGACGGCTTCGTCGGCCCCGGACGACCGCATGTTGGTCTGCTTCTTTTCCTTCGTGACGTTGACGTCCATGTCGGCGGCGCGCGCGTTCTCGCCGATGATCATGCCCTCGTACACGGGAGTGGTCGGCTCGATGAAGATCTCCCCGCGCTCCTGCAGGTTCCAGATCGCGAATGCCGTGGCGACGCCCTGACGGTCGGCCACGAGCGCCCCGGTGGCGCGCGCTGCGATCGCGCCGTGCCAGGGCTCCCACCCGGCGAACAGGGTGTTCATGATCCCGGTGCCCCGGGTATCGGTCAGGAACTGCGACCGGAACCCGATCAGGCCGCGGGCGGGGATCTTGAACTCCAGCCGCACGCGTCCGCTCCCGTGATTCACCATCTTGGTCATCGACCCCTTGCGGATCCCGATCGCCGCGATGACGACCCCCTGGAACTCTTCGGCGACGTCGATCACGAGATCCTCGACCGGCTCGACGATCTTGCCGTCCACTTCCTTGGTGACGATGTCGGGGCGCGACACCTGGAGCTCGAAGCCCTCGCGCCGCATCATCTCGATCAGGATCGAGAGCTGGAGCTCGCCGCGGCCGAGCACCTTCATCTGCTCGGGCGTGTCGGTTGGCTCGACGCGGATCGAGACGTTCCCCAGGAGCTCCCGGTCGAGCCGGTCCTTGATCTGTCGCGAGGTCACGAAGGTGCCGTCGCGGCCCGACATCGGCGAGGTGTTGACGCCGAAGACCATCGACACGGTGGGCTCGTCGATCGCGATGACGGGCATCGCCTGACGGTGCTCGACGTCGGCGATCGTCTCCCCGATGGTGATGTCCTCGATCCCGGCCAGGCACACGATGTCGCCGGCGGCGGCCTCGGTGATGTCCACCCGCTTGAGGCCATCGAACGCGAACAGCTTCGTGACTCTGGTCTCCTGCACCCGCCGGTCGAGCTTGCAGACCGCGACCAGATCGCCGATCTTCACCCGTCCGTTGAAGATACGGCCGATCGCAATGCGGCCCAGATAGTCGCTCGCATCGAGGTTGGCCACGAGCATCTGCAGGGGCGCGTCGGGGTCCCCCTTCGGCGGCGGGACCGCGTCCACGATCGCCTCGAACAGCGGACGAAGGTCTTCGCCAGGCTTGTCGATCGACACCGATGACGTGCCGGCTCGGGCGCTGGTGTAGAGGATCGGAAAGTCGAGCTGCTCTTCGGTCGCGTCGAGGTCGATGAAGAGGTCGAAGACCTCGTTGACGACCTCCTGGATCCGCGCGTCGGGCCGATCGATCTTGTTGATCACGACGATCGGCGTCAGCCGGCGCTCGAGCGCCTTCCGCAGCACGAAGCGGGTCTGGGGCAGCGGCCCCTCGGAGGCGTCCACCAGCAGCAGCACGCCGTCGACCATCGCGAGCACGCGCTCGACCTCGCCGCCGAAATCGGCGTGGCCCGGCGTATCGACGATGTTGATGAGGAGGTCCTTGTAATGGACGGCGGTGTTCTTCGCCAGAATCGTGATCCCGCGCTCGCGTTCGAGGTCGGTATTGTCCATCGCCCGTTCCGTGATGCGCTCGTTGGCGCGGAACGTCCCGCTTTGAAAGAGCAGGGCGTCGACCAGCGTCGTCTTGCCGTGGTCGACGTGGGCGATGATGGCGACGTTGCGTCTCAGCGCATTGGCCACGGTATAGGCGGTCTTCGCATGTGCGAGCATCTCTCCAGTATAAAGGTTCCAAGGGGTTCCAACGGGTTCCAAGGGGTTCCAAAGGTTCTGGGTTCTGGGTTCTGGGTCTGGGTTCTGGGGTTCCAGGTGCGAGAACCCAGAACCCCCTGGAACCCCCTGGAACCCCTTGGAGGTAGTGTCTGAAGCCTGCGTTGGTCCGCAGTGTGGTTGGGGCCAGGTCCGGAAATTGGCCAGCACCTCATGTATATATGAAGTCGTGTAGACTGCCCCAAGGCAAGGTGGCCCATGTTCAGCAAATTACGACGAACAGTGGCCGTTCTCAGAACCCCACCTGAGAGGCCGGCGCATTCGGAGATTTCTCCTATTCCAGATTACGCCGACATCGTTCGTGCTCGCGAACGCGCGTCTGGAGAGCAAAGACCAAGTGTGTGGAACCCGGTCTTGACAGTTCTCGAGATCGCTCTCGTAGCAGTGACCTTCGCCTTGTTTGTACAACCTGCCATCCAACAATTATTGTCACTACAAGGCAAAGCGAACTCATTCGTGTCGACCGCTTCGGCGCTCGCATTGTTCGTAGTGTGGGAACGGGCCAGCAACACGATTCAGGGCAAGATCGGACGGATCTTGCGGTTGGATTTTCTCGATCCGTACGTTGGCAACCGAGTGAAGCGCACGATTAGAATTTTCAAAGGTGAGACGGAGGAGTCGCTAGATGCCTAGCCAGAATCCGAAGGTCAATGCCGTCATGCAGATTCTTGTCAGCGTCATCGTTTTGGTTGCCGGAATCCTCGCTTTGACCGCGCCTAACTTCTTCTTTCATGCTGCATTATCGGAGGGGACACAAAAGATGGCCGCTGGATGGGTTGGCCTTGTAATCGGTTACTGGTTGTCATAGTCCGGACCGACGCGTCCGGCTACGCGGTTTTAGCACGGAGCTGAGCGCGGCCAGCGCGTCTTGCGCGCGACGCACCTCGTCAGCACGAAACGAGACGTCAAGCTCAAACGATTTCCCGCGTGGAAGAAGATCCGTCAGGCTGCAATCCAGCGCGCTCGCCACGCGCGCCATCGATTGAAGCGATGGATTCGTATTGCCGCGCTCGATCTCCCCGATACACTTCTTTCTCAAGTGCGCCAGGCGTCCAAGTTCGGCTTGCGAGATGCCTGCGTCCAATCGGCGCTCGCGTACACGGCGACCGAAACCCAATATCGCCGCACGCGCACGCGCCCTTAGGTGTTCCATTGTCCTTCCCTTTGCGGCGATCAGCCGACCAGTTCCTTGATGCTCCACACGTGATCCGTCACACCGGCTTCCATTGCGGGCGTGACTCGCAGGCTGCGATGCACGCGGCAGAAATCGTAGTACGCGAAATGGAGCGCCAACGCTGCGTGGAGGTGCTCCCATTTCTTGCTGTACGCGTACGTCAGGCGCGTCAGGCGCTTGCACCACTGACGGAGCGATCCGTTTTTGCGTTCGACGTGCGAGGTGCTTGCACGGTCCAGATCGGGTGTACCGATCACGGCGTCCTTCGCAACGGCGACGAAACGTGCCGGGCTGTAACGCTCGCGCCCCTGTTCAACGTGATGTGAGAACAGCTTCACTATCTGGGCATGGTTCGCGCGATCCCAAAGGCCGCCATCAATGGCGCGTTCGTAAGGCGCGAACCCGTCCGTGCTCACGTCAAACATCCGATCCGCGTTCGTTGCGTGGCGCACCTTGGCGATAAACCGCTCCGTGTTGATGCCGTCGCGCTTGCCGAGGTGCCATGCCATCACCATCTTCGTGCGCTCTTCAAGGGCGATGAAAGTGTACTGGTCGCCGCGTAGGTCGGGCTGTTCCATGTCGGACGTGACGTGCCTCTGGTGGCAGCCGACATAGCCCCAGATCTCGTCACACTCCAGGTGCTCAACAGGCAGGTTCTGAATCCGCTCGGTCATCAACCGTTCGCACCGCTCGCCAGCCAGTACCAGCAAGCGCATGATCGTGTTCCGGTCGATGCCAGTGATTCGTTCGGTGGACCTGATCGAATTGCCTTCGACCAAAAGCTGTAGGGCGAGCAGGGCCTTGTCTTCGTCAACGGTCATGGAGCCGAGCAACCGCTGGTGAGCCTCCGTGAACGTCTTGCCGCATAGCGCACAGCGGAACCGCTGCGCACCGTTACGGTGTTTACCGTAACGACCGCAGTGCCGCTCACAGCACAGGGGCCTGCCCAGAACTGCCTGAAGTGCGTTGGTCGCCATGGCCGAGATTATCAGCTTAAACGCCTAAGCTTGTCAAGGTCTTAATGGGCTCGTTTGGGCATTTCTAAATACTTCTTGACGCGCCCACGAATGTGTTAATCTTGTTGAGTCTGTTAAGGAGGGCTAAACGTATGGCAGTTGAGGAACGCGCCGAGGCTCCGGACTCGGAAGACGGCGGCGGGGACGAGCAGAGGGTATCAACAATCGCATTTCCGTGGGCAGACCTCGACAACGCGGTGCGCGTCGCCAAGGGCATCCACAACAAGAGCGGCACCACGCTGACGCTGGAACAGCTCGCTGCGGAACTAGGTGTGGCGGTGAAGGGCGGCGGCTTCCGCCTCATGTACTCAGCCGCCAAGACCTTCGGTTTGGTGACACTCGGCCAGGGGAACGTCACGCTGACTGACCTCGGCCGACAGATCAACGATCCGAAAGCGGAGAAGGCGGCAAGGGCTCAGGCGTTTTTGAACGTCCCGCTGTATCGGGCCATCTTCGAGAACCATAAAGGCGGAACGCTGCCGCCGGCATCTGGCCTCGAAACAGAGATGGCCAACCTTGGAGTCGTCAGAAAGGCCGCCGAGCGTGCAAGGCAGGTGTTTCAAAAGTCCGCGCAACAGGCGGGATTCTTCGCGTACGGAACAGACCGGCTCGTGCTGCCTGCGACGGGGGGGCTCCCACCGACAGGTCCTCACCAGCCGCCGCGTGCTCCGGATGAGCAGAAGCCGCAGGACAAACACAAAGGCGACGGCGGTGACGGCGGCGGCCGGCATCCGTTCATCGCGGGCTTGCTGAAGGAACTTCCGAACGAAGGCGCTGACTGGCCGACAGCGGAGCGGGTGAAGTGGCTCCGAACGGCCGCGATGTTGTTCGACTGGATCTACAAGAACGGCGACAACAACACCAGACCGGTGCGTATCGAGGTTTCGGCGGATTCTGCAAAATGAAACGCCCGCTGGCAGAACGGGCGTTTCGGAAAGGAGGTGTCCGATGTGGGCAACGGGACCGTAGGCATTCGGTTCTCGGCCACGTGCATCACGATCACTATTGGAGTAGGGGACGTGATTATCGTGGTCGAAATACCATTACACGACGCTAGCTGCTACCTCCACGGCGTGAGGCGTTAGCCTCCGCCTCTTTCTTCAACCGAGCCATCGCTTGCCGGGCAAGGCCACCCTTCCGAGCGATGGCTATTTTTTCTTCGTCCGAGAGCTTCTGCGCCCGGATCGTGCCGCCCTTGGAGCCGCCGAGCTTCCCCAACGCGACCGCCGCCGGATTCTTCACCTTCACCGGCGCCGGGAAGGGTACCACGTTACTGTCTGTATCGGCCGGTATGGGCTTGGAGCTTAGGCGCCTAGGCACAATCAAGGATAACATATCAATTACGCCGGTCAGCCGTAGGAGGATAAACCCTATGAAACAACGTGTTTACCGGGAGCCAGTCACGGCCCCTGGATTGCTGATGAACGGCGATGAACTGCTGGCGAAGGGTGAGGTAACGATCCACCCTTATGAAAACGAGTTGACGTTGCAACCGACGCAGGATCGAGCAGAAGAGGCAACGATTCCACATGGCACGTACGGAGCTGATTGCTGGATCGTAATTGAAGACGAGAGCGTGACGGATCAGCTCATAATCTTCTACGCCGCTCGGACTCCATTAACGCTGGAGGTTTTTGATCAGCGTTACGAATGCACATTGCGCGGTCCAGCCAACCGGAAACAGAGACGATGGGATCTTCAATTACGCCAGCGTTCTTGACGCCGCAGAGCGATGCAAATCCTCCGTGAGCGCCGCCGCCGCCCGAAGCAGTTCGAGGCACCGGGCCGTTCTGTTCTCTGGCAGTGGCGTCGTGGTAGAGAGCAACGTCTCAAGTTCGGCAATGATGTTTTTTAAGGCGTCTATCGAAGCGGGATCGGCCATAAGCACACGGTACGCTACCGGCAGCCGTTCGGCAAATGGCGACCAACGCAGGATTCAGACACTACCCCCTTGGAACCCCTTGGAACCCCTTGGAACCTCTTGGAACCCCTTTTGGACCTACCGCTTGATCCAGAACGTCAAGCCCCCATACAGGCGCCAATGATCCGGCGCAAGGTCGTTGACCTGGAAGCGGCGCAGATCGGCCCGCGCGAGCATGCGATCCCCGACTGGAACCTTCACGCCGCCGCCGATGTTCCAGGCCACCTCGGTGGTGGACTCCTGGACGGGGTCCACCCCCTCCAGGGACTCATAATCGGGGTTGGACCGCTCCCACCCGAGGCCGGCACTGGCATAGGGGGTCACGCGGGGGACGTCGAAGTGATAGATGACGTTGGCGCTGATGTTCGTCAACGGCCAGTCGAGGTTGTCGTCGTCGCCCGCCACGTCGAAGACCCGGCCGAACTCGAGCTCGAAGCCGAGGTTCTTCGTCCAGTCATAGCCGACGGCCGCGCCCATCCCGAGGCTGCTGCCGAGGTCGTTCGAGGTGCCGAACGAAACGCTGAGAAATGGTGTAGCGGTTACCGTGTTCGGCTCGGCCGCCGACTGAGCGAAGGCCGCGGCCGGAGTGAGCGCCGCGAGCGCGGCGAGGCAGGCGCTGACAAAAAATGTCCGAATCAATCGCGATCTCCTCAAAAGAACAGGGTTTGTGCCAGGTTGAACGGTGATGTGAAGCTGTGGTTTAGACGCAGGGCGCGTGCAATTCGGCTGCCTCGGCCAGTGCGGGGCGGTTGCCGCTCAACTTTCCCGCCACGACCTGCGTCATATTGCTGACACGACGCGTGCGAGCGGAGAGCCGCCGATCACCTAATGACGCCGCCTGATACGGACCTGATCTCCCTGGCCGCGGCCGGGGACCATTCGGCTTTCCACTCGCTCGTGGAACGTCACCGTTCGATGGTGTACCGCGTCGCCTATCAGTTTGCCGGCAATCACCACGACGCGGAAGACATCACGCAAGAGGTATTCATCAAGGTCTACAGGTCACTCGCGCGCTTCCGGCAGGACGCTCAGCTGACCTCATGGATGTACCGGATCGTCATGAACGCCTGTATCGATCATCGTCGCCGGCAGTCGCCGGCGAGCGCTGCGCCATTCGGGGAAGAAGCCGAACACAGAATGTTGAACACACCAGAAGAAGCGCCCGGACCGGAAGAACGTGCCTACGCGGGTGAGCTCGGCGAAGTGCTGGAAGCCGAGATCCAGCGGCTGCCGCCCGGGCAGCGGGTCGTGTTCATCATGCGGCATCATCAGGGGCTGAAGCTCGGAGAGATCGCGACCGCCCTCGGGCTCGCCGAGGGGACGGTCAAGCGTCAGCTGCATGCGGCCGTGCACCGGCTGCGGCAGGCGCTGACGCTGGCCAACGTCACTGCGGGAGGTGGGGCATGAGCGTGTGCACCGTCCAGGACGCGGGGACGATCGAGCTCTATTTCTACGGCGAGCTGGAGGGGGCCGAACGCGCGCGCATCGACGACCACTTGCGGCAGTGCCGCGAATGCTCCGGCGCGCTCGAGGAGCTCAAAGTGATCCGCGTCGCGCTGTCGGCGCGGCCCGACGTTTCGGGGCCGCCGTCGGGCGACTGGTCGGTCTTCATGCAACGACTCGATGACGCGGTCCGCAGCGACGCCATCGCGCGCGTTCCCGTGCCGTTCAAGGCGCGGACGATAGTGCCGCGGAGACCGTTCGTCCGCCTGCTCGCCTCGGCCGCACTGCTCGCGATCGTGGCTATCAGCGTGTTCTTTGCGTCCCAGGCGGGCCGCCGTACGGTCGAGACCGACGGCACGCTCGCACCAGCGCGGATCGCCGGCGCCGTGGCCGACGACGACGCGGCGCCGATTCAGGCGGGGCTGGCGGCGGTTGGCGCACGGCATTTCGAGCGGTCGAAGCTCGTCGTGCTCGGTCTGGCGGCGAAAGACCCGGGAGCGGGCGAGAGTTCGGACTGGGCCTATGAGCGCGAGCTCGCGACCTCGCTGCTGAACGATACGCGCCTGTACCGGATGGCGGCCGAGCAGCGCGGCCTGACATCGCTTGCGGGCGTCATGCGCGATCTGGAGCTCGTGCTCCTGCAGACATCGATGGCGGAAGCCACCGACGATTCGGCTTTGCCCCAGATCCAGCGGTTGATCCGCAAGCGCGGTCTCGTGCAGAAGATGGATGTGGTTGGAACGACAGGACTGGTGCCATGAAGAAGACGCAGATATGGATGCTCGCCGGTCTGGCGGCGATCGTGCTGGCCGCACCCGCGCGCGCGGATGTCGAGCCGCTCCAGTCGCCGCGGCTCGAGCGCGCGAAGGATTTCATCGCCGACGAGCAATGGGAACGCGCGATCGAGCAGTTGAAGGCGGCTGCCGGGGACGCCAAGGAGCGGAACCGCGACGAAGCGCTCTTCTGGCTGGCGCACAGCCAGCACCAGGCGCGGGATCTCGCGGCCGCCGTCCAGACCATCTCACGGCTCGAACGACAGCATCCGGCGAGCCGCTGGGTGAAGCCGGCGCGCTCTCTGCGCATCGAGATCGCGCAGAAGCTCCGCCTCAACGATGTGCTCTGGTGGACGGCGGCCCCTCCGCCG